>JBBQKG010000004.1:0-138296 GCA_038326655.1 Solirubrobacterales bacterium
TTGCGCGCGTTGATCTGATCAGACCAGCCGTCGAGCTGGGCCTGGAAGTCGGCCGGGTTAGCGAAGCACCGGCCGGCTTCGAAGTTGCCGTGCAGGTAGCGGTGGTCGCGCTCAAGCGAGCCCTTCGCCTGGCAGTCACCCGCCTCCAGGATGATCCAGCCGACCCCGAGCGCTCCGCAGTAGGCAGCGAAAGCGTCCGTCGGGCGGCCACCGCCTGCGTGGATCGCGCCCTCGCGGTCCCAGACGAGCTTCCTCGGCAGCGCGCCAAGGCGCCCGAGGCAGCGGTTCATCCCCCAGCCGATGTCTGCGAACTCCTTGCTGAAGACCAACGCGCCGGCGAAGGCGCGCGAGTAAGGCAGCTTCGCGGTCACGATCCAGCCGCGGCGGGTCTGCCCCCAGCCGACCGGGACCTCGCGGCGGGGCTCGGTCAGGTCGAACTGGCACAGCTCGCCCGGGCGGTAGACGGTCCGCTGGAAGCTGCGCGGCGGCGGCAAGTAGCGGGGACGCAGCTCACGCAGGAACTCGTCAAGGATCGTCTGGCCACCCGCATAGCCGTCGAGTTGGATCTCCTCGAGAACACGGACGCCCGAGAGCGTCGGCTCGTCGTCGAGCAGGCGCTCGATCTCGGCCCGGTGGGGGTCGAGCTTGGACGGCCGCTTCGCTCGCGACCGGTAGCTCGGCGGCTCAGGCGACGCGAGAGCTCGGCGGATCGTCTTTCGATGCAGGCCGGTTCGCCGCTCGATCGCTCTGATCGAGAGCCCGTCAACCAGCCTCATCCGCCTGACCTCCGCCCACTGCTGCACGCCAACCACCCGCTTCTCCTCGCCTCGATCGCTTCGACCGGGCGAGGGTCCGGACCCGGCCGGACGATGCCAGCCCCACGCCGAGGGGGGTCACTATTCGACCGGCGCAGCTGGGTCAGTATTCAGGCGTTGCCCACACCAACTGCGGGAAGTGCCGACACAAGAAGCACAACGAGGGCGATGAGGAGGAACCAGCGGACTCGGCTCATGCTCACGGTTTCCCTTGGCCGATTGAGATGAAAACCGTTCTGGACGATCGTTCTACCCGTCCAATTACGTCCACGCACAGGTAGAGATCCTCCGCCGCCCCCCACCGGCTACCGTTCCTTCGGTGGACCAAGAGTCGCTCACTCACCTCGACGACAGCGGTCGTGCCCGCATGGTGGACGTTGGCGCAAAAGAGGACAGCGACCGGCGTGCCCGGGCTCGGGCGACCGTGCGGATGTCGCCGGCGACCGCGGACCTCGTCGCTCGTGGCGATGCGCCCAAGGGCGACGTCCTGGGAACGGCGCGCCTCGCCGGGATTCAGGCCGCGAAGCGGACCGACGAGCTGATCCCGCTGGCGCACTCGCTGCCACTCACCTACGTCGACGTCGCCGCCGAGATCGACCCGGCGGGGCTTGTCACGCTCGTCGCCGAGGCTCGAACGAGGGCCAAGACGGGGGTCGAGATGGAGGCGCTCACGGCCTGCGCGGTCGCGGCCCTCACCGTTTACGACATGGTGAAGGGGGTCGAGCGCGGGATCACGATCGAGGAGATCACGCTGCTCGAGAAGACCGGCGGCAAGAGCGACTGGAAACGCGGCGCGTAATCTCTCGGGACGCGATGCGGGCCGCGATCATCACCATCAGCACGTCCAGGAGCGAAGGCCGCGAAGACGACGCGGGTGGTCCGGCGCTGGCGGACTTTGCGCGCGAGATCGGCGCCGAGGTGGCTGGAAGCGAGATCGTGCCCGACGAGCAGAGCAAGATCGAGTGGGTGCTCCGACACTGGGCCGATACCGAGCGCTGTGCGCTCGTGCTGACCACCGGCGGCACCGGCTTTGCGCCCGACGACGTCACCCCCGAGGCCACCCGAGCGGTGATCGATCGTGAGGCGCCGGGCATCGCCGAAGCGCTTCGCGCGGCGTCGCGCGAGCATACGAAGAACTGGATGCTGTCCCGGGGGATCGCCGGCATCCGCGGGCGGACGCTGATCATCAACTTCCCCGGCAACCCGAAGAGCATCGGCGAGGCGGGCGAGGCGATCGGCGAGGCGATCCCCCACGCGGTCGCGCTCCTCGGCGATCACGCTGCCGGTCGGCACGATGGCCACTGACGCGGCCACGGCGGCGCGTCCCGAGCCGGCAGCCACTCCTCCCCGCACAGCCGAGGCGATCCGGATCGACCGTCTCGTGCGTCGCTACGGAGAGCGCGATGCGCTTTCGGAAGTCAGCGTCTCGCTCCGGCGTGGCCAGACGCTCGCGGTGCTGGGTCGAAATGGAGCCGGGAAGACCACGCTCTTGCGCGTGCTCGCAACCCTTCTCCTGCCCCATGAAGGATCGGTGCAGGTGCTCGGATTCGAGCTGCCCCGGCAGGCGCACGAGGTGCGCGCGCACGTGGGGATGCTGGGACACGACACCCTGCTCTACCGCGACCTCACGGCTCGCGAGAACCTCATCTTCTATGCCCGCCTCTACGACTTGCGAGATCCCGAGACTCGAATCGGCGAGTTGCTCGACGCCACCGGGATGAGTCGCCGTGCAACCGAGCCGATCAGCAACCTCTCGCGGGGGATGGCGCAGCGGATCGCCGTTTGCCGCGCCGTGCTGCACCGGCCCGAGCTGCTCTTGCTGGACGAGCCCTACGCCCATCTCGACCCCGAGGCCGGCGAGCTCGTCGAGGCCCTGATCGGCCGGACATCCGGCGCCACGCGCGTGCTCGTGAGCCACGATGTCGAGCGCTCGCTGGAGGAGGCGGACCGGGTCCTCGCACTTCGCGACGGCCGCGTGGTCGTGGACGCGCCCTCCCGCGAGGTCACGCCCGCTGCTCTGCGCGCGGTGTATGGGGGGCGGCATTGAAGGCCGCGCTCGCGATCGCGCGCAAGGACCTGCTCGTCGAGCTGCGCACGAAGGAGTCCGTGCCGGCGATGGCGCTGTTCGCGGTGACGACCTTCGTGATCTTCCATTTCGGGCTCGATCGCGACCGGCTCGAGGGTGAGCTCGCAGCGGGCGTGCTGTGGGTGACGCTGCTCTTCGCCGCGATCCTCGGCATCAACCGGCTGTTCGTGGCCGAGCGCGAGCAGGCGGGCTTCGACGGGATTCTCATGGCGCCGATCGATCGGACGTCGCTGCTCGTCGCGAAGGCCGGCGCGCTGTTCGTCTACCTGGTCGCGCTCGAGCTGGTCGCGCTGCCCGTGTTCGCGCTCTTCTTCATCGACTCCGGCTTCTGGGCCGCGCTGCCCCGGCTGGCGCTCGTGACGCTGCTGGCCGATCTCGGCCTCGCGGTCGTCGGCGCGATGCTCGCGTCGATCGCCGTCCACACCCGCGCGCGCGATCTGCTGCTTCCGATCCTGCTACTGCCACTCACCGTGCCGGCCGTGATCGCGGCGGCGGCGGCGACCAAGCCGCTCCTCTCGATCCCGCTCGACACCGGCGGTGTAGCGAAATGGCTGGCAGTCCTGGCCCTCTATGATGCGGTGTTCGGGCTACTCGCCTACGCTTTGTTCGATTTTCTCATGGAGGACTGAAAGCCCTGCAAACGGAGCTTTTCGGACGCGGTCTCAAGTGGCTTTCGATAGCTTCCGCGGCAACCATCGCCGCGGCGCTCGCGCTCGTCTTCTTCTATGCCCCCAACGACGCCGACCAGGGGTTCATTCAGAAGATCTTCTACATCCACGTGCCGCTCGCGATCGTGGCGCTGCTGGGGTTCATGGCGGCGGGCGTAATGGCGATCATGCACCTGCGCACGCGCGACGACACCTGGGACCACCGTTCCTACGTCGCGATCCACATGAGCGTGATCTTTGGCGTGGGAGTGCTCGCGACGGGGGCGATCTGGGCGAAGGCGAGCTGGGGCAAGTGGTGGGTCTGGGACGAGCCGACCCTGGTCAGCTTCCTGATCGTCTTCCTCCTCTACGCGACCTACTACCCGCTGCGCTACTCGATCGAGGACGCCGGGCGGCGTGCGCGCTACTCGTCCGTCTTCGCGATCACCGCGGGCGCGTTCGTGCCGATCAACTTCCTCGCGGTCCGGCTCGCCCAGAACCTCGTGCACCCTCGGGTCCTGAACGAGACCGCCGGCGACATGCCGGGCGAGATGCGGCTGACGTTCCTGGTCTCGGTGCTCGGCATCGCGCTGCTCTACATGACGCTGATGAAGCTCGAGCTGACCTCCAAGCATGCGCGTGCACAGATGAAGCGCCTTCGGCGGCTGCTCGAGTCGGAGCCCCCCGCCGGGGCCGCGACCATGCCGCTCACGACCGTGCCCGCACGGCCGACGTACGACTGACGCTCGTGATCTTCGGAGCCGATCCAGCGCTTCCGCTCCACGAGGCGGGGAAATATGTCGCCGGCGCGTACGGCGTCTTCGTGGCGTTGATCCTCGTGTACGTCGCGATCATGGCCGCCAAGCTGCAGCGGATCGAGCGCGAGCTCGCGTCGATCACCGAGCTCGCCGAACGCCGGCTCGGCCGCGGAGATCGCACCCGCGAGGAGCGCTGATGTCGGTCGCCGCCACGAACGGGAGCGGTGACGCGGCGCTGGGCCGTGTGCGCTCGCTGCTCGACCGCTGGCGCCGCCGTGGCCGCGATTGGGAGACCCGACCCTACTACCCGGCGATACTAGACATCGCAGGCAGGCGTGCCCTCGTGGTCGGCGCCGGCAACGTCGGGGAAGGCAAGATCGCCGGGCTCATGAGCGCCGCTGCCGAGGTCAAGGTCGTCTCGCTCACAGCCACGGCGCAGGTGAGGCACTGGGCCGACGAAGGAAAGGTCGAGCTCGAGATCCGGCCCTACGAGAGCAGCGACCTCGAGGGGTGCTTCCTCGTGATCGCGGCGACCGAGCACAACCAGACGAACGTGCGAGTGTTCGAGGATGCCGAGCAGCGACAGATGCTCTGCAACGTCGTGGACGTCACGCATCTTTGCAACTTCATCCTGCCGTCGATCGTGCGTCATGGCGACCTCGCGATCGCGGTGTCGACGGGTGGCGCAAGCCCGGCCCTCGCCCGGCGGATCAGGCTCTCGCTCGGGGAGTGCTACGGCGACGAGTATGCGGTCGCACTGAAGGTCCTCGGGGCGCTTCGCGAGGAGCTGAAGGCCGCCTATCCGGCGCCCGGCGAGCGCAAGGTGATCTTCGAGCGCATGGTCTACTCCGGCTTCGTGGACATGGTCAGGCGGGGCGACGTCGACGCGATCGAGGCCTGGGTGCAGCGCTGCATCGACGAAGGTCCGCGCTACGCGGCGCCGGCCGAGCACCGGGCGATGCTCGAAGCGGCCGGGCCGGAGTGCAAGCTTCGGTTCGAGCCCCTCCAGATCGAGGTGGCGAAGTGACCGAGCTGCTCGCCCTCGGGATCTCGTACAAGACTGCGCCGGTCGAGCTTCGGGAACGGGTCGCGTTGCTCGAAGGCCGCGCCGCGGGCGTGTTGCGCGAGCTTGTCTCGACCGATGAGGTGCACGAAGCGGTGGTGCTTTCGACCTGCAACCGCACGGAGATCTACATGGTGGTCGGCGACGGCGTGGAGGCCGAGACGGCGGCGCTCGGAATTCTCGCCCGCGAGTCTGACATCCGGCCGACCGAGCTGATCTCGCACCTCTACTCGCTGCGGAGCATGGACGCCGCGAAACATCTGTTTCGCGTGACCGCCGGCCTCGACGCGATGATCGTGGGCGAGGCCGAGATCCAGGGCCAGGTCAAGCGGGCCTACGAGCTTGCGCTGGTCGAGAACACGACGAGCGCAGTCATGAACCGCCTTTTCCGCGAAGCGCTCGCCGCCGGAAAGCGGGTGCGCACCGAGACCAACGTCGGCTCCGGCAGCGTGTCTGTGTCGTCCGTCGCCGTGCAGCTCGCGCAGGAGACGCTCGGGGACCTGAGCGGCCGGCGCGTGATCGTGATCGGCGCCGGCGAAACCGGCGAGCTGACCGCAAGAGAGCTGACCGAGCGCGGCGTGCGTTCCGTGTTCGTGGCAAACCGCCACTACGACCGGGCGATCGGGCTTGCGCAGCGGTTCGGCGGCCAGGCGGTGCGGTTCGACATGCTGCCGGCCGAGCTCGAAAAAGCCGACATCGTGGTCTCGTCGACCGCGTCGCCGCACCACATCGTCGAGCGCGAGGGGCTCGCGGCCGTCATGCAGGCGCGGGGCGGGCGGCCATTGCTCTTGATCGACATCGCCGTGCCCAGGGACATCGACCCGGGAGTGGCCGACCTCGAGGGGGTCTTCCTGAAGGACATCGACGATCTCCAGCGCGTCGTAGAGCGCCGGCTTTCGGGCCGACAGGCAGAGGCGCGTCGCGCGGAGTCGCTCCTGGACCACGAGCTCGAACGCTTCCGTCGCTGGCTCGGGACGCTCGACGTCGTGCCCACGATCGCCGCTCTGCACGAGCGCGCCGACGCCGTCGTGGAGCAGGTGCTCCGGGAGAACGACACGCGCTGGGAGTCGCTCAGCGCGACCGACCGCGAGCGGCTCCAGCTCGTCGCCGCGACGATCGCCAAGCGGCTGCTGCGGGAGCCGACACTGCGGCTTAAAGCGCGCGGGGACGACCGCCTGACCTACGCCTACATCCAAGCGCTGCGCGAGCTCTTCGGGCTCGATGCCGAGACGCAGTCGGCCTTCGAGGCGAAGCCCGAAGAACGCACGCCCGCTGACGCGAACGTCACGCCGATCAGGCGCCGGCGGGGTCGTCGCGGCAGCTGAGCGACGCGCTTCGCATCGGCACCAGGGGAAGCGCGCTGGCGCTGGCGCAAGCGCGCATCGTCGCCGGCGCGATCGGCCGCGAGACCGAAGTCGTCCCGATCAAGACCTCGGGCGACCGCGCTTCCACTCCGGTCGGCGACAAGTCCAGGTTCGTCAAGGAGATCGAGGAAGCGCTGCTGGCGGGCGAGATCGACCTCGCGGTCCACAGCGCCAAGGACCTGCCGGGCGAGCTGCCGGCGGGCCTCGCGATCGCGGCGGTCCCCGAGGCCGAGGACGCTCGCGACGCGCTTGCGGGCGCCGCCTCGCTGGAAGCGCTTCCGGAGGGGGCACGAGTCGGCACGGCGAGCCTTCGCCGCCGCTCGCAGCTGCTCGCGATCCGGCCCGATCTCGAGGTCGCCGAGTTGCGCGGCAACGTCGACACGCGACTTCGCAAGCTCACCGAGGGCGGTTACGAAGCGATCGTGCTCGCGCTCGCGGGGCTTCGGCGGCTCGGGCGCGCGTCCGAGGCACAGGCGCTCCTCGACGTGCGGCGGTTCGTGCCGGCGCCGGGCCAGGGGATGCTTGCGCTCGAGACGCGCACGGGTGAGGCCCGGACTGTTTCGGTGCTCGAGCACGCGCCGTCACGCGTGCGCCTGGATTGCGAGCGCGCGGTCGTGGCGCGGCTCGGCACGAGCTGTCACACGCCGGTCGGCGCCTCCAGCGAGATCGCCGACGGCACGCTCACGGTGTTTGCCTACGTCGGCCTGCCGGACGGGAGCGAATGGATCACCGACTCGGTCACGGGCGACCGTGGCGATCCCATCGGATTGGGCGTGGCCCTCGCCGAGCGCATGCTCGCCGCAGGAGCCGAGGACGTTCTGCGCAGGGCCGAGACCACGTAGGCTCGGACCGGTGAGCGAGCCCGGAACCGTCCATCTGGTCGGAGCGGGGCCCGGCGATCCGGGCCTCGCGACCGCGCGCGCGGTCGATCTCGTCTCGCGTGCCGACGCAATCGTGCACGATCGGCTGATCCCGCAGGCGCTGCTGGCGCTCGCCCGCGACGGCGCCGAGTTGATCGACGCCGGCAAGCGCCCAGGCGAGCCCGGCCTCGGCCAAGAGGGCATCAACCAGCTGCTGATCGAGCTTGCGCGCGCCGGTAAGCGGGTCGTGCGGCTGAAGGGAGGCGATCCGTTCGTGTTCGGGCGCGGCGGCGAGGAGGCCGAGGCGCTGGCGGACGCCGGGATTGCTTTCGAGGTCGTGCCGGGCGTGACCGCCGGCGTTGCGGCGCCTGCCTATGCCGGCATTCCGGTGACGCACCGTGACGAGGCCTCGGCGGTTGCGTTCGTGACCGCGCACGAGGATCCGTCCAAGCGCGAAAGCGCGCTCGACTGGGAGGCGCTTGCCTCCTTCCCCGGGACGCTCGTCTTCTACATGGGTGTGCGCACCCTGTCCGCGGTGGCGAAGCGGCTCGTCGAGCACGGGCGCTCGGGCGACGAGCCGGCGGCGGTGATCGAGCGCGGCACGCTGCCGGGTCAGCGGGTCGTAACGGCGCCGCTCTCGGAGATCGCCGCACACGCCGCGGAGGCCGAGATCCGCCCCCCCGCGCTGACCGTCGTCGGAGCCGTGACGGCGCTGCGGGAGCGGCTCGCGTGGCTGGAGCGTGCGCCGCTTCGCGGCCGTACGGTCGTGATCACCCGCGCGCGCGCCCAGGCGAGCGCGCTTGCCGCGCAGCTCGCCGAGCTCGGCGCGCACGTGGTGGAAGCGCCCGCGATCAGGATCGTCCCCACGATCGACCGGCCCGAGGTGAGAGAGGCCGTCGAGCGGATCGAGGCCTTCGAGTTGATCTGCCTGACGAGCCCGAACGGCGCCGAGCTGCTGCTCGACGCGCTCAGGGCACAGGGCCGCGACGCGCGCGCGCTTGCCGGAGCGACGCTCGCCGCGATCGGCCCGGGCACGGCGGCCGCGCTTGCGCGCGGCGGCCTCCGTGCGGACGTCGTGCCGGAGCGCTCGATCGCGGAGTCGCTCGCGGCCGAGCTCGTCTCGCGCGGTGTCCGGGGCAAACGGGTGCTGATCGCGCGTGCGGCCGGGGCGCGGGACGTCCTGCCCGAGGAGCTGCGAAACGCGGGCGCCGAGGTCGAGGTCCTGACGCTCTACGAAACCGTCAGGGAGGAACTCGGCGACGATGCGCGCGCTGCCGTCGCCGCGGCCGACTACGTGACCTTCACCAGCTCGTCCACGGTGCGGAACTTCCTCGAGGCGCTGGGAGACTCCCGCGGCCTTCCCCCGCGCGCACGAGTCGTGTCGATCGGCCCCGTGACGAGCTCGACCGCCCGCGAGCTCGGGCTCGAGGTCGACGTGGAGGCCGACCGCCACGACGTCGAGGGGCTCGTCGAGGCCCTCCTGCGGGACGCCGGCGCGGGACAGTAGGTCCGTGCTGCCGATCACCTTTCTCTCCGACTACGGCAATCAGGACGAGTTCGTGGGGATCTGCCACGGCGTGATCCAGCGGATCGCCCCCGGCGCGACCGTGGTCGACCTCGTGCACGGCCTGCCGCCGCGAGACGTTCGCGCGGGAGCGCTCGCGCTTCGCAACGCGCTCGACTACGTGCCGAAGGGGGTTCACCTCGCGGTCGTCGACCCCGGCGTCGGCACGGCACGCCGTCCGCTCGCGCTTCGCTGCGGCGACGGGCAGCTGCTCGTCGGGCCGGACAACGGCCTGCTCTGGCCGGCTGCTGATCGCTGTGGCGGAGTCGACGTCGCGATCGACCTCGCCCACAGCCCGTACCGGCTCGAGCCGGTCTCCGCGACCTTCCACGGCCGTGATCTGTTCGCGCCGGTGGCAGCGCGGCTCGCGCTGGGCACGCCGATCGAGCACGCGGGCAGCCAGGTTGCGCCGGACGACGTCACGCCCCTCGACCTGCCCCGACCGAAGGTGCTCGCCGGCGAGGTCGCCGCCCGTGTGCTCGCCGTGGATCGCTTCGGGAACCTCCAGCTCAACCTCCATCGCGACCAGTTGGAGCAAGCGGACCTGCTCCCGGGCCGGGACCTGCGGGTCCAGGCGGGTCCGCGCACGCTGCGGGCCGTGCACGGGCGCACGTTCGCAGACGCCGAGCCTGGCGGGACGGTCGTCTTCGAGGACTCGAGCCGGGCGATCGCGATCGCCGTGAACGGCGGCAGCGCCGCGGAGGCCCTCCAGGCCGGCGCCGACGCAGAGGTGAAGCTGAGGCCATGGAGCCCCTGAAGCCGGTCGCGGGCGCAAACCCGCTCGGTGGCCCGATCGTGCATCTGGACCTGACCGGCTCGACGAACGACCGTGCGCGGGAGCTCGCGGGCGCCGGTGCGCCGGCAGGCACCGTCGTCGTCGCCGAGCGGCAGACGGCCGGCCGCGGGCGCCAGGGCCGGAGCTGGGTCGCACCGGCCGGGCGTGCCCTGACACTGTCGATCGTCGTGCGGACAGACGCGGCTGCGGTCGAGCTGCTGCCGCTGGTCACCGCCGTGGCCGTATGCGAGACCTGCGAGCGCGTCGCGCGCGTGCGCTGCGCGGTGAAATGGCCGAACGACGTCTGGATCGACCAGCGCAAGGTCGCCGGCATCCTGATCGAGGCCCGCCCGCAGGAGCAGTGGGCGGTGATCGGGATCGGCCTCAACGTGGACACCGCCGAGGGCGAGCTCGATCCCGATCTGCGCGACACGGCGACGTCGCTGCGGATCGCCCAGGGAGCGCCAGCGAGCCGGGATGAGGCGCTCACGGTGCTCCTCGAGCGGCTCGCGGAATGGCTGCCGGCGAGCGGCGACCGCCTTCTGTCCGCCTACCGCCCCCGCGACGCGCTGCACGGAAGGACGATCGCGTGGACCGCCGGCGCCGAGCAGCTCGAGGGCGAGCCGCGCGGGATCGACGACGAGGGCAACCTGATCGTGTTCACATCCGACGGTGCGAAGCACACACTCGCCGCAGGCGAGGTGCACCTGGTGCGATAGCCGGCTAGTCCTGGTCGGAGGCGTCGACCACGGACATGCCGTGCTCGGCCAGCTCGGCCGGGTCCATCAGCTCGCCCGTCTCGGGTGAATCGATCGCCTCGAGCGCCTGGTCGTTCCTGACCCTGCCGTTCTTCCCGGGAGAGGCCTGCCGCTTGCTCTTACGCCGGCGCTTGCCGCCCTTCGGGAAGTTCCGGACCAGCTCGCGCGCCAGCGCCGACGGCTTGCGTGCCATGCGGTTCCGCGCACCGCGCAGGACCTCCTCGGCCTCGGGCGAGTGCCCGAGCGCAGCCGCGAGCAGCGCCGCGGCGAGCCGGCGGTCGTGCTTGCGCGAGGCGTGCACGAGCCGGCGGGCGTTGCGCCCGTGCGCCGCACCGGAGGAGTTCACCAGCAGGCCGAGCAGCCGCTTGGTCTCCGGCCAGCGCTGGACCGCGTACTCCTCGTGGACGTCGCGGGAGTACTCAGCGAGGCGCCACAACCACGCCTGGGCCTGGTCACGCCGGCCGATCCGGCGCTCGGCGAGCGCCTGCAACATCGTGCGCGCACCTTCGCGGCGCTCCTCGCGTGACCAACCGCCGATGATCTCGATCGCGTCGTCGAAGCCCTCGGCGTCGCGCCGCGCGGCGATCTCCGCGAGCGCCCGCTGGCGAAGCTGTGCGTTGCGGTTGCGCCTGACGCACTCGAGCAGGAACCGTCGTCGCAGCTCGCCGCCCGCGTCATGGTGAAGCGTTGCCTTCGCGCGCCGCCAGCCGTTCGCGGTCACGCGCGCTCCGGCAAGAGCGGCCCAGCCGTGCTGCTCGTCGGGCGGCAGGTACTCGACAGCGATCCGCCAAAGCTCGCGCTCGAAGACGCGCCAGCGGCGGTCGTGATCGTCGGTCACGGGCACGATGCGGCGCTCGACGCGCAGCCGGCGGCCGCGGCCGCGGCGGACCGGGCCGACCACGATCGCCCCGCCGCGGTACACGTCGCGGTCGAGCAGCTTGTGAAGGGTGATGATCGGCTCGTCGTGCGTCGTCGCAGGATGCACGAAGTCGATCACGATGCCCGCTTCCTTGCCGGGGTTGCGCCGGGTCACGCGGCCGACGCGCTGCTGGTAGATGCGGCGGGAAGCGGTCGGAGCGAGGTGCATGCAGACCGTTGCGCGCGGAGAGTTCCAGCCCTCCGCGAGCAGCATCGCGTTGAGCAGCACGTCGACCTCGCCGCGCTCGAACGCAGCGAGGATCCGCGCAAGCTCGCGCTTGGGCGTCTCACCCGAGACGGCCTCGGCTTTCATGCCGGCCGCCCTGAACGCCTTTGCAACGTTCACGGCGTGCTTGACGCCGGCCGTGTAGACGATGCCGGGCAGGTGCTTGAAGCGCACCCGGTAGAGGTCGGCGATCGCGGCGTTGAATGGGCCCTGGTCGAGCAGTGCGGCCAGCTCTTCCTGGTCGAAGTCCTGGTCGACCTCGCCGCGCCGAAGCGGGACCTTTGCGAGTGTGCGGACCTGCGGGCCAGGGGGGATCCGGATGCAGCGAAGCGGCGCGATCACGCCACGGCGTGCCGCCTGGGCGAGGTCGAAGCGGCTCGTCTGGGTGGGGAACAGGTCGGTGACGTGCCGGGCGATCAGCGCGCCGGTCGCGGTCATGCCGATGAACACCGGGCCCTGCCACCTGCGGATCGACGCGCTCGTCTTCTCGCCGAGCGCGGTGTGGGCCTCGTCGCAGATCACGATCGCGTAGGCGTCCGAGATGTTGCCGGCGTTGCGCACGAACCACTGATAGGTCTCGACCGTGACCGGCCCGTCGGCACGGTCGTGGTTCTTCAGCAGCGGCGGCGCGATCCGGTTCGAGTAGCCGCGGTCGCGCAGCTCGCCGAGAAACTGGTCGACGAGGTTGCGGCGGTGCGTCAGGATCAGGGTTCCACCGGTCCGGGAGGCCTCGACAAAGCCGAGCGCGGCGACGGTCTTGCCCGCGCCGGTCGCGTGCTCGAACCAGAAGCGCCGCGCCGCGCCGGGATCCTCCGGCTGCTCCTCGACCTGCTCTACATCCTCTTCGCCGAAGTCGCCGTTGCCGTTGCCGGTCTCGTCGGCCGGCCAGTCCGGGTCCTCGTCGCCCTCGAGCTCGTCGTCCTCGTCGTCGTCGGGCTCCTCTTCTTCTTCCTCGTACGCGGCGAGTTGCGCCGCCTGCCCGTTCTGGCGCTCTGTCTCCGCGATCAGCGCGGTGAGCGTGCCCGAGAGCGCGTCCACCTGGTGGGCTGACAGCACCGTCCCGTCGACCAGCTTCGGCTCCTCGTCCCAGAGCAGCCGCTCGAGCCCGAGCATGAGCGAGAACTGCTGGCGCCACTCGACGCTCGGCTCTTCACGGCCGGCCTCGATCTCCGCCAAAGCGGCATCGAAGGCACGCCGACGCGCGCTGCCGGGGCGCAGCGCTTCGTTGTCGACCGGGAACGGCTCGCGCGTGAACTTCTCGACACGCTCGAGGTCTCCCCGGGAAGGAATATTCGTGGCCTTTTCGGCCACCTGGGTCATGTTGGCCATCTTGAGGCTGATTCGCTAACGGGACACCGTCACACGCCGACGGCGGCTGCAACGTTCGTCCCTTGGCCCGCCGTGTGAAGAAAGCTCAGCGCCAGCGGCAGCTTCCGCGACTCGCAAGACCTGCGTCCTCCCGAGCGCGGTACGTAAGACATTAAAGCACCGGCGCGGCGGAAGTATCCAAAATTTGGATACTCGGCACCCTGACGGGTGACTTTGAGTACGTTTGAGCGCCGGTGACCCCTCGGGCCTCAATCGCATTCCGGCTGGCACTCGTGCTGATTGCCGTTGCAACGATCCTTGCAGGGCTCGCGGCCTGCGGCTCCAAGGAACCCAAGAGCGCGGTCACGCCCGCCGCCTACAAGCGGGCCCTGGCAGGCGCCCCCGCGCCGCTCGCAAGCCTCTACGACCGGCCCGGCGAGCTCGTCGAGGGTGGCCCGGCCTCCTTTCAGCGGGAGATCGGCGCACTCCGCGGATATCCGGTGGTCGTGAACAAGTGGGCCTCGTGGTGCGGTCCCTGCCGCTTCGAATTCCCGTTCTTTCAGCGGCAGGTCAGCCGGCGCGGCAAGCGGATCGCATTCCTGGGGGTGGACGGCGAGGACTCGAAGGACGGCGCGAAGCGGTTCCTCGACAAGTTTCCCGTTCCGTATCCGAGCTTCTTCGATCCGCACAGCAAGATCGCGAAGGTGTTCCACGGCGACCGCGTGTTCCCGACCACCGTCTACTACGACCGCCGCGGCGGCGTCGAGTACGTGAAGCAGGGGGGCTACTCCTCCGAGGCCGCCCTCGCCCGCGACATCACCCGTTACGCTCGCTAGCCGTGTCCAGCGAAACGTCGCGCTCGTGAGGAGCTTCATGCCCGACGAGATCGATCTCGTCGAGGTGCTCAACAGCGACGATCCGATCACCGGCTTCACGGGAACGCCGACCGGAGCGGTCGCTGCGGACGTCGAGGTGATCTTCGAGCCCTCCTCCACCGGGGGGCCCCGCCTGACCTATGACGGCCTCGCCGGGCTGGTCGAAGGTTGGCGTGACTGGCTGCTCCCCTGGCACAGCTACCACGTGAAGATCGAGGAGTTCATCGACGCGGGGGATCAGGTCGTGGTGCCCGTCCTGGTGAGGGCGCGGACAGAGCGACACGGCGTCGAGATGGAGCACCGTCCAGCCTCCGTCTGGAGAGTCCAGGACGGGAAGGTGGTCGCCGTCCACTTCTTCCTCGATCAGGGCGAGGCAGCCAGGTTCGCCGGGCTCGATAATTAGCTCGAGATGCGCATTCGCGCTCTGGCGACCCTTCTGCTGCTGATCGGCCTGGTGCTGGAGACGGCCCCCGCGCCCGCGCAACAGAAGCCCCAGCGCCAATCGAAGCTGATCCAGTCGATCGATCTCGACCTGACGATCAATCCCGCCTCGGCGGAGTGGGTGAAGCAATCACTCGACGATGCCAAAAAGGCGCACGCCTACCTGGTGATCTATCGCCTCGACACGCCCGGCGGGCTCGACGACTCGATGCGCAAGATCATCAAGCGGATGATCGCCGCGCCGATGCCGGTCGTGGTCTACGTCTCGCCCAACGGCGCCCGCGCGGCCTCGGCGGGGCTCTACATCACCGAGGCGGCCGACGTCGCGGCGATGGCACCGCAGACGAACATCGGCTCGGCCACGCCGATCTCGCTCGGTGGCGGCAACGAGGACAAGGTGCTCGGGCGGAAAATCCGAAACGACGCGGCCGCCTACGTGCGCGCGCTCGCGGAGGGACACGGGCGAAACCCGGACCTCGCCGAGCAGATGGTCCGCAAGGCCACCAACGTCCCCGCCACCGAGGCGAAGCGCCGCCATCTAGTCGATCTGATCGCGCCCGACGTCCCGTCGCTGGTCCGGGTGCTCGACGGCTACCGCGTCAAGGGCCCCAAGGCCCGGCGGCTCGACACGACCGGTGCGCGGATCGAGTCCCGGGACCTGCCCTTCAAGTTCCAGGTGCTCGAGCTGCTCGTGAACCCGAACACGGTCTTCCTGCTCTTCACGCTCGGCCTGATCGGCCTGGGCCTCGAGCTCTTCCACCCCGGCGCGATCCTTCCCGGTGCGATCGGCGGCATCTCGCTGATCATCGCGCTGTTCGGCCTCGCGCAGCTCCCCATAAACATCGCCGGGCTGTTGCTGATCCTGCTCGCGTTCGGGTTATTCGTGGCAGAGGCGTTCATCGTCAGCCACGGCGCCCTTGCGGCCGGAGGCGTGATATCGCTGATCTTCGGCGGCTTGCTGCTGTTCGACACGAACAACGACGCTTTCGAGATCTCGGTCCCGATCGTGATCTTCACGGCGGCCCTGCTCGGCAGCTCCTTCGTGTGGATCATGAGCAAGGCCGTGCAGGCCCGCCACCGCCAGGTGCACACCGGCGCCGAGGAGCTGATCGGCGCGCGGGGGATCGTCCGCACGGCGCTCGATCCCGTCGGTCACGTGTTCGTGAGGGGTGCGCTCTGGCGTGCGCACACCGACGACGACAGCCGGCTCGAGCCCGGCCAGGAGGTGGTCGTGCGACGCGTGGACGGGCTCACGCTGACGGTCACTCCGGGCGTACCGGAATCCACACCCCAGCGAGTAGAGTAGGGCGCCATGGCCGTCGCCCTGACGATCGTCGGCGTCGTCTTCTTCTTCGCGTTCATCGCGCTCGCGAGCTCGATCAGAGTGCTGAGGGAGTACGAGCGCGGGGTCGTGTTCCGCCTCGGCCGGCTGATCGGCCAGAAGGGGCCGGGGCTGATTTTCCTGATCCCGATCGTCGACAAGATGGTCCGCGTCGATCTCCGCACGGTGACGCTCAACATCCCGCCGCAGGAGGTGATCACGCGCGACAACGTGCCGGCTTCGGTGAACGCCGTTTGCTACTTCAGCGTCGTGAACGCGAACGATGCGATCGTCCAGATCGAAAACTTCCTCGTCGCGACCTCGCAGATCGCACAGACGACTCTGCGGGCCGTGCTCGGTCGCGCCGAGCTCGACACGCTCCTGTCGGAGCGCGACCGGCTGAACGAGGAGCTTCAGCGCATCATCGACGAGCAGACCGAGCCGTGGGGGATCAAGGTCACCACGGTCGAGATCAAGGACGTAGAGATCCCGCAGACGATGCAGCGCGCGATGGCCCGCCAGGCGGAGGCCGAGCGCGAGCGGCGTGCCAAGATCATCGCCGCCGAGGGCGAGTTCCAGGCCTCCGACAAGCTGGCGCAGGCGGCTGCGACGATCGGCAAGCACCCGGTCGCGATCCAGCTGCGCTTCCTCCAGACGCTGATCGAGGTTGCCTCCGAGCGCAACTCGACGACGATCTTCCCGGTGCCCATCGATCTCGTGACGCCGTTCCTCGAGGCCGCCCAGGCCGAGCGAAGGGCCGGCGGCGGACCGCAGCGCCCCGACTGAGTGCAAACGGCACCCGAGCTTCGAATCGACCCGCTGACAGGGCTGCGGGTGGTGCTGGCGCCGAAGCGCTCCGAGCGTCCGCTGAGCTTTCAGCCGTCGGAGGTCCATGCCCAGGCGCGCGAGCAATGCCCGCTCTGCGAGGGGCGTGAGGACTGGACGCCCCCCGAGACCTGGGCGCTCCGGCCGGGCGGCGGGGCGCCCGACACGCCTGGCTGGCTGGTGCGCGCGGTCCCGAACAAGTTCCCGCTGCTGGGCGAAGGCACGCCGCAAGAGCCTCCGGATCCGCTCGGCGAGGGACGCGGCGACCCGCAGCTCTTTTCGTCGGCGCCTGCGACCGGCATTCACGAGGTGATCGCGCACACGCCCGAGCACGTCAGCTCGATCAGCGATCTGAGCCCCGAGCAGACGGCGCTCGCGACCGAGGGCTGGAAGGAGCGCGCGGCGGCTTTGGCGGCCGCGGACTCCTCCTACGTCCACATCATGGTCAACGAGGGCCAGGCGGCCGGGGCGTCGCTCGAGCACACCCACGCCCAGGCCTACGGCCTTGGCTTCGTGCCGACCGTGGTCGCCCGCGAGCGCGAACGGTTCACGGCTCACAACACGCGCACGATGGGCGCGTGCCTGATGTGCGATCTGCTCCAGGAGGAGATCCGCCGGCGCGAGCGCGTGGTCGCGGTCGACGACGAGGCGGTGCTGCTCGCGCCATACGCGTCCCGCATGCCATACGAGCTCCAGCTCGTGCCCCGCTCCCACCAGGCGAGCTTCGCGGATGCCGAGGCGACGGGCGCCCGGCTGCTGCACGACGGGCTGCTGCGCCTGCGAAACGCGCTCGGCGGGCCGCCGCCCTTGAACCTCTGGGTGCGCACCGCGCCCCGCGGCGCGGGCACGTTCCACTGGCACATCGACGTGGTGCCGCGGCTGACCCAGCTTGCCGGCTTCGAGCTCGGCACCGGCGTGAACGTCAACGTCATGCCGCCCGAGCGCGCGGCCTCAGAGCTTCGCGACGCCTAGCTGGTGACGGCTAGGTCGTCTCGGCCGCTTCGGCGGCCTCGAGCTCGACCGCCTCGACCGACGGCTCGCCCGTGACCTGCGGCAGCGGCATCGAGTATTCCTGCACCCGCTTCTCGATCCCAAGCTCGCGATCGAAGTCGGCGTCCTCGCCGTGGCGGAACTTGACGTCCTTGCCGGCCAGCACCTGGATAAAGATCTCGACGAACTCCGCGTCGAGCTGGCCGCCGCAGACGCGGCGAAGCTCCTGGATCGCCTCGAAGGACGACACCGGCTTGCGATACGAGTCGCGCGCGGTCATCACGTCGTAGGTGTCGGCGACCGAGATGATCCGGGAGAGCGCAGGAATCTGGGAGCCCTTCAGGCCGCGCGGATAGCCCTTGCCGTCGATGCGCTCGTGGTGCGCGAGGATGATGTCGCCGACCGGCCCGTAGCCCTCCATCTGGCGGACCACCTTGGCGCCCTGGTACGGGTGCATCTTGATGATCTGCCAGTCCTCCTCGGTGAGCTTCGTGTCGGTCTTCAAGATGCGGTCGGGGAAGATGAACTTGCCGATGTCGTGCATCAGGCCGGCCGTGTGGACGAGCTCCTGCTCCTCTTGCGAGAAGCCAGCCGCGAGCGCGATCTCTCGCGCGTAGCGCGCGACCGCGGCGCAGTGGCGTGCCGTCATCTTGTCCCGCAGGTCGAGCGTGTGCATGATCGCGCTCAGGACGCCCACCTGGAGGCTCGCGAGCTGCTTCGTCCGCGTGGTCAGCTGCGTGCCGCGGCGCTCGAGCTCCTCGGACCGCTGCTCGGAGAGCAGCAGCTGCCCGAGCAGGTACTGGAACGTGAACAGCACGAGGCCGAAGAGCGCGATCGCGGCGATCCCGACCTGCTCATAGAGGTAGGCGATCCCGACCGCCAGCAGCGCGGCGGCAAGCTCGGAGGGCAGCACCGGGATCACCAGCTTGCGGACCATGTCGATCATCGAGACCTTCTTCTCGATGTGGACGCGGTGCACCGCGATGATCACGAAGTTCACGGCCAGCGCGAACATGAACGTGGCGAAGACGAGCAGGTAGAAACCGCCGTCGCCCTCGCCCACGCTGGTTGCGCTGCGGGCCGCCTGGAAGGCGACGCCACCGAGCAGCGGGAACCACGCATAGGCCAGCAGGTTGTTCAGGAAGAAGGGAGCCGGATCACGCCAGCGAAACCAGCCGATCGCGATCGTCGCGACCCCGATCACGGCCGCCGGCGTGCCGCCGAGGAACACCATCGCCAGCACCAGTGACAGGAAGCTCCCGGAGATCTTGACGCTCGACGACGTATCCGATGCCGTGACGTCGCTCGCCACCGAGAACACCAGCAGCACCGCGAAGAGCGTCGGGTCCCAGTCCGCGTCCGTGAGCACGCCAACCAGTACTGCTGCTGCAAGCGCGAGCAGCTCCAAAGCGATCACGAATCGGCTGGGGCGGGCGGCCAGGGCTACCTCCCGGTTCGAAAAGAACCCGGTCAGAGGGCTATCGGCGCCCGGCGAAGTCTTCTTGAGGGAGCGGGCCCTCGGGTGCTAGCGGACGGCCTCCACGAAGAGCGTTTCGTCCTCGCGGTTGTCGCATTCGACGATCTCGGGGTGCGCGCTCCTGGTCTCGTGATACCGGCACCGCTCGACGCTCGTGAAGCCGGCCTTGTGAAGGAGCTCCGCGGCGAAGTCGTAGGTGAAGAGGGTGCGCACGTAGCCGTACCACGCGAGCTGGAGCGAGAGCTTGCCCCCGAGCGTGGCGGCGTGCTCGTCGGGGATCAGGAAATGGTCGCGGTCGCCCCTCAGATAGGCCTGGATGTTGCGCTCGAGATCGGGCAGCGCAAGGCGCAGGGTGGCGCCCGGCTTCAACACGCGGCGCAACTCGCGGAGCACCGTGTCGATCTCCGCGTGGACGATCTCCGGCAGCGCGTGGATGCTGACGGCGTAGTCGATGCTCTCGCTTTCCAGCGGGAGCCCGTCGTGGATGTCGCAGACCAGGTTCACGCCGGGCAGATCCCAGCGATCGGAGTTGATCCACCCGGGCTCGCCGTGGGCGCCACAGCCCCAGTTGAGGCGGCGGACGGCCGGCTGTGCGGACGTGCTCATTTGGTGAATATGACACCGCCGAAACCGAGGGGAGCGCCTCGCCATCTGGCCGGCGCTCCCATCGCGAGTCCCTCACGGACTAGTTCCGGTAACCCACTGGACCTCCCATTTCGACCGACCGAGGGGCGCTGCGCTGGACGAATGTTCGAGTGCGCGTGCCCTGCCCTACCCGCCTGTATTGCGGGATCGACTGCACAATCTGGACATTCGTTGGAGCCCTGGCAAGTTCCCGGTACTGTGATGCAACCCTCGATGCACCGACGGACGATTCAGGGAGGAACGCGGGGCATCAGAAGCCGCGTCTGGTCAAGCGCTTGAAAGAGGCCCTGGCACCACTCAAGCTTCCCGGGTTCGGCCGGCTCGCCGGCGCCTACACCTTCAACGAGCTGGGCAACTGGGTCGGGGAGATCGCGCTCGCCGTGCTGGTGTTCGACCAGACCGGGAGCCCGCTCGCGACGGCGGGGCTGTTCATCGGCATGCACTTCCTGCCGGCCTTCCTCAGCCAGCTGGTGGTGGCGCGCACCGAGCCGATCGGGACGAAGGCGGTGCTGCCCGCGCTCTATCTCGGCGAAGCGGTGGTGTTCGCGGCACTGGCGCTGACCGCGGGCAGCTTCTCGCTGCCGCTCGTGATCGCGCTCGCGGTCGCCGACGGGACGCTCGCGATCGCCGCGCGTGCCTTCACGCGTGCCTCCGCAGCGGCGGTCCTCACGCCGGCTGACCAGCTGCGCCAGGGAAATGCCGTGATCAACGTGGGCTTCACCGGTGCCGGCGCACTCGGCCCGGCACTGGGAGGGCTCGTGGTGGCCGGGCTCGGCGTGGAGACTGCGCTCTTCTGCGATGCCGCGTCGTTCCTGGTGGTCGCGGCCACGCTTGCCCTTGCCCGCGCGCTCCCGCAGGTGAAGGCACAGCCCGAGCGCGCGAGCACACGGCTGCTGGCCGGCATTCGCTACGTGCGCCGGAATCGCGCGCTGGGCGCGCTGCTCCTGGCACAGGCAGCCGCGTTCGTGTTCTTCACCGCCGTGATTCCGATCGAGATCGTTTACGCCAAGGAGACATTGCACGCCGGGGACTCCGGCTACGGGGCGCTGCTCTCGGCGTGGGGAATCGGCATGGTGGTGGGGAGCCTCGTCTTCACGGCCGTCGGTCAGCACATGTCGCTCAAGCCGGTGCTCTTCTTCAGCACGCTCGCGATCGGCCTCTCGTATCTCGGCCTCGCGGCGGCGGGCACCCTGGCGCTTGCATGCCTCGCTGCAGCGTTCGGCGGCCTCGGCAACGGCATGCAATGGGTCTCCGTCCTGAGTGCCGTGCAGGAGCTGACCGCATCCCAGTTCCAGGCGCGCGTGGTCGGCCTGCTCGAAGCTTCGGGCAAGGCGATGCCGGGTGTCGGCTTCCTGCTCGGAGGCGTGATCGCGGCGGTCCTGAGTCCACGCGCGAGCTTCCTCACCGCCGGACTCGGAGTCGTCGCGGTGCTCGTGCTTGTCTCCCCGATGCTGGCGCGTGCGCACTGGGGCGGCGGGCCGGTGGTCACGCCGCCCTCCGAAGAGATCGCGCCGCAGGCCGCGGGCGTAGGGCCGGGGCCGTAGTGGCTCCGACCGACAGGCCGTTCCCGCGTTTCATCGCCGAGCCGCCGCACGAGCTGGAGCCCTACGGGCGCTTCGGGGAGCGCCTCGCGGAAGCCTTCCTCGCCGCCTGCGACGCCGTCGAGGACGGGCCGGGCCCGGCTGACCCCGCGCGCATCGTGTGGCATCCGGAGCGCTTCTACGGCGGGCGCACGTATGTCCCCGGGACGGCGCGCGTCGGCGAAGGGCTCGAGTACTTCGGGTACGTGTCCTTTGCGCGCACCGACGACGGCGAGCCGGCCGACTTCCTGGCAGTCGCGGACTACACGGACGAGACGGCCGAGCAAAACCCGCACTGGAAGATCGACCTGAGCGACGAGGTGGTCGCCCATTGGCGCGGGCCGGGGGACGCGACGGGCGACGTGACGCTCGTGTGGGGGGTCCCACTGGGCGCCGGCACAGCGGGGGCGACCGTCGTGACGGCCGAGCTCGACGGCGAGACCGTGGATCAGTGCGGGCTCGGATCCGCGCGGCGCTTCACGCTCGTGGCACTCGACGCGGTCAGCGGCCTCGGCCCCGATGAGCTCTATCTCGAGGTCCAGCTCTGGGGCAAAGGGGGACAGCGGCTCGCCGCCGAATCCCTCTACGAAGCGGAGTAGGCCAAAGCTCGGGCTACACTGCCCGCCAGGGAGAGAACCCCCGCCCCCGCGGGGACGAAGAAAGAGAAGAAACCCAGCTTGACGACAGGCGCCGTCGACCCGACGCGCGAGCAGCCCGACGAGGCTTTCGAGGTCTTCGAGGGCGGTGCCGCGGCAATCGCCGCACGCTCGCCGCTGGAGCTCTTCTGGCGGCGGCTGAGAGACGACAAGGTGGCGCTCACAGCGGCCGCGTTCATCGTCTTTCTCGTGCTGTGCGCGGTCTTCGCGCCGCTGATCGTCAAGCTCGTGGGGGCCGCGGGGCCGACCCACCAAAACCCGAAGGCGCTCGACTCGTTCGGCACCCCCACCGGGCCCAGCAGCGGGCATCCGTTCGGCGTCGACCAGCTCGGCCGCGACGTCTTCTCGCGCGTCCTTTACGGCGCGCGTGTGTCGCTCGAGGTGGCGATCATCGCGACCGCGATCTCGGTCGCGATCGGCGTCGCGGTGGGAATGATCGCCGGCTACTACCGCGGCTGGGTCGACACCGCGCTCTCGCGCACGATCGACGTGCTGCTCGCCTTCCCGATCCTGCTGTTCGGGATCGGGCTGGCATCGGCCTGCTCGCTCGGTAACGGCTGCCTCGGCGGCATCATCAAGCCGGGCCTCACGGTCGTGATCTTCGTGATCGCGTTCGTCAACTGGACCTACATCGCAAGAATCATTCGCGGGCAGGTCCTGTCGCTGCGGGAAAAGGAGTTCGTCGACGCGGCGCGCTCGATCGGCGCATCGAACCGGCGGATCGTCTTCCGCGAGCTGCTTCCCAACCTGGTCGCGCCGATCATCGTCTACAGCACGCTGGTGATCCCCCAGAACATCCTGTTCGAGGCGGCGCTGTCGTTCCTCGGGGTCGGGATTCAGCCTCCGAACGCCAGCTGGGGCCAGATGATCGCCGACGCCACCTCGATCTTCGACACGGCCTGGTGGTACATGGTCTTCCCCGGCGCGGCCCTGCTTCTGACCGTGCTGGCCTTCAACCTGCTGGGCGACGGCCTGCACGATGCCCTCAATCCGCGGGTAGGAAAATGACATTCCAGGGGAAATAGCCAGGGGAACCCTTGTTTGAGGAAAGGAACTGCATGCCCATCTCGCGTCTGAAAACTTCTATCGCCGTGGTCACGGCCCTCGCAGCGGTGCTCCTGATTGCCGCCTGCGGCGGCGGGGGGAGCGGGGGCGAGGCCAAAAAGGGCGGCACGCTCAAGGTCCTCGACACCGCCGGCAGCATCGACAGCCTCGACCCCGGCTACTGGTACTACCAGTCCGACTACCAGGAGGTCGGCTTCACGACCCAGCGCTGGCTGTACGGCTGGAAGCCCAGCGAGACCAAGCCGACGCCTGACATCGCCCAGGCGCTGCCGAAGCAGTCCAACGGCGGCAAGACGGTCACGGTCAAGATCAAGAGCGGGATCAAGTACAGCGCGCCGCTGCAGAGCAGGACGGTGAAGGCGGCGGACATCAAGTACGCGCTCGAGCGCTGCTTCCTCCCCCAGGTCGGCAACGGCTACGCGAACCTCTACTACAGCGACATCAAGGGTGTCGCCGCCTTCAAGAGCGGCAAGGCCAAGGAGATCTCGGGCATCCAGGCGCCGGACGCCCAGACGCTGGTCATCAACACGGATAAGCCGGCCGGCGTGCTCACCGGCGGCGGGGCGCTCGGGATGCCCTGCACGATCCCGGTCCCGAAGGACTACGCGCAGAAGTACGACCAGGGAAAGCAGTCGACGTACGGGCAGCACCAGGTGTTCACCGGCCCTTACATGATCCAGAACGACGGCAAGGGCAAGATCACCGGCTACAAGCCGAGCCAGAAGCTGGTCCTGGTTCGCAATCCGAGCTGGGACAAGGCATCGGACTTCAAGCCGGCCTACTTCGACCGCATCAACATCACGTGCTGCAGCGACGCGACGGTGGCGGCGAAGCAGACGCTCAGCGGGCAGAACCTGCTGAGTGGCGACTACGCAGCCCCGCCGACGCCGGTGCTGAAGCAGGCTCTCAAGCGCACGAAGGACCAGCTCTCGATCACGTCGAGCGGGGGCAACCGCTACATCTCGCTCAACACGACGGTGAAGCCCCTGGACAACGTGAACGTGCGGCGGGCGATCGCGGCCGTGATCGACAAGACGGCGCTGCGCCAGACGCGTGGCGGACCCACGCTGGGCACGATCTCGACGCACTTCTTCCCGCCCGGTGCGGACGGGTTCGAGGAGGGGGGCGGCACGAAGGGTCCCGGGTTCGACTTCATGTCGAGCGAGACCTCCAACGTGGCGCTTGCGAAGAGCTACATGAAGAAGGCCGGCTACTCGAGCGGCAAGTACAACGGTCCCGCGTTGCTGACGATCGCGGACAACGTGTCGCCGGCGAAGGAGACCGCGGAGGCGTTCCAGGAGCAGGTGAAGGCGATCGGCCTGGACCTCCAGTTCCGGGAGGTCCCGCACGCGACGATGCTGACGAAGTTCTGTCAGGTGCCGAAGGCGAAGGTCGCGATCTGCCCGAACCTCGGGTGGGGCGCGGACTTCTTCTCCGCGCAGAGCCTCATCGCCCCGCTGTTCAGCGGCGAGAACATCGTGCCGTCGGGCAACGTCAACACCGCTCAGGTGAACGACCCGCAGCTCAACGCGAAGATCAACGCGGCGAAGCAGGTCACCGACCCGACCAAGGCCGCGAAGGCCTGGGCAGAACTCGACAAGGACGTCACGAGCCAGGCGTACTTCATCCCATGGCTGTGGGACAACAACGTAAGCCTGGAGTCGAGTAACGCCAAGGGTGTCCCCAGCAAGTTCAACTCGGGCGCCTTCGACTACGCGTTCAGCGCGCTCAAGTAGCCAAAGGCAAACACCGCAGATGAAGAACCAGAGGCCCCGGCGTTCACGCGCCGGGGCCTCTGTACTCTCCGGATAGTCAGAGAGGGTTGAGAGGAACCATGGTCCGCTACATCATCCGCCGCCTGCTGTGGGTCGTGGTGCTGCTGTTCCTGGTGAGCTTCATCACCTTCCTCATCTTCTATGCGCTGCCCTCCGCCGACCCGGCGACGCTGCGGGCGGGGCGGTCGCCCAATCCCCAGCTGGTCGAGCAGATCCGGCACAACCTCGGCCTCGACAAATCGCTGCCGCATCAGTACTTCGACTACATGAAGCGGCTCGTGCTCCACTTCGATTTCGGCTACAGCTACCAGAACAACATCTCGGTCAAGCAGCAGATCTTGGACCGCCTGCCGGCGTCGATCTCGGTCGCAATCGGCTCCGCGATCGTGTTCCTGATCACCGGCATAGGGGTCGGCATCATCTCCGCGATCAGGCGGCGCTCGCTGCTCGACCGGGCCACGATGGGCCTGTCCCTGGTGTCGATCTCCGCACCGGTCTATTGGCTCGGCCTGGTGTCGCTCTACCTCTTCGCCTCCGACATCGGGAAGTTCCCGGTGCCCTTCCTGAAGGGCGCGGGAAGCTACGTGCCGTTCTCGCAGGACCCCTCGATCTGGTTCCAGTCGCTGCTGTTGCCCTGGTTCGTGCTGGCCGCGTCGTTCTCGGCGCTGTACGCGCGGCTGCTGCGTGCGAACCTGATCGAGACGATGTCCGAGGACTACATCCGCACGGCCAGGGCAAAGGGGCTGTCGGAGCGGCGCGTCGTCTTCCGGCACGGAGTCCGCAGTGCGATCAACCCGATCGTCACCGCCGCCGGCCTCGACCTCGGCGTCCTGCTGGGGGGCACGATCCTCGTGGAGACCGTCTTCAACATTCCCGGCATCGGCCGGCTGGCCTACGACTCGATACAGAACTCGGACCTGCCGATGATCCAGGGAACGGTCCTGATCGGCGCGCTCTTCATCATCGTCGCGAACCTGATCGTGGACATCATGTACGCGTTCCTCGATCCACGGGTGCGGTACTCGTAATGGCGGCGCCGGTGCTGGAGGTCGAGGACCTCGAGGTCGACTTCGCCACCGAGGACGGCGTCGTGCACGCGGTCGGGGGCATCTCGCTGAGCGTCGCGCCCGGGCGGATGCTCGGCATCGTAGGAGAGTCCGGCTCCGGCAAGAGCGTATCGATGCTGACCGTGATGGGACTGACCCGTGCCGAGAACGCGACCATCTCCGGCTCGGCGCGGCTCGAGGGACGCGACATCCTCACGCTTCCGACCGACGAGCTGCGCGCGATCCGCGGCAACGACATCGCGATGATCTTCCAGGACCCGCTGTCGTCTCTGCACCCCCTCTACAAGGTCGGCTGGCAGCTGGTCGAGGCGATCCAGACCCACCAGGACGTGTCGAAGTCGGCGGCGCGCGCGCGGGCGATCGAGCTGCTTCAGATGGTGGGGATCCCAGACCCGAAGGGGCGAGTGGACAACTACCCCCACGAGTTCTCGGGCGGCATGCGCCAGCGCGCGATGATCGCGATGGCGCTAACGAACGACCCCAAGGTGCTGATCGCCGACGAGCCCACGACGGCGCTCGACGTCACCGTGCAGGCGCAGATCCTCGACCTGATCGCGCGCCTCCAACAAGAGCGCGACATGGCGGTCGTGCTGATCACGCACGACCTCGGCGTGGTCGCCGAGCACGCCGACGAGATCGCAGTGATGTATGCCGGAAAGGTGGTCGAGCGTGGCCCGGCGACGGTGATCTTCGACGCCCCCGAGCACCCCTACACGTGGGGGCTGCTGCGATCGATCCCGCGCCTGGACCGTACCCGCGGCGAGCCACTGGTGCCGATCCCGGGACGTCCCCCGAGCCTGATCGCGCTCCCGGGCGGATGCTCGTTCAATCCGCGCTGCCCGTATGTGCTCGACCGACACCGCCGCGTCGAGCCGGAGCTCGAGCCGGTAAACGACCAGAACGACCACTCCGTCGCGTGCCTGCTCCAGCCCTCCACCCGCCGGCAACTCTGGGCCGAGCTGCGGGAAGGAAAGCTTCCCGAGACGGCACGCGAAAGCGTCGCGTTGAAGGACACGGTGTGAGCGAGCCGCTCGTGGAGGTCCGCGACCTCGTCAAGCACTTCCCGATCACACGGGGAATCCTCTTCCAGCGCCAGGTTGGCGCGGTGCACGCCGTCGACGGCGTCTCCTTCGACGTCATGCGTGGCGAGACGCTCGGCCTGGTCGGCGAGACCGGTTGCGGCAAGAGCACCACGGCCCGCCTCGTAATGCGCCTGCTGGACCCGACCAGCGGGACGATCCGCTTCGACGGCCGTGACATCTCACTCCTCAAGCGACGTGAGCTCAAGCCACTCCGGCGTGAGATGCAGCTGATCTTCCAGGACCCCTACTCCTCCCTCAATCCACGGAAGACGATCGGCGCGATCATCGGCGAGCCGTTCGTGATCCACGGCCTCGAGGAAGGAAGGGCTTCGCGGCGCAAGGCGGTCCAGGAGCTGATGGAGCAGGTCGGCCTCAACCCCGAGCACTACAACCGCTACCCGCACGAGTTCTCCGGCGGGCAGCGGCAACGGATCGGCGTAGCGCGCGCGATCGCGCTGAAGCCGAAGCTCGTGATCGCAGATGAGCCCGTGTCGGCGCTCGACGTCTCGATCCAGGCACAGATTCTCAACCTGCTGCGCGACCTCCAGCAGCGGCTCGGGCTCACGATGATCCTGATCGCCCACGACCTGTCGGTCGTGCGGCACATGTGCGATCGGATCGCCGTGATGTACCTCGGGAAGATCGTCGAGCTGGCACGAAACGAGGCGCTCTACGACCATCCGCGCCATCCCTACACGGGCGCGCTGCTCTCCGCCGTGCCCGTTCCCGACCCGCATCTCGCCCAGGCGCGACGCCGCGAGGTGCCGCCCGGAGACGTGCCCAGCCCGACCAATCCGCCCCGCGCGTGCCGCTTCCACCCCCGCTGCCCGAAGGCGCAGGAGATCTGCTCGCAGGTCGAGCCCCCGCTCGAGGCCAAGGGCGGCGGGACGATCGCTGCCTGCCACTTCCCGCTCACGCGCGAAGAGGCGGCAGAGCGCATCGCGACAGCGACCGTCGCGAACTAGTGGCCCTGCGCGACTAGGACGTCCGCACGATCAGCACGCTGCAGGGCGCGTGATGGGAGACCTTGTCGGGGACGCTCCCGAGCAGGAAGCGCTTCGCGCCGGTCATTCCCCTGTTGCCCACCACGATCATGTCGGCGCCGTTCTCCTCGGCGACGTCGAGCAGCGCATCGGCGGGGTCGCCCTTGCGAGCATGGCACTCGGTGTCGACGCCACGCGCGTGCAGCGCGCCGGCGGCCGAGTCGAGCACGCTGTCCACCTGCACGTCCGGGCCGACGAGCCATTGCGCGCGTTCCGGCGCATCGTCTGACACGCGCGCGCCGGCGATCGGCTCGTAGGCGCTCACGATGTGGAGCTTCGCGCCCGTGCTCTTGGCGAGATCGCCCGCTTCGCGAAGTGCCTGCTCCGCGGTGGCAGAGCCGTCCGTGCCGACCACGATCACCTTCATACGGGCTGTTCCTCGGGCGCGGGCACGGCCGTTGCGACGAAGCCTGCGATTTCGCTCGCCACGCGCTCGGGCTCGTCCTCCATCAGGAAATGGCCGGCCTGCTCGAGCACCACGAGCTGCGCGCCGGGCAGCTCCTTCTGGAACCGGTACGCACCGCCGACCGGCGCGAACTCGTCCTTCGCGCCCCACACGATCTTCGCCGGCACGCCGAGCGCTGTCAGCTTGCCGCGATAGGGCTCGAGCTTCTCGAAGTCACCGGAGCGGTACATGTCGAGCTGACTTTGCTTGCGGTCCTCGTCGCCGTAGGCCTTCCAGTATTCGTCGACGGCGTCGTCGGGAAGCGATGGGCTGACCTGGCGGAGTGCCGCGCCCAGCAGGTCGCGGCTCACGTTGGCGAGGAACTGCTCGCCCTCACCCGGCGTGCGCAGCGCCTGCGCCATCCCGTGCCACCGGCCGTCGGGGAAGAAGCCGGAGTCGGTGATCGCAAGCGCGGTCACCGCGGAGGGGTTGTCGCACGCCCAGCGCAGGCCGATCAGCCCGCCCCAGTCGTGCACGCCCAGGATCACCCGGTCGAGCCCGAGCGCATTGCGGAAGCGCTCCACGTTTTCCACCTGCTGCTCCCACGTGCCGGGCAGCACCGGCGGCGAGTCGCCGAACCCGGGCAGGTCCGGCGCGACTGCGCGCGCGCCCGCCTCGGCGACGGCCGGCAGCACCTTGCGCCAGACGTAGGACGAGGTCGGATAGCCGTGGAGGAACAGCGCCGTGTGGCCGGAGCCGTCCCAGCCGTCGGGAAGCGCCTCCCGATAGGCGATGCCGTCGACTTTCTTCAAGGACTCTCCTGCCACGGACCTAGAATCTATCGCGCAGGCCCCGATAGCTCAGCTGGATAGAGCGACTCCCTCCTAAGGAGTAGGCCGCAGGTTCGAATCCTGCTCGGGGCGTTTCGATTGCGCGCGTTGTGCGTTGAAGCGCAGGGGCGGTCTTCAGGACTCGGTACGGCTTGCCGGCCGCAAGCGCGTAGAGCTACGGAACGCTCAGCCGGCGGCGGTCCAATGGGCGATCTTCGACTGCGCCTTGCGCAGGGCGATCGCACCCTCGCAGACCGCTGCGTGGAGGGCATTCTCGACCCGGTCCTTGCCCCTCGCACCGGGCTGCCGCTCGGGCCACAGGTTCCTCTGCGAGTTGCTGCCGCCGAGCTCGAGCGAGATCAGGTGGTCGATCTCGTACTCGCCCGGGTAGTGGCGCCTGATGCCGTAGGAGAGGTAGACCCGTCGCTTCAGCGATTCGGAGACGTTGCGGGCCCGCCGTGAGTAGCCGGGCCTGCAGACCTGGCCCGCAGTCGCGCGCCTGAAGACGCCGCCGGGAGTGCAGCGGTAGTCGGGCAACCGGCCCCGCCTGCAGCGCCCCTTGAACAGCGCCGGCCCACCGCCCGCGGAATCCGGGCGGAGGCAGGGACATGGGAGCGACTCGCAGTAGATGCCGTCTCCGTCAGGATCGGCGGTGTCCTTGTGAAGCTGCGCCTCGCGCTGGTTCGAGTAGTCGGAACAGGCCCGAGCCGCCACTGCCTCTGGGCGTACCTCGGATCCGCGTGCGGCGCCGGCGATCGCCACGGCCAGCGCGGCTGAGATCGCAAGGAACACCACGACTTTCGCACGGCTCTTGAGCAACACCTCGGCAAGAGTGTGCCCAATCGTTCGGTCTCCAGGCTCACGAGGGCCGCGGTCCGTTCGTTACCGTGCATGGACTCGTGGCGGACCTGGATCAGTTCTCCCGCGGCCTCGAGGCCTTGAACAAGGGTGACGTCGAGACGTTCCTCGAGGGTATGCACCCGGAGATCGAGTTCATCCCCAGGCGGGCGCCCGTCCAGGGCGCGTATCAGGGTCACGACGGGGTGCGGGAGTTCTTCGCAGACAACGCCGAGAACCTCGACGTCTTCGAGGTGCGGATCGACGAGCTCCACGAGGTGGAGGACCAAGTCGTGGCGATCGGCTCGGTGCGCATCAAGGGGAAGGGCAGCGGCGCCGAGGTGACGGTGCCGACCGCAACCGTGATCGCCTTCCGCGACGGCAAGATCATCCGTTTCGAGGAGCTGGGCGACCGAGCGCGCGCGCTCCGCGCGGCCGGAGCCGAGCCGCCCGACTAGCGGTCTGGCCGCTCCGGGTAGACGTCGTCGATCGTGAACAGCGGACGGTAGGGCACGCCCTCTCCGAGCGCGCGCTCGATCGCCTCGCCGCCGCCGGCGAGCCGGTCGACGATCGCGAGCGCTCCCGCGAGCGCGATGCCCTCCTGCTTCAGCCGCTCGATCGCCTCGATCAGCGACCCACCGGTGGTGACCGTGTCCTCGACCACGAGCACGCGCTCGCCCTCGTCGATCTCCGGTCCCTCGACCCAGCGCTGCAGCCCGTGCTCCTTGCGGTCCTTGCGGACGAAGAAGGCCGTGAGCGCGCCTGCGGGGGCCGATCCGATCGCCGCGCACGCGATCGGCACGGCGCCCATGACGGGGCCGCCGACGGCCCCTGCGCCGACCCGCGCGGCCTCCTCGTACACGAGCGCGCCGGCCGCTCGGAACGGCTCCGGCAGCAGCAGCGTGCGCCGCACGTCGACGTAATACTGGGCCTTGCGGCCGCTCGAAAGGGTCACCTCTCCCACCACGAGCGCGTGCTCGCGGAGGGCGTCCAGCAACGTTTGACGAGAATCGATCGGCATCCGGTTGCTCCGCGGCAGGGCGCCGCTATGCTAGCCCGACTCTCGCCCCGATGCCCACCCCTCTCGACACGTTGGACCCCTTCAACATGAAGGTGCAGCTTGCGCGGCTGAACGATGTCGGCGCGCTGGGCCGCCGGATGATGTCCGACCTCGACTCGGTCCGCACAGCGCGCCGGGCGCTGCTGCCGCTGCCCGTCGTGGACCGGCAGCGAAAGGCGCAGACGAAGATCTTTCCGCCCTTCAAGGGCCGGCCGATCCCCTCGCTTCGCAACAAGAAGATCGGCCTGGTGCTCTCCGGTGGAAGCGGCGCATGTGTCGCGGTGGCCGGCGTCGCCCGCGCGCTCGAGGAGGCCGGAATCGAGCCGCAGGCGATCTCTTTTTGCTCCGGCTCGGCGCTGTGGGGGTCGATGATGGCGGCAGGCTTGTCGGCGCAGGAGATGGTCGACCAGTCGCTCAACTGGCAGCCCGAGGACTACCTCGACATCCAGTGGACGCGGCTGCCGCGCCTTGCGTTCGCGGCGATGCGTGGGTTTTCCGGGATCGCAAAGGGCGAGGCGATCGCGAAGCTCTTCGACCGCCAGCTGTGGCACATGTCGCTGGGCGAGACCTCGATCCCGGTGTATGCGCCCGTCTACAACATCGACCACGGCCGGCTCGAGACCTTCGGATCGAAGCTCACGCCGGATCTGACGGTGGCCGAGATCGTGCGGATCGCGGTCGCGCTGCCGCTCCTGGTGGAGTCCGTGCGGGTCGAGGACCACCTGTACGCGGACGGCGGCGTCGTCGACGTGTTCCCGGCGCAGCCGCTGCTCGATCACGAGCGCCTCGACCTTGTGATCGGCGTGAACACGATCCTGCCGCAGGGCTTCGAGGGCGAGGACATCTCGGGGTGGACCGACCGTCGGATGGGCTTCATGACCGCGAGCCGGCAGATCAGCTACGCCGGCCACCTCGAGTTGGCGCGTCGCAGCGTGCGGCGCCTCGGGCGAAAACTGATCCTGATCGACCCCGTCGACTACACCGAGGTCCACGGCTGGCGCTTCTACGACCTCTTCATCGACAGGCGCAAATGGCCGCGGCTGATCATGCAGGGCTACGAGCACGCGACCAGCGTGCTCGACCGTTACCGCCGGTCTAGCGCGGGCCAGAAGAAACGCAGCCGACCGCGCGCGGTCGCGGCGGCGAGCTAGCCCGCTAAGCGATCAAACGGTCGCGCATCTTCACCGCGAGCAGCGGGTAGATCAGCGCGGTCAGCACGAGCAGCCAGGCGGCGTTTCCGATCACCGGCCACAGGTCCGGGCCCGTCGCGAGCTCGCGCATCAGGTTCACGAGGTGGTAGAGCGGCGTGAACCATGCGACCACCTCGAGCGCGTTCGGCAGCTTCGTCAGCGGGAAGAAGATGCCCGAAAAAAGGAACATCGGCGTGACGAACAGCGTGAAGAAGTAGCTGTAGAGATCGATCTTCGGCACGAGCGCCGTGAAGAGCATGCCGATCACGCCGAAGCATGCGCCGCCCAGCAGCAGGCAGACGGGGATCAAGAGCGCCCACCACGAGTCGACGAGGCCGAAGGCCGTGATCACGACCAGGAAGCTGGTGCCGTACACGAGCGAGCGAGTCGCGGTCCAGGCGAGCTCGCCGGTGACGAGATCGGGGACCTCGACCGGCGTCGCGACGAGCGCGTCGTAGAGCCGGTTCTCGTTCATCTTGATGTAGGTGTTGTATGTGGTCTCGAAGACCGCCGACCACATCGCGGCCGACGCGACCAGGCCCGGGGCGATGAAGTTCTTGTAGGGAATGCCCTGGATCGTCGCCAGGTAGGTACCGAGCCCGAAGCCCATCGCGAAGAGGTAGAAGAGCGGGTCGAGGAAAGTCGGCAGCAGCGCGCCGCGCCACAGCTTGGAGAAGTTCTGGGCGTCGCGGCGCCAGACCCGTGCGGCGATGCGCGGGCTGGGCGCGACGTGGCGGACGAGCTCGGCCGCGCTCACTCTCGCAGCGTCCGGCCCGTGAGTCTCAGGAAGACATCCTCGAGGCCGGCACGGCGCACGACCGAGCGCTCGCACGGAAACCGCGAGTGGTCGATCGCCTCCAGCAGCCGCTCCGCGTCGCCGGCGTAGAGCAGGAGCTGGCGGTCGGCCCGCTCGTACGAATCGTAGAAACTGGTGAGCGAGGCGAGCAGGTCCTCGACCGGCGTGTCGTCATCGATCGTCAACTCGAGCACCTCGCGCCCGACGTGCTCCGCGATCAGCTCGTCGGGCGTGCCCTCCGTGATGATCTCGCCGTGGTCCATGATCACGAGGCGGTCGCACAGACGCTCCGCCTCCTCCATGTAGTGCGTGGTCAGGATCAGCGTCACGCCCTCGAGCTTCAGCCGCTCGAGCGCGGTCCAGACCGCGTGACGCGCCTGGGGGTCGAGGCCGGTGGTGGGCTCGTCGAGCACCACCAGGTCCGGTGAGTTCACGAGCGCGCGTGCGATCAGCAGCCGCCGCCGCATCCCGCCCGACAGCGCCATCACGTTGTCGCCGGCGCGCTCGTAGAGCTGCACGAAACGGAGCAGGTCGTCCACCCGCCGCTCCAGCGCGCGGGTCTCCAGGCCGTAGTAGTGGCCGTGGACCAGCAGGTTCTCCCGCACCGGGAAGGCCCTGTCGAGGTTGTCCTCCTGCGGTACCACCCCGATTCGCGCCTTCACGGCGCGCCGGTCCCGGGCGACGTCGTGCCCGAGCACGTCGAGCCGGCCGCCGTCGATCGTGGCGAGGCCGTAGATCATCTTCATCGTGCTGGTCTTGCCCGCGCCGTTGGGCCCGAGGAAGCCGAAGCACTCTCCCTCGCCGACGTTGAAGTCGATCCCGTCGACGGCCGTGAGGTCCCCGTAGCGCTTGACCAGCCCCACTGCGGACACGGCGGCGCGGGTCGAGACGGTTACACCGTCACCACGAAAGCGAGCGTGTTGTTCAGTGCGTGCAGCAGGATGCATGGCCAGAGCGAATCCGTCTTGTGGAAGAGCAAGGCAAGCGCCGTTCCGAGAATAGCCAGCTGCACGAACTTGTCAGGCGCGAGGTGGATCGCGCTGAAGATGATTGCGCTGCCGAGCGCACCGGCCCAGGTGCCCCACGAGCGCCGGAGCGCCTGAAAGAGAAATCCGCGGAAGAAGAACTCCTCCGCGAACGGGGCGACCACGATCACAAAGGCCCCGGTGAGGACCGCGAGCAGAGTGCTCTCGTTTGCGCCGAGCTGGTCCGGAAGCTTGTCGGGCGGCGGGTTGACGAGCACGCTGTAGATGCCGGCGAGCACCAGGTAGGCGGCGAAGGCGACCACGACCCAGCCGAGCGCCGAGGGCTTGAAGCGGCGGAAGCCGAAAGTGCGCAGGTCGACCCGGCCGCCGTCCACCGCGATTGCCCAGGCCGCCCCGACGAGGGCGAAGTCACCGGCCAGCGTCGCGATGAACTCGAACGACTTGTTGTCGTTGATGTGGCCGACGCCGGCGGCCGCGTACACGAGCATGATCACGAGCGCGAGCGCGAGCGTTGCGACCAGCATGACGAGCACGCCGAGCATGCCCTTCTGGGCGCCCACGGGGAACCAGTGCGGGTCGCGCCCGGCCGGCTCGACGTCGAAGCCGGGAAGGCGCGGGTAGTGGGCGTCCGGCTGGTCGAGGGCGTCCATCGGCGGCCTCAGACGATAGGGGAGCCGGACAGCAATGCCGGGAGGTTGTCCAGCGTGAAGACCCGTTCCACCTCGCCGGTATCGGGATCCGAGGCGGCGCGATCGAGCAGCACCGAGCGGATCCCGGCGGCCCGGCCCCCGGCGATGTCGACCTCGAGCGAGTCGCCCACGAACAGCGCGCGCTCCGGCGGGCACTGGAGGCGCCGGAGCGCCACCCGAAAGATCTCGGGGTCCGGCTTTCGCACGCCCGCCTCGGCCGACGTGACGACCGCGTCCAGCAGCCCTCCGAGACCGAGGCTCGCGAGCTGCGTGCCGAGCGAGCAGTCCCAGTTGGAGACCACGGCAGTGCGCATCCCGCTCACGCGCAGCGTGCCGAGCACGGACGCCGCGTCGGGAAACGGGACGAAGCGAAGTGACTCGAGCAGCGCCTCGCTCACCTGCTCGGAGCTGAGTCGTGCGACTGCTTCCGGAAGCGCGCTCGCGAGCACCTCCGCACAGCGCGCCCGAAGCTGGGCGAGGCTCTCGGGGTCGCGCCCCTCGGTGTGGTGCTCGAGGTAGTAGGCGATCTCGGCGCGCATTGCCTCTCGCGCCTGCTGCTCGGACAACTCGATGCCGTGGCGCGATCTCAAGACGACGCGCAGCAGCGGCCACGGCGGCTCGAGGCGCACGAGCGTCCCGAGCACGTCGAACAGCACGGCCTCGCAGCGGGGCGGTGCGGTATCCAAGGCCTGAAAGCCGGCTAGGCCTGAGCCGCGAGCGCTTCCGTGCCGGCTCGATCGGCCGCCGCCGGGCCAACCGCCGCCGGCTCGACGCGCACGGGGATGCCGTTCAGATGGGCCATGCCGGCGAGCCGCTCGAGCCCGTCCGCGTCAGACGATGCGAGCAGGTTCACGTTGACGCCGCCCGCCTCGTTCGCGACCCGCCAACCGCCGCGGTGACCCCAGCCGTGTGGCAGCGCGACGGCGCCGCGGGTCATGTCGTCCGTGAGCATCACCGGCGCCTCGACCGCGCCCGACGACGACGAGATGCGGACCAGATCGTCCTCGGCGACGCCCGCCTCGGCGGCATCGACCGGGTTCATCCGCAATGCGTGCGTGCGGCCGCCCCGCATCAGGAGCGGCGCGTTGTGCATCCACGAGTTGTGCGAGCGCAGCTCGCGCATCCCGATCAGCCGCAGCGGGAAGTCCCGCGAGGCGCCGTCGGCGCCTGCCAGCCGCCCGATCTCCTCGCCGATCGCGGCGTCGTCGAGCCGCACTCGGCTGCCGTCGTGGCGCACCTTGCGGTCGAGCACTCCGGTTGCGATGTCCTCGCCGAGCACGATCCCGTGCGGGTGACGCGCCACCTTCCGCAACGAGAGGCCGGAGCGGCGCAGGCCGAAGAGGTCTCCCGCCGGACCGGTGCGCAGCACGAGGTCGATCAGGCGGCGCGGGCTCAACCGCAGACCGAGCTTCGCGAGCGCACGCAGCGCCGGCAGCGAGTACGGCGCGACTCCGATGCGCCGCGAGATGTCGTCGATCACCTGCCACTCCTGGCGCGCCTCGCCCGCGGGCGGCACCACCGGCTTGGTGACCTGGATGAAGGGGGTGTTGAAGAGGCCGAGGAAGGCGACCGGGACATCCTCGCGCTCGAGGAAGGTGGTCGCGGGGAGCACGTAGTCGGCGTGCCGGTTGGTCTCGTTCACGTAGATGTCGAGCGACACGCTGAGGTCGAGCTCCTCCAGCGCGTGCTCGAGCGCGTTGCCGTCCGGAACAGACAGCACGGGGTTGCCGGCGGAGACGAAAAGGGCGCGGATCTGTCCCTTCCCCGGCGTCGTGATCTCCTCGGGCAGGACCGTCGCCGGCAGGTTCCCGATCACGTCCGGGTAACCGCCGATGCGCGACCGGATCTTGCCGTAGGTGGCGAGGCCGATCTTCTCGCCGACGTCGTCGAGCGCGATCGGCGGACGGCCGAAGACAGCGCCGCCGGGCCGGTCGAGGTTGCCCGTGACAGCGTTCAGCGCGTCGAGCAGGTAGGCCACGAGCGTGCCGAACCGGCCGAGGCAGGAACCCGTGCGCCCGTAGGCAACCGCGCTCGGGGCGGTCGCGAAACCGCGTGCGATCTCGCGGACGCGGCCGGCGTCGATCCCGGTCACGCCGGCAGTCCGCTCAGGGGGGAACTCGGAGCTGCGACGCGCGAGCTCTTCGGCCCCACGCGTATGCGCGGCGAGAAAGCGCCTGTCCTCGAGCTGCTCCTCGAAGACCACGTGGAGCAGCGAGAGCAGCAGCCACGCGTCCGCGTCAGGCTGGATCGGAAGGTGCTCGTACTGACGGGCTGTCTCGGTCCGGCGAGGGTCGACGACCACGATCCGCCCCCCACGATCGGTGATCTCGTTGAGCTGCTCGCGGATCCGCGGCGCAGACAGCACCGACCCGTGGGAGACCAGCGGGTTCGCGCCCACGATCAGCATGAAGCTAGTCCGCTTGAGGTCGGGGATCGGGACCACCAGCGGCGAGCCGTAGAGCAGCGCCGAGGCGGCAAACCGGTTGTTCACGTCCTGCGAGCCCGCGGAGTAGTAGTGCGGCGAGCCGAGCCCGTCGAGGAACCCCTTCACCCAGAGCGTGTGGCTGTAGCTGAACGCGCCCGGGTTGCCCATGTACCAGGCGATGCTGTCCGGCCCGCGCGTGTCGATCAGCCGGCGCAGCCTGGCGGCGATGTCGCCGAGCGCCTCTTTCCACGTCGTGCGCTCGAACTCGCCCGGCCCTCCGACGCGCCGCAGCGGGTGGAGGACGCGATCCGGATCGTTCTGCACGCCGGTCATCGCGATTCCCTTCGGACATGCATAGCCCCGTGAAAGCGGGTGGTCGCGGTCGGGGCGAAGCTGCGTGAGGCGCCCGTCCTCGACCGTCGCCACGACCCCGCAGAGGGGCTCGCAGATCCGGCAGAAGGTAACGCGCTCGTCGACCGCCATCCCGAGTGCCGAGTCTACCGGCACCGGGGGGTTCGCCGGGTCGTCCGCAAAGTTGAGATCGGTACCCTTTTTCTGGGCAGGGAGGGCTGCGGGCAGGCGGAATCACTCGCATAGCGGCTGCAGGCCGCCCTTTCGTCATTCCAATGACCCATCGCGAGCGCAGACGCCACAGTCGGAGCCGCAAGCAGAGCCGCATCCTGCTTGCGTTTGCAGTGCTGGGCATGTGTATGGCGATCGCCGGGCTGTCGATCGCGGGCTACGTGATCTCGGTCGCGGCCTCGGCGCCGCCGCTCGAGTCGCTGAAGCCGATCGATCAGGGCACGAGCTCGGCCGTGTACGCGATCGACGGATCGCGGCTCGGCTTCATCCAGTCGGACGAGATCCGCACCCCGATCGGGCTGGTCCGCATCCCCGTGTCGATGCAGGCCGCGACGGTCGCGATCGAGGATCAGCGCTTCTACCACCACGGGGGCGTCGACTACGAGGGGATCGCGCGGGCGGCGATCAAGAACGTCGAGGCCGGCAAGACCGTCGAGGGTGGCTCCACGATCACCCAGCAGCTGGTCCGCAACCTGTACGTCGGCCGGGAACGAACGCTCGAGCGCAAGATCCGCGAGGCAAGGCTCGCCGAGCAACTCGAGCACAAGCACTCGAAGCGCTGGATACTGGAGAACTACCTCAACTCGGTGCCCTACGGGACCGTCGACGGCCAGACCGCCGTGGGCGTGCAGGCCGCGGCAGAGACGTTCTTCGCCAAGCCCGCGAAGAACCTCACGCTGGAGCAGTCGGCGCTGCTGGCGGGGCTTCCGCAGGCGCCGAGCGAGCTGAACCCGTTCCAGAACCCGAAGGCCGCGCTCGACCGGCGGCGCGAAGTGCTGACCAAGATGGCCAAGCTGGGCTACATCTCCAAGCAAATCGCCGCGGATGCCTCGGCGAAGCCTCTCGGGGTCCGGCGCGGAGACCTCTACACGAAGATCCGTGAGCCGTTCTTCTTCGACTTCGTGAAGCAGCAGCTGATCGATCGCTTCGGCGTCAACACGGTGCGCAAGGGCGGCCTGCGTGTCTACACGACGATCGACCCGAAGCTGCAACAGGCTGGCCGCAACGCAATCGACTCAACGCTGAACTATGCGGGAGACCCGAGCGCGGCGGTCGTCGCGATCGATCCGCGCAACGGCTACATCCGTGCGATGGCGTCCAGCTCGCACTACCGGCACAACCAGTACAACCTCGCCGCGCAGGGGCATCGCCAGCCGGGCTCCGCCTTCAAGACGTTCGTCCTCACGACCGCGATCAAGCGGGGCATCAACCCGAACTCGACCGGATACGTCTCGCGGCCGCTCGACCTGCACACGCTCAGCTACGGGCCGTGGAAGGTGCAGACCTACGACCACACCTACGGCGGCTACATGAACCTTGTGCGGGCGACGCTTCGCTCCGACAACACCGTCTACGCACAGCTCGACCTCGACCTCGGGCCGAAGAGCGTCGCCGACACGGCCAAGCAGATGGGGATCACGACCAAGCTCGACGGCTACCCGGCGGAGGGCCTCGGCGGCCTCAAGCGGGGCGTCTCGCCGCTCGAGATGGCGAACGCCTACTCGACGCTGGCCTCCGGAGGCATCCGCAACAAGCCGATCGCGATCACGAAGGTGAAGTTCCCCGACGGGAAGATCGAGGATCTCGGCAAGCCCCAGCGCCACCGCGTCTTCTCGGACGCGGTCGCCTACGAGGTGACGAAGATTCTCAAGATGAACGTGCAGCAGGGCACCGGCACGCGCGCGAACGTCGGCTGCCCGGCAGCGGGCAAGACGGGCACCACCGACAACTTCAACGACGCCTGGTTCGACGGCTTCACGCCCCGCCTGACGGCGGCCGTGTGGGTCGGGTACCCCGACGCGCTTCGCGAGATGCGCAGCGTGCACGGCATCTCGGTCGCGGGCGGGACCTTCCCAGCGCAGATCTGGCACAACTTCATGTCGGTCGCGAAGGGCGGCTTCTGCGGAGACTTTCCGCAGCCGAAGAGCTCGATCACCTGGTCGCCCTTCTTCAGCAAGTACAACGGGCGCGGCGGCTACTACAACAACAACCAGGGCGGCTACGGCAACTCATCCGGCGGCGGTTACAACGGCTATGACCCGCGGATCTACGGCGGCGGCTCGCCGCCCGCCGGGGGCACACCCGGAGGCACACCTGGAGGCGGCGGTGGGGGCGGCAACAGCCCGGGCGCCAAGCCCGGCGGCCCGAGCACCGGCGGCGCCGGGCGGTAGCGCCCGGCGGCGCGTCGCCGCGCACGCCGCGCTTGCCGCGCTTGCGGCCATCTACCTGGCGCTCGCGATCCTGTTCGCCGCGGCCGGGTCCCGCGTGGTGCTCGCGACCGCCGGAGGCTCGCCCGGCTGGCTGCTCGGGCCCTTCCGTGGACTGGGCGCCGGCTTCGCCGACTCAGATCTCGCCGGCCCGCTCTTCTACCTCGGGCTGTGGCTCGCAACCGTCGCGTACGTGGCGGTGATGGTGCTCGCACGCTCGCTCGGGGCACGACTTGCGCTCGGCGCCGTGGTGGCGCTTCACGTCTTGTTCCTGCTCGCACCGCCACTGCTGTCGCAGGACGTCTTCAGCTACCTCGCCTACGCGCGCCTCGACGTGCTGCACTCGCTCAACCCCTACACGCACAGCCCGGACGCGGCGCCGGCCGACGCGGTGTTCGGGTTCGCCGGATCGAAGCACGCCACCAGCGCGTACGGTCCCCTCTTCACGCTTGCGACCCTGCCGCTCGCGAAGCTCGGCGTGCCGGCCGGGTTCTGGACCCTCAAGGCCCTGACCGCGGCTGCCAGCCTCGGCGTGGTCGGCCTCACCTGGGCCTGCGCCCGCCGCCTCGGCACCGACCCCCTGTTCGCGGCGCTCGCGGTGGGGCTCAACCCACTCGTGCTCGTGCACGTCGTGGGCGGCGCCCACAACGACGCGCTCGTGATGCTCTGCGTGATGGCGGGCGTGCTCGCCGTGCTTTCCGCGCGGCCCGCGGCAGCGGGATCGTTCGGGGCCGCCGGCGCGGCCGTCAAGGCCTCCGGCGCGATTACGGCGCCCTTCATGCTGATCGGGGCCCGCGACCGGCAGCGGGTCCTGCTCGGGGCTGCCACAGGCGTCGCCGTGATCGCTCCCGCGGCGTTTGCGGCCTTCGGCGGGAAGGCCGTGCAGGCGTTCGTGCTGATCGGTCAGAACCAGGACCGCACCACGCACTGGAGCGTCCCCCAGAGGCTCGCCGACGGCATTGGTGCGCTCACCGGGGGCGACCCGAATTCGATCGTGCACTTCACCCGCGGGGCGCTCGCGGTCGCGCTCGCAGTGGTGCTCGCCGTGCTCCTGCAACGCGCCTGGCGCGACCGCGCCGACCCGCGCGCGTGGGTGCTGGCGGCGGGCTGGGCAACACTCGCCGTGCTGCTCGCGACCGCGTGGCTCGTGCCCTGGTATGCGATCTGGCTGCTTCCGCTCGCGGCGATCGCGGGTTGCCGGCGCCTGAGCGTCGCGACGGTCATGCTGTGTGCCTACATGCTGGTGATCGCAGTGCCGCTGTGAGCTCCGAGTTCGACCTGATCGAGGCGATCCGCTCGACGCTGAGCGAGCGCGGTGGCCGGGTGATCGTCGGGTCCGGGGACGACGCCGCCGTGACGCGCGCGGACGGCGTGACCGTCACGTCGGTCGACGGGTTCGTGGAGGGCGTGCACTTCCGGCTCGCGACCACATCGCTGCGCGATCTCGGGCACAAGTGCCTTGCCGGAGCGGCGTCGGACATCGCCGCGATGGGAGCGAGCCCCGGCGAGGCCTATTTCGTGCTCGCCGTGCCCGACCACCTGGCCGCCGAGGAGGTGACCGACTTCGCCGAGGGCGCGGAGGCGCTCGCGGCGACGCTCGGCTTCACGATCTGCGGCGGCGACGTGAGCCGCGGCGGCGAGCTGTTCGTGGCCGTCACCGTCACCGGACATGCCGCGCACGAGGACGATCTGGTGCTCCGGGACGGCGCCGCGCCGGGGGATCGCATCGGCGTGACCGGCGCGCTGGGAGGCGCGGGCGCGGGGCTGCTGCTGCTCGAGCGGAAGCTGAGCGGCCTCGACGCGTCGGTCGGCGAGGCGCTGATCGAGCGCCAGCTGCGGCCCCGTCCGCGGATCGGCGCGGGTGTCGCGCTGGCCGGCGCGGGCGTGCACGCGATGATCGACGTAAGCGACGGCATCGCCTCGGACTGCGAGCGGCTCGCCGAGCGCAGTCGCGTGACGATCGAGGTCGATCTCGCCGACCTGCCGGTCGAGGAAGGCGTCGCGGACGTCGCCTGCCGGGCCGAGATCGACCCGCTCGTGCTCGCGGCGACCGCGGGTGAGGACTACGAGCTGCTGTTCGCGGCGCCGCCAGGCGCGGTCGCGGCAGTCGAGGCCGCGGGCGCGCAGGCGGATGCTCCGGTCACCTGGATCGGCCGCGTGCTGGAGGGCGAAGGAGTCAGGCTGCTTGCTGCAGACGGTACGAAGCGCCGGCTCCGCGGCTGGGACCACCTGGCCCCTCGCCAGGGCTTCCCTGGGCGAGCTTGACGATGATCGCGACCGCCACGCGCTCGGGATCGACCGTGTACGAGTGACTTTGAAGCTGTCTCTTCAGGTTCCGCTGCTTGAGGTGACTGATTGGCATCTCTTTCGCCTCCCACGCTGTTATCGGCGCGTGACGCCATGAGGCGCATACGATTGCCGTCCAACTCGGCGCTATGACGAGACGGCTACTCATCTCGATGCTTTTGCTCCTGGCCGTCACGCCCGTGCAGGCCGCCCGGGCCAAGCTGGTGGGGGAATTCGACGCGGCGATCCGGAACGTGCGGCCCTGGGGGGCGTACACCGTGGTCGCGTCCGCACGCGTCTACGACACCACGGGCGCGCCGGCGCCGCGCCTGTCGAGCGCGACCGTCCACTTCCCGCGCGGGGCGTCGCTCAGGAGCGCGTTCCTGTCCCGCCGCTACTGGTGTGACGGGTCGAAGCTCGTGACGAATCCCGACCCGGCGCTGTGCCGCAACGCCCAATTCGCCACGGGCTCGCTGTTGCTCGACGCGCGTCCCGCGATCGAGACGCCGGTGCCTGCCAGCATCTGGCTCTTCCTCGACCGCGGCGGGGTGCACCGGTCCCGGGCCGGCATCGTGATCCTGGTGAGGGCCAACGAGCGCTCGCCCGCGTGGAACTTCGACGTGCTCCACGGATACCTGATCCGCGAGCCGGCGAGCGCCTCGCGGTTCGGCTACCGGCTCGAGCTGCCGACCACCCTGCAGCCACTCCTGCCGCAAGTGACGCTGAGCCTGGTCGAGATGAAGCTGCGCATCCCGGGGCTGCAGCAGAAGCGGCGCGTGAGCGTCTGCCTGCGCCGTGCCGGGGGCCGCTGCGTCGAGCGGGGAAAGCGCACGAAGCGCACGTTCTGGCTCAAGGTGCCGGGGTGCCCGCGGGGGCACAAGGTCGCGTTCGGCGCCGACTATGCGTTCCTCGGCGCGAGCCCGATCTCCAAGCGGAGAGATGTGAGCTGCGCGCGCTTCGAGGGGTCACACGGTCAGGGCAAAGGCGAGATACCGGGGTAATCGGACTAGCGCCGCAGCGCCGACTGGGTCCCGCCGAGCGATCCCGGGCCCTCATACGTGGCCGGCCCGCGAACCGTGACGGTCTCGTCGACCTGCTCCAGTCGCGAGCGCGCGGCGGCCACGATCGCCGCCGATGTCAGCGTTCCCGCGACCAGCGCGCCGAGCAGCGCGGTCCAGATCGAGCGGACCGCCGACTCGACCAGCAGCAGCGCGTAGGAGAAGACGTCGTGGCCGAGGTGCAGCCGCGCCCCGTAGTACAGCAGCGCCAGCGCCGGCAACAGCAGCGCTCCCGCGACGATGCCGCCCGCGAGCACCGAGCGTCGCGGCTGGTCGGGCAGCGCGGCGAGCACGCAGAGGTGGACCGCCGGCACCATCACCAGGGCGGTGAACGGGTCCACCGCGCAGATCGCCAGCACCTCGACCGCGAGCAGCAGGCCGATCGCGACCGCGGGCGCGGGCCCGGCCACCCCCACCGGGCGCAGACGCCCGGCGAGCGCCGGCCGCACCACCAGCCACGCGGCCACGAACAGCGCTACGAGTCCGAGCAGCGCGGGTCCCGCTGCGCCGGCCGCCGGCTTCGTCGTGGGCGCGAGCGCCTCCGAGACCGAGTCCGGCAGCCAGCCGAGCAACTGGAACACCCAGGCGGCCGCGAACGTCAGCGCGAACGGCACCGCTCCCGCCACGGTCCACCGCATCCAGCCGCCGATCGGCAGCCCGCGGCGGCGCGCTCTCGCAAAGGCGTCGAAGGAGGCGATCAGGGCGGGCAGGACCAACCCGACGGCGAGCAGCGAGATTGCCCAGTCGGGCACCACCTTTCGCCCCGCCACGATGTAGCGGCGGGGCGAGCCCTTCAGGGACGGAGCGCCGTCATAGGCCGTCGCCGTCCCGAGCGCAGCGCGTCCGAAGGTCTGGAGCCGGTCGCTCGAGATCCGGTCGAGGTTGTCCGAGCCCGCGCGCGGCACCTCGCCTTGCGCCGTCATCGTGACCGCGTCGAAGCCGTGCGCGACGAGTGGGCCCTGACCGCGCAGCGTCACGGGCCATGCCTGCCGGAGAAACTGCGCGACCCAGGAGTCCTGCCGCGGCCGCGCACCCGACTCGCGCGCGAGCGCCTGGTCGGCCGTGCGGACGACCTGGAGCGACGGCCGCCGCGAGTTCGGCGACCAGGGGATCACGAATGGGCGTTTCGCGGTTGCAGCGCCGATGTCGTCGACGAGCAGCACTGCGTCGACCTTGTCGCGTCCCGGATAGCGCTCGGCGAAGCGGCGCGCGCCGGCGTTGTCGGCGGCGCTCCCGTCCAGGGACACGAACACGAACGTCTTCTTGCGGCTCGATCCGGCCACCGCCTGTGCGAGCTGGAGCAGCACGGCGGTGCTCGACGCGCTCGAGGCACCGGGCGCGACCGCGGCGTCACGCGGCGCCATCACGAGCACCTGGCGGTCCGACGGGGCGCTGAGGACACCCAACACGTTCGACATGGGCCCGTCGCGGCCGTCCGAGCCTCCCTGGAACCGGTCGCGCGACGTCTGGAGCCCGAGCGCCCGGAAGCGGGCATCGACGAAGGAGCCCAGCGCCTCGCTGCCGCCGCTGCCCGGCGCCCGCTCGGGATAGAGCTTCACGAGGTGGGCAGTGTCGGCGTAGGCGAGCGCGCCCTTGAAGGCGTCAGGGGCGATCGGCGCGCTCAGCGGCGCGGGTCGCTCCTGGAGCGAGAACATCACGACCAGGATCGACAGTAGGGCGAGCACGAAGGACGCCCGGTAGATGCGCAGGTCGACCACCCCGCGCCTGTGTATAGCAGGGACGCCGCACCGTGAAAACCGGCGAGAAGGCGCATTGCGACTCCTACAATCGAGTCAGATGCCCGGCAAGACGACTCGCATCCTGCTCGTCGACGACGAGCAACCGGTGCAGAAGCTGCTCTCCTATCCGCTCGAGAAGGAGGGCTACGAGGTCGTGCCTGCGCTCGACGGGCAGGAGGCGCTGACCAACTTCGACCAGGGCCAGTTCGACCTCGTCGTGCTCGACATCATGCTGCCGAAGATGGACGGCCTCGAAGTCTGCCGGCGGCTTCGCGCGAAGAGCTCGGTGCCGATCATCATGCTCACCGCCAAGGCCGAGGAGATCGACAAGGTGCTGGGGCTCGAGCTCGGTGCCGACGACTACATCACGAAGCCGTTCTCGATGCGGGAGTTCCGCAGCCGTGTACGCGCCGCCCTGCGCCGCGCCGAGATGGCGCCCGACCACGATGCCGACGAGGAGCCACTAGTCCGCGGCGAGTTGCGGATCGACTTCGCGAAGCGCTCCACGGAGCTGGCCGGCAAGCCCGTCGACCTCACCTACGTGGAATTCGAGATCCTCACGGTGCTCGCCCGCCATCCCGGCCATGTGTACACCCGCGACATGCTGCTGGACCGCGTCTGGGGCGATTCCGCATTCCGCGACCAGCGCACGATCGACGTCCACATCCGTCACCTGCGCGAGAAGCTCGAGCGCGACCCCAAGTGCCCCGAGTATCTGCTCACCGTGCGCGGTGTCGGCTACCGGTTCCGCGACGAATGACCTCGCGCCGGATCTGGTCGAACTCGATCAAGAACAGGCTCACGTTCCTGTTCCTGGCGATCACCGCGGGCGCAATCTGCGTGATCTACTTCTACGTCGTCCCGCAGCTCGAGTCGAACCTGACATCGCAGAAGCTCGACCTGCTCGAGCGGAACGCGCGGGCCTACTCGCGCCCGCTCCAGCAGGCCGGGGCGCATGACGTGCTCGCCTCGCGCCTGGACGCTTTGATCAGGGCGTCGAGCGAGAAGAGCGGCGCCCGCGTGACGCTTTTCGGCATTCCCGTGGACCAGCGCTCCGGCGGCGGCGTCGGGGCCTCGCCGCCGTACGTGCTCGCAGACTCCCAGGACGTCGAGACACGGCTCGACCCGGCGAACTCGCTGGCGCTCGAAGCGGCGCGCACCGGCCACGTCCGGACGGCGACCGCCTCGGAGAGCGGGGGAAAGCTCGCCCAGGCGGCAAAGCCGCTTCCCTACCGGGGCAAGCCGTCCTGGGTCGTGGTGTTCTCCGAGCCGCTCGGCGACGTGCAGGACAACGTCGCCCTGATCAGGCGCCAGATCCTGATCGCGGGTGTGATCGCGTTGATCGTCGCGATGGCGAGCGGCTACTACGCGGCGAGCGTGCTCGCGCGGCGGGTGAAGCGGCTCGAGCGCGCGGCCGGCGACGTCGCCGCGGGCAACTTCTCGCGCCCGATCCCGATCGACTCCGAGGACGAGCTCGGCCAGCTCGCGGTCGCCTTCAACGAGATGCAGCGCCGGCTGGCCCGGCTCGACCAGGCCCGCAAGGAGTTCATCGCGAACGCCTCCCACGAGCTCCGCACGCCGATCTTCTCGCTCGGCGGGTTCGTCGAGCTGCTCCAGGACGAGGACCTCGACGAGGAAACCCGCACGGAGTTCCTCGCGACGATGCGCGGACAGGTCGACCGGCTCCAGAAGCTCGCGACCGACCTGCTCGACCTGTCGCGGCTCGACGCCGGATCGCTGGAGCTCGAGCACGAGCCCGTCTCGCTGCGCGCGCTGGCGGACCAGATCACGAACGAGTTCGCAGCCGCCGCGGCCAAGGACAATGCCACGATCGAGGTCGCCGACCGCGAGACCACCCCGGAGGTGGAGGCGCTCTGCGACGCGCCGCGGGTGGCCCAGATTCTCCGCGTGCTGGTCGACAACGCGCTGGTCCACACGCCTTCCGGGACCCACATCCGCGTGCGCACCGGGGCCGAGCTCGGCAGCACCAACGGGTCGGCCGCGATCGGCACCGCGTTCGTCGAGGTCTGGGACGACGGGCCCGGGATCAAGCGGCGCGACCTCGACCACGTGTTCGACCGCTTCCACACCGGCATGGCCGGCGGCTCGGGGCTGGGTCTTGCGATCGCGCGCGAGCTCGCGAATCGCATGCACGGCCGGCTCGAGGTGCGCTCACGTCACGGCGAGACCGTCTTCAGGCTCATGCTGCCGCTCGCGGGCGGGCGCCCGGAGGTCCAACCCACCGAGCCTTCACGAACCGCCGTGACCCCGGAAAGACGCGCGTGAGCCTCGCGCGAGGGCTGCTCGCGGCGCTGGCCGCCGCCGCCGTGGCGCTGCCCGTCGCAGGCTGCGGCGGCAACGACTCCGGCGGCTCGCAGACGGTCGAGCACACGCGCGTGCAGGTCGTGGAGGGCCTCGGCAAGAAGGGCTTCGACCCGGCCGGGGTGTACCGGCAGCTCTCGCCCGGCGTGGTCACGATCACGTCGCTCTTCGGGAATCAGGGAGGCTCGAACGTGCTCGGAAGCGGTGGCAGCGCCGGGCAGGGAAGCGGCTTCGTGATCGACGGCAACGGGCACATCGCGACGAACGCCCACGTGATCACGAACGGGACGGGGGCGAAGATCGCGAAGGCGAACGAGGTGTACGTCCAGTTCCCCGACGGCAACCAGGTGCCGGCCAAGATCGTGGGCTACGACCCGAACGGAGACGTCGGCCTCGTCCAGGTCGATCCGGAGGGCCTCGACCTCGTGCCGCTGCCGCTCGGCCACACCGGGGCGGTGCACGTCGGCGACCCGGTCGCTGCGATCGGCAGCCCTTTCGGGGAGGAGAACTCCCTCTCCGTCGGCGTCGTGTCGGCGAAGAACCGCACGATCGACGCGCTCACGGACTTCTCGATCAGCGACGCGATCCAGACCGACGCGGCGATCAACCGCGGCAACTCGGGCGGCCCGCTGCTGGACGGGCACGGCCGGGTGATCGGCATCAACTCCCAGATCCGCTCGTCGGGCGGCGGCAGCGTCGGCGTCGGGTTCGCCGTGTCGGTCGACACCGTGCGCCGCTCGATCGACCAGATCCGCGCCGGCGGCAAGGTGCGCTACGCCTATATCGGGATCAGCTCCCAGCCCCTCTACCCGCAGCTCGCGCGGAAGCTCGGCCTGCCGGTGAGCACCGGCGCGCTGATCGCCCAGGTGGTGAAGGGCGGCCCCGCGGACAAGGCCGGGCTCAAGGGCGGCGGCAAGGAGATGCGGTTCCAGGCCTCGCTCGTGAAGGTCGGGGGCGACGTGATCACGAAGGTCAATGGCCGCCCGATCACGCGTGACAACGACTTCAGCGAGCAGATCACGCGCTACCGGGCCGGCGACACGGTCACGCTCGAGCTATACCGCGGCAGCAAGCGCCGCGAGGCCCGCGTGACCCTCGGCGAGCGGCCCGCCAGCGTGCCTTCGAAGTAGCCTCTCGCGCCTGATGCGGGAATTGGTCACCGAGCTGGCGCTCGGCCTCCAGGAGCACGTGCTGCCCTACCTCGGCGCCCACGCGGGACGCGCGCACATCCGGGCCGGGGCCGGGGGCGACGTGACGTTCGCGATCGACACGGAGGCGGAAACCTTCCTCGAGCGCTTCCTGGCCGAGCGGGCGCCGGACGTCGCCTTCTACTCGGAGGACCGCGGCCTGGTGCTGCCCGAAAAGTCACCCGTTTCCCGGCCGTCCCACCGCAAGCCGCCCGATCTGCCGTCCCTAATCCAACCGCCCGATCTGCTTGCAGATCGGGCGAAATACGTTCTGATCGTCGATCCCATCGACGGCACACGGCCGGCGCTGGCCGGATTCGAGGCGGCCTGCGTCTCGGTCGCCGCGGCGCCGCTCGGCGCCGGGAAGCCCACGATGGGAGACGTCGAGGTCGGCGCCGTGGTCGAGATCAAGAGCGGCACGATCTTCACCGCCGAGCGTGGCCGGGGAGTCGCTGTGCAGCGGCCCGACGGCGCCTTCGGCAGCACCGCGCTGAGCGACACGGAAGAGCTGGAGAAGATGTTCTGGACGCTCGGGTTCCGCGGCCGCCCCGCGGTGCCACTCGCGACCGTGCTCGAGGAGCTGATCGACGTCTCCTCCGTGGGAGGCGCCGTGTTCGACCTGGGGTCGGCCACCTACGACCTGACCCGGCTCGTCACGGGGCAGCTCGACGCCTACCTCGACGTCGGCACCCGGATCATCGAGGAGGCCCCGAAGCTCCGCGCCCGCTTCGAGGCGGTCGGCGGCGGAGCGGTGCTGAACAACTCCCCCTACGACCTCGCCGCGGCGGTGCTGTGCGTCGAGGAGGCGGGTGCGACCGTGACGGACGCGCACGGCAGGCCGCTCGCGGACCGCCCCCTGCTCGGCTCGGGCCACGAGTACCAGATGTCCTGCGTCGCGGCCGCAAACCCGGGCCTTCACGCGAGCATTCTGGAGGCACTCGAGCGGGGCTTTCGGCGCCTCCGCCGAAAGCGCTGGAATAATCCACGCCGCGTGCGGTTGTCGGTGGGCTGGTCGCGGGCATAACGCCCCTTTCGAATATTCAAGCCACGGAGAGAGCAGACACCTCTTGCTACAGCCGGTCAGCGTTGGCCACAAGGCCCTAGGCGACTACAGGCACCTGATCGGTCGGTCGCTCGTCGACGAGATCCACGCGCTCGCCGAGCCGCTCCGGGGCAAGCGCGTCCTGCACGTGAGCGCGACCGCGATGGGCGGCGGCGTCTCGGAGATCCTCTACGCGCTGGTGCCCCTGATGCGGGACGCCGGGCTCGAGGCGGAATGGCACATCGTGATCGGCCGCGAGGAGTTCTTCAACGTCACGAAGCTCCTCCACAACGCGCTCCAGGGCAACCCCCACGGCCTCTCCGAGAGCGACTGGGAGATCTTCGACCGCTACAACAAGCTGAACGCGAAGGAGCTCGAGGGCGACTTCGACTTCATCATCGTGCACGACCCTCAGCCGGCCGCCCTGCGCAAATACCTGGGCGACCACCCGGGCCGATGGATCTGGCGCTGCCACATCGATCTCTCGACGCCCAACATGGACTCGCTGTCGCGGCTCGTGCCGCTGATCGAGCCCTACGACTGCAAGGTCTTTCACCGCGAGGCCTACGTGCCGGCGGGCGTCAACGGGAAGGTCGAGATCGTGCCGCCGGCGATCGATCCGCTCTCGCCGAAGAACATGGCGCTCTCGCCCGAGGACGCCGCCTTCGTCTGCGACCAGTTCGGCGTCGACGTGGACCGCCCGCTGATCTGCCAGGTCTCGCGCTTCGACCCCTGGAAGGACCCGCTCGGCGTGATCGACGCATACCGGCTCGTGAAGGAGGAGGTCGAGAGCGTCCAGCTCGCGCTGGTCGGCTCGATGGCGACGGACGATCCCGAGGGCTGGGACTTCTTCCAGCGCACGGTCGAGCACGCCGCCGGCGACGAGGACATCAAGATCCTCAACAACCTCAACAACGTCGGCGCGATCGAGGTCAACGCGTTCCAGTCCCAGGCGGACGTGATCCTGCAGAAGTCGCTTCGCGAAGGCTTCGGCCTGACCGTCTCGGAGGCGCTCTGGAAGGTGCGCCCCACGATCGCCGGCAACGTCGGCGGAATCCCCCTGCAGATCGAGGACGGCGTCTCCGGCTTCCTCGTGGACTCGCCCGAGCAGGCGGCCCAGCGCGCGGTCGAGATCCTCCGCGATCCAGAGCGCGCCAAGGCGCTCGGGCGGTCGGGCAAGGAGTACGTGCGCACGCATTTCCTGATGCCGCGGCTGCTCCGCGACTGGCTGCGGATCTTCAGCGACCTGTCCTGACGGAGCCGCCGACCTGCAAGCAGGTCGGCGGGTTTGGTTAGCCCCTGACCGTTAGCCTGAAGGCCATGGACCGGCCTCTGATCCTGCTCTCGAACCGCGGACCCGTGACGTTCGAGCAAGACGACACGGGCGAGCTCGTGACGAGGCGTGGCGGCGGGGGGCTCGTGACCGCGCTGACCGGCCTGCTGCGCAGCCGGGAGGCGCTGTGGATCGCCTCTGCGATGACCGACGAGGACGTCGAGGTGAGCCGGCGCCACGGAAGCGGCGGCTTCGACGTGGAGCTCGATGACGTGTCCTACCGGATCCGGTTGGTGGCCTCCGACCCGCTCGCCTACGACCGCTTCTACAACGTGATCGCAAACCCGCTGCTGTGGTTCATCCAGCACTACCTGTGGGACCTCTCGAACGTGCCGGACATCCGGGCGTCCGAGCGGGTCGCGTGGAACGAGGGCTACCACGTCGTGAACCGCGACCTCGCCGAAGCGGTCCTGGAAGAGATCGAGGGGCGCGACGAGCCGATCGTGATGATCCACGACTACCACCTCTACACCTGCCCGAAGATCATCCGCGAACGCCGCCCGGACGCGTTCCTGCACCACTTCGTCCACATCCCGTGGACCCATCCCGACTCCTGGCGCGTGCTTCCAGCAGCGATGCGCAACGAGATCTTCGAGGGCCTGCTCGCGAACGACATCATCGGCTTCCATACGCAGTCGTACTGCAACAACTTCCTCCAGTGCTGCCGGGAGCTGATGGGCCTGGACACCGACTTCAAGCGGCAGGCGGTGATCAACGGCGATCACGAGACCTGGGTCCGCGCGTACCCGCTGGCGATCGACTGCGGGAGCTTCGAGGAGGTCGCCGCCTCGCCGGGCGTGGCACTGCACGAGGAGGAGATCCTCCGGCGCCGCCGCGACCACCTGATCCTCCGGGTCGATCGCGCGGACCTGTCCAAGAACGTGCTGCGCGGGTTTACCGCGTTCGACATCTTCCTGGAGCAGCACCCGGAGTTCCGCGAGCGCGTCACTTTCATCGCGCATCTTCAGCCCTCGCGGCAGGACGTTCCCGAGTACCTCGAGTACCTCGAGAAGATCGAGGCGCTGGTGGCGGTCATCAACCACCGTCACGGCACGACCGACTGGATGCCTATCGACCTGCGCTTGCGCGACGACTTCGAGGAGGCGGTCGCGCTCTACAAGCACTTCGACCTCCTGCTGGTGAACGCGATGTGGGACGGGATGAACCTGGTCTCGAAGGAGGGCCCGCTGGTCAACCAGCACGATGGCACGGTGATCCTCTCGGAGAACACCGGCGCGCACGAGGAGCTCGGTTCCTGCGCGATCTCCGTCAACCCGTTCGACGTCCAGGAGCAGGCGGACGCGATCCACCAGGCTCTGACGACGCCGCCCGAGGAGCGCCGCCGCCGCTGGGAGCGCCTGCGGGCGATCATCACGGCGCGGACGCCGTCGGACTGGATCGACGACCAGCTCGCCGACATCGAGCGCAAGCAGGCCGGGGCGCCGGTTCCCCGCTAGCCGGGAGCGAACTCCCCGCCCGGCGAAGGCGGCGACGGGGGCGGGGGCGGACCAGGCGCCGGCGGAGGTGCCGGAGGCGGGACACCAGGATCGCGGGCCGCTCGGCGGCGACGGTGCCGGCGGCTGAGGGGCTGCGGCGGGGCGCGGTGCGGCCGCACGCGGACCGCCGGTGCGGGCAGCGCGGGCGCGGGGCGCACGCTCGCCGGCGGGGACGGCGGCTTGCGCTCGCCGCCACGCAGGGCGAAGACGGCCACGGGCACCGCGGCGATCAGGGCCGCAAGGCGCCCGACGTTTCCCCACCGCACTCGACTCATCCGAGATTCAAGGGTCCCGGGCGGCGGCGTTCGCCCCTCCCCGCCCGCAGCGCTTCCGTGGTCATCGGCTATCCTCGGCCGTCCGATGGAGTCGATTCCCGCATATGACTTGGTCGTGCTGCTCGATCCGGAGGTCCCGGAGGAACGGCGTGCGGCGCTGGTCGAACAGGTGAAGAGTCAGATCGACTCCGGCGATGCGACGCTCAAGGGCGACATCGACTGGGGCATGCGACGCCTCGCCTACGAGATCGACCACCGGCGCGAGGCCCAGTACCACCTGTTCCAGCTGGAGGCGACCGCCGACGTGCTCAGGCAGATCGACCGCAGCCTGTCGATCGACGACGGCGTGCTGCGCCACAGGATCATCCGGCTTCCCGGTGAGGCGCCGGAAACTCCACCGCGCCCGCCCGAGGAGGCGCCGCGCCGGGCCGACGAGCGCGGCGACCGGGGCGAGCGGGGCGGTCGCGACGGTGGCCGGGACCGCAGAAGCGAGCGCGAGGGCGCTTCCGAGGACCAGGCACCCGCAGCTCCGGCTGCCGAGAGCGCCCCCCAAAGCGCCCCAGAGGCAGCTCCGCCGGCTGCGGAGACAGCTCCCGAGGCGGCTGTCGAGGCGGCTCCTGAGGCGGCCGCGGCTCCCGAGCCGGCTGTCGAGCCGGCTGTCGAGGAAGCTCCCGAGGCGGCTCCCGAGGCCGAGCCTGCGCCCGAGCAGACCTCGGACGAAACCGCCTGAGCGCACTTCCCCGTCGGAACGCCGCGCTTCGAAGAATCTCTGCCGCTTTTGCGGGAACAGGCGCCGCCGAGGGGGCGAGATCTCTCCGCGGGCGTGCTTACACTGTCAACTCGTTCATCCGAAGGGAGCAAACGTGGCAGCCACGAACATCAACCGAGTCATCATCACGGGGAACCTGACCCGCGATCCTGAGCTTCGCTCGACGCCCGGTGGTACCACGGTCTGCAGCCTCCGCGTAGCCGTCAACAGCCGGCGCAAGGATGGCCAGACCGGCCAATGGGTCGACAAGCCCAACTATTTCGACGTCACGGTCTTCGGCTCGCAGGGCGAAAACTGCGGCCAGTACCTCGCCAAGGGACGCCCCGTGGCGGTCGAGGGGCGCCTCAATTGGCGCGAGTGGGAGGCGCAGGACGGCGGCAAGCGGCAGGCGGTGGATATCATTGCCGACGCGGTCCAGTTCCTGGGCTCCCGCGACGCGCCGCAGTCGAACGGCGTCGTCGAGTCCGATGTCCCGGCCGACACCTCCGATTTCCAGGAGGCAGGCGTCGGGAGCAGCGCGGACAACGACATCCCGTTCTAGTCGGCCATCTCCGGCCGCAGCGCCGGGTGCCCGATCGACAAAGAGGTAGGTGAAGCAAGCAGTTGGCGAAGCGCACGACCACGACCAGACGTCCCAAGAGCCAGTCCTTTGCACCGGGGCGGCGGAAGAGCTGCAACTTCTGCCGTGCGAAGGTCGACCACATCGACTACAAGGACTTCCAGTCGCTGCGCCGTTATCTGTCGGACAAGGGCAAGATCCGCTCGCGGCGGATCACCGGCGCGTGCCGGCGACACCAGAGTCAGCTCGCGCAGGCGGTCAAGCGCGCGCGAGAGCTGGCGCTTCTGCCCTACGTCGGCGACCGGTAGTGGCCCAGGCAATTCTTCTGCAGGACGTCGACGGCCTCGGTGAGGCGGGATCGGTGATCGACGTCTCCGCCGGCTACCTGCGCAACTACCTCGCCCCGCGCAAGCTCGCTCAAACCGCGACCGATGCGTCGGTTGCGGCTGCCCGTCGCCGGCTCGAGCAGGCCGAGACGGCCGCGCGCGAGCAGGACGAGCGCGCCCAAGAGACGGCGGCGCTCCTGTCCAAGACGGTGATCACGATCCCTCACCGTGCCGGTGAGGACGGTCGCCTGTTCGGCTCCGTCACGGCAAAGGAGATCGCCGACGCCGTCAAGCAGGCTCGCGGGCTCGCCCTCGACCGCCGCAAGGTGCGCCTTGAGGAGCCGATCCGGGAACTGGGCACTCACATGGTCGAGATCGAGGTGTCCGAGGACGTCACGGCATCTGTCAAGACCATGGTCGTCGAAGAGAAGTGACCGGCCGCGTCGCCGGACCATCCCGGGCGGCGCAGCGGGGACCGACTGCATGACCGTCGCACCGGCAGGCGTCGCGGTTCCCCCGCAGAACATCGAGGCCGAGGAGTCCGTGCTCGGCGCGATGCTGCTCGCCGAGCCCGCCGTCGCAGCGGTCACGATCGACGTCCGCCTCGACCCGGACGACTTCTACCGCGACTCGCACCGCGCGATCTACCAGGCGATCCGCAGCCTCACCGAGAAGAGCGAGGGCATCGACCCCCTGACGGTCTGCTCGGAGCTCGAGCGGCAGGGAAAGCTGGACGCGGCGGGAGGCAAGGCCTACGTGTACCAGCTCGCCTCCAGCGTGCCGACCGCCGGCAACGCGCGCTATTACGCGGGCATCGTCAAGGAGGAGGCGCTGATGCGCCGCCTGCTGACCTTCACGCAGCGAGTTCAGGCCCGGGTGGCCGAGTCGGGGGGCGAGCCCCGGCAGCTGGTCGAGGACGCCGAGCGGCAGCTGTTCGAGGTCGCGCACACCGAGCGAACGACCGACTTCCGCTCGCTCGAGGACGTGCTGCACGAGCAGATCGACCGGCTCGAGCAGCTCTCGCGCGACGGCCAGTCGCTGACCGGCACCCCGTCCGGCTTCAAGGACCTCGACGCGATCACGGGCGGCTTCCAGAATTCGAACCTGATCGTGCTGGCGGCGCGCCCGTCGATGGGCAAGAGCGCGCTTGTCGCGAACATCGCCGAGAACGTCGCCGTCGACCACGGGCGGCCGGTCGCGCTGTTCTCGCTCGAGATGTCGGTCACCGAGCTCGCGCAGCGCTTCATCGCAAGCCGTGCCCGGATCCCGGGCGACAAGCTGCGCAAAGGCCAGGTCGCTCGCAGCGACTGGCCGAAGGTCGTGAAGGCGTGCGAGAAGCTCGACGACGCGCCGATCTGGATCGACGACTCCTCCGACATCGACATCCTCGAGCTGCGCGCGAAGGCACGCCGGCTGCACTCCAAGCAGCTGCGCGACCGCGGCAAGGGGCTCGGCCTGATCATCGTCGACTACCTCCAGCTGATGCGGGCCGACCCCTCCGCCGACAGCCGCGTCCAGCAGGTCGGCCTGATGAGCCGCGGCCTGAAGATCCTCGCGCGTGAGCTCGAGGTGCCGGTGATCGCTGTCTCGCAGCTCAGCCGCGCTCCCGAGCAGCGCTCGGACACGCACAAGAAGCCGATCCTGTCCGACCTCCGGGAAAGCGGCCAGATCGAGCAGGACGCCGACCTCGTGATGTTCATCTACCGCGAGGAGTACTACAACAAGGAGACCGAGCGGCAGGGGATCGCGGACATCCTGATCGCCAAGCACCGCAACGGACCGATCGGAGACGTCGAGATGACGTTTCTCAGCCGCTACCCGAAGTTCGCCAACATCGCCCACGCCGAGGCTGCCCCGGTCGAGCAGATGGCCGCGGACGGTGCACTCGAGTGAGCGATCGCTTCTCCCAGCCGGGCGGCGCGGACTGGGTCTGCCCGAAGTGCGGGGGCGACGGCTTCCTGCTGGACGAGCGTGGCGAGGCGGTCGCGTGCGCGTGTCGCGCGGCGCGCACACGCCGTGCGCGCTCGACAGGCGCGTCGTCCGTGATCCCGCGCCGCTACCGCGGCGTCTCGTTCGACCGTGCCCCTGTGACAGAGCTCAGCCCCGACGTCGTCCGGCCCGTGCGGGCGTTCTGCCGCAACGTCGACGAGAACATCCGCGGCGGGCGCGGGCTGTGGTTCATGGGTGACGTCGGCACCGGCAAGACAACGCTCGCGATGCTCGTATCGAAAGAGGCGATCAAGCGCGGCCACTCGGTCGCGATCTACTCCGTGCCGCGCCTCCTGGCGGCGATCCGCGACAGCTACGACGCCCCCAACAGCGAGCGCTCCTACACCGCCTTTTTCGACCAGCTCGTGAAAGTCGACCTGCTCCACCTCGACGACCTCGGCGCCGAGAAGCAGACCGAGTGGGTGCTCGAGCAGCTCTACTCGCTCGTCAACGAGCGCTACGAGGAGGAACGCTCGATCGTGGTCACGACGAACCTGGTCGACACCGGCGAGCTCGAGCAGCAGATCGGGCGGCGGACCGTCTCGCGCCTGACCGAGATGACCGACCAGCTTCCGCTGTTCGGCGCGGACCTGCGCGAGCGGTGGGATCCCGCCCGCTCGGCCCTGGGTTAGCGTCCCTACACTCTTCCTGTGCCCGGAATCGTCGTATTGGGCGCCCAGTGGGGCGACGAAGGAAAAGGCAAGGTCACCGACCTGCTCGCGGAGCAGGCCGATCTCGTGATCCGCTTTCAGGGCGGCAACAACGCCGGCCACACGATCGTCCGCGACGGCGAGGAATGGAAGTTCCACCTGATCCCGTCCGGGATCCTCTACCCCGGGCTCACCTGTGCGATCGGCAACGGCGTCGCGCTGGACCCGAGGGTGCTGCTCGAAGAGATCGAGAACCTGAAGCGCCGGGCGATCGACGTGAGCGGGCTGAAGGTCTCCGCCAACGCCCATCTGATCATGCCCTACCACGTGCTGCTCGACCAGGCGGGCGAGGCGCGCCTCGGAAAGCTGCGGATCGGCACCACCAAGCGCGGCATCGGCCCCTGCTACTCCGACAAGGCGGCGCGGCTCGGGATCAGGGTGCAGGACCTGCTCGACCCGTCGATCCTGCGCAAGAAGATCATGGCCGCGCTCGAGCCGAAGCGGCAGGTGCTGCGTGCCCACGCCAAGGACCCGATGCTCGACCTGCACACGATGACCGAGGAGTACGTCACCTTCGGCCACCGGCTCGAGCCACACATCTCCGACACCGCGCTGCTGTGCTACGAGACGCTCCGGGACGGCGGCACGGTCGTCTTCGAGGGTGCCCAGGGGACGCTGCTGGACATCGACCACGGCACGTATCCGTTCGTGACGTCCTCGAACCCGATCGCGGGTGCGGCCTGCGTCGGCGCCGGCGTCGGCCCCAAGGCGATCGACGAGGTGTGGGGCGTCGTGAAGGCCTACAGCACCCGCGTGGGCGAGGGCCCTTTTCCGACCGAACTGCACGACGAGACGGGCCGCCACATGCTCGAGCGGGGCCACGAGTACGGCACCACCACCGGACGCCAGCGGCGGTGCGGCTGGCTCGACCTCGTCGCGCTGCGCTACGCCGTCCGCATCAATGGGCTGACCGGCCTCGTCGTGACGAAGCTGGACGTGCTGGCGGGGATCGACCCGCTGCGCGTATGCACGAGCTACCGCAGCGACGAAGGGGCCGTGTTCGAGGACTTCCCGTACCACCAGTCGATCCTCCACAGCGCGGAGGCAGTGAACGAGTCACTGCCGGGCTTCGACGAGGACATCGGCGGCTACCGCACGATCGCGGAGCTACCCGGCGCGGCGCGCCACTACCTCGACTTCATCTCCGACTTCGTCGGCGTGCCCGTGAAGCTGATCGGCGTCGGCCCGGGCCGCGATCAGGTCATATGGGACGACCGGTCCGCGAGCGGACCGGTCGGTTTGAGCAGGGATGCCGCTCCGCCGGCGTCCGTTACCTAGGGTCGATCGCTCATCTGGGAAACGGGTCGTGTACCGGAGGCGGCAGCTGCTGCTGCTGCTCCATGCTGCGCTCGCCACGGCGCAGGATCCGCAGCGCCAGGAACGAGGCGGCCAGCAACGAGGCCGTGCCGAGCGTGATCTGCACTCCCACGAGGCCCTCCCTCGACCAGTAGACGTCCTCCAGCTCGAGCAGTAGCGCGGACTCGTCGAAGGTGAGGCCGATTCCCGCCCCGAGCGGGATCGCAAGCGTCTCGCGAACGCGGGGGTCCTGCGTGAAGAGTGCCGCCGTGCCCGACGCGAATGCAAGCAGGATGCCCGGCACGAAATGGTGGATGTGCCGACGGCCGATGCGGACATTGAACAGCAGCGGCGCGCCCCGTCGAAGCCCGAAGGTCGTGAGCCGCACGGTGCTCGAGGAGATCACGAACGCAGACAGCAGGTTGAATAGCGCGGTTTCGCCCGGCGCGGCCTGGCGGTATCCGATCCGGGCCACCTCGACCGTGTCGCGCGCGGCGCGGGCGCCCTTCTGGATCACCTCCGGCCCGGTCTCCGGCTCCTCGGCGACCACGCGGCGGCGCCACAGCTTCCCCACCTCGCCGGCCGCCACCGCCCCGACGGTCGAGAGCGCGATCGCGCCCATCCCGAGCGTCCGCCGCTCCAGGTGATCGAGCCTGCGAAGCTGGCTCAGCACGGGGGCCCGGCGCCGTGCCGGCGCGCTCAGGAGCGCCATGCCGAGATCAGGTCCTCGCCGCCGACTTCCCGCACGGCGCGCGCGGGCACGCCCATCACCACCGAGCGCTCGGCCACGTCCCGCGTGACGAGCGCGCCGGCCGCCACGAAAGCCTCTGAGCCGATCTCGACGCCCGGTGTCAGCACGACTCCGCCGCCGATCCGGCTTGCGCGCCTCAGGACCGGTCCCGCGAGCTCGAAGTCGTCACCGTGACGGCCCATCGTGTCGTCGTTCGTGGTGACCACGCCGGGGCCCACGAAGACATCGTCCTCGAGCACCGCCCTGGCCGCCAGGTAGCAGTTCGACTGCACCCGCACGTTCGACCCGATGCGAACGTCGTTCTCGATGCCGGTGCCGCGCCCGATCATGCTGTACGCGCCGATCACGGTCCGCTCGCGAACCTGCGCCTGGTCGCCCACGACAGTGCCGGCCCCGATGCGCGCGCCCGCGTAGACCACCGCGCCAGCGCAGACGACCGCGCCTGGCTCCAGCACGAGTGCCTCGAGGCCGCCGCGCGGGGCGCTCGAGCTCCGGCCCAGGCGGGGGCGCTTCCCGAGCACGGCGCCGTCCTGCACCTCGCAGCCGGGGCCGATCACGGTGCCGCTGTGAATCACGACAGCGGCGCCCAGCTCGGCCTCCTCGCCTATCTCGACGTCGTGGCCCAACATCAGGCCGGGCGCAAGCTCGGAGGGATGCACGCAGTGCTTCACGAGCGTCCCGCGGCAACCTCGAGCCGCTGCGGGAGGCCGCCGGCGTCCAGAGAGCGCTGGAGCGCCTCGAGCACACGCACCGTCCTGAGGGCGCTTACGGCGCCTGAGCGAGGCTCGCTGCCGGTGCGAACACACTCGACGAAGTGCCGGCACTCGATCCTGAGCGGCTCCTCGTTGGAGATCTGCGGGCTCATCACATCGCCCGAGCGAGTGATGTACTCGCCGTAGTTGCGAAAGTCGCGTTCGACGCCCTTGTCCCACACCGTGACCTTCTGCTCGAGCTCCATGTCGTCGAAGGTCGCCATGCGGCGCGATCCGACCACGGTGAACCGTCGCTCCTTGTGCGGGTCCAGCCACGACAGGTGCATGTGCGCGACGCGCCCCGAGGGAAAGCGCAGGTAACAGAACGCCACGTCCTCGACCCCCTCGCGGACGTAGGACTCGCCGCGCGCAAGGACCTCCTCCGGCTCCTCCTCGAGCAGGTGGAGCAGCACCGAGACGTCGTGCGCGCCGAGGCTCCAGAGCGCGTTCTCGGCCTCCCGGACCTTGCCCAGGTTGAGCCGGTTCGAGTAGACGTAGTGCACGTCGCCCAGCTCGCCCGAGTCGACGATCTCCTTCAGCTTCGCGACGCCGGGGTGGTACTCGAGCAGGTGCCCGACCATCAGCACGAGATCGGCGGCATTCGCCGCCGCCGCCACCTCCGTCGCGTCCGCCGACGATTGCGAGAGCGGCTTCTCGACGAAGCAGTGCTTTCCGGCCGCGAAGGCCGCGAGCGCGAGGGCGGCGTGTGAGGGCACGTCGGTCGCGATCACGATCGCATCGAGCTCCGGATCGCCGAGCAGGTCGGCGAGGTCGGCGGTGAAGCGGGTGGTCGGGAATGCCGGCTCGAGGCGCGCTCGCGCCTCGTCGGAGCGGTCGCAGCACCAGCGCAGGTCGCAGCCGGAGAGGCCGCCGAAGTTCCGGGCCAGGTTGGGACCCCAGTAGCCGAGGCCGACGACGCCGACCGTGACGTGTTTGCGGTCGGTGGTCACAGGTGCACGAGGTTGCTCGACTCGATCCCGCGGGTGACCCCGCGGAAGTCGAGCACGAGCCGCGCCTCCGACGCCACGCGGCGGTAGTCGATCTCCGGATGCGCCGTGACGATCACGACGAGGTCGGCGGCCTCCAGCTCCTGCTCCAGTGGCACCGACTCGAGCCGCGCCTCTGGAAGCACGTGCACGTGGGGGTCGTGGTAGAAGAGCTCCGCGCCGCGCTCGCCCAGCAGCTTGAGGATCTTCAGCGCAGGGGACTCGCGCAGATCGCCGACGCCGGGCTTGTAGGCAACGCCGAGCAGCAGCACGCGCGAGCCGTGCACCGGCTTGCCGTGGTCGTTCAGCGTGCGCTCGATCTTGTCGACGCAGAAGTAGGGCATGCTCTGGTTGATCTTCCCGGCGAGCTCGATGAACTCCGTGTAGAAGTCGAACTCGCGCGCGCGCCAGGCAAGGTAGAAGGGGTCGACGGGCAGGCAGTGGCCGCCCATTCCCGGGCCTGGATCGAACCGCATGAAGCCGAACGGCTTCGTCGCGGCAGCGTCGATCACCTCCCACACGTCGATGCCCATCCTGTCGCACAGCACCGCGAGCTCGTTGACGAGCGCGATGTTGACCGAGCGGAAGATGTTCTCGAGCAGCTTCGCCATCTCCGCGGCATCGGGAGTTGTGAGCACCATCACCTCGTCACAAATTCGTTCATACAGCTGCGTCGCTCTCGCGGTGCATGCGGGCGTCAGGCCGCCAATGATTTTCACGGTGTTGCGCAGCGTGAAGTCGACGCGCCCGGGGTCGACACGCTCGGGCGAGTACGCGACGTGGAAGTCCCGGCCGGCTGCGAGCCCGGACTCCTCCAGCAGCGGCACGAGCCGCTCGCGGGTCGTACCCGGATACGTGGTCGACTCCAGCACCACGAGCTGCCCGCGCCGCAACACGCGCGAGAGCGACGTGGCGGCGTCGATCACCGGGCCCAGGTCCGGCTGGCGGTTCGCGGTCAGCGGCGTGGGCACGCAGACCACGATCGCGTCGGCGACCGCGAGCTCGTCGTAGTTGGTGGTCGCGCTGAGCCGGCCGGCCGTGACGGCCTCAGCCAGCTCGGCCGATGAGACGTCCTCGACGAAGCTCTCGCCGGCACGGATCTGCTCGACCCGCCGCGCGTCGACGTCGAGGCCGATCACCTCGCTGCCCTCGCGCACGAACGCGATTGCGAGCGGGAGACCGACGTAGCCGAGGCCCACGACCCCGACGTGATGCGTTCCTGACGAGTCCTTCACGTCCCCGGAGTGTAAAAGGGACGCACTACGCTCCCGCAGCGTGGACGAAGCGCTCGAGCTCGGCGACGATCGCCTCGCCCGCCCGCCCGCCCCCGTAGAGGTCCGGGTGGGCATCCGGGCGGTTGATCGCCGCGAGCGCCTCCAGCACCGCCGGAGTGCCCAGGCCGACGAGCCGGTTCCAGCCCAGCTCGACGGTCTCGGTCCACTCGGTCGTGTCCCGGAGCGTCAGGCACGGCACCCGCGCGAGGTAGGCCTCCTTTTGGACCCCGCCGGAGTCGGTCAGCACCGCCGCAGCGTGGGTCAGCAGCTTCATGAAGTCGAGATACCCCAGTGGCGGCACGAGCCGGAGGTGCTCCAGCGCCTGCAGCTCGTCGAGCGTGCCGTGGCGCTCGAGCGCCGCGCGCGTGCGCGGGTGGACCGGGAAGACGCAGGTCTGAGGCAGCTCGCGAAGCAGCTCGACCAGGTGCCGGAGCCCCTCCTCCCGGTCGACATTGCCGGCACGATGCACGGTCATGAGGAGGTAGCCGCCGGGCGCCACGCCCAGCCGGTCGAGCGCGTCCGAGGTCCGCTCGGCGACCGGCCCCATCGCGGCACTGACGTCGGCCATCACGTCCCCGACCAGCCGGGCACGGGTGCCCAGCGCCTCGCGCTCGAGGTTCTGCACGGCGACGCTCGTGGAGCACAGGCACAGGTCGCTGACGTGGTCGGACAGGACGCGGTTGCGCTCCTCCGGCATCGCCCAGTCGAAGGACCGCATGCCCGCCTCCACGTGGGCGATCGGCATGCCGAGGTGTGCGCACGCCAGCGCTCCGGCGAGGGTCGTGTTGGTGTCCCCGTAGACGAGTGCGATGTCGGGCTCCACGTCGCGGAGCACGGGCTCGAACGCGTGCATGATGCGACTGACCTGCTCGACGTTCGAAGCGGAGCCCACCCCCAGCTGCCGGTCGGGCGCCGGCAGCTCGAGCTCGCGGAAGAACACCGCCGAGAGCTCGTCGTCGTAGTGCTGGCCGCTGTGGACGAGCACCTCGTCGTGACGCACGCGAAGCCGCCGCGAGACAGCCGCGGCCTTGACGAACTGCGGCCGGTTTCCGATCAGGCTGACGACTCGCATGGCGAACACAAAGCGTGCCGATTGACACGGTGTCGGGTAACATTGTCGGGTACCGGGCAGGAGGTGGGAAGCATGCGGGAACTGGCACAGGAGACTGTCAGAACCAGCGTCAACGTCGCACGACACATCTTCAGGTATCTGAGCTACCAGATGCGCTGAACGCGCACGGAGTGCGCGTCAGCCGAGCGGGTCCGACCGGGGGAAGCAGGGTCCGCCGGCGGTCGGACAAGGGTTTCCGATAACCCACGTCCGACGCCTTGCAGCGCCTCGAGACACCGGCGCTGAGGCGCGGTTTCGGCCTGTATAAAGGGTTTTCAATGAGGGATGTCGAGGTGATCGATTGAGGTCGATTGCGCGGTTTGCGATCCGCAGATCCGTGCCTATCCTGCTTGTCTGGGTAGGCATTTTTGTGGTCGCGTTGTTCTTCGCCGGCAAGGCGCGCGACAACCTCCACGAGACGAACCTCCAGATCCCGGGGACCGACTCCTACCGGGCGGCGAAGCTGACGCAGCGTGAGTTCGGCTCCCAGATCGGGCTCGCGATTCTCCTGAAGGCGCCGCCCAGCCAGACGCGCGCGCTCCGCACGCAGGCTGAGCAGCTGATCGCGCGCCTGGAGCGGATCGACGGGGTACAGGTCCTGAGCCCGTTCGCGATCGGCGGTGACCCCGCCCTGAGAGAGCCTCCGGGCCAGGCGCTGCTCACGCTCCAGGTCAGCAAGCCCGAGGAGCAGGTCTCGAAGCAGACGCTGCCCGCGGTCGAGCGGGCGCTGACCCACGTACGCCCCCCGGTCGAGACCGAGGTGTCAGGCCGCTCGCCGCTGGTGCGCGCCCTGAACGAAGCCTCGCTCGACTCGCTCGACAAGGGAGAGCTGATCGCGTTCCCGATTCTGATCGTGTTGCTGCTGCTCGTCTTCCGCAGCCCGATCGCGGCGCTCGTGCCACTCGCCTGCGGCCTGCTCGTAACGCGGATCGGCACGGCGGTGATGTGGGTCCTCAACCATCACTTCGCGCTCGACGCGCTCGCGCTCAACATGCTCACGATGATCGGGCTCGCGCTTGGCGTCGACTATTCGCTGCTGATCGTGTCGCGGTTCCGCGAGGAGGTGGCGGCGGGGTCCAGCGTCGAGGAGGCGATCACAGAGGCTGTCGCGCGGGCCGGCCGGACCGTCATCTTCGCCGGCACGGCACTTGCGGTCGGCATGCTCGGCGCGCTGATGATCGCCCCCGGCGCGCTGCTCGAGTCGGCCACCTTCGGCGTGATCGTCGCGTGCGTCCTGGCGGTGGGGGCGGCGCTCTTCGCGATCCCGGCCGGCCTCGCCGTGCTCGGCACGAACGTCGACCGCTGGCAGCTCTGGTCGGCACGAGGCGACAACGCCTGGGTGCGGCTCTCCGAGCGGCTCTCGAGGAAGCCCGGGGCGGCGGCCGCGCTGGCGGTCTTCCCGCTGCTGCTGCTGTCGACCCCGGCGCTGGCCCTCAACACCGGGCCGCCCAACGTCGCCAACCTTCCCCCCGACAACTCCGCCCGGAAGAGCTACGAGGGCTTCGAGCGCGACCGTGGGGCGGGCTGGGCGACGCCATTCGAGGTCACCTTCCACACGACCGGGCCGATCACGACCGAGCAGCGCCTTCGCGCTCTCAAGCGCTTTCAACTGGCGGTCGCGCGCGAGCCCGGCGTCGATGCCGTGCTCGGACCGGCCTCACTGCTCGACCGCACCACCGTGCTCCGGCGGCTGACCCGCCAGATCGCGACCGGCGGTCAGCAGCTGACCCAGCTCGACCGCAGCCTGCGACGCCTGCTGGTCGGGACCGGCAGGCTGCACAGCGGTCTCCAACAGGGCTCTCAGGGGGCGCATCAGCTCTCGAGCGGGCTCGGCCAGGCCGCGAACGGCTCGGGGCAATTGGCCGCCGGCACCCGTCAAGCCGCTCCGCAGACACAGCGGCTCGCCCGGGGCGTGGGCCAGACCGGAGCGGGGGCGCATCGCCTTGCCGGTGCCTCGACGCGCGCGAACCGGGGCAGCCGGAAGCTGCTCGACGCGCTGCGCACCCTGACGCGGTCGCTCGTGGCGCAGAACCGGAATTCGGACCGCAAGCTCTCGAACCCGCTCGACAGCGCGCAGTCCTCCGTGCAGTCGGCGCTCCGGAATCTCGGCAGCGCCGGTCCCGGAGCGGCCGCCGACCCGGCCGTCGCGCGGGCGAAGCAGGACATCCAGTCGGCCCTGTCCCAGCTTGGCCCATTGCGCGGCAACGTCGCCGACTACGCGACCGAGTTCGACACCAATGCGGTCGCGGCGCGTCAGATCCTGCGGGGCATGCAGAAGCTCGCAGCGGGGCTCGTGCAGCTCGCGGCCGGCAGCGGCCGGCTCGACAATGGGATCGCACAGACGGCGTCCGGCGCAACCCAGCTGGCGTCCGGCGTCACCCGCCTGAGCGCCGGCACCCGGTCCCTCGACACGGGTATCACCCAGCTCCGCGGCGGTGCGCGCTCGCTGTCGTCCGGGCTCGACCAGGCGGTCGTGGGCAGCGGGCGGATCGGCCGCGGCCTCCAGCGCCTCCTCGACGGCGTCGTCGCGGTCCGCCAGTCCAACTCCGCCGACACGCGCGCGCTGGAGCGCCAGGGCACCAGCATCGCCAAAGCGGCAACCTCGGGCTACTTCGTGCTGGCAGGGATCGAGGGAGCGAAGCAACCGACGCAGACGAACGTCGGCTTTGCGATCAACACCTCGCGCGGGGGCAACACCGCCCGCGTGATCGTGGTGCCGCGGGGCAGCGCCTTCGACGCGAAGACGCAGGGCCTGGAGCCGGCGCTCAAGCGCGCCGCGAACGACACCGGCCGCAAGATCGGCGCGGAGACCGCCGTGGGCGGCCCGGCGGTGCTGCTCGACGACTTCGACCGAGCCACCTCCGCGCGCTTTCCGTGGCTGGTCACGGTGCTCGTGATCGTCACCTTCCTGGTCCTGCTGGTGCTGTTCCGGGCACCGGTGCTCGCGCTGTGCGCGGTGCTGCTGAACCTGGTCACGGTCGGCGCCGCTGTGGGGGTCCTGATCCTCGGCTTCCAGACCAGCCCGCCGCCGCTCGGCGGTCCAGGGTACCTCGATGCGATCGCGCTGAGCGGGATCTTCGCGATCATCTTCGGGCTCTCGATCGACTACGAGGTCTTCCTGATCAGCCGCCTCGTCGAAGGCCGGGCGATCACCGGGACGACGGAGGGCGCAATTCGCTACAGCCTCGAGAAGACCGCGACGATCATCACCGGCGCGGCCGCCGTGATGGCCTTCGTGTTCCTCGCGTTCGCGGCCTCCCCGGTCGCGAACACCCGTCAGTTCGGCATCGGGCTGACGGTCGCGGTCGTGCTCGACGCGACCGTCGTGCGCCTGATCCTGCTACCCGCGCTGATCAGGCTGTTCGGCGAGCGCACGTGGGCCGTGCCGGCCTGGCTCGACCGCATCCTGCCGAGGTTCTCGACCCATTGAATAAGGGCCGTCCGGCTGCAAGCAGCCGGACGGTCAGCCGAGGGACGGCAAGCAGCCGGACGGGGTCAGCCGAGGGACCGCCCCGTTACTTCTTGAACTGCGGGCAGGGGATCGTGCTCGTCTTGACCTCGTCGGGCGCCGACGCGTACCCGTAGAAGGCCTGGAAGGTGAGCTGGCCGCTGGGCGGGCAGATCGGCTCGGTGAACCAGAAAAGGGTCGTCTTCTTCACCTTTTTCTTGACGCACTTGCCGTGCTTGCGCTTCTTGCACGTGACCTTCTTCTTCGTCAGCGTCAAGCCGGTGGTCGTGACGTGCACCTCCGCGACGGAGATCTGGATCCCGTTGATCGGGCCGGTCGGCAGCACCAGCTTGTAGTCGTAGAGGTTGTCCGGCGTGGGGTCGCTGTAGAAGCTCGCGTTGATCACCGGCACCGTCTCGCGGATCGTCGGGTTGTTCGCGACCACCGGCACGCGCTCGTCGGGAATGCCGACGATCGCGAAGGTGGCCGCCGCTCCGGGCGCCGGCTTCGTCCAGAACATCATCAGGTCCGCGGGAATCGGGTCCTGCGCGTACGGGCGCGCGTCGACGAGCACGCGGCCCGTGCCGATGCGCGCGTAGCGGCACGTCTTGATCAGGCTCCTGGCGTTCCTGGGCGGCGTGGGCTTGCCCTTCAGAAGGTTGTTGATGTACGGCGTGAAGCGGCCGTTGCCCTTGTCCATGCGGACCTGATCGACCAGCTTCTTCGCATCGCAGTAGTACTTCTTGTTCCTGAACGCGGGGCGCACGACGGCGCCCTTCGGCAGCCGGATGTAGTTCTCGTCGAGCGGCGCCGGGATGCCGCCGCTCGACTCGTAGCTGTGCGAGTTGAAGACGACCGTGTAGCGACCGCTGGTCTTGACGTCCTTGAGCTGAAAGCTGAAGTCCTGAACGACGGCGCCCTGCGCAACGGCGACCGCGCAAAGCGCGGCGAGCGTGGCGATCGCGGCGGCGAGCCTCTTCAAGAACCTTCCTCCCTGATTCCGGTGATCTGCCTTGGTCCTGCCGCAGCAATGCTAGAGGAACCCCTCCGCCGTCGCGCCAGACGGTCATGCGGCGGGCTTGACGGGAATTTGCGGGTTGACTTGTGCGCCTCGGCACGTTACAAATCGGATAGCTCGACGGGCAGGGAGCCTTTTGAGCGTCGGCCGTTCCCGGGCACGCGCCCTGCGAACGGCCACGAAGTACCTCGGCTGAGGGGACTTGGGGAGCTCGAGAGGCCCGTCTGATGACGGGCCTCCGCTTTTGTGGGGAGCGTGCCGCGCGCCGGTCAGTTTCCTGGCGCTCCGCAGCGGGTACCCAAGCGCAGGTGCTGCAAACGACGCGGGAGGGTTGCATGCCGCCACGCGGAGTGAAGAAGGGAACGAAGCGCGCGCGCCAGTACGAGCACGTCAAGGACAGCGAGCGCGCTCGCGGCGCGTCGGCCGGCCGCGCCAAGGAGATCGCCGCGCGTACCGTCAACAAGGAGCGCGCCCAGTCGGGTGAGTCAGGTACGCGCTCGCGGAGCTCCACCGCCGACTCGTCGCCGAGCCGCCGAGGAGGCCGGCGGTCCGGCACCAACCGGCCAAAGGGCCGCACCCGTGAGCAGCTCTACAACGAGGCCAAGCGCCTCGGCATCGCGGGGCGTTCGAGCATGAACAAGTCGCAGCTCCAGCGAGCCGTCGACGCAAAGAAGCGATAACGAAGGGAGGCCGCATGGCCGTTGACATCTGGAGCTTCAGGGTGACGGTCGACGACGTCGACCTGGCCGGCTACCACGTCGAGGCGCTCGACGGCGAGATCGGGAAGGTCGACAGCGCGACCGACGAGTCCGACTCCGACGCGCTCGTGGTGGACACGGGACCGCTCGTGTTCGGTCGCCAGGTGGTCCTTCCGGTGGGCACGATCCAACGGATCGACGCGGACGAGCAGCGGATCTTCGTCGATCGCACCAAGGACGAGATCAAGCACGCGCCCGAGTACGACCCGTCCGGCTACGCGCAGCAGGAGTACCGGCTCGCGCTCGCCCAGTACTACACGCCCTTCTACGAGTAGGCGGGGCCTACCGGAAGCGCAAGCGACCGCGCGGCGGCGCGGGGTCCGATCTTCCAAGGCTCAGCGGCGCGCCGCAGTGGGCGCAGAACTCCGATCCCGTGGCGAGCTCGGCACCGCACCGCGGGCAGTCCTCGGTGACCGGGCCGGGGGCGCCACCGCCGGACGGCGGTCGCGGCACGAGCGCGGGCGGCGGCGTGACGGTGTCCGCTCGGAGCTTTGCGATCCGGTCGAGGACGTCGGGGGTGGGAGCGTCCGGGGACCGCCGCCGCGCGTCACGAGCCGAGCGCAGCGCGATCTTTCCTCGGTGGAACTCGGTGAGCATCTTCGACAGCTCGGCGACGGCCGCCTCCACCTCCACGCTCCGGTCGACCGGGATCGCATTGCGGGCACGCCACGGATCGTCCCGGCGATCGGCCCAGTAACTCGAGCAGACCGAGATCTTCAGCGGAGCGTGGATCACGACCACGTGTTCGTCGCCGGCATCCCGCAGGTCGACCCGCATGATGCTCTCGTACTCGAACTCCTTCAGGCGCGAGCCGAGCGGGAGCCCGGATCGCGCGCCGGTCTTGAATACGAACGCGCGCCTGTCCGTAGCCACGATCGCCGACGATGTCCGGCCGCAGATCACCACCTGCGGCGTCTCGCCGGCGACCAGCTCGGCCGCGAGGGCTGAAACGGCCTTGCGATGGAGCCTCGTGTCGATTTGAAAGGGGACCTGCGGAATCAGCGACGCCCCCCTCGAGCCCGGGGCTTCCCGTCCAGGCTGCCTGGCATCCGTACCCACAGTCGACCTCCGTCGGGCGTAACGCTGTCCCTGTACGCATTGTGGCAAATTGCGGGCTTTGATTCGCCGCGTTATTGCAATCTGCGTGGTGTTCGTGAGTATGCCGGGCAGGCAAGGTGCGCGCTGCCGGCGCTCGCGCCAGGTGGCATGCTCGGAGCCAACGGATGGGCCGGAATCGAGACAACGGAGAGATCACGGGCGCCGCGCAGGCTGCCGCAGCCCTGCTCTGGGCGGTGGCGATCGCGGGCTTCGTCTTCTACCTCGCCAACTTCGACTCGTTCGACCAGACCTTCGGCAGCGCCGGCTCGGCCGCCGTGTCGGTGCTGTGGCTCGCACTCTTCTGCACGCTCTATTTCGCAATGCCGAGCATGCGCTCGACGCAGAATGAGCCGGTGAGCAGCTCTCCCGAGGATGCGGAGCTCGAGCGGATCGCGCGAGTCGCGCTTGCGGACGAGACCGCGCACCGCAACATGTGGAGCACGCTGCCGGGCGGCCCCGACGTCGCTCCGTCGGTGCTCAGCCCGATCGAATGCGACCTGAACGACTGGGGCTTCACGTACGGCGTCGCGTGGGCGGCGGCGAAGAGCCGGTACCCGCTCGAGTCCGACGAGCGCATCGCGCAGCGCGCGCTCGAGGCGGCGCAAGCCGTGTTCAGCGACTACTGTGCAGGCGAGGAATGGTCGGAGCGCCTCGACCATCGGCGCCGTGCGCACGAGGCCTCCGGCAACCGCTGATGGCGACCGTCGAAACGGCACCCACGCTTGCGCTCGTACCCTCCCAGGAGGAGGCGATGCTGCGCGAGACGGTCGGCGCGATCTGCCGCGACTTCGGCCCCGAGTACTCGCGCCGGAAGGTGGCCGCGGACCAACCGCCGACCGAGCTGTGGGACGCACTTGCGAGCCGCGGCTACCTCGGCGTCAACCTGCCGGAGCAGTACGGCGGAGGGGGCCTCGGGATGGCGGCGCTCGCGGCGGTCGGCGAGGAGATCTCGGCGGCCGGCTGCTCGCTGCTCTTGATCGTGGTCTCGCCGGCGATCGTCGGCAGCATCCTCACGCGGCATGCCACCGAGGAGCAGAAGGAGCGCTGGCTACCGGGCATCGCAGCGGGCACCACCAAGATCGCGTTCGCGATCACGGAGCCCGACGCGGGCTCGAACTCCCACAACATCTCGACCGCGGCGCGGCGCTCGAACGGCGGCTACGTGCTGCGCGGCACCAAGACCTTCATCTCCGCCGTCGAGCACTCCGAGGCGATCCTGGTCGTGGCCCGCGCACGTGACGAGGCCGGCAACCTGGGGCTTCCGCTGCTGTTGATCGTCGACTCCGACTCACCGGGGCTCGAGCGTCAGCACATCCCGACCGCCCTGCGCGCTCCCGACAAGCAGTGGCAGCTCTTCTTCGACGACGTCGAGGTTCCCCTCGACCGGTTGATCGGCTCCGAGACCGGCGGTCTGAAGGCGGCCTTCGACGGGCTCAACCCGGAGCGCATCATGGGGGCGGCGGTCTGCAACGGAGCGGCGCGGCGCGCGCTCGACCTGGCCGCGGCCTATGCCAGGGAGCGAGTCGTCTGGAGCGCCCCGATCGGCGCTCACCAGGGCATCTCCCACCCGCTCGCCCAGGCCAAGATCGAGCTCGAGCTCGCACGCCTCATGACCCAGAAGGCAGCGGCGCTCTACGACGCCGGCGCCCCCGCGGGCGAGGCCAGCAACATGGCCAAGTACGCCGCCGCCGAGGCCGGGGTCCACTGCGTGGACCAGGCGATCCAGACCCACGGAGGCAACGGCTTCGCGCTCGAGTACGGCCTCACCGACATGTACTGGGGCGTGCGCCTCGTGCGCACCGCGCCGGTCTCGCGCGAGATGATCCTGAACTACGTGGCCGAGCATTCCCTGGGCCTACCGCGCTCGTACTAGCGGTCCCCGTTCTCAAGCGCAGCACGATCGCGGCCGACGTGAACCGGCATGGACGCGCGTCTCGATCTGCGCCGCGAGCTTCGCAAGCTCGTCTTCGGCCTCTGCTGCGCGATCGGGGGACTGGCCGGGCTGTGGTGGGCGATCCTGACGGTTCCGCCGGGTCGCGGGCCGGCCGAAGTGATCGGACCGGTGGCGGCTCACTTCGGCGCCGGGTTCGGCGCCGGGGTCGCGATCGGCCTGCTTGCCTGCCTGACGGCGCTTCGCTCAGATCGGCCGTGAGGACCCGGGCGCGGTCGTGCTTGCGCGGCGCGGTCGCAGAGCCCTTGTCGCCGGGCACCTGAAGAACAGGGTCGTGCGTCGTGCCGTGTTGTGCCTTCGGGATACTGCGTGCGATGCCCGTCGAGAACGTGGAAGTCGTGTTCGCGATTGAGCTCTATTGGGCTTTCCTGTCTGAGCCGGAAGCCCTCGAAGTCGTGGGGCTGTCGGAGTAGGCGATGTCGGAGGAGAACCTCGAGGTCGTGCGGCGCATCTACGAACGGTGGGCTACCGGGGACCTTTCGGCAGGCGTGGACGATCTTGACCGGCATGTCGTATTCATCGTCAGTCCCGACTTCCCGGCATTCGGCGTTTTCGTTGGCCTTGACGGAACCAGGCACTTCATGCGGGACTTCCTTGAACAGTGGGAGCAGGCTACGTTCGAGGCGAAACGCCTCCAGGCCGTCGGCGACACCGTTCTGGCCCACGTCGTCCAGCACAGCAAGGGCAAAGCAAGTGGGATCGAGGGCGACCTCAGGTATTTCATGCTCTTCACCTTCCGTGGAAAGAAGATCGTCCGGATCGAGAGCTTGATGGACGAGGCAGAAGCCTTCGAAGCCGTGGGGCTACCGGCGCAAGACGCTCACGCCGACTCCTGAGCCTGGGGGATACTGCGCGGGCGATGTCGCAGAAGAACGTGGAAATCGTGAAGCGGGCAAATGAATTCCTGGAGCGCAGGGATTGGCACGGGATGTCGCATCTGTTCGATCCGAACGTCGAGCTGTACGGGACTGTCGGGGGGCTGGAGGAAGACAAAATCCTGCGCGGCCACAGCGAGATCACTCGGGCCTTCGAGACGGAAGACGACGAGGTATGGGATGAACACCGGATCGAGCCACAAGAGTTCATCGACGCTGGCGACCGGGTGGTTGTGCTCCAGCGCGAATACCAGCGCAGTAAGAGCGGGGCCGAGCTTGTGATCGATACGGCGTCCATCCTCGATCTGCGGGACGGGCGCATCGTTCGCATGCAGGGATACATGAACCCCGCCGAAGCCCTCGAAGCCGTGGGCCTGTCCGAGCAGGAGAACGTGGAGATCGTGCGGCGCGGCAACGCCGCCTTCAACCGGGGCGACTACGAGCGTTCCGCAGCGAGCTGGCATCCGGATATCGAGTTCCGAGACCTCGCCCACGCAGCCGACGCGCCGGAGACGCTTCGGGGGGCGCAGGCTCTCCTGTCGCTGATGTCCGAATGGCGGGAGAGCTTCGACGATTTCCGGGCTGAGATCGGCGAATACATCGAGGCGGGCGACCACGTTGTGTGCGTCACGCGCTGGACGGGCAGGGGCACTGCGAGCGGTGCAGCCGTGGACGTCTCCCAGGTCGATGTCTACGAGCTGCGGGACGGGAAGATCGTCCGTGTGACGCTCGCCTACCCGGACAAGACAACGGCTCTCGGAGCCGTGGGGCTGTCGGAGCAAGACGCTCACGCCGGCTCGTCGTAGCCTCGCGAGCCGTTTTTACGCGGCGCGGTCGCAGAGCCCCAGCGTCAGGCACCTAAAGAAACACGGTCGTGCGGGATACTGCGCGGGCGATGTCGCAGGAGAACGTGGAGGTAGTTCGTCGGTTTATCGAAGCGCTTCCGAGGGCGCAGGACAGCGACGACTGGCAACCGGTCCTCGCTGAGGTGGACCCCGCCGTTGAGATAGAGGACCTGGACATCAGTCTTGACACCGGGCACTACCGAGGACACGACAGTGTCCGCAAATGGATCGGGGTCTGGATGGAGAGTTGGGAGCGTTGGAGCTTGGAGGACGTGCAGGTCCGGGCTGTGGGCGAGGACCGAGCCATCGGCCTGTTCCTGGTGCGTGCCAAGGGCAAGGGAAGCGGCATCGAGCTTTCCCGGCGTGATGCTCTGGTATGCACGCTGCGGGCGGGCAAGATCGAAAAAGGGACGTACTACAACGACCAGCAACAGGCCCTCGAAGCCGTGGGGCTGTCGGAGTAGGCGGGGGCCTAGTTCCTGTCGGCGCTCCGAGCCACAGGCTTCAGAACTTCGGCGGGCACCACGCGCACGTAGGGCCGCTGCCTTTTCCTTTCAACACGCACCCGTACGTGCCCAGGCGGTCGGGGTTGGACCAATCAGCTCCACCTCGGTGGGCTCGCCGGTCTTGCGATGCGGCACCAAGCACCGGCCCGTGGCAAAGTTCTGCCCGCACTCCTGATTTTGGCTCTACAAAGGTGGGCCGTGCAGGAATCGAACCTGCAACCTTGGGATTAAGAGTCCCCTGCTCTGCCAGTTGAGCTAACGGCCCGGGACCAAAAAGGCGGCCAGCGCCGCCCGGGCACGATTATAGGTAGCGGCCGCGCCGCCTAGGGCGAGGCGCCCGATGCGCCTGTGGCGCCCGGCAGCGGGCCGAAGCCGGTGCCCTTCGGCTGGCCCTTGACGGCCTGCTTGCTGGCCTTTTTCTGGGCCTGGACCGCCTTTGCGATCTGGGCGCCCTGCTTCCTCGCGTCCTTGATCTGGGCACGAACCGAGTTGCGGAGGTCCTTCGGGGTTCGGCGCACGGCCTCGGCGGATGCCTTGTCACCGATCGCGTTGAAACCGCCGGCGTAGGCGAACTGAGCAAGCTGGAAGTAAGAGCTTGCGCTGGGCCGCGTGCGGGCCGCGACGCTCTGCGTCCTGACCGCCTTGCCGTACTGCTGCGTAGCGCCGTAGGCGAGCGCGGCGAACTGCGCCGTGGCGGCATCGGGCTTCTTCGGCTTCAGCTTGGTGTAGTGCTCCCACGCGTTCGTGGTCTCGAGCACGGCCTGCTTGCCCTTGTCGGTGAGCTGTCCGCTCTGCTGGTCGGAGCCCTCGGTGGACGCGGCCAGGTTGAACTCGGAGCGCACCAGGTCGAGCCACGCCTGCTGGTTCTTCGGGTTCGCGCGGATCTTGGCCTTTGTGGTGTTCACCTGATCCTCGAAGACGTTGCTCCCACCGCCGCCGCCGTTGCCGGTGATCGCGTCGATCAGGCCGCCGCTCACGCTGCTGCCGGTCCCGAACAGGACGAGGCTGCCGCCGAACAGCACGGCCAGGCCCACATAGGTGACCTGCACCACGCGCTTGCGCTTGCCTTGAAGATCGAAAAGCATCGGAAGTAAGCCTCTCAGCCGCCCGCGGCCTGGCCGGTTCCCTCTGCCGGGGGCGCGCTGGGCGCGGTCCGGCTGCCCGGCTGGCCGAACAGGCTCGCCAAGACGATACTCAACTCGTAGAGCACGACCAGCGGCACCATCTCGATCACCATGCTGACCGGATCCACGCCGGGAAGCGCCGCCGCCACGACCGCGCACAGCAGATAGGCGTACCGGCGCCACTCGCGCAGCTGCTTCGGCGTCGCGATCCCCATGCGCGTGATCGCGAGGATCCCCATCGGTATCTGGAAGACGACACCCATCGCGAGCAGGGTCATGGTCACGAAGCCGTAGTAGTCGCGCGCCCGCACCTGGACGTTGAACTGGTCGTCGTTGAAGTTCAGGAGGAAGTGGATCGCGGGCGGGAGCACGAAGAAGTAGCTGAACACGACGCCCGCGATGAAGAGCACGGGCACAAGCAGCAGGAGGGGCAGCGCGAGTCGCCGTTCCGTGGGGCTGAAGGCCGGGAGGATGAAGGCGTAGAGCTGGTAGAGCACGACCGGGAGCGCGATCATGAGCGCCGCGTAGGCGCAGACGGTCATGGTCGTCACGAACGGCTCCGCGACACCGAGCGTGAGCGGCTCTCGTCCCGCGGGCAGCGGATCGTTCAAGAGCTTCAGCACCTCGTGGTTCTGCCAGAAGCAGGCGGCGAACGCCACCACGAACGCGGCGATCGAGACGATGATGCGAGTGCGAAGCTCGTCCAGGTGCTCGACGAGCGTGAGATGCTCGTCATGCCTTACCGAATGAATACGCGCCACTTCGCGACTGGCCCGTTAGCCGGACGCCTCCGGCCGGAAGCTCCTAGGACCTGCGGTCGTGGACGACTTCGCCCTCGAGCGGCGCTTCCTCATCACGTGCGACGGTGTCCCGCTGGGAGCCCTCGATCTCGCGAACGTCGTCGTCATCGTCATCTCGGTCGCCGCTCAGCGAGCCCTTGAACTCACGGATTCCCTTGCCCATCGACCGGCCGAGCTCGGGCAGGCGCTTCGGCCCGAACACGATCAGCGCGATGATCAGGACGACGACGATTTCCAGCGGTCCGATATTGGGCATCTGCTCACCCTTCTCGAGGAACTCTCGGAGTGTAGCGCCGCCGGCCCCCACGCTCGACCATGGCTCGGCCGAGGCCGTCCCTTGCCACGACCGTCCCTCACCTAGCCCGACGGGGCTGCTTGCAGACCCGTCGGCCAGTCGTTCTATTCGAAGTTTCGATAGAAACGAGAGGGCGTCGGCTCCGCCTGGCCCTGGTACTTGCTGCCGACCCCGTCCGCGCCATAGGGCCGCTCCACGGGTGCGTCCATGCGCATGAAGGAGATCTGGCCGATCGGCATCCCGTGGTAGATCGTGATCGGCAGGTTCGCGACGTTGGAGAGCTCGAGCGTCAGGTTGCCCTCCCACGACGGGTCGACGAAGCCGGCCGTGGAGTGGATCAGGAGACCGAGGCGGCCGAGCGAGCTCTTGCCCTCGAGGCGCGCGACGATGTCGTCCGGCAGCCTGATCGACTCGAGCGTCTGGCCGAGCACGAACTCGCCTGGGTGCAGCACGAACGGCTCATCGCCGGTCACCTCGACCAGCTCCGTGAGGCCGTCCATCGGCTTGCGTACGTCGATGTAGGGATACCGGGAGTTGTGGAAGACGCGAAACTTCCGGTCCACGCGCACGTCGACGCTCGACGGCTGCACGAGCGAGTCGTCAAAAGGCTCGATGACGATCCTGCCAGCCTCGATCTCGGACCTGATGGTGCGGTCGCTCAGTACCACGGCGCGCGCAGTCTAGTCCACCGGCCCACTGCCCTCTAAAGCTTCCTCGCGACATGTCGATACGTCCAGTCAAGAAGATGGAAGCCGGGGAACAAAGGAGACCTCAGGAGCGGCCGGGCCAGCGAGTCAAGCGGGTCTCGCTTCCGAGCGGCAAGACAATCGAGGTCGTCTACTTCGAGGAGGGCGCTCGGCACGACCTGCCGGCGAAGCTCGAGCTCCACGTCTGCCCCGACTGCGACGCGAGTCTCGTGTACCCGGTCAACTGGAGCGAGGTCGACCGCGCCACATGGGAGGTCATGCTTCGCTGCCCCAATTGCGAGTGGCTGCACACCGGGGTCTTCGACCAGGAGACCGTCGAGCGCTTCGACGAGGAGCTCGACCGCGGCACCGACAACCTCATCGATGACCTGAAGCGCCTCGTCCAGGCAAACATGGAAGAGGACATCGAGCGCTTCGCGCACGCCCTGGCGCGCGACTACATCCTGCCCGAAGACTTTTAAGAAAAGGTCGTCCGGCCACAAACCCGTTTGTCTGCTTGCAGACCAACGGCCTTCACGAGTAGCGCTCTACGACGCGGTCTGCGACTGAGCGCAACGGCTCTTCGAGGTCGGGCTCGACCCGGCCGCTCAACTCCTCCTTCGCCTCCTCGACCAGCGTGGTCGCCCGCTCGCGCGTGCGCTCGAGTGCTCCCGTCGCGGCGATGCGGTCGCAGATCACCTCGGCCTGGTCGCGGTCCACGACCGTGCTCAGGTCCAGCTCGGCGAGCCCCGGGTCGGCGTCGCGAGCGAGGATCAGCGGCAGCGTGACGGTGCCGTCGAGCAGATCGGTGCCGCGGTGCTTGCCGGTCCGCTCCGCCGGTCCGCTGACGTCGAGCAGGTCGTCGAGCATCTGGAAGGCGACGCCGACCTTGCGCCCGTAAGCGCCTAGCGCAGCGACCTCGGCGGGCTCACGTCCCGACGCGAGCCCGCCGAGGCGGCAGGCCGCCGAGAAGAGGCTTGCGGTCTTCAGCTCGCAGCGGCGGAGGTACCGGTCGAGCGGCAGGCTTGCCGCATAGGTGTCCTCGCGTTGCTCGAGCTCGCCCCGCGCGAGCGCCACCGTTGCCTCCGATAGGACGCGCAACTGCTCGGGCACGCCGTTCGCCGCGAGCAGCGAGAAGGCGCGGGAGAAGAGGAAGTCTCCGGTCGCGGTCGCCAGCCCTCGGCCCTCGCTCGCGAACACCGTCGGGCGCCCTCGTCGGAGCAGCGCCGCGTCCAGCACGTCGTCGTGTACGAGCGTCGCCATGTGCACCAGCTCGACCGCGGCCGCCGCGCGCACGAGCCGCTCGCCGTCGCGGCGCCCCGCGCACACGAACACGAGCACGGGGCGCAGGCGCTTGCCGCCCGCCGCGAGCGTGCTCGCGGCGGCCCCCTCGAGCGCGGCACCGTGATCGGACGCGGTCTGGCGCAGCTGCCGCTCCGCGCGCCCGACCAGGTCGCGCACGTGACCGCCGTCTGCATCGAGCACGGCCTGGAATGAGTCCGCCGCGTGCTCCTCGGCGCGGCCGGTCCGTCCGCTTCGCACCTCCTCGACCGTGCCGGCGTGGATCGCAACGATGCCCCCCGCGAGCACGAGGTACCGGACGTCCCGCAGCCCGGCGTCGTGCATCAGCTTCGCCAGGCCGGCCGCAGGCGGAAAGCGCCTGACCGACTCGGGCAAGTAGGAGTAGGCGTCGTGATCTCCCGCGACGGCGCCCAGCATCGGCACCACGCGGTCGAACCACAGCGCGTAGAACCAGCTCAGCGGAGGTCGCTCGGGAGTCGTGATCTCGAGCACCACGACACGACCGCCCGGCCGCACGACTCGCCGCAGCTCCGCGATGCCGCGTGCCAGGTCGACCACGTTGCGCACGCCGAAGCCGACCGTCGCCGCGTCGAAGCTGCCGTCCTCGAACGGGAGCTCCAGTGCATTGCCGTGGACGTAGCCGACCGCGAGGCCCTCTCCCGCACTCTTCTCCCGCGCGATCTCGAGCATCGGCTCGGAGAAGTCGAGCCCGACCACCTCGCCCTCGGGACCGACGGCGCGCTTCAGCTTCAGGGCGAGGTCACCCGTGCCGCAGCAGACGTCGAGCGCCCGCGAGCCGGCGCGGACCTCGGCCGTCTCGACCGCCCGCGCGCGCCAGCGGTGATGAAGCCCCGCCGACATGACGGAGTTCATGCGGTCATAGCGCCCGGCGATGCGGTCGAACATCGACTGCACCTGGGCCTCACGGCCGTCCCCCGCCGATTCCACGTCCCTAGCCTCGATCATCCCGCCACAAACCCGCTGGTCCGCTCGCATACCAGCGGCAATTTCTCTAGCGAAGCGCCGCCAGGAAGTCCACCAGCGCGTTGAACTTCTTCGGCGGCAGCCCCGCGAAAGACGGCATCGGCGCGGTCGGGTTGCGCAGCGTGCGCGCGATCGCCTCGCGTGGAAGCGTGTTGCCGATGTGGCTCAGGTCGGGCCCCGGCCCGGAGTTCCCGGCCTCTCCGAACTTGTGGCACGCGCCGCAGCCGGACTGGTTCGCGACCTGTTGGCCCGGCACCGCCGCCGCCGGGACCTTCATGTTGATGTGGTCTGGGGCGCCCGCGTGCGCGCCTGCCCAGGTGAGGTAGGCCATCGCAGCCATCACGGCGACCGCGGTGGTGGTCGCGATCGGTCGCCGCTCCGGCCGCCGCTCCGGGTTGCGGTCGTAGAAGGGCAGCAGCGCCAGCAGCACCAGGCAGATCGTCGGCACGCCGATCGTCGCGATGAACACGAGGCTCGGTGGCTTGATCACGCGCAGCAGCTCGAACAGGAAGTAGAAGTACCAGTCGGGGCGCGGCGTGTAGGTGACGGTCGTGGGGTCTGCGCGGTTCGCCAGCTCGCCCGCGCCCAGGACCACCGCCATCAGGATGATCACGGCGAGCACGATGCAGGCCATGGCCGAGTCCTTCAGCACCGCGTAGGGGAAGAACGGCTTCCCCTGCGATTTGAGCACCTGGTACTCGCGGAGGTACTGCTCTTTCTCGCGGGCGTTCAAGGGTGAGGCCTATACCTGCTCGCGGTCGGTCTCGGGCAGCTTCGCCCGGAGCCACGGCGGGGCGGTCGTGCCGAGCTTCGTGACCAGGTAGATGTGGACGCCGATCAGCGCCGCGATCAGCACCGGGATCAGGAGCATGTGGATCGCATAGAACCGCGACAACGTGGTGGCGCCGAACTCCGGGCCGGCGCGGAGGAAGTCGGACAGGTACGGCCCGAGGAACGGCGCCGTGCCGTTGATGTTCACGCCCACGACGGTGGCCCAGAAGGAGCGCTGGTCGAACGGAAGCAGGTAGCCCGTGAAGCCCATCCCGAGCGTGAGCACGAGGAGTACAACGCCGACCACCCAGTTGAGCTCCCGCGGGTACTTGTAGGCGCCGAAGAAGAAGGTCCGGCCCATGTGGAGGAACACGAGCACGATCATCACGCTCGCGCCCCAGTGGTGCATGCCGCGTACGAGCGACCCGAGCCAGACATCGTTGTTGATGTGCTGGATGCTGTCGTAGGCGTGCGTCGGCGAGGGGTCGTAGTACATCGCGAGGAAGACGCCGGTCACGGCCTGCGAGAGGAATGCGAACATCGTCGCGGACCCCAGCGTGTAGAACCAGTTCGTGCCCTTCGGGACCTTGCGGAAAAGGAAGCCGCGGAGGAAGCCGCTGGCGGCGGTGCGCTCGTCGATCCAGCCGACGACCTCCGCCCCGATCTCGGCGGCCTGGTCCTTGACCGGCGGCCGGCCGTTCTCCTGCGGAGCGCTCGGCGGCTTCGGCGTCCGGCGGACGCCGGGGATCGGCGGCTTGGGGATCTTGATCGCCATTACTGCGGGCCGGGCACCGTGAAGCGCTTCGGGTACAGGTACTTCCAGAGGCCGTCGAGGTGCTCGCCCGGATCGCGGGCCGAGAACCGCTTCAGGTGCGAGTTGACGCTGTAGCGCGGGCCGAGCTGGACCTGACCGTTCTGGACGCGGGTCACGAAGCGGTCGAGTGGGCGCACGGGTGGTCCGCCGACCACCTTGCCCTGGAAGTCATAGACGCCGCCGTGACACGGACACACGAACCGCTCCGCGGGGCTGACCCAGCGCACCGGGCAGCCCAGGTGCGCGCAGCGGGTCGAGATCGCGATGAACCCGCCGGCCTTCTCACCCGGCAGCTCGGGGTTCGTCTTGCGGATGTAGACGGTGGTCTTCCCCGCCTCGCCCACGTTGGAGGTGATCGTGATCGTCTTGGGAACGTAGTTGTCCACGATGAAGTCGCTCGGGGGGCCGACGTCCTGGTAGGTGACCTCTTCCTGCTTGAACACCGGCCCGAGCGCGAAGCCGATCGCCGGGAGCCCGATCGCGGCGCTCGCAATGCCGCCCGCCGCCATCGCCCCGCCGGTGAAGAGCCGGCGACGGGTCACGGACTCGCCCTCGAAATATCCGGGGGGCTTGGCCGGAGGCAGCGCCGCATGAATCACGGCCGCGCCACCGGCGCCGTTGGGCGTCGCGGCCCGGCCCGGTCCGTCGGCGGCGTCGCCGTTCCCGGCGGAGCGCCCGTGCTCAATGCTCTTTTCGTCGGCCAATGGAGAGAAAGTTCCGGCTGTTACAAAGTCGGGAAGCCGCTCGACACGGTCTCCCTAAAAACTATCAAGGCCGTCTCCGCTTCCAGCCCGATGCGCAGCGCCGAGGCCCTTCGCGAAGCGGCCTCGAGGCCGGCTGCGGCGGCCTCCGGTCGCTCCTCGCGCAGGCCGCGCTTGGCCGTCTCGCCCTCCGGCCACGGGCCGCCTGCGACGCCCAGCGAGCCGACCATCCAAACCGCCGCGGAGGCGTCCGGAGAGCCGGACGATGCATGCACCTGGGCGCAGAGCGCAATCACGTCGGCCAGCTCGTGAACCGCCTCGAGGTCACCCAGCGCGGCGAGCCGCGCCAGCCCGAGCGCGTAGAGATAGTCGCCGGCCAGCAGCCGGAGATCCCCGTCGGAGGGCGCGACGAGGCGGCCGCGGCAGTAGTGGACGAGGTAGCCCTCGAGGATCGCCTCGACGAACAGGGCGTAATCACCGGCTCGGTCCCGGCACCGCTCGGACGCCGCCACGAGCGGCCCGAACACCTCGCCTGCCCCGGCCGAGGTGAGCGCCCCCGCCAGCTCGCCCCCCTCAGCGGCGACCAGCTCGCGGAGCTGCTCCAGCGCCTCTCCTTCCACCACCCGGGCCCTCACGAGGAGGCAGCTGCCTCGAAGGCCTCGGCGGCGGCGGCCAGCGTCGCCTCGAGCTCGTCCTCGCCGTGGGCGAGCGACGGGAACCAGGCCTCGAACGGCGACGGCGGGAGATAGACGCCCCGCTCCAGCATCGCGCCGTGAAAGCGGGCGAAGGCATCGCTGTCGGCCGCCTGCGCGTGACCGTAGTCGTGCACGGGCACCGACGAGAAGAAGACGGTGAGCAGGCCGCATTCGCTCGGCACCTGGACCGGCACGCCGGCCGCGGAGGCCCGCGCGGCCAGCCCGGCGGCAAGGTGCTCGGTGATGTCCGCAAGCCGCTCGTAGGAACGCTGATCGAGCTGCGCGAGGGTCGCGAGCCCAGCCGCGGTTGCGACCGGGTTTCCCGACAGCGTGCCCGCTTGGTAGGTGTCGCCGGCCGGCGCGAGGCGCTCCATCGTCGTCCTCGGCCCGGCAACGGCCGCGAGCGGCATGCCGCCGCCGAGCACCTTGCCGAGCACGACCAGGTCGCCGCGGATGCCGAGGCACTCCTGCGCCCCTCCCGGAGCGACCCGAAAGCCACTGATCACCTCGTCGAGCACGAGCAGCGCGCCGGTGCGGTCGCACCCGTCCCGCAATGCGTCGAGGAAGCCCTCGGCGGCCGGGACCAGCCCCATGTTGGCCGGCAACGGCTCGGCCAGCACCGCCGCCAGGTCATCCCCGGCCTGCTCGAGCGCCGCGGCGAGCGCCTCGAAGTCGTTCCAGGCGACCACGATCGTGTCGCCCGCCTGCGACGCGGTGACGCCGGGCGAGGCGGGGATTCCCTGGGTCGCCAGGCCGGAGCCCGCCTCGGCGAGCAGGCCGTCGACGTGCCCGTGGTATGCGCCTGCAAACTTGATCAGCCGGTCCCGGCCCGTAACCGCCCGCGCCAGGCGGACGGCGGTCATCACGGCCTCGGTTCCCGACGAGACGAGCCTGACCATCTCCGCTCCGGGCACGCGGCGCACGACCTCCGCGGCCAACTCGACCTCCGCCTGCGTCGGCGCCCCGTAGCTCGTGCCGCGGGCGGCGGCGGCTGTGACCGCCTCGACCACGGCCGGGTGCGCATGCCCAAGGATCAGCGGGCCCCAGGAGCAGACGTAATCGACGTAACGGTTCCCGTCCACGTCGAGGAGGTGTGCGCCCTCGCCCGAGGCGACGAACACCGGCTCGCGCCCCACCGAGCGCATCGCGCGGACCGGGCTGTTCACTCCCCCCGGAATCAGCCCGACGGCGCGCTCGTAGAGCTCGTGGGAGCGCTCGTGCCTGAGCGCCTCACCGAGCCCCCGCTCAGCTATATCTCGCCTCCCACGCCGCATAGTCCGGGGTGAAGTAACGAAGACGGACCTTCTTGTACTCCGTCGACGAATAGAGCGTCGCGCGATCGGAGCCGCCGAGCCCGCAAACCCCTGCGACCCCGTCGAGCACCGCGTCGCACTCCTCCTTCGAGCGCCCGTGCGCCATCGTGAACACACTGTAGGGCCAGTCGGGGTAGGTCGGCCTGCGATAGCAATGGGAAACCCCGCGCACCGCCGCCATGCGAGGCCCGATCTCGGCGATGCGCTCCTCGGGAACCTTCCAGACGCCCATCCCGTTCGCGGAGAACCCGGCGCGGCGGTGGAACAGGATGCCCGCCACACGCCGGAGCAGCCGGCGCTCGACCATCCCGCGAAGATGCTCGAGCAGCCGCTCCACCGGCACGCCGAGCCGCTCCGCCGCGGGCGCGTAGGCGTCCGAGCGGACCTCCATCGGTCCCTGGGTCGCGCGCACCACGGCGACGTCGAAGTCGTCGATCGGGATTGCCTCGCGAGGCATCGGCTCGACCGCCTCCACGGGCGCCGCGAGCGCGGCCGTGCCGCCCTCCATCTCGAGGTTCATGTTGATCTTGAACATCGTGAGGGTGGGCAGCTGGCGCATCGACTCGGCGCCGGTCAGCCGTTTCAGGGCGTCGAGTGTCCCCTCCAGGCCCAGCTTCGAGTCCGGCGGCGTCGCGATCGTGAACCAGAGGTTGAAGTCGTGGTCCCGGAGGTAGTTGTGCGACACGCCGGGATGCTCGTTGATGATCGCGGCGGCGCGCTGGGGGTGCTGCTCGTCGACCTTCGCGGCGACGAGCATCGAGCTGTAGCCAAGCGCCGGCGTGTCGAAGATCGGGGTGACCTCGCGGATGATGCGCTTCTCGAGCAGCCACCGTGTGCGCTCCAGGACGGCGTCCTCGGCCACGCCGGCCAGCTCCGCGACTGGACGGAACGGGTGCGGGTCGAGGGGGAAGCTGGACTGGAGGAGGTTGAGCAGGCGCCGATCCCAGTCGGTCAGAGGGACCGCCGCGCCGTGCTCGCGGGACCGAAGCTTCGCGACCGCCTCTCCTACCCGCGTAGCCACCCGGCGACCTCCTTGGCGTGGTAGCTGACGATCATGTCCGCGCCCGCGCGCCTGATCGCGGTGAGTGACTCGAGCACCGCCTGGCGCTCGTCGATCCAACCCCGGTCGGCGGCCGCCTTGAGCGCGGCGTACTCGCCCGAGACGTTGTAGGCGGCGACCGGCACCGGCACCGCCTCGCGTACGCGCTGGATCACGTCCAGATACGGGAGCGCGGGCTTCACCATCACAACGTCCGCGCCTTCCTCCACGTCGATCATGGCCTCACGCACCGCCTCGCGCGCGTTTGCGGGGTCCACCTGGTAGCCACGCCGGTCCCCGAACGCGGGCGCCGAGTCGGCAGCCTCGCGGAACGGGCCGTAGAACGCCGAGGCGAATTTCGCGCTGTAGGCGACGATCGGCAGGTCCGAGTACCCCTCGCCGTCGAGCTGCGCCCGGATCGCTGCGACGCGGCCGTCCATCATGTCGGACGGGGCGACGACGTCCGCGCCGGCCTCTGCATGGGACAGCGCCGTCTTGGCGAGCAGCTCGACCGTGACGTCGTTGTCGACCTGGCCGTCCTCCCGGACCACTCCGCAGTGTCCATGCGACATGTATTCGCACAGGCAGACGTCGGTGATCACGGTCAGCTCCGGCTGGGCCTGCTTGAGCGCGCGCAATGCGAGCTGCACGATGCCCTCCGCGTCGTAGGCGCCCGAGGCCGCTTCGTCCTTGTGCGCCGGGATGCCGAAGAGCAGGACCGCCGGGACTCCGAGCGCCGCGATCTCCCCGGCCTCGCTCTCGAGATGGGAGATCGTCAGCCGCTCGATCCCGGGCATCGCCTCGATCGGCTCGCGCCGGTCCGAGCCGTGGGTCACGAACAGGGGGTAGACGAGGTGGTCGACCGACAGGTCGGTCTCGCGCACGAGGCCCCGAAGGGCCCCCGTTTTTCGCATGCGCCGCAGGCGTGTTGCAGGAAAAGCCATGCCGCCCAAGTCTACCCGTGGGCTCGAGTCGCTCAGGCCATCCGCCGGACCGCGACGCGGGCCACGGCCGCGAACGCGCAGGCCAGTCCCGCCAGGTGGACCAGCGGCCCGAAAAGCCCGCCGTCTCCGTAGAAGGCCGCATCGATCGACTGCAGGGCGGGCTTGAAGGGAAACGCGGCCGACACGCCGCGCGTGAGGTCGTAGAGCAAGGGGCTCACGACGCCCGACGGAACGAGCGCGCAGAACACGAGCGGGAGCAGCATCGCGAACGCCAGGAGCGACGCCGAGGAGATCTCGCGGGCGATCGCCCCGAGCGCCGTGCCGAGCGCTGCGAAGGCGAGCCCCGCAACCACCAGCGCCACGAGCCACAGTGGAAACCGGCCCCATTCGAGCGTCACGAAGCCGCCCAGCACGACCACCATCAGCAGCGTCACGACGAGCGCCACGCCCGCCGCGAGCACGATTTTCTCCGCCAGCAGCCCGGTCCGGGAGACTGGGCCGCGCACGAGCCGGGAAAAAGCGTTCTCGGTTCGCTCGAGCGCGAGCGAACCCGCGGCGAGCAGGACCGTTACGAACATGAGCGAGATCGTGACCGCGACCGCCGCGGCGAAGCTGCTCAGCGGCACCCGTGCGCCCGTCAGCACGTGCTTGCGGATCTTGATCGGCTCGCTCACGGCGGACAGCGCCTTTCCGCCGACGCCGAAGTTCTGCTGCGCCAGGTCGTTGAACCGGATCACCTGGTCGAGCTGTCGGCGGACCGGCGCGTGGGGCGGCAGCGATCGTCGCGCAGCACGCGTGATCGCGCCGATCCGCCGAAGCCCGAGCACCGTGAACCTGTTGCCCAGGACGTTGACCGTGCCGCCCTTCAGCAGCAGCTCCAGGTACTGCAGGTTGTTCTTCACGAGGGCCCGGGAGACGCGCCGGTTCTCGTCTGCGACGACGCTCGAGATCGAGTCGTCGACAAGCCGCCCCTTGACCGGGTCCTCCTCGTTCACGAACAACTCGATCTCACTCTGATCGACCTCCGAAGTCGCCTTCGTGACCGCGTCGGCAGGCACGATCAGAGCGGCGAGCGCGTCGCCGTCCCGGACCTTGCGCTTCGCCTCGGCACGTGAGGAGACGGCGACCGTGTGCACACGCCGCGACAGCTGGTCGTGGCTCAGGAGCGAGCCCAGGTCCTGGTCGCCGATCTGGAGCCGTTGATCTGCCGGCACCTGGTTCAGCACCGCGATCGTGGGCTTCTCGGATCCTCGGCTGAGCGCGAACCCGATCAGCAGCGCGACCACGACCGGATACACGATCAGCACGCCGGTCGTGAGTGGCGAGCGCCAAAGGATGCGCAGATCCTTGGCGAGCAGCCAGCGCACCGAGCCCGTCAGTGCCCCTGCTGCTCGAGGAACGAGACGAATGCGCGCTCGAACGAGTCGCTCGCATACGGAACGGCTTCGGCGAGCTCAGCCGGGGTTCCCGAGAAGAGCTGCTCCCCGTCGGCCAGCACCACCACGCGGTCAGCGTGCCGCTCGGCCTCGGACACCACGTGTGTCGAATACACGACGCTCTTGCCTTCGGCTGCGAGCGTGCCGACGAAGTCCCATAGCCGCTCACGCTGGCGGGGGTCGAGCGCGGTGCTCGGCTCGTCGAGAAGCAGGACGGGTGGGGAGGACACCAGCCCGATCGCGACGTTGACGCGCTGTCGGTTGCCGCCGGAGAGCCGCTTGACCTGCTCGTCGGCGCGATCGGCGAGATCGGCCTGCGCGAGCATCCGGCCGACTGCCTCCTCGACGTCGGGCACCCGTTCGAGGCGCGCAAACAGGCGCAGGTTCTCGGCGACGCTCAGCTTCGCGTAGAGCGCGGGCTGCTGCGGCACCCAGCCAACGCGGCCGTGCGCGGTGACCGTGCCGGAGTCGGCCGGCTGGACCGCCGCCAGAATCGTGAGCAGCGTGGTCTTGCCGGCGCCGTTGGGCCCGATGCATGCGACAAGCTCGCCGCGGCCCACCTGGAACGAGACGCCCTTCAGCGCCTCGCGGCCGCCGTAGCTCTTTCGCACCTCGACCGCCTCGAGCAACGGCGGAGCGTCCGGTTGCATGGCGGCGAGGTTACCTGCGATCCGATATACACGGCGCATGTCCGAGCGCCGCGTGCTGTTCATCGGTGACGTCGTCGGCGAGCCCGGGCGCCGGGCCGTCGAGACGACGCTCCCGCAGCTGATCGACCGGTACTCCCCCGACCTCGTGGTGACGAATGGCGAGAACATCGCGGGGGGCCTCGGCATCACGGAGCGCACGGCGAAGAAGCTGTTCGCGGCCGGCACCGACGTGATCACGACCGGCAACCACGTCTACCGGCACCCCGAGGTGTTCGACTTCCTCAACCACTCCGACCGGATCGTGCGCCCCGCCAACTACCTCGACACCAACCCCGGCCGCGGCCACACCGTGATCGAGAAGGACGGCGTTCGCTGGGCGATCGTGAACCTCAGCGGCACGGTCTTCATGAACGCCGCCCGCTCGCCCTTCCACGTGGCCGACAAGCTGCTGAGCAAGGTGCGCGACGAGGCCGACTACGTGCTGGTCGACTTCCACGCGGAGGCGACCAGCGAGAAGGTCGCGATGGGCTGGTACCTCGACGGGCGCGTGCTCGCCGTGATCGGGACGCACACGCACGTCCCGACCGCCGACGGGCGCGTGTTGCCCGGCGGGACCGCCTACATCTCCGACGCCGGGATGACTGGCGCCCGCGGTGGCGTGATCGGCGTGAAGCGCGAACAGATCATCCAGCGCTTCATCACGCAGATGCCGATTCGCTTCGAGACGGCGGACGAGGACCCGTGGGTGATGGGATGTCTGGTGACCACCGGCGACTCGGGGCTTGCGACCTCGATCGAGCAGGTGATGGTGCCTGCGGCCCGTGAGGATTGAGACCTCTAGGCCGACTCGCGGCCGGCCGCGCCGACGAGCCCGCCGGCGGTCGTTTCCCTGAGCAGGATCGCCACGAAGGCAAGCGGGAACCACCACACGATGTAGAGGTAGAACCAGTGCGAGAGCGCGAGCTGCAGCGCGATCAACACCGCGGCTGCGAGCGCGGCGAGCTGGAGCGGAGACTTTCGCTGCGGCACGAACGCGACCGCCACCGCGAGTGCGACGACGGACGCCTTGACCACGTCCTGCGCCCAGCCGAGGGACGGATGCAACCCCCAGATGCTGAACGGGGAGTCGCGCCCGAGCTGGAAGCCGGCCGTGCGGTTCCAGATCTCCGAAACGCCGCTTCCGGCCACGACCGGGGCGAAGACCACGACCGTCACGGCGGCGAAGGAGAGCGCGAACAGCGCCGCGTCGCGAAGTCGCCGGCGATCGTAGCTCGCGAACAGCGGCACCAGCACGATCGGCGCGAACTTGGCCGCCGATGCAAGCGCCAGCAGCGCGCCACGGGCACGTGGAGCGATCAGCGCTCCGAAAGCGAGCACGACGAGTAGGGCGACGAGTGAGTCGTTCGAGTTCGAGTTCGAGACGAACAGCGTGTACGGATAGCTCGCCCATCCATAGGCGAGCAGCACCCCCAGCGCGGCACCGTCACGACCGCGACGCAATCGCCGGCCGACCCAGAGCAGCGCGGCAAGCGTCGCGAGGTCGAAGAACAGCGCGGCCGCGTGCGCGGCGGGAAGGTCGTCCCACTTGCCCGACCAGGGAAACGCGAGCTCGAACGGCACGTAGGCGTAGTAGTCGACCGGGCCGTAGGTGTCGCCCGCGGGATCGGTAGAGGGAAACTCGCCATAGAGCGCCTTGCCGTGAGTGAGGCGATCGGCGCCGATCACGCCCGAATAGCCCACATCGATCACGTTCGAATTGGTGAGGTTCAGCCCTACGCGAAACCCGACCAGGAAGATCAGCGCGAGCGCCAGCCAGCTCACCGGCACGAGCAGTCGCAGCGGTCGCGACGGGCGCGAGCGTCGCCCGTACGCGATCCAGAGCATGCGGGCGAGCAGGTACAGGAGGACCGGGTAGACGAGCGGCACCGAGGTGGAGATCTCACCGCGGTTGAAGAAGACGTGCGAGACCGAGAACGCAAGCAGCACCAACAGGTCGAGATGCAGGACACGAAACGGCCGGCGCCAGTCGAAGAAGGGCAGGAAGAAGAGCACCATCAGTGGGATCCAGACCGCGGGCGAGTTGACCTTCCGCCCGAACGCGCCGGGTAGGCCGCGCGCCATCTGCCACGCCGCCTGCGGACCGGTCCAGACTTCGATCGCGCGCCCCGTGCGCTCGTCGACCAGCACCTGCCCGATCTCCTTGCCGCCCGCATACCAGCTCACCTGCCAGCGGCCCGGGCCCTTTGCGAAAGCCCGATGGGTGGGGTGGTCGTGCTTCGCGAGCTCGGCGCGCAGCTTCGGCGAGCGCAATGCGATGCGGGTCGCCTGGATCGCGTTCAGGAAATGGTCGCGGGGCGGCGTGGTCGGCGAGAACGGGACCGTCAGCGTGGCCGTCGCGGCGACGGCCTGCGTGTTGGTCGTCGCGGCGGCCGCCGACGCGCCGTGCAGCAGCATCACCGCGAGCACCGCTCCCGCAGCCGCCGTGCGGGTCAGTGCCTGCGGAAGCTCCAGAGCTTGTTGCCGACGAAGTTGAGCGGCGTCGCGGCAAGCACCGCGACGGCCTGTGCCGGGATCTTCCCGACGCCGAAGCCGCTCACGAGCACTTCCAGCACAACGAGATTGAACACCAGCGCCACCAGGCTCACGACGAGGAAGCGCGCGGCCTGGAAGCCGGCGTGGCCGTCGCGTGCCTTGAAGGTCCAGTGGCGGTTCCAGAGGAAGTTGTTCGTCACCGCAACGCAGAACGCGGCCACCGCGGCCGTGCGGTAGTGAAGGTCTGCGCCGGTCACCAGAGCGGAGAAGACCGCCAGGTTGATGACGTATCCGGTCCCGCCGACGACCGAGAACTTGATGAGCTGCACCCAGTTGTGGGTCCGGCGCATGCCGCGCCCCACCCGGCGCGCGTGGTGACCCGCCCGCCCGCGGCGCGTGGGCACGGGCGAGGGCCGGGCGGTCTCCCGCGCCGAGTCTCGTTCGGGAAGCGCCTCGGGCTGCGCGGGGCGGCTCACGGCGACGGGAGCGTCATCCATCGAGAGTCAAGATAACCGACGCGGCCGAAGCCCCTACCCGGCTCAGCGGACCCGGAAGCCCGCGGCGCCCTCTTCCGGCTCCTCGTGCAGCTCGACGGCCTCGATCTGGGCGGCCGGCGGTCCCTGGCGACACAGGGCCACGAGTCGCGCGATCGATGCGGAGTCGCCTTCGAAGACCGCCTCGACGGTGCCGTCGCGATTGTTCCGGACCCAGCCGGCGAGCCCCTCGCGCTCGGCGGCATTCCGGATCGTGCCCCTGAAGAAGACGCCCTGCACGCGGCCGCTGACCACGACGCGCTTCCTCATCCCTCCTCGCCCGAATTCACGCCGAAGTGATCCAGCACGACGCGGTTGACGCCGCCGATCGACCACGGCTCCCCGTTCGAGGCGGTGTCCTGAAGGTCCGGACCGCAGTTGACGAACGCCAGCGGCGCGAGCGAGTCGCCGCGGCGAAGGGAGCCGTGACTGCCTCCACCGACGTGATCGGCTCCTCCCCAGTCCACGAACTCGTATCCCCGCGCGGCCGACACGAGCACGTCACCGGCGCCGGCACAGCCGAGTGCCGCCCACAGGCGCCCGAGCGCGTCCGGATATGCGCGGCTCGAGAGCAGCCCGTCCATGCGCTCCAGCTCGAGTGTCTCGAGCGCCCCGTCGACGTCCCATGCCCCGCCGTACGGGTCGCCCCAGCGCGCGCCCGGCCTGAAGCGCAACTCGCCGCGCTCCGTCCAGATACATGCCTCCCCGGCCTCGCGCCAGGCCAGCACCTCGGCCCCGTCGAGCGCCTTCAGCTGCTCCAGCACCCGCACCACGCGCGGCGCGCGAGCCTCCTCGTCGCCAAGCGCATAGACCATCGCCGACCGCGCGCCGGGGCAGACAGCCAGTTCCGCGACGGATGGCTCCGGGTCGTTCGGCAGCAGGACCCGCCAGTCACCCAGCGCCTGGTCGAGGCGAATGCGGTGCTCGACCGCGGTTTGCGAATGATCGGCCATCAGGATCACGGCGTGATCGTCGAAGAAGCGGTCGACGCCGCCGCCGGCCTCGATCAGCTCGCCGAGGTGCCGGTCTGCGCGCGCGATCGACGTTACCGTCGCGGCCGGTCCTCGGCGATGCGAGAAATGATCGTTGTCCGGAAGCGAGAACAGCATGAAGTCGTAGAGGTCGTTGCGCTCTACGAATGCGCCGACGCAGCCGGAGTACGGGTCACGCGTTCCCGGCCGGGCCAGCGTGGGCGGGCATTCCACCTCCCGCGTCGCGTAGAGCTCGCCGTAGAACAGCTCGGCGGGCCCGTAGACGGCGTGTCGGAAGTTCGCGGCGCGGGCAACTCGCCGCAGGAAGCCCTGCACGCCGATCTCGTGCCGGGTGCGGCCGCGGAAGATCAGGAAAGGCGTGCAGGCGGTGCGCACGCCGGCGTCGTCGAGGCGCTCGAAGAACGTCTCCTGGCCCCGGCTGAGGTGATCGAAGTTCATGTTGTAGACGGTGTCGGTGAGCGTCCGGATAACGCCGAACGTCCGCACCGCCTGGCTGGACGAGCCGTAGTCGACATAGCGCCCCTCGCCCCGGTGGAACCAGTCGATCGACGGGATGCCGTGGCGGTCGATCGACGCACCGGTCGTGATCGTCGCCGAGGCGGGCGGGGTGACCGAAGGAAAGACACTGACGCACTCGCGGAAGTACGTGCCGCGTCGCAGGATCTCGGCGAAGTGGGGTGCCTTCCCCTCCTCCGCCGCCCGCTCCAGCATCGCGGGCTTCAGCGCGTCGACGACTACCAGGACAAGCTTGGTCAATTACCTGAGGACGCGCAGTCCTTCGTACTTCTGAGCGGCCCGGCGCCGCTGGACGAACAGCACCCACACCGCGAAGCCGAACGCGATCCACGCGATCGGAGACACGAGCACGGCCAGCACGGCGAGCAGGACGGCGGCGCCCTGCGCGAAAGCTTCGACGAGCGAAGCGGCCTCCTCCTCCCCACCGGTGCGGGCGCGGGACGCGGCGCGGCCGAAGAATGCGGCGGCCGCGGCAAAGCCGACGAATGCGCACACCGCACCGGCGGGGAAGCCCGGCGCGGCGGCATAGCCCTCGTCGGCGAGCGAGCCCGCGAACTCGAGCGCGCCGATCGCGACCGCGAGCGCCGCGAGCAGGAACGCCGGCACGACCGTGCGGGCCCGCGCGGCGAGCGTCGTCAGTGCGACCAGCACCACCAGCACGGCAAGCCAGGGAGTCGACTCGAGGAACCCGTAGCCGGTGCCGTTGAAGTCGACGCCCGCGTTTGCGCGGGCGAGTGCCCCCACGGCGAGCGGCGGCAGGAAAGCGCGCGCGCCCGTGGCGAGTGAAACGCCGACGCCCTGCGATATGGCCAGGAAGAGGTCCATCGATGGTCTATCTTGAAAATACCGTTGAGGCGCGGGAAGGTCCCGCACACCCAGACTGCTCGGCAAAGCTGCGTGCCAGACAGGCATCAAACCACGAGCCACGAGATCGAGCGCTACGCCGGGCTGTTCGCTAAGCGCACGCGCCAGATGCGTTCGTCCGCGATGCGGGACCTGATGGCGATCACGGCGCGGCCCGAGGTGATCTCGCTCGCGGGCGGCTTGCCCGACACGTCGACCTTCTCGCCCGAGACGTTTGCGGCCCTCACCGCGACGATCGCGCGCGAGTCCTGCGCGAGCGCGCTCCAGTACGGTCCCACGGAGGGCTTCGACGAGACCAAGCGCTGCATCGCAGAGGTGATGGCGGTCGAGGGCATGCGCGTCGAGATCGGCGACATGATCGTCACGACCGGCGGCCAGCAGGTGATCGACCTCGTCACGAAGACGCTCGTCGACCCCGGCGACGTGGTGATCTGCGAGGCGCCCACATATCCGGGCGCGGTGCCGGTGTTCGCAAGCTACGAGGCCGACGTGGTGCAGATCGAGATGGACGCCGACGGCATGCGGATCGACCTGCTCGAGGAGACGCTCGAACGCCTCGACCAGGAGAGGCGCCGGCCGAAGTTCATCTACACGGTGCCGACCTTCCAGAACCCCGCGGGCGTGACGCTCTCCGCGCCGCGCCGGCAGCGGCTCGTGGAGATCGCCCGCGAGCGCGAGCTGCTCGTGCTCGAGGACAACCCTTACGGACTGCTTCGCTACGAGGGCGAGCCACTGCCCCCGTTGCGTGCGCTCGACGGCGGTGTCTACGTGCTCTACCTCGGGACGTTCTCGAAGATCCTGTCACCCGGGATCAGGATCGGCTGGGTGGTCGCCCCCCCGCCCGTGCTGGCGAAGATCAACCTGGGCAAGCAGGCGGCCGATCTCTGCACGTCGTCGCTCACGCAGCAGCTCGTCGCGGGCTTTTTCGCGGAGGGCCGCTGGCTCGCATACGTGCAGGACCTCTGCGGGATCTACCGGCGCCGGCGCGATGCAATGCTGGATGCGCTCGCCGAGCACTTCCCCCCGGAGGCCGAGTGGACCCAGCCCGGCGGTGGGTTGTTCATCTGGGCGACGCTACCCGACTTCATCGACACCGAGGACCTGCTCGCGAAGGCAATCCGTCAGGAGAGCGTCGCGTTCGTGCCCGGGTCGGCGGCCTATGTCGACGGCCGCGGCGGGAGCTCGATGCGGCTCAACTTCTCCGCTGCGGGCGAGGACGACATCGTCGAGGGCATCCGCCGCATCGGCAAGGTGATCGACGAGCAGATCTCGCTCTGGGGCACGATCAGCGGTAAGGGAACAACTGGCGGCCGAGCTGCAAGCAGCTCTGCCGGTGAGGCGCAGGACGACCGCGACGAAGGCCCCCCCGGCCCATTGGCCGACGTCGTCGAGCTTCCGCGCCGCACCGATACGAAGCGCGGCGCGAGCGGGTCGTGAGCCTCCGGGTCGCCGTCCTGAAGGGCGGGACCTCGCTCGAGCGGCAGGTCTCGCTGCGCTCCGCCGGACGCGTCGAGCGCGCGCTCGAGCGGCTCGGGCACGACGTGATCCCGATCGACGTCGACGCAGCGCTCGTGCAGCAGCTGCGTGACTCTGACGCCGACGTCGCGTTCGTCGCACTGCACGGCCGCGGCGGCGAGGACGGCACGGTCCAGGAGCTGCTCGAGATCGTCGGCATGCCCTACACCGGCTCCGGCGTACTGGCCTGCATGCGCTGCATGGACAAGGTGCTGACCAAGCACCTGCTCGTGCGCGAGCACGTGCCGACGCCGGACTTCTTCGCGTTCAGCGACGTCGCCTTCCGCGAGTTCGGCGCGGCCGACGCGCTGCCCGCGATCGAGGAGCGCCTCGGCTTCCCGATCGTCGTGAAGCCGGCCGCGCAGGGATCTGCGCTCGGCATCGAGTTCGCGGCGTCTCCCGCCGACGTGCCACAGGCACTCGTGGCGGCGTTCAGCTACGACAACCGGGTGTTGCTCGAGCGGCACGTGAAGGGCCGCGAGCTCGCGGTCGGTCTGCTCGACGGCGAGCACGGCCCCGAGGCGCTTCCGATCGTCGAGGCCAAGCCGAAGCAGGAGTACTTCTTCGACTTCGAGGCACGCTACGAGATCGGCAAGACCGACTATGTGTGCCCGGCGGACCTACCCGCCGACGTCACGGCGCTTGCCCAGGAACTCGCCGGCAAGACCTACCGGCTGCTCGGTTGCTACGGCTTCGCACGGATCGACATGATGCTCCCCGAGGAAGGCCCGCCGCAGGTGCTCGAGGCACAAGCGATCCCCGGCCTCACCGAGACAAGCCTGTTCCCCCAGGCCGCCGACGCCGCCGGCATCTCCTTCGACGAGTTCGTGGAGCGGCTGGTCCAGCTGGCGTTGCAGAGAAGCCCGGCCGCGACGCCGGCCTAGAGAAACTTGCCGTTCGGCTGCAAGCAGCCGAACGGGTTAGCCGAAGGACGGTCGACCTTTGAACCTAGGGCTTAGCCCGAAGCGAAGTCTTCGGGCGTTACTTCATCGAGGAATTTCTTGAACTTGTCAACCACCTCTTCGGTGTCCTCGACCTCGTGCTCGAACTCGATCGCGCTCTCCTGGATCACTTCCTCGGCGGCGAAGATCGGGGCCGAGGTGCGCACCGCCACCGCGAGCGCATCCGAAGGGCGCGAGTCGATCTCGACCTCCTGACCGTTCACGCGCAAGGTGATCGAGGCATAGAAGGTGTTGTCCTTGAGCTCCGTCACCGATACCCGCGTGCACTGCGCGTCGAGCTCGCCGATCAGCTCGCTGATCAGGTCGTGGGTCATCGGGCGCGGCGTCGTGGCGCCCTGGAGCTTCATCAGAATCGCGGCGGCCTCCGGGTGTCCGATCCAGATCGGGAGGAACTTGTTCCCGTCGATGGTCTTCAGCAACACGATCGGCTGCTTCCCGACCATGTCGAAACTAACGCCGTAGATGACCATCTCCTGCACTGGGTCGGCTCCAAGCCCGCGGTTGACCTGCTACCAGACCCATTATAGGAACGGCCTGGGCCCCGTTTGAAACGTCTGTCCTCGGCATCCGGCTCGGAGTCGAGCGGCAGCCAGACGAGTGGGCGATCCTGGACTCGAACCAGGGACCTCCTCCTTATCAGAGAGGCGCTCTGACCAAACTGAGCTAATCGCCCCGGCGGGCGGCGCCCGCGCGATCTAGGTTAGCGAAGGGCCGGAGCCGGGTCGCCCCGTGGCTGTGGCCTCGATCTGTCTAGGATGAGGCGCTCAGGCGGCGATCGAACCCGACAGGCGACGAACCAGATCGCGGACCTCGGCGAGCTCGGTGAATGCTATCTCGACGCGCGCGGCACGGCCGTTCGAGCGCACGCGGACGGTGCAGCCGAGCAGCTCGGTGAGCGAGTCCTCCAGCTCCCGGCAGGCCTCCGCCGCGTCTGCCGACACCAGCGCCGGCCGCCGGCGGGCCGCGGGAGCCGGCTCGGAGGCACGCGCGAGCGCCTCGGTCTCGCGGACCGAGAGCGCCTGGTCGCGGGCGCGGCGGCCGAGCGCCCGCTGGCCGGACCGGTCGCGGAGCTGCAGGATCGCGCGGCCGTGCCCCTCGCTCAGCTCGCCTGACTCCAGCATCGCCAGCACTTCGTCCGGCAGCTCGAGCAAGCGGACCATGTTGGAGATCGCGGCTCGGCTCCGGCCCACGCGGCGGCCGACCTCCTCCTTCGTGAGGCCCAGCTCGTCCACCAGCGCCGCACAGGCCCGGGCGGCGTCGACGGGGTTCAGGTCCTCCCGTGCCATGTTCTCGATCAGCGCGAGCTCGAGGCGCTCGTGGTCCTCGGTCGAGCGCACGACCGCAGGCACGCGCTCGAGGCCGGCCAGCTTCGCCGCCCGCAGGCGGCGCTCCCCGGCGACGAGCTCGTAGCGCCCGCCCGGCAGCGGCCGCACGAGCATCGGCTGCAGCACCCCGTGCTCGCGGATCGACCCCGCAAGATCGCGGAGGTCCTGATCGGCAAAGCTCGTGCGCGGCTGGCGTGCGTTCGGCTCGATCAGGCTCACAGGGATCTGGTGCAGCGCCTCGGCGGGCTCTGTCGGCACCGGCAGGATCGCTGCCAGCCCTCGGCCGATGCCTCTCTCAGCCACGTTCGGCGACCTCCTTCGCAAGCTCGAAGTACGCGTCCGCGCCGGCGCAATGCGGGTCGTGGTGAATCACGGGCCGCCCATAGCTCGGCGCCTCGCTGATTCTGACATTCCGGGGAATCACGGTGCGGAGGACCAGCGTCGGGAAGTGCTCCCGCAGCTCGCGCTCCACGTCCTGCGCAAGGCGGGTGCGACCGTCGAACATCGTCAGCAGCATGCCGGCGACCTCGAGCCCGGGGTTCAGCTCCCGCCGGATCAGCACGAGCGTGTCGAGGAACTGGGCGAGACCCTCGAGCGCCAGGTACTCCGCCTGGACCGGCACGATCACACGATCCGCCGCGACCAGTGCGTTGACCGACAGCGGCCCGAGCGACGGTGGGCAGTCCAGCACGATCTGGTCGAAGTGGGGATGCGCAGGCGCGAGCGCTTCCCGCAGGCGCTGCTCCGATGACGGCAGCCGCGGAAGCTCGACGGTGGCCCCGGCGAGGTCGGGCGTGGACGGCACCAGCGACAGCGCACCGATGCCGGTCGGCTGCGCCGCCGCGGCAAGATCCTGGTCGCCGAGCAGGCAGCTGTAGGTGTTGGGAGCGAGGTCCTTGCTGATCCCGAGCGCAACGGTCGCGTTGCACTGCGGGTCGAGGTCGACCAGCAGCGTGCGGTGGCCCGCCTCCGCCACGCACGCCGCCATGTTCACCGCGGTCGTGGTCTTGCCGACGCCGCCCTTCTGGTTCGCCACCGCATATACCGTTGCCATTGAGCCGAAGATAGAGCGGGTTCCAGTCGGAACGTCGCCCCTCGAGATCCTCCGAGGTTGATTCGGGGGTGAACTACCGATTCCTGCTCGGCGCAGCCTGGGAAATCTGCGTCCCGGCATACCTTGTCGCTTGATAGTTCAACGCCGAACTATCGTGTTCTGGCGCGGCGGGACCGGGAGCCGAGCGGCCGTTTTCGCGCCACGCCCGCGCGGCGCGGGTAGCCCGGCGGTGTGGGGCCGGTCTTCTCGAAGAGGTGCAGGTGGTGGTTGCGCGCGCCGGCGAACGGCTTGGTTCGCACGACCCCGCACGGGCTCATCCCGAGCGCAGTGGCAGCTTCCCTCGCCGCCTCCTCCTCGGTGGGCTCGCGGGCGCCTTTCCAGGCGATGAGGAGGCCGCCTTCGCGCAGGAGGGGAGCCGCGTACTCCACCAGCGTGGCCAGCGGCGCCACCGCCCGCACGGTCGCGGCTGTGTACCGGCCCGCGCCCTCGTCGGCGGCCCATTCCTCGGCCCGGGCGCAGACCGCGTGGGCGTTTGCCTGTCCCAACCGCTCAATCGCGCGCTCGATGAAGGCGCACTTGCGCCGCGTGGACTCGAGCAAATCGACGTCGGCCGGCTCCAGGGCGACGGCCAGCGGCAAACCTGGGAAACCGGCGCCGCTGCCGATGTCGACGAGACGGCCGTCCCGGGAGTGCGCGCGAAGCAGCGGGACCGCCGAGAGGCTGTCGGCGATGTGCACGTCGAGCGCCTGCTCCGGGGCTCTGACGGAGGTGGGCGCATCGGGATCCTCGGCGACCAGGTCCAGCAGGAGGCGGAGGCGCCGCTCGGCCTCATCCGGCAGCGACAGGCCCGTGCGCAGCTCGCGCAGGCGTTTCACGGGAAACGGTCCGCTAGCTTGGCCGAAGCGGCGTGATCACGATGCGGCGGAAGGGCTCGTCGCCCTCGCTGTGGGTATCCACGTCGGGCCGGTCCTTGAGGTACACGTGCACGACCCTGCGCTCGGCCGCGCCCATCGAGTCGAGCTCCACGGCGCGCCCATAGCGCAGCGCATCCGCGACCCCGCGGTCGGCCTGTCGCTGCAGCACCGACTCGCGGCGCTCGCGGTAGCCGCCCGCGTCGATCACGACCCGCTTGCGCTCCTCCGCGCCCCGGAACGCGGCCTGGCCACAGAGGAACTGCAGCGAATCGATCGTGTGGCCGTGCTTGCCGATCACGAGCCCAAGGTCGGGCCCGCTGATGTTCGCCCGCACCTCCTCTGCGGTCTCCTCGACGTCCACGCTCGCGCGCACGCCGAGATAGGAGATCGTGCGCCGGACGATCTCCCGCACGCGCTCGCGAGGCTCGTCCGGCCAGGTAAAATCCTTCTCGGCAATGCGCCAGGCGTCGAGGTCCGCGATCGCAGCGACCCGCACGTAGCCCTCCTCGGCGTCGCCCGCGGCGGGTCGCTCCTCCAGCACCTCGAACTCGACCTGCTCGACGTCGAGCCCGGGATAGCGCTGCTCGAGTTGCTTCATCGCCGCCCATTTCGCGGCGCCAAGACTGCTTCCGTCCGCCTCGGCTCGACCGTCGGCCTCGACCTCGGAAGCGCTCACCTGCGCCGACGCTTCTTCTTCCGTGGCGGGGGTGGAGGCGCCCTGCCGTCGCCGGCCCCGACAGCCACGGGCACCTTCTCCTGGTCGCCCTCGCCGGACTTCGCCGTGCGGCGCGGCGGCTTCCCCTGGGCCGCCAGGACAGGCTGTGGTGGTGGCGACAGCCGGCGCACGACCAGCTGCTGCCCGAGGGTCCAGAAGTTGGTCGTGATCCAATACAGGATCAGGCCCGCCGGGAAATTCGGGATCAGCGCCGCAAAGAACAGCGGCAGCAGCAGCATGATCCGTTGCTGGGTCTTGTCGACGCTCACCGACATCACCATCGTGGAGGCGACCTGCGAGCCGATGAACAGGATCATCAGCACCACCAGCTCGCCCCCGTGCGCCTTCGCCGCGAGATCGTGGATGAACAGGAACGACTGCTGTCCCGACTCCTCCACGCGCCGGCTGAACCCGCTGCTTCGCAGCAGGTAGAACAGCGACATGAAGATCGGCAGCTGGAGCAGCAGCGGCAGGCACGAGGAGAACGGGTTCACCTTGTTCTCCTGGTAGAAGCGCATCATCGCCTGGTTCATCGCCTGGCGATCGCCCTTGTACTTCTCCTGAAGCTCCTTGATCTGAGGCTGGAGCGCGCGGAGCGCGTTCATCGACTTGATCTGCTTGATCGTGAGCGGCACGATCGCGAGCCGCACGAGCACCGTGAGACCGATGATCGAGAGGCCCCAGTCCAGGCCGAGATCGTCGTGCAACCGCAGCAGCAGCCAGTTGGCGCAGTCGACCAGGGGCTGCAGTACGTTCGCGAAGACCGGTGTCATCTGAACAGGCGCTGGGCGTTCACGGGGTCATGGCCGCCGTGGCTGAACGGGTTGCAGCGAACCAGGCGCCAGCCGGCCAGAACCGTGCCGCGGAGCGGTCCGTGCGCGCGCAGCGCCTCCACCGCGTAGGCGGAGCAGGTCGGCTCGTACTTGCACCGCCGAGGGAGCGCCGGCGACACGAAGCGCTGGTAGAAGCGGATCGGAGCAGCGAGCACCTTTGCCGCCAAGCGCCTCATCACTCGTCCCCCCGGTCGGTTTCGCCCAGCTTCGCGAACAACGATTCGAGATCGGCTCGGACGGCTGCAAGGCCTCCGCGCTCGGCGACCTGAGCCGAGCCCTGGCGCGCGACAACGACGTGGTCGTGTTTCGGCGACACGCGCTCCTGCATGCTCCAGAACGCCTCTCGGAGCAACCGCTTGACCCTGTTTCGCTCCACCGCGCCCCCGACGCGCCGGCCCACCGAGACGCCGAACCGGATCTCGGAGGACGCCGGAGCGTCGGCACCGGACGATCCATCGCTGGTTTCTTCTCGTGGAAACGCATAGAGCACGAAGTGACGGCTCGAGGCCGAGCGACCCTGGCGATAGACACGCTGGAAGTCGGCGCTTCGAGACAGACGCGGGCGCCTCCGGGTCGTTCCTCGGGGGCGATCCACCGAGCGTCCCGCTAGACGGTGAGCCGGTCGCGCCCCTTTTTGCGACGGCGCTGGATCGTGAGTCGGCCGGCACGCGTGCGCATCCTCGCTCGGAAGCCGTGCGTACGTGCGCGCTTGCGTCTTTTTGGCTGGTAGGTTCGCTTCACCGTGCGGCCTCGAGGCGCGGGTGGGGGGCCCGCTGGACCGTCAGTATAAAGAGTCGTTCTTCGGCTCTTCGCAGCACCTCGCAGCGCACGCCGCCGGCGCAAGATGTTTTTCCCCGGCAATTGCGGCATGCGCCCGGGATGCCTCGATCGAAGCCCGGTCGCGCTCGCGGCGCGTTGTAGAATCGCCGCGCCTGGGCACCCCGGCAATCCCGCGCCGGGCGCCCCCATCCTCATCGCCTCACACCCCCTCTGCGAAGGGGTGTTCGACCCTGCCTTCAGATCCAGAACTCGACAAGACCTGGGACGCGTTCACCGAACGCCTGCGCCTGGGCGTCCCGGACGATGTCTACCGCGTGTGGCTCGAGCCTCTACGGGCGGTCGCGCTCAGGGACGGCGTCCTCTACGTCGAGGCCCCGCAGCAGACGCGACACTGGGTGTGCCGCCGATTCGGCGCCAAGCTGTCCGCCACAGCCACGTCACTCGGCCCATCGCTCCAACGCGTCGAGATCGTGGAGGAGCGCGGCGCGCCCTCCACCGCGGAGATTGCCGATCCCGTGCTGCCTCGCACCCTGAACCCGGCTTATCGCTTCGAGGAATTCGTGATCGGCAGCGCCAACCGCTTCGCTCATGCGGCGTCGCTCGCGGTCGCGGAGCTCCCCGCGCAGGCCTACAACCCGCTGTTCGTCTGCGGCCCGCCCGGTGTCGGCAAGACACACCTGCTCAACGCGATCGGCAACTACACGGTGCTCAACGACAGCTCGCTCGGGGTCCGATACGCAACCGCCGAGACATTCACCGGCCAGTTCACCAACGCCCTCCGAGCTGGCGAGATCCAATCGTTCAAGAACGACTACCGGCTCGCCGACGTGCTGCTGCTCGACGACGTCCAGTTCTTCGAGAACAAGACCCGCACCGGCGAGGAGCTGCTCCACACCTTCGAGGTGCTGCTCGCAACCGGCGCCCAGGTCGTGCTCGCCGCCGACCGGCCACCATCCGCGATGCCGGCGCTCGATCCGAGGCTCCGTGACCGCCTCGAGTCGGGCCTGATCGTAGACCTCCACCTGCCCGACTTCGAGACGCGCCTCTCGATCATCAAGAAACGCGCCGGGCGCCGTTATTCGACCGGCGAGCAGCAGGGCGCGCTCGAGTTCCTGGCGCGTCAGGTCTCCTCAAGCGTTCACGCGCTCGAGGGCGCGCTCACCCGCGTGCGTGCGTATGCGTCGCTGACCCAGCAACCCCTCACCACGAGCCTCGTCGAGCACGTGCTGGCGAGCCTCTATGCGGACGGGTCGGCGATCGACAAGCAGTCGCTCACTCCCACCGTCGAGCGCATTCAGGCCACCACCTCCAATGCGCTCGACCTGCCCGTTCCTGCCCTGAGCTCACCCAGACGTGGCCGCCAAGTTGTTTATGCTCGCCAGGTGGCGATGTACCTCTGCCGCGAGCTCACCGACCTCTCGCTTCCCGCGATCGGACAGAGGTTCGGAGGCCGCGATCACTCCACCGTCCTGCACGCGTGCCGTCAGGTGAGGAACCGTATCCTCACCGACCCGTCCACGCGCGAGCTTGTGGAAAACATCATCACCCAGCTCGGTCACCCGGCGGACAAGGCGTAAAGGGCCTAACCGGTGCACAGCTTTCTCCACAGCCTCTTCCCGGCTTCCCGTGCGACACGACACGGTCTGCACACAGCTTCCACAGCGTTACAACCATCAATCTCTAAGACTCAGATCACTTGGATCAGATTGGGAGGATGGTCGTGAAGCTGAGCTGTGGACGGCAGGCACTGTTGTCCGAGCTGCAGGTGGTCGCGCGCGCCGCCGCAACCCGAGGCGCGATCCAGGCACTCTCCGGCGTGCGTCTGACGACCACCGACACCGGCATCGAGCTGGCTGCGACCGACACCGAGATCGCCCTGCGCTCTTCACTCGAGGCCGATGTCGAGCGACCCGGGGTGGTGCTGTTGCCGGCGAGGCTCTTGGTGGAGATCCTTCGTGCGCTCGATGGTGACTCGGTCTCGCTCGAGCAGCGTGCGGAGGCGGGTGAGGTGACCGTTAGCTCCGAGCGCGCAAACTTTTCATTGCGAACCCTGCTCGCGAACGACTTTCCACGCATCCCCGAGCCCCCCGACGCGGCCGCGGTGGAGCTGCCTGCCAAGGCCGTTGCCCAGACCATCGACCGCGTTGCCAAAGCGGTTTCCCGGGACGAGACCCGTCCGGTCCTGACCGGCATCCTCGTCTCGGTCGGCGCGGATGGCCTCCGGATGGTCGCGACCGACTCCTATCGGCTGAGCGTCAAGGAGACCCCGCTCGGCGACGAGGCGCGCGAGCCTTTCGAGGCGAACGTTCCGGCTCGCGCCCTGCAGGAGCTGGGGCGGATCTCGGCGGAGACCGGTGCCGAGACGATCTCGTTCGCGGCCCAGGACAACCAGGTTGTGTTCGGGGTCGAACGAATGACGCTCTCCTCACGGTTGATCGATGGTCAATTCCCGAACTATCAGCAACTGCTCCCCGACACCTACGAGCACGAGCTCCGCGTGAGCCGTGACGAGCTGCTCTCGGTCGTGCGCCGGGTGAGCATCCTGGCCCAGCGCACCGCGCCACTGCGCCTGCGGTTCGAGACCGGCGCCGTGACGTTGTCGGCGCAGACCCCCGATGTGGGCGAGGCGTCGGAGACGGTGCCGATCAGCTACGAGGGCGAGCCGCTCGAGATCGGGTTCAACCCGCAGTTCCTCCAGGACGGACTGGACAGCGTCGATGCCGACGATCTCGTGATCAAGCTGATCAGCCCGCTCCGCCCGGGGCTGCTCGAGGCGGCGGGCGAAGAGGACGGTCAGGGGAAGTTCCTCTACCTGATCATGCCCGTCCGCCTGAACGTCTGAGGGCGGCGCGCCGGTGCAGGTCCGGAGCCTCACCGTCCGGGACTTTCGTAACCACGAGCGCGCTCGGCTCACGCTCGATGACGGCGTGACCGTGCTCGAAGGTCCCGTGGGAGCCGGAAAGACGAATCTGATCGAGGCGCTCTTCGTGGCCTGCACGAGCCGGTCTTTCCGGACGTCCAACGATCGCGAGCTGATCCGCTTCGAGGCTCCCGTCGCCCACACCTCGGTCGCGATCGATGATCAGGCCGGGCTTCCGCATCGGTTGGAGGTCGTGATCCAGCGTGCCGGCGCGAAGGTGATGAAGCTCGACGGCGCCCGCGTCGAGCGACCCGGCGACGTCGACGTGCGTCCCCTCGTGTGCGTGTTCGCACCTGACCGGCTCGAGCTGATCAAGGCTGCCGCGGGCGCTCGCCGAGCGCATCTCGACGAGATCGTGGCTGCGCTCCGGCCGGCCAGGCGCGACACGCGTCGCGCTTACGCCCGCGCGCTGGCGCAGCGCAACAGCCTGCTCGGAAGGGTGCGCGCCGGCCACGCGCCGGCCGGGTCGCTGGTTGGCTGGACCCAGGAGCTCGCGCGTCACGGCGCTCAGATGATGTCCGACAGGAAGGGCGTCGCCGACCTGCTCCTGCCCCATTTCTCCGAGCACGCCGCCGACCTCGGGCTCGAGGGAGCGGCAACGCTCGCGTACAAGCCACGCTCCGCCGCGGCAGACGTCGAGGGCCTGGCCGAGGAGCTGACGGCGGCGCTCGCGGCGGACCTCGAGCGCGGCTTCACCACCCACGGCCCACACCGGGACGAGCTGTCGATCGAGCTCTCGGGCCGCCCGCTCCGCCGGTTCGGCTCACAGGGCCAGCAGCGCCTCGGGCTGCTGGCGCTCCTGCTGTCCGAGCGAGACGTGCTCGCCGCGGCGCGCGCCGGGATGCCCCTGTTGCTGCTGGACGACGTGCTGAGCGAGCTCGACGATGTGCGACGCGACCGCCTCCTCGACCTGCTGGAACGTGGCGGCCAGACGCTCATCACGACCGCCGATCCGGACGCCGTCGGCCCGAGCCGCCGCTTTGGGCGCATCCGGGTCGAGCTCGGCTCCGTGGCCGAGATCGAGCACGCTCCGGCATGAGCAGGCCTCCGCGCACACGCCCCCAGAGCCTGAGCGCCGCGCTCGGAGAGATCCGCGACCGCCTCGCACCGCCGGACCTGCTCGGCGAGGTTCAGAGCCGGTGGCGAGCGGTGGCCGGCGAGCAGGTCGCGGAGGAGGCCTGGCCGGACCTCGAGCGGGCCGGCACGGTGACCGTGCGATGCCGGTCGGCGGTGTGGGCGGCCGAGCTCACGATGCTCGCGGAGGAATTGCTCGAGCGCTTGAACGAGCAGCTCCCGCGGGAGCGTCGAGTGCGCACTTTAAAGTTCACTGCGGCGCCCGCCCGCGGGCCCCGCCGCAGTCTGTAGAGCCAGGCCCTGGAATAGCTCATTTTTCCCATTCTGATGGGAAATTTGCGCGCTCGAGGCATACTGATTCGCGAGTCGATCTGCTACCATCACGGTACTGACTTGGGTGCCCCCCAGGCGCGCGCAGATTGCTTTCTGAACGCCGCGCGCGCAATTACCGGCGGCACTCGTCCAGAACAGGTTTCGGAGGTTTTTGTTGCCAGAAAACGGGTCGCCTAAGAGTACGGCCGCAGGGGATGACGCCCAGAAGAAGGGCGCTGGAAAGGATGCCGCGAAGACGAGTGGGGCGAAGGGCCGCGCAAAGGCGGGGTCGAGCTACGCCGCCGCCGACATCACCGTGCTCGAGGGGCTCGAGGCCGTCCGGAAGCGCCCCGGCATGTATATCGGCTCGACGGGCGAGCGGGGCCTTCACCACCTCGTCTACGAGGTGGTCGACAACTCCGTGGACGAGGCGCTCGCAGGCTACAGCGACGCCGTCCAGATCGTGCTGCAACCGGACAACCGGGTGACGGTCACCGACAACGGCCGCGGCATCCCCGTCGACATGCACGAGAAGGAGCAGCGGCCGGCCGCCGAGGTGGTCTTGACCGTCCTGCACGCCGGCGGCAAGTTCGGCGACGGCGGCGGCTACAAGGTCTCCGGCGGCCTCCACGGCGTCGGCGTCTCGGTCGTCAATGCGCTGTCGGAGCGACTCGACCTCGAGGTACGCCGCGACGGCCACGTCTGGACCCAGAGCTACGAGCGCGGTGTCCCCATGGCGCCGCTGGAGAAGGGGGCCAAGACCTCCGACACCGGTACCTCGATCACGTTCCTGCCCGACCTCGAGATCTTGGACGAGATCGTGTTCGACTTCGAGACGCTGGCGCAGCGAATGCGCGAGACCGCCTTCCTCACGAAGGGGCTGAAGATCGAGTTGATCGACGAGCGCGGCTCACGCGACCGCGTCGAGTTCCAGTACGAGGGCGGGATCCGCGACTTCGTCTCCTACCTGAACGAGAACAAGGAGCCGATCCACCGCAAGGTGATCTACTTCGAGGGCGAGTCCGACGAGGGCCAGGCCGAGGTCGCGCTGCAGTGGAACAGCTCCTACCAGGAGTCGATCTTCAGCTTTGCGAACAACATCAACACGACCGAGGGCGGCACGCACCTCTCCGGGTTCAGGGCGGCGCTCACGCGCACGCTGAACGACTATGCACGCCGCAAGGGCGAGCTCAGGGAGAAGGACGAGAGCCTCCAGGGCGACGACGTCCGCGAGGGCCTGACCGCGATCGTGTCGGTGAAGCTCCACGACCCCCAGTTCGAGGGACAGACGAAGTCGAAGCTTGGCAACCCGCCGATCAAGGGCTTCGTCGAGTCGGTCGTGAACCGTAAGCTCGCCGAGTTCCTCGAGGAGAACCCGGCCGAGGCGCGGCAGATCGTCACGAAGGCGATCTCGGCGGCGCGCGCACGGGACGCGGCCCGCAAGGCGCGGGACCTGACACGCCGCAAGTCGGTGCTCGAGAACTCGATCCTGCCGCACAAGCTCGCGGACTGCTCCGTGAAGGACCCCCGGCTCGCGGAGCTCTTCATCGTCGAGGGCGACTCCGCCGGCGGCAGTGGGAAGCAGGCTCGGGACCGCAACACGCAGGCGGTGCTCCCGCTGCGGGGCAAGATCATCAACGTCGAGAAGAACCGCATCGACAAGGTGCTTTCGAACGAGGAGATCCAGGCGCTCATATCGGCGATCGGGACGGGCGTGCGCGAGGAGTTCGACCTCGAGCAACTGCGCTACCACAAGGTGATCCTGATGACCGACGCCGACGTGGACGGCGCGCACATCCGGACGCTCGTGCTCACGTTCCTGTTTCGCGAGATGCAGGGCCTGATCGACGCAGGACACATCTACATCGCAAAGCCGCCGCTCTACAGGTTCAAGCAGGGCAGCAAGGAGCTCTACATCGAGAAGGAGATTCAGCTCGAGGAAGTGCTCCTCCGCGACAAGCTCGAGAAGCTTCACGTGTTCGATCGCGCCGGCACGCCGTTCAAGCTCACCCAGCAGCGGTGGCAGATGTTCAGCCGGCTGCTGAAGCAGTACGAGGGCTGGGCATCGGCGCTGCGCGCCGAGCACGGCCATCCTGCGATCACGTTCTTGGAAGAGTCCGAGATCCTCGATCTGGGCCTCGACGACTACCAGGCGATCGGCGCGCAGCTGCGCAAGACAGCTCCGAAGGGCGAGCCGTTCGACACCGAGGTGCTCTCGCAGAACGGCGATGGCACGCTGAAGGTGAAGGTGATCGAGCGCAAGACCGGGCTCGCGACCACGCACCGGCTGACGGGCGAGCTGTTCGAGTCACGCGAGTACAAGCAGTTGCTGCGCGTGCACCAGGAGCTGCTGAAGCTCGCCGGCACGCCGCCTTTCCAGCTGAAGCTCGACAAGGACAGCGAGGATGCGCTGTCGTTCGAGGAGCTGAGGGTGAAGGTGCTCGACCTCGCCAAGCGCGGGGTCCAGCTGCAGCGCTTCAAGGGCCTCGGCGAGATGAACGCAGACCAGCTGCGCGAGACCACGATGGACCCGGCCACGCGGACGCTCATGCAGGTCGCGATAGACGACGCCTACGCAGCCGACGAGCTGTTCTCGATGCTGATGGGCGACCAGGTCGAGCCGCGGCGGGCGTTCATCGAGAAGCATGCTCGCGATGTTCAATTCTTGGACGTATGACAAGTCGCCAACGCATGCAAGCAGGCGGTCGGGTTGCGGGCGGGATGACGGTCAAAGGGACGGCTAACGGGCTGATGAGCTGATGAGCATCGACACGATCACAGGCAACATCGAGCCTCGCGGTCTCCGCGAGGAGATGCGCTCGTCGTACCTCGACTACGCGATGAGCGTGATCGTCGGCCGTGCGCTGCCCGACGTCCGCGACGGCCTGAAGCCGGTCCACCGCCGCGTGCTCTACGCGATGCACGAGGCGGGTCTCCAGCCCACGCGCGCCTACCGCAAGTGCGCGCGCGTGGTCGGCGACGTGATGGGCAACTACCACCCACACGGCGACCAGGCGATCTACGACACGCTCGTGCGCCTCGCGCAGGACTTCGCGATGCGTTACCCGCTCGTCGACGGCCAGGGCAACTTCGGCTCGATCGACGACGACCCGCCGGCCGCGATGCGTTACACCGAGGCACGTTTGGCGCGCCTCGCGACAGAGATGCTCCGCGACATCGACGCGGACACCGTCGACTTCACGCCAAACTACGACGAGTCCCGGCAGGAGCCGCTGATCCTGCCGTCGCGCTTCCCGAACCTGCTCGTGAACGGGTCGTCCGGGATCGCGGTCGGGATGGCGACCAACATCCCGCCTCACAATCTTGCCGAGACGATCGACGCGGTGATCACGCTGATCGACGAGCCCGAGACCGACGTCGCGGGCCTGATGCGCCACATCAAGGGACCGGACTTCCCGACCGGCGGCATCATCGTCGGTCGCAGCGGCATCAAGGAGGCCTACGAGACCGGCCGTGGTCGCGTCGTGATGCGGGCGCGGGCACACGTTGAGCCGATCCGCGGCGGCAAGGAGGCGATCATCGTCACCGAGCTCCCCTTCATGGTGAAGAAGGGCGGCAAGGGCGGGCTGATCGACAAGATCGCGGACCTGGTCCGCGACAAGAAGATCTCCGAGATCAGCGACCTGCGCGACGAGAGCGACCGGAACGGCATGCGCCTCGTGATCGAGCTGAAGCGCGACACCATGCCGAAGGTCGTGCTCAACAAGCTCTACAAGCACACGTCGCTGCAGCAGACCTTCGGCGTCAACATGGTGGCCCTCGCCGACGGCGTGCCGCGCACGCTCGACCTGCGCGAGGCGATCCGCCACTACGTCGCGCACCAGAAGGAGGTCGTCACCCGGCGGACCAAGGACCAGCTGCGTCGCGCGGAGCGTCGCGCTCACATCCTCGAGGGCCTGCTCGTCGCGCTCGACAACATCGACGCGGTGATCGCCCTGATCCGGTCCTCCTCCGACCCGGAGCAGGCTCGCAACGGGCTGATCGAGACGTTCGAGCTCTCGCTGGAGCAGGCGCAGGCGATCCTGGACATGCGCCTCCAGCGCCTCACCGCGCTCGAGGCAGACAAGATCCGGGCCGAGCACCGCGATCTCATGGAGCAGATCGCAGAGCTGCGCGCGATCCTCGGCGACGAGGACAGGCTCTACGAGCTGATCAAGGAAGAGCTGCTCGAGATCAAGCAGATCTACGGCGACGACCGGCGCACCGAGATCACGGCGGCAGAGGACGAGTTCGACCTCGAGGACCTGATCGCCGAAGAGCAGATGGTCGTCTCGATCACGCGCTCGGGCTACATCAAGCGGCTGCCGCTGTCCACGTACCGCAAGCAGAAGCGGGGCGGCGTCGGTGTGATCGGGATGGAGATGAAAGAGGACGACTACATCGAGCACCTGCGCATCTGCTCGACGCACGACTTCCTCCTGTTCTTCACGAACTACGGAAAGGTCTACAGGCTGAAGGTGTACGAGCTGCCCGAGGGGGCGCGTACCGCCAAGGGCCGCGCGATCATCAACCTGCTGCCGCTTCGCGAGGGCGAGTCCGTACGCGCGGTGATCGCGACCCGCGACTTCACCGAGGACAAGTACCTCGTGTTCGGGACCAAGCGCGGCCTCATCAAGAAGACCGAGTTCCTGGCCTACAACACGCCGATTCGCGCTGACGGGATCATCGCGATGAAGCTCCGGGACAAGGACGAGCTCGTGTCGGTGCGCGGCACCAGCGGCGAGGACGACATCATCATGGTGTCGCGCTCGGGTTACGCGGCGCGTTTCAACGAGTCGCGGGTCCGGCCGATGGGCCGGGACACGACGGGCGTGCGCGGCATGAACGTGTCCGAGAAGAGCAACGCGGTGCTCGCGATGGACGTCGCGCGCGACGACACCGAGCTGCTCGTCGTGACCGAGAACGGATTCGGCAAGCGTACGGCGGTGGCCGACTATCCCGTCAAGGGCCGTGGCACCAAGGGCGTCAAGACGATCCAGCTCACCGATCGCAAGGGGGCGCTTGCCGGCGCGCTGATCGTGCGCGAGCACCAGGAGCTGCTGTTCATCTCGCAGGAGGGCATGGTGCAGAGGACCAGCGCCCGCGGGATCTCCCGGATGGGCCGCTCGACGCAGGGCGTGAAGGTGATGAACGTGCGCAACGGCGACACCGTCAGCGCAGTCGCGCTGATCGTCGAGAGCGACGCGCAGCTCGCGGCCGGGGTGCTGGAGAACGGCGAAAGCCCGGACGGCGCCCTCGCGGATGCCGACTTGGACGGCGGATCACCGACGGACGAGGTCGAGCCCGACAACGGCTCGACCAACGGCAGCGCCTAGGAGGGTCTAGCGAAACTCGGTAGGCCCGCTGGCCATGTGGCTTTCGGACGGGCGGCAGTTCGTCGGTACCTCCATTCGAATCGGGTCTTACCCCAACGCAAGTTTCGGGTAGCCATGGCGACTTCGCTAGCCGTTTCGCCGGAGCCTTCCAGCCCTCTCAAGCCAGCAGGTACTGCTGCCACGCGGCCGGCACGACCGGCGCGGCGACGCGGATGAAGATCGTGGGCCCGGGCGCCTTCGGCTTGCGGTGCGTCTGGAAGCCGGCCTCGACCGGAGTGCGGTTGCCCTTGCGCCGGTTGCAGGGCGCGCACGACGTCACGATGTTCTCCCACTCGCTGGCTCCGCCGCGGCTGCGCGGAATCACGTGGTCGACCGTCAGGTGCGAGGTCGTGCCGCAGTACTGGCACGTCCAGGAGTCACGCGCGAACACGGCCCTGCGGGTGATCCGCCGCTTGGCGCGATCGCGCGGCACGCGCACGTATGTGACCAGCCTGATCACGACCGGACGCGGGAACGTGACGTTCTCCGCGTGCAGGGAGCGCTCGCCCTCCTCCAGCAGCTCCGCCTTCTCCTTCAGGATCAGCACGACCGCCCGTCGCACCGAGCAGACGTTCAGGGGCTCGTAGGAGGCGTTCAGGACCAGGACCCGACCGCTGTCGCCCCGGCGGTGCGAGCCACGGCCAGCCCTCGTGTGGTCCTGGGCGGGGCGCGCAGGCCCTAACTCAGGCGGGACGTCGGAGTCCTCGACCAGAGCCGGCGAGGCGGTCCGTGTCGTCGCCGTGGGTTCCATCGGATTCCGAAAAGTGTAGCCCGGAAGTCAGGCGCGCCTTGCCGCCGGATACGAGCCGAGCACACGGAGCGAGCTCGTGATCTCTCCGACCGCGTCGAGGGCCACCCGGACGTCGGTGCTGGACTCGGCGCCCTCGAGGTCCGCGAAGAAGATGTAGCTGCCGAGCCCCTGCTTGCGCGGGCGCGACTCGATCTTGGTGAGATTGACCCCGCGCTCGGCGAACTCCTGGAGCACCCGGACCAGCGAACCGGGCGCATCGGGAAGGCCCCAGAAGACGATCGAGGTCTTGAATGACCCCCGTCGATCTGCGAGCAGATCGACGGGTTTGGAGATGGACGGGGTTGCCTCAGCTTTCGCAAGCCACACGAAGCGGGTCTCGTTGTCCGGATCGTCCTCGATGCCCTCTAACAGCACCTCGCATCCGTAGATCTCGGCCGACAGTCGCGTCCCGACCGCGGCCCAGGGCGCGTCCGTGGCTGCCACGATTCTGACCGCGTCGGCGGTGCTGGCGGCGCCGGCAACCTCCGCCGCAGGCAGGCGATCCCGCAGGAACCGCGCGCACTGTGCGCTTGCCTGCGGATGCGACACGACCCGTGCGATCGCCTCGAGCGCCAGCCGCCGGCGCGCGATCAGCGAGTGCCTCACGGGGTGGATCAGCTCACCGGCGATCACGACCGCGTCGGTCTCGAACACGAGCGTGTCGAGCGTCGCGCTGACCGATCCCTCGAGAGAGTTCTCGATCGGGACGAGCGCGCGGTCGACGCGGCCATCCTGCACCGCGATCACGCAGTCGTAGATCGTCGGCATCGGTGCCGGCTCGACCGCGGCCCGGTCGACCGCGGCGAACAGCGCTTCCTCGCTGAAGGTGCCTTCGGGACCTAGGAAGGCAACTTTCAACGACCCAGCGCCGACGCGATCGCCTCGTTCTCCTCGGGCGAGAGCTCGAATTCGGACTGCCCGTCATGCACGCCCTTGACGTACATGCGTGCCTGCTCACGGTGGAGGATCGAGGAAAGCACGACGCCCGTGCCCGAGTCGTCGAGCAGCGCCATCGAGCTCGACTGGCGACCCGTCATCTCGCCGTAGGCGTCGTAGCGCACGACGGCCGTGCGGCTGATCGTGCGGCCAAGCCGCCGCTCGCCGTCGTCGAGTCGATCGTTCAGGCGGGTGAAGGTGCTCTCGACCGCCTGGCGGAGCTCGTCGTAGCCGCGCTGGAGCGCATCCGCATGAGCGACGAGGTCGCGCTCGGCCCGGTCTCCCAGCACGGCGCGCTGGGCGCTCCTGAGCGCCCTCAGGCGGCGCAGCAGCACTAGCACCAGCAGCAACGCGATCACGGCGACCGCCGCCGCGGCGATCGCGATTACCCCGACGGTCGAGGTCAGGTCGTCCGACAGGGCGGAAGCAATCGTCAGCACGGTTCTTGGGCGCTGCGAGCGGGCGAGCCTCAGCCCTGCGTGAACACGACCTGGTAAGTCGCCTTGTTGTTGTCGGTGTTCTTCTCGCCCGGGACGGCCGCGATCGCCACCGTCAGCGTTGTCACGGCGCCCGTGGGCGGAGTCTTGGTGACCGGGATGCTGACCGTCTCCGACTGTCCTGCGGCGATCCGGGGGATCGTCTGGTCGACGCTGATCTTCGTACCGTCCGTGATCGTGAGCGAGGCGCCGACATCGGTCTCCTCGGAGGCGCCACCGTTCTGAACCTTTACGTCGAAAGCGAGCTGACCGGAGACCGGGATGCGGTTCACGCCGCTCTCGGTGAGCGCTGTGCCCGAAGGCGTCGCTGTGACGCCCCCGAGCGAAGTCCCGTGCAGGCCCGGCGTGGTTGCCTGGCTGGTGTTCCCGCCCAGCTTCGCGAGCCGCGTCTGTACCGTGTCGGCGTCGAGCCACCCGAGATCCGGCATGAAGCGCACGGCCGGGAACTTCTCGTCGATGTTCCGCTTGTTGAAGGCAGCGGTCAGCGCGGGGATCGCGCGCTGGAGGTAGATCACGTCGCTCGCGAGGAGCGCCTGCATCTGTCCCGCGATGAGGTCGATCGCGGATCGCTTGCCCTTGTCGCCGAGCGCGGTCGGAAGCAGGCCGGCGATCTTGGCGATCGCATCGGCGCGGAACTGAAACGCGGTCACGAGCCAGCCGTTGGCGGGATTCAAATCGCCCGGGTGGCTCGTGCTCTTGGCACGCTGCACGAGTTGCTCTGCGTCGACGCGCTGCGCGTTGACCTGAGTCTGGACATCGAGCGCGTCGCCGCGGCTCGGCTTGGAGAGCGTTTCGAAGAACCGCTTGCTCAGGTCCTGCTCGCCCTGCACGAGCGAGCGCACGTCCGATGCGTAGTTGCGGAACGCCGTGTCCTTCCGGTTGTTCCGGCAGCTGTTGATGCCGACCACGAGCAGGATCACGAGCACCACCGCGGCGACCACCGCGATCGCGCGGCGAACCAAGATCGATTGGGGGTCGCCGCCTCCAGGGCGGCCCGGGCCACGCGGTCCGTCGCGGCGACGGCCAGTCGCCGCCTGGCTGCCACGTGCGCGCCGTCCCGCGGCCGGTTCCCCGCGGCCTTCCGGAAAGGACAAGTAAGGGCCCTCCTGGTCGCTTTTCGCGAATTTCCGGGCCAGAGTATGACGAGCGAGGCGGGCGGTTTCTCCACGGCGAGAGCTGCGGCAACCCGCGCTGCGCCGCGGAGCGGGCGACGATTGCGTCCCACGCGGATCGCCGGTGGCATGGATTCGAGCCCCGTTCTCGTAGCATTTCGCATGCGCCGCCCCTGGCGGCGCGCTCTCGCATGGATTCAAAATGGGCGTCCTGACCAACCTCGAGGCACGGCTCGAGGGCCTCGTAGAAGGCGTGTTCAACCGCGCCTTCAGGGCCCGCGTGCAGCCGGTCGAGCTCGCCCGCAAGCTCGCCAAGGAGATGGATTCCTACAAGACCGTCTCTGTTTCGCGCACCTATGTCCCGAACGAGTACATCGTGTTTCTCTCGCGCGAGGACCGGCGCCAGTTCGAGGGCTACGAGGCCGCCCTGCTGGACGAGCTGTCCGCCCACCTGCTCGAGCACGCGGCTCGCGAGAGCCTGGCTCTCCTGACGCGCCCGAAGGTCACCTTCGAGACCGACCGGCGGCTGCGCATGGGCGAGTTCGGTATCCAGGCGCGCCTCGTGAAGCCGCCGGCGACCGAGCGGGAAGAGGCCTCTCAGGGAGATCTAGGCGCCACGATGGTCTACTCGGCCGTGCGCCAGGGCGAGCGCACCGAGGCGCCCGCGGAAGGAACGCCGGCCACGCGAGCCCTGCTGATCAGAGACGGCAAGACGTTCGTGGTCGACCAGCCGACGGCGGTGATCGGGCGCTCCAGCCGTTGCGACTTCGTGGTCGACGACCCGAACGTCTCGCGGCGCCATGCGGAGCTCCAGCAGCGGGGCAGCGACTGGTACGTGGTGGACCTGGGGTCCACCAACGGAATCGCGGTCAACGGCAAGCAGGTGAGCTCGACCCGGCTGGCGCCCGGTGACGAGATCGCACTGGGGACCGCACGGCTTCGCTTCAACGTCGACTGAGGTCTTCCGATGGCCGACCCGATCGAAGTGCTCCTGAAGTTCGCCTTCCTCACGGTTCTGTACCTGTTCCTGCTGTGGGTTGCTCGAAGCTCGCTCAAGGATCTGCGTCGCCCGGCTCCCTACAGCGCGGACCGAGACGTCGATCTCTACGGCTCGGAGGGGCAGGCCGGGTCACTGGTGCCCTCGTCCGCGCGGCTCGTGGTCGAGCAGGGGGGCGGGCTGCAAGTCGGCCAGGCGTTCATCGTGGGCCCGGGCCTGGTGATCGGGCGTGCCCCGGGAATCGAGATCCAGATCGAGGACGACTTCGCCTCCGGGCGCCACGCGCGCGTATTCGCCCGCGACAGCGGTGTCTACATCGAGGACATGGACTCGACCAACGGCACCTACCTGAACGGGCGGCGAGTGGCCGCTCAAGAGCCGTTGCACCCGGACGACAGGATCAGGATCGGCGACACGGAGCTGCGCTATGAGCCGTAGGCGAATTGTTACTTCTATGAGCCGTAGGCGAATTATTAGATGAGCCGTAGGCGAAGATGCTGAGGATCGTCGAGGAGGCCGCGCGCACGGACACGGGCCGCCAGCGCCACGCAAACGAGGACTCCTACTACGTCCGCTCGCCGATCTACGTCGTGGCCGACGGGATGGGTGGCGCGCGGGCCGGCGAGGTCGCCTCGCGGATCGCCGCCGATGCCTTCGACGAGGAGATGGGCGACGGCAATCCCGAGGAGCAGCTCGCCGAGCGCGCGCGTGAGGCGAACCGCCGGATCTTCGAGCTTTCGCGCGAGGACGCGAGCCACAGCGGCATGGGCACGACGCTCACGGGCGCGCTGCTTTCGAGCGACGAGGTCAGCGTCGTGCACGTCGGCGACAGCCGCGCCTACCTGCTTCGGGACGGGGAGCTGCGCAAGCTCACGCGCGACCACTCGCTCGTGGAGGAGCTGCGCCGCCGCGGGCAGCTGACCTCGGAGGAGGCGGAGGATCACCCGCAGCGCTCGGTGATCACACGCGCGCTCGGGCCGGAGCCCGACGTCGAGCCGGACGTGCATACGCACCAGGCTCGTACCGGCGACGTGTTCCTGCTCTGCAGCGACGGCCTCACGAGCATGGTGCGCGAGGACCGGGTGCGCGAGATCGCAACCGGGGCCGGCTCCTTGAGGGAGATGGTCGACGCGCTCGTCGACGAGGCCAATCGCGCGGGCGGCCGCGACAACATCACGGTTGTCGCGTTCCGGGTCGGGGGCGACGAGCCGGCCGCGGTCGCTCCGGACGAGACCGCGATGGACCTTCGCGCGGGCGGCACGCCGTCCGGCACGCTCGAGGAAGCGACGCCGGCCGAGGGGACGCCCGCGGCCGCCGCCACGCCGCCGAGACGGGGTGCCGAGCCGGCCAGACGCGAGTCCGCACGGGAACCCCGCAGACCTCGCCGGACCGGCCGCAGGCTCGTGATCGGACTGCTCACCGTCGCGATTCTTCTCGGTGCGGTGTTCGGTGCGATCGCAGGCCTGCATCGCGTGTACTTCGTCGGCACCGACCGTGGGCTGGTGACGCTCTACCGGGGACTTCCGTACGAGCTTCCGCTCGGCATCGACCTGTACGAGAAGCAATACGTCAGCTCGGTGCCGGTCGACGCGCTCAGCACCACCGAGCGGCGCCGCCTGCTCGACCATCAGCTGCGCTCCAAGAACGATGCGGCGAACCTGGTCCGAGGGCTCGAGCGGGGTAAGGGCCTGTGACCGCCAGAACAACAGCGGGGCGACTGCAAGCAGGCGCCCGGGTCGCGGGCGGGACGATCGCCGTGAAAGATGGTCGTCGATGACTGCTCGCAACCGTGAGTTGCTTGGGCTGTTTCCCGTCGCGGTGTTGATCACGGCCGGGTTCACGGCCGTGTTCATGGCACGCTCCAGCCAGCTTGGCTCGGCCAGCCTCACCTACGGGGCGCTCTTCCTTGCGCTCTGCCTCGGCGTGCACCTCTTCATCCGGGCCAAGCTGCCCGACGCGGATCCGTACCTCTTTCCGCTCGTTGCGCTGCTCGCGGCCTTCGGCCTGGTGATGATCTACCGGATCGACGACACGCTCGCGCGGCAGCAGGCCGGATGGTTCGTCGCGGGGATCGTGTTGTTCGCGGCCACGGTGCTGCTGTTGCGTGACGTGCGCGCCCTCGAGCGCTACCGGTACGTGATCGCGGCGGCCGGTATCGGGCTCCTGATGTTGCCCCGGCTGCCTGGTATCGGCGCCCAGGTGAACGGCGCGTATCTCGGCGTCAATGCCGGGCCGATCACCTTCCAGCCGACGGAGTTCGCAAAGCTCTGCATCGTCATCTTCCTCGCGAGCTACCTCGTCGAGCGCGGGGAGATGCTGGTGCTCGGCGCCCGTCGCGTGCTCGGCGTGACGATCCCGCCGCTCAAGCACTTCGGCCCGCTGCTGGTGGTGTGGGGCGCGGCGATGTTCATGCTGGTCTTCATCCGGGACCTGGGCAGCTCGCTGATGTTCTTCGGCGCCTTTCTGGCGCTGCTGTACGTCGCCACCGGCAGGCTCTCGTTCGTCGTCGTGGGGCTCGTGATGTTCATCCTCGGCTCGTGGTTCTTCGCCCATACGGTGGCGCACGTCCAGGAGCGGGTCGATATCTGGCTCGACCCATGGAACGATCCGCAGCGGTCCGGGTTCCAGATCGTCCAGTCGCTGTTCGCGCAGGCCGACGGCGGACTTTTCGGCAAGGGGCTCGGCCAGGCGCTGCTGGACCTGCCCGGCGGCGCGCAGATCCCGCCCGCGCCCGACACCGACCTGATCTATGCCGTGATCACCGACGAGCTCGGCCTCTTCGGCGCGGCCGGAATCGTGCTCACGTACCTGCTGTTCGCCGAGCGGGGGTTCCGGGTCGCGGTGATGGCCGAGGACGGATTCCTGAAGCTGCTCGCGGCCGGGCTGACCGCTGTCTTTGCGCTTCAGGCGTTCGTGATCGTCGGCGGCGTCACGCGTGTGATCCCGCTCACCGGGGTGACGCTGCCGTTCGTCAGCTACGGCGGCAGCTCGATCGTCGCGAACTTCGTGCTCCTGGCACTCCTTTTGATGGTCTCGCAGGAGGCTCGCGCGCCGCGCGCGGCGCTCCGTAGCCCCGTCGTCATGAGAGGCATGTCTGAAAGCGGGCCCAGGTGAACGGCCGCATCACCAACCTCTTCGGCCTCGTCGTGATCCTGTTCGCGGTGCTGGTCGGGTTCACGTCCTACTGGTCGGTCTTCAACGCGGGCGACCTGGAGGCAAACAGGGCGAACAAGCGCCCGCTGCTGGAGCAGCAGCGCGTCCGCCGCGGGCTGATCATCGCCCGCGACGGCACCGTGCTGGCGCGCAACCAGGCGACGGGGCGAGGTTCGACCCGCTTCTACAGCCGTCTCTATCCGGACGGAACGCTGTTCTCGCACCCGATGGGCTACAGCTTCGTGTCACGCGGCAACGTCGGGCTCGAGCGCCGCTACGACGATGACCTGACCGGCAAGACGGACGAGTTCAAGACGATCCTCGACGAGCTGCGCGGCAAGCCGCGGGAGGGTAACGACGTGGTCACGTCGCTCGACCCGAAGGCACAGCGCGTGGCGCTCGACGGACTTGCCGGCAGGCCGGGCTCGGTGGTCGCGATCGAGCCGCAGACCGGCCTCGTGCGCGTGATGGCGAGCGTGCCGAACTTCGATCTCAACTCGATCCCGGACAACTTCGCCCGGCTGCGCCGGGCTCCCGACGCGCCGCTGCTCAACCGCGCCGCTCAGAGCGGCTACCCGCCGGGCTCGACGTTCAAGGTGGTGACCGCGGCGGCCGCGATCGACAGCGGCCGCTTCACCCCGAACTCGGCGCTCAACGGCAAGTCGCCTCGGGTGATCGGAGGCGTGCCGCTCTCCAACTTCGGCAACGAGCAGTTCGGCGACATCACGCTCACGACTGCGCTCACGCACTCGGTGAACACGGTCTGGGGTCAGGTCGGTGAGCAACTCGGCAAGTCGGTGATGTACAGGTACATGACCCGCTTCGGCTTCGATCGCAAGCCACCGATCGACCTGCCGGCCGACGAGCTGCGGTCGAGCGGGGTGTTCTCCGCCCGCGGCACGCTGCTGGACGCGGGCGACGCGATCGACATCGGCCGCGTCGCGATCGGCCAGGAGCGCCTGCAGGTGACGCCGCTGCAGATGGCGATGGTCGCGGCGGCGATCGCGAACGGAGGCCGCCTGATGCGGCCGCACATTGCCGAGAAGGTCGTCGATGCCGACGGGCGGACTGTGCGCCGGATCAAGCCGAGCGAGGAGAGCAAGGTGATGAGCCCGGCGACCGCCAGTGCCGTGGGCAGCATGATGAGCCAGGTCGTGAAGGAGGGCACGGGAACGGCGGCGGCGCTCCAGGGCATCGACGTCGCGGGCAAGACCGGGACGGCCGAGAAGGGGGCCGCGAACCAGGCCTGGTTCATCGCGTTCGCGCCCGCGGGCGCGCCGCGCATCGCGGTCGCCGTGACGATCGAGCAGACCACCGGCCAGGGCGGCACGGTCGCAGCCCCGATCGCCAAGCAGGTGATGGAGATCTTGCTGAGGGGCGCATGAGCGTGATCCCCGAGAACACCGTCATCGACGGCCGGTACCGGATCCTGCACAAGATCGGGTCCGGCGGGATGGCCGACGTCTACTGCGCCGAGGACACGCATCTGGGCAGGCGGATCGCGATGAAGCTCCTGCACCGGCGCTTTGCGCAGGACACCGAATTTGTCGAGCGCTTTCGCCGCGAGGCGTCCTCCGCGGCCGGCCTCCAGCACCCGAACGTGGTCGGCGTCTACGACCGCGGCGAGTACGACGGGACCTACTACATCGCGATGGAGTACTACGAGGGTCGCTCGCTCATGGACGTGATCCGTGCCGAGGCACCGCTGGAGCCGCGCCGCGCGATCGCGATCGCGAAGCAGATGCTGATCGCCGCTCGGTTCGCGCACAGGCGCAACGTGATCCACCGCGACCTGAAGCCGCACAACGTGCTGCTCGACGCCGAGGACACGGTCAAGGTGACCGACTTCGGCATTGCCCGCGCGGGCGCCTCCGACATCACCCAGGCAGGCGCGATCATGGGGACGGCCCAGTACCTCTCGCCGGAGCAGGCGCAGGGCCGGCCGGTGACCGAGGCCTCGGACGTCTACTCGATCGGAGTCGTGCTCTTCGAGATGCTCACGGCCAAGGCCCCGTTCGAGGGCGAGAGCGCGGTCGCGATCGCGCTCAAGCACGTGAACCAACCGCCGCCGCGCCCGCGCGACCTCGTCCCGACGATCCCGGCGGAGCTCGAGGCCGTGACGCTGAAGGCGCTCGACAAGGACGCATCTCGTCGCTACGGGGACGCGGAGTCGTTCCTGCGAGACCTCGAGGCAGTCGAGACGCGGCTCGATCGCGGCCCGGTCGACACCGAGAGCACGGCAGTGTTCGCACCCGTGGGCGCGCTGGCCCCGGTGCCGCTGCCCGTGCCCACGGCGGTCGCTTCGCCAGCGGGCCACGGCCCGCCGTTGTCGCTGCCGGAGCCGGAGGTGATCGACGTGCCGCCCGCGCCTCCGCCGATCGGTCCGCCCCCGGACGACCGCGCCCGCCGCCGGTGGATGTGGGCCGCCGCGATCGGCGCGGCGCTGCTGCTCGCGCTGATCGCGTTCCTGCTGTTTCGCTCCCCCAGCCAGGTCAACGTCCCACTGGTGGTGGGCCAGACGCTCGACAGCGCGACCGCCGAGATCGAACGCGCGGGCCTGCAGGCCGACGTTCGCCGCCGCGCCGACGTGGCGCCGCGGGACATCGTGTTCGATCAGGCGCCGAACGCGGGGCGCAAGATCGATGACGGGTCGACGGTGGCGGTGTTCGTGTCGAACGGCCCCGGCACCGTGAAGGTGCCGGACGTGGTCGGCCTCGCGGAAGCAGACGCGAAGCGACGCGTGCGCGCTGCGGGCCTCCGCTCGGACCTGCAGCGCGAGAGCTCGGTCAAGGTGCCGCTGGGGGTCGTGATCCGCTCCGATCCCAGCTCGGGTCGCCCGGTGGACCGGAGCTCGACCGTGACGCTGGTCGTGAGCAGCGGCCCCGAGCAGGTCGCCGTCCCCGACGTGACCGGCCAAGACGAGGAAAGCGCCGTGGCCGCCCTGCGCGAGAAGGGGTTGAGCGCGGTCGTGCGCGAGAAGAACGCAAGCGACCCCCAGGGCACGGTCGTGAGTCAGTCGCCGGTCGGCGGCCAGCAGGTCGATCAGGGCTCGAGCATCACGCTGTCCGTGTCGAACGGCAAGGTCAAGGAGGTGCCCGACGTAACGGGGCTCAGCCAGAGCGAAGCCGAGACGCAGATCGCCGACGCGGGCTTCAGGCCGTCGACACGCACGCGGCCGACGGACCAGCCGGACGAGGATGGCGCGGTGCTCTCGCAGTCGCCACGCGGGGGAGCAGAGCGGGCTGCAGGCTCGACCGTGACGCTCACCGTGGGGCTCCTCACGGTCCCTTCACCGGCACCCGGAGTCACGCCCTGAAGGTCGCCGTCCTCGCAGGTGGCCGCTCGAGCGAGCACCCCGTCTCGCTGGAGTCGGCAAAGTCGGTGCTGGGCGGCCTCGAGGAGGGCGGCCACGAGACCGTCCCGATCGTGATCGACCGGGCCGGCCGATGGCATGCGGGAGATCCCCGGGCCGGCGAGGTCGACGGGACGCCGCTCGCGCTCACGCCCGGTGGAGGAGTGCTGGAGGCCGACGTGGTGTTCCCGGTGCTGCACGGCCCGTTCGGGGAGGACGGGACGATCCAGGGCCTGCTCGAGTGCCTCGACGTCCCGTACGTGGGCGCGGGGGTGCTGGCGTCGGCGCTCTGCATGGACAAAGCGGCGTTCAAGCGCCTGATGGCGCAGGCTGGGATGCCGCAGGTGCGCCACGAGGTCGTGTCACAGGCGGAATGGTCCCGCGCCCCGGATGCGGCCCTCGAGCGAGCCGCCGGGCTCGGCACGCCAAGCTTCGTGAAGCCCGCGCGCCTCGGGTCGAGCGTCGGCATCTCGAAGGTCAGTGAGGCGGACGAGCTCGCTCCGGCGATCGAGCTTGCGCTCGAGCACGACCCGGTCTGCCTGGTCGAAGCGGCCGCGATCGGGATCGAGGTCGAGTGCTCGGTGATCGGCAACGACGAGCCGACCATGTCCGAGCCCGGGCAGGTCACCACCACCGGCGCCGAGTGGTACGACTACGAGTCGAAGTACACGGCGGGCGGCATGGAGCTGGTGGTGCCGGCGCCGATCTCGCCCCCCCAGCGGGAACGCGTCCGGCGGATCGCCGGAGACGCATTCACGCGCAGCGGCTGTGCCGGGCTCGCGCGGGTGGACTTCTTTGTCACCGACGAAGGCCGGGTGCTGCTGAACGAGCTGAACACGATCCCCGGGTTCACCGCCACGAGTGTCTTCGCCCGCCTCTTCCAGGCTACGGGGATCCCGTATTCCGGGCTGCTCGACCGCCTGCTGGGACTTGCGGTCGAGCGCTTCGCGCGCGAGCGGGCGTTTCGCTACTAGGCCACGGCCGGCGCCTGCGACTCTCCGCGCTCCGACGAGCCTGGATCCCGAGCCAGGAGGAACGCGGTGTTCACGAGCGCGACGTGCGTGAACGCCTGTGGAAAGTTGCCGACGAGCCGTTTCGCGTCGACGTCGTACTCCTCCGACAGGAGACCGACGTCGTTCGACAGCCCGACGAGCCGCTCGAAGATGGAGCGGGCCTCGTCCTTGCGGCCGATCTCCACGAGCACGTCAGCGAGCCAGAACGTGCACGGCAGGAAGGCCGACTCGCCCGGCGGCAGCCCGTCGAGATCGCCGTCGGCCTCGGTCGAGTAGCGGAGCAGGAAGCCGTCGCGCGTGAGCTCGCGCTGGATCGCCTCGACGGTGCTCACGATCCGCGTGTCGGTGGCGGGGAGGAAGCCCACCAGGGGCAGCATCAGCAGGCTCGCGTCGAGGGCCTTCGACCCGAAGTGCTGCACGAAGCTGCCGAGGTCTGCGTCGTAGCCTTTGCCGAGGATCTCCGTGCGGATCTCCTCGCGAAGCCGCTTGAACCGGTCGACCGGGCCCGTCCGTTCATCCAGCTCGATCATCTTGACGGCCCGGTCGAAAGCGACCCAGCACATCACCTTCGAATACGTGAAGTCGCGCGCCGGCCCCCTGATCTCCCAGATGCCCTGGTCGGGCCGTCGCCAGGCGGACTCGAGGTACTCGAGCAGCTTCGATGCGAGCTCCCAACCCGCCTCGCTGGGGGCGATTCCCACGCTCCGAGAGAACCAGAACGAGTCCAGGACCTCGCCGTACACGTCGAGCTGGCGCTGCTCGGAGGCGGCGTTGCCGATCCGCACGGGGGCGGACCCCTCGTAGCCGGGAAGCCAGGGAAGCTCCAGCTCCGGAAGCCACCGCTCGCCCGCCGGCCCGTACATGATCTGCAGCTGGGACGGGTCGCCCGCGACCGCTCGCAGCAGCCAGTCTCGCCACGCGATCGCCTCGTCCTTGTAGCCCGCCTGGACCATCGCGTAGAGAGAGAAGGTCGCGTCGCGTAACCAGCAGTAGCGGTAGTCCCAGTTGCGCACGCCGCCGAGCTGCTCGGGCAACGACGTCGTGGGCGCCGCCACGATGCCGCCGGTGGGCGCGTAGGTGAGCGCCTTCAGGACCATCAGTGAGGTCCCCACGGCTTCCGGCCAGTCGCCCTTGTAGGTCGAGCGGGCGCTCCAGTCGCTCCAGAAGTCGGTCGTGTCACGGAGTGCCTGGCTCGGGTCCGGCGACGGCGGCGCCGCGTCCTGCGACGGGTGCCAGGTCATCACGAACGGGACCCGGTCACCCGCGCCCACCTCGAAAGCCGCGACGGTCGTGAACTTCTCGCCCCGGGTCGGGACCGGTGTCTTGATCACGAGTGCGTCCGGGCCTGCGATCGCGCTCAACGCGTGGCTGTGGCGCCGGACCCACGGGATCGCCGTGCCGTAATCGAAGCGGATCACGAGCTTCATCCGCATCGGCACCTGGCCGCTCACGCCTTCGACGATCCGGACGAGGTCGGGATAGCGGCCGCGAGGCGGCATGAAGTCGACAAGCCGCACCGTTCCCTCCGCAGTGTCGAACTCGGTCTCGAGCACGAGCGTGCCGGGCCGGTAGCGCCGCCGGGTCGCGGTCACCTCGCCCGCCGGCGTCAGGAGCCAGCGGCCGTGGCGCTCGTCGCCGAGCAGCGAGGCAAAGCAGGCGGTCGAGTCGAACCGTGGCAGGCAGAGCCAGTCGATCGAGCCGTCGCGCCCTACCAGGGCGGCGGTCTGCAGGTCGCCGATGAGGGCGTAGTCCTCGATCCGCAAGCGTGTGGCCTCGCTACCCGAGCAGCTCGAGGTCGGAGACCGCGGCGTTGGACCGCCCGGTCGGAGCCTGGGTCAGCTTCGTGATCCACAGCAGGTAGTAGCGGGACGCCTGGTGGGCCGTGTCGAGCGCGACGGTCTTGCGCGTGCTGTCCATCTTGCCGCCACCCACCAGCGTCCAGCCGCTCAGGTCGGTGGGCACCTTGTCGGCGACGTAGAGCTGGAACGCCCAGCCGGCCTTGGGCGTGATGATCCGGAGCGCCCGGGCGACCACGGGCCTGCCGGCGTCGAGGTAGAGCCCGACTCCGTCCTTGATGTTGCCGAGATCGGGAGTGTCGTAGTTCTCGGTCTCCCAGGCCGTCGACTTGTCGCCGTCGAGAGCCAGTCCCCTCTGCTCGGGGTTCTCGGACCCGTCGCCGGGCGGAGGGTCGTAGTCGTGCACGGCGTTCTCGCCCAGATGGATCGGCGAGAGGTTGCCGTCCAACGCCGAGCCGCCCGAGTCGTCGCCCGCCTTGCCGATCAGCACCACGGCGGCGACCGCGACGGCCGCCGCCACCGCGAGGTATGCGAGCACGGCTGCCACGCGGCGTGCCGCGGGCCGGCGCCCGGCGCGCACGCTCGGCAGCTGGCTCAGCACCGCGGTCGCCTCGCCGGTCGACTCGCCCGCGCGGGCGGTCTCGTAGGTGAGCGTCTCCTCCAGGTCGCGCACGAAGTCGGCCATCGACGGGTACCGGTTTTGCAGCTCCTTGGCGGTCGCGCGTTCGAGCACCCCGGCGAGCGCCGCGGACACGCCGGGGCGGCCGCGCTGCACGTCGGGAAGCCCCTCGCGCACGTGCTTCATCGCGACGCTGACGCCGCTCTCGCCCTTGAACGGAACCTCGCCGGTGAGCATCTCGTAGAGCACGATCCCGAGCGAGTACACGTCGGATTGGCCGGTCACGTCGTGGCCCATTGCCTGCTCGGGCGACACGTAGTCGGTCGTGCCGACGACCCGGCCGACCGCGGTCAGTCCCTCGCCCTCGAGGCCCTGCGCGATCCCGAAGTCGGTGACCTTCGCCCGGCCCTCGTCGTCGATCAGCACGTTTTGAGGCTTGACGTCCCTGTGCACCAGGCCGGGCTCGTGTGCGGCCTGGAGCGCCCTGCCGATCTCGATCGCGTACGCGACTGCCTCTCCGATCGGCAGCGGCCCCTCGCGCCGGATGCGCTGCTTGAGCGTTTCACCGGCGACGTGCTCGAACACTATGTAGGGGTGGCCGTGGTCTTCGCCCGCGTCGATCACCATCACGACGTGCGGGTGTGAGAGCTGCGCGACCGTGCGCGCCTCGCGCCGGAACCGCTCCAGCGTCGCGGGGTCGCTCGACAGGTCGCTGTGCATGATCTTCACCGCGACCTGCCGCTCGAGCGTCTCGTCGAACGCCCGGTAGACGGTCGACATGCCGCCGGAGCCGATTTCGTCCTCGATCCGGTACCTGCCGCTCAGCCTCGTGCCGATCACGGTTGCCATCAGTGCCTAGAAGAATCCCGGATCGATCGCCCGGGGAGTAATTTGCGCCGCCATGGTCAAGGTTGCGTACCACACAGATCCGGCCTGCCCGTGGTCGTGGGGACTTGAACCCGTGGTGCGCAAGCTGATGTTGGAGTTCGCGGGCAAGCTCGAATGGACCTTCGTTATGGGAGGCCTCGGCCGAAGCCTCCCACGCGACCCGGCGTCGCGTGCCCAGATGATCGAGGAATGGCTGCGCGCGAGCGCCGACACGCTCGCGCCGGTCGACCCGCTGGTATGGGCGGAGGGCGGGATCGACTCGACCTATCCCGCCTGCATGGCCGTCAAGGCGGCCGAGGAGATCGCCGCCGACCGCGGATACCGCTACCTGCGGCGGCTTCGCGAGACACTCATGTGTGAGCGCGGCAAGATCGACCACCTGGAGGCGCTGGTCCAGGAGAGCCGCGCGGCCGGTCTCGACGTCGAGCGCTTCCGGCTCACGCTGCGATCGCACGCGATCACGGAGGCGTTTGGGGCCGATCTCGAGCAGACCGAGGCGCTCGGGCGCAGGTTCAACAATCCCGTCGAGCGGGCCTCCCGCGGAGCCGGAGGCGCGCCGCTGCCGACGCTGATCTTCCGCGCCGACGGCGCTGAAAGCGAGATCGCCGGCCACCAGCCCTACGATGCCTACAGGGCCGCTGCGATCGAGGCGGGCGCCGAGCCGGTCACGGCCGCACCGCTCGGAGTCGAGGAGGCGGTTGCGCTGTTCGGCCGGGTCACCACGAAGGAGGTCGAGACGCTCTGCAACCTCCCGGGGCCGCGGGCGCCGGCAGAGCTCTTTCGCCTCGCGGAGCAGTGGCGGCTGCGCCCGCTGCGGCGGTTGACGGGCTATCTGTGGGAGGGCGCCGGCGAGCGCTAGGCCGGCTTGAAGCCGCCGGCGTCGCCGACGAGCCCAGCCTGCGGGAGCACGACCGTGCCCGCGCGCTCGGTCACGTGACCGATTCGCCGCGCGGCGGCGTAGTGGGGTCCCAGGACCTCGAGTGCACGGTCCGCGCTCTCCGCCGCGACCACGCACACGAACCCGGTGCCCATGTTGAAGACCTCGTGCATCTGCGCCGTCGGAACGCTTCCGAGCTCCGCGATCAGGCCGAAGACCGGGTGGGCCGGGAGCGGGTCGTCGATCTCGTAGCCGGCGGCCTCGTTCAGGCGCAACAGGTTCAGCATGCCGTCGCCGGTTATGTGGGCGAGGCCGTGGACGCCGGGGCCCGCGCCGAGCAGGTCGAGCGCCGCGCGGACGTAGATCTCGGTCGGCTCGAGCAGCTCGTCGGCAACGGTGCGGCCGAGCTTTGCCGGCCGCTCGTCCAGCGCGAGGCCGGCCTGCTCGAACAGGACGCGCCTGGCGAGTGTGTAGCCGTTCGAGTGGAGACCGCTCGAGGGCAGGCCGATCAGGGCGTCACCGGGGGCGATCGAGGCACCCGACACGATGCGGTCGAGCGCGACGACGCCGAACGCAGCGCCGACGAGGTCCAGCCCGTGCGGAGAGGGATGGCCGCGGATCATCTCCGGCAGCTGCGCCAGCTCGCCGCCCGGAATCTCGACGCCGGCCCGTTCCGCGCCGGCCTTCAGGCCGCGGGCGATCGCCGCGAGCACCTCCTCATCGGCCTCCTCGACCGCGAGGTAGTCGACCAGCGCGCGCGGCTCGGCGCCCACGCACACGAGGTCGTTGACGTTCATCGCGACGCAGTCGACGCCGACCGTGTCGAACCGCCCGGCCTGCTCGGCCACGATCAGCTTGGTGCCGACGCCGTCGGTGCACAGCGCGATGCCGGTGTGCTCGTCGAGTGCGACGATGCTTGCGTAGTGGCCGGGTCCCACGACCGTGCGCCGCGGTCTGCCCGTGTCGATCGTCTGGAGCACCGATACGAGCGCCTCGATCGCGCTTCCGGCACGCGCAGTGTCGACTCCGGCGGCCGCATAGGCATCCGGGCCACCGGCGGCTCCCGGCGACTCGCTCACAGGACTGCCTTCACCGGGTTTATTCAACCGCAGCCGGAACGCGCGCCAAGGGCCGGTGCCCGTTCGCCGACGCGGTGACGACCGCCTCGCGCGCAACGGAGCGCCGGCGCATCGCCACCAGCGCGGCCGTCGCGAGCGCGGTCCGGTAGGCGACGTAGGGAAGCAGCGAGCGGCTTCTCTCGAGCATCGCGATCAGCCGCATCGACACGAGCGTGGAGCCGAACGCGGCGCCGGCGCCGGTCGCCATCGCCCCGGCGATCCCGGGAGGCAGCGGACGCGTGGCGAGCCGGGCGCCCTTGAGCGCGGTGGCGCCGACGATCACGGGCAGCGCGATCTGCCGCGAGATCACGTTCGCGTCAGCGCGGCCGAACCCCCGCCAGCGCGCCGCGGCGAGCGTGGCACCGTTGCGCGAGACGCCCGGCGCGAGCGCGAACGCCTGCGCAAGGCCGATCACGAGTGCATCGGCGAGCGTCGCGTCCTCGCGCCCCCGCCGCTCGGGCCGCCCGTCCGCGACCGCCATCGCGGCGGATCCGGCAAGCAACGCGAAGGCAACCGGGCGGGGCTCGGACAAACGACGCTCGATTGGGCGCTCGAAGCGCAGCGCGATCGCCGCGGCCGGGGCAAACGACAGCGTCAGGGTCGCGAGATTGTGCAGTTTGAAGCCGCGCAAATACTCACCGACCTCGTTGCGCAGGCCGATCAGGAGGGCGACCGCGCCGCCCGCGTGCAGCGCCACCTCGAACGCTTTCCGGAGCTCGGGGTCGAGGTCGCCGTAGCGCCAGCCGAGCATCGCCGGCACGAGCACGAGGTGCCCGGAGCTGGAGACCGGCAGCAGCTCCGCCGGTCCCTGGATCGCACCGAGGACGACCGCGTGCGCCGGCAGGAGCCGCTCGTCGCTCACCGGGGGTGCGTCTCGGCGGCGGGGTCCACCGCGGGCGGCCTGCGCCGGTGGCGAACGATCAGGTACACGATCCCCGCGACGACCCCCGCGACGATCGCGTAGTCGAAGTAGTGGAGCTTCTCCTGGAGGTTGCTCCAGTTGTGCCCCACCTCGCGGCCCACGATCGCCCACGCCAGCACCCACGGGATGATCCCCAGCGTGGTCAGCACCGTGAACCGCCAGAACGGCATCCTCGCGACGCCGGCCGGGAGCGAGATGAAGGTGCGGATCACCGGCAGCATCCGCGAGAAGAAGACGGTCACGCCGCCGTAGCGCTCGAACCATCGATCCGCCCACGCGAGCTGGCTCGGCGTGATGTGCAGCCATTTTCCGTGCCGCTCGATCAACTCGACGCGGCCGAAGTAGCCGGCCGCATATGCGATCCAGGAGCCGACAAGGTTTCCGGCCACCCCGGCCACCACTATCTCCAGCAGCGTGAACCGGCCGGCTGCGACCTTGAACCCTGCGAACAGCATGATCGCCTCGCTCGACGTCGGGATGCAGGCGCTGTCGAGGAGCATCAGGAGAAAGATCCCGGCCGTGCCGAGGTCGCTGACCACATTCGTCGCGAAGTCGACGAGTGGGCCGGTCAGGGAGGCTGTCGTGAGGAGGGCCAACGACGTCCGTGCTCGAACGGCAGGGTAGCGTGCCGACCGTGCGAATCCCTCTGTTCGACACCGGAGACGTCCTGAAGGGCCTGCGGCCGGAATTCGATCGGCGCATCGCGGCGGTGCTCGACTCGGGGCGCTTCATCGGCGGCCCGGAGGTCCAGGCGCTCGAGGAAGAGCTCGCGAGCTACCTCGGGGTCGAGCACGCGATCGGCGTCGGCAACGGCACAGATGCGCTCACGATCGCGCTGCTGGCGCTCGGCGTCGGGCCGGGCGACGAGGTGCTCGTGCCCTCGTTCACCTTCTACGCGAGCGTCGAGGCGATTCCGCACACGGGGGCACGTCCGGTCTTCTGCGACGTCGACCCCGAGACCTTCTGCATCACGCGCGAGACGGTCGAGCGCGCGCTCACGCCGAAGACCCGCGCGATCATCGCGGTTGACCTGTTCGGGGCGCCGGCGCCGCTCGACGAGGTCGTGCCGTTCGCGCACGAGCGCGGCATCCAGGTGGTGGAGGACGCCGCGCAGGCGGCCGGCGCGTCGCTCGGAGGGCGCATGGCCGGCGCACTCGGTGACGTCGGCACGTTCAGCTTCTTTCCCTCCAAGAACCTGTTCTGCCTCGGCGACGGCGGCGCGATCGTGACGGACGACGACGCGGTCGCCGCGGAGGCACGCCTGCTGCGCTCGCACGGGTCGAGTGACAAGAGCACGTTCACGCGCGTGGGGTTCAACTCGCGGCTGGACGCGATCCAGGCGGCGGTGCTGCGCGCGAACCTCGAGCGGCTCGACGACCTGAACGCACGCCGCCGGTCGCTTGCGGCCGCCTACGAGGCTGCCGGGCTCGGCAGACATGTCTCGTTGCCGGTCACACGGCCCGGCGCGGAGCCGGTGCACCATCTGTACGTCGCACGTGCGCGCGACCCCGATGCCCTCACCGTCCGGCTCGCCGCCGCCGGCATCGAGGCGCGCACCTACTATCGCGTGCCGGTTCACCGTCAGCCGGCGATGGAGCGCTATCGCGACGGGGCGGAGCTTCCGGGCACCGATCGCGCGGCCGCGACCAGCATTGCGCTGCCGATGGGGCCCACCTACGGCGAGGAGACCGCCCGGGCGGTCGTCGCCGCGCTCGAGCGTGCTTGACCGCACGCATACGCGTGCGGCCCCCGCGGCGCCGCGGGGGCCCGCGGCGCTCACGCGGCTCGCGCTGCCGCCGGCCGTGATTGCCGGCGTGGCGGTCGTGCTGCGGCTCGTCTACGACCCGTGGTACCTGAACTACGACGCAAGGTACGCCCTGCTCTGGGCGCGCGATCTCTGGCACGGGTACCGCCCCGACTACGGTACGCCGTTCGCGCCCACGCCACACCCGCTGCAGACCGCGCTCGGCTTGCTCGTGGAGCCGTTCGGCGGCTCCGACCAGCTGATGGTGTGGATCGTGCTGCTGTCCTTCGGCGCGCTCGTCTGGCTGATCTACCGGCTCGGGGCCGAGCTGTTCACGCCGTGGGTGGGAGTCGTGACGGCGCTCGTCGTCTTCACGCGCCCGGCGCTCCAGCGTGACGCATTGCTGGCCTATCAGGACATCCCCTTCGCGGCCCTGATCGTCGGCGCCGTGCTGCTCGAGGCGCGGCGTCCCCGCCGCGGCATGCCCGTGCTCGCCGTGCTCGCGCTCGCGGGGGTCTTCCGCCCGGAGGCGTGGTTCCTCTCGGGCCTCTACGTGCTGTACATGTGGCACTCGCTGTCGCCCCGCACGCGGTTCTCCTTCTGCGCGCTCGCGGCGACCGCTCCCGCGATCTGGATGCTGAGCGACCTCCTGATCGCTCACGACGCGCTGCACTCACTGCACGGCACCGCGGCGCTGGCGGACGAGCAGGATCGGCGGCGCCACATCAGCCAGGTGCCCTACTGGACCGCGCAGTACTTCGGGTTCACGCTGCGCGAACCCCTCGTGGTGGGTGTGCCGATCGGGCTCGTGTTCGCCTGGCTGTACCGGCGTCGCGCCGCCGCCCTGCCGATCGCGGTGGCGGCCGCGATGACCGCTGTGTTCGCGATCGGCCCGGTCTTCGGACTGCCGCTGATCGGCCGCTACCTGCGGACGCCCGCCGTGCTGCTCGCGCTGTTCTACGGGGTCGCGGTGTGCGGGTGGGTGCTGTTGCCCGAAGGCCGTGCCCGGCGACGGTGGCTCGCGGTCGGCATGTTCGCGCTCGCCCTGTCGGTGGTCTTCCTGCCACGGCACGTGAGCATGCTGGACGGCTTGCACAAGCGGATCGACCGGGAGGGCAAGCTCTACGGCGACCTGCGCGAAGTCGGCTACGCGCCCCAGGTGCGAGCCGCGTACAGGTCGTGCGACTTTCTCACCGCCGCGGATCACCGCCCGATCCCGTACCTGCGCTACTGGCTCGGCGGCAAGCCGGGAACGGTCGGCACCGCGGAGGCTGGTCCGGTGGGCGGACCGCTGGTCGTCCCGCGCCGCACCTTCTACGCTCGCCGCTTCTACCGGGAGAACCTCCCGGTGATCCACCCGCCGCCGGGCTACCACAAGGTCTACGAGAACCGCAGCTGGCGAGTCTTCGCCGCCGCGTCCTGCTAACCCCGCGCCCTACAGCCAACCCCGCGACTTGCTTGCAAGTCGCGGGCCTTTTCTTTAATCCAAGGACCTGGTGTAGGCCTCGATCACCGCATCGGGCTCGTCGACCATGCGCAGTTCGCCGCGGTGCATCCAGATCGCAGCGTCGCAGAGCTCGCTGATGCTGCCCATCGAATGGCTCACGAGCACGATCGTGCGGGCCTGGTTGCAGAGCTCGCGCATCTTCTCGAACGACTTGCGGCGGAAGCGCGCGTCGCCGACCGAGAGCGCTTCGTCGATCAGCAGGATGTCGGGATCCATGCTGACCGCGACCGAGAACCCGAGGCGCCCGTACATCCCCGACGAGTAGGTCCGCATCGGCAGCTCCATGAACTCCTCGAGCTCTGCGAACTCGACGATCTCCTCGTACTTTGCCTCCATCTGATCCCGGGTGAGGCCGGCCGCGAGGCCCCCGAGCACCACGTTCTCGCGCCCGCTCAGGTCGCGGTTGAACCCGACGCCGAGCGCAAGCAGCGTGCTGACCCGGCCGCGCACCTCGACGCGGCCGTCGGTCGGCGGCAGGATCCCGGCGACCGTGCGCACGAGCGTCGACTTGCCGGCGCCATTCGCGCCGAGGATGCCCAGCACGGTGCCGTGCGAGACGTCGAACGAGACGTTCTTGAGCGCCTCGATCTCGCGCATCACGCGCTCACGGCGGCCGAGGCGGAGGACCGTGCTGCGGAGCGTGGGGGTGCGCTCGAAGGACGTGCGATAGGTCACCGACACGTCCTCCACCCGGATGCTGAGCTTGTCAGATGCGGACAGCAAACTCGCGTTCCCGGGAGACGAAGAAGAGCGCACCGAGGACGAAGATCGCGAATGCCCAGGCGCCGCCGAGCGCGAGGTCGGAGGCCGTGGGCGCGTGGCCTCCGTTCAACACGTCGCTCCACGCCGTGAGCAGGGGCGCGAGCGGGTTGGCGTCAAGGAGCCACTTGTAGCGGCTCGGCACCTCGTGGGCGTAATAGAGCACGGGCGAGACGTACAGCCAGACCCTCAGCGCGTACGGCAGGAAGCTCGACAGGTCGCGGAAGTAGACCTGCGCCGCGGCGACGAACATCGCGAGGCCGCAGGCCAGCACGGTCAGCAGCGCGATGAGCGGGAATACCCAGAGCAGGTGCGGGCCAATTGGCAGGCCCGCGATGATGTGCACCGGGGCGTAGATGAAGATCGTCGGCACGAAGCGCATGAAGGCGGTGATCACCGACGCGATCGGCAGCAGCCCGCGCGGGAAGGCCGTGTTGAGGATCAGCTTGCCGCCCTTCACGACGGACTTGACCCCCTCCCTCATCGAGTTGGAGACGAAGTAGTACGCGAACAGTCCCGCCATCAGGTGGGCGAAGAAGTCGAGGCCCCGCGAGTGCGCGCGGATTATGTCGACGAGCACGAAGTAGACGCCCGCGAGCAGCAGCGGGTTCAGCACCAGCCACAGCTGGCCGAACACGGTGTTGAAATGCTGGGCGCGCAGCCGCGTGCGCGACAGCTCGAGGGCGAACTCGCGGCGCCGCCACACCTCGCGGACATAGGACCGCAGCGGTGGCAGGCCCGCGGCGTGCGGCAGGTAGACGTGCGTCTGCGAGCTGAACTCGTCCTCTCGTCCGGAGGTTCTGCCGTTGCGGCGCGTCCACGGCCGCTTGGGCGCCGTCACGGCGCCGTTCTCGCGGCTGGTCTCGGTCTCCGTGCTCATCGCCTCAGATTATGGGTGGCCGCCCAGCCAGAGTCATGCGCCCGATCGTCCGAAGGCGGATTCTCTGCCGTCCGCCGCACGGTTTGCGCACGCCGTCGCGGTAGCCGCGGGCGGCCTCGCGCAGTGCCTGCGCCGATCTGAGCCGAGGCGCCGTGCGCAGCGCGAACCCGATCACGTATAGCACGCCGAGCGCGAACGGGAGGTGCCTCCGCGCGAGCCATACCCGGTTGCGGGCCCCGTAGTAGGCCGAGTACGCGTGCGGCATCGGCGCCGCCTGCGCGGGATGAAGCGCAACGATCTCCCCCGTGTACCGGACGCGGTAGCCGGCGTCCATCACGCGCCATGCGAGGTCGATGCCCTCGTGCGCGTGGCGAAACTCCGCCGGCCAGCCGCCGACCCGGTCGAACACCTCCCTCCGGATCGCGACCGCGCCTTCCCAGACGGCCGTCACGTCGCTGCTTCGCGCGGGGTCGCCGACCCGCAGGCGAGGCACCCAGTCGCGCCGCGGCGAGCCACCCGCGAGCGGCACGACACGGAGCTGGAGGAGGCCGAGCTCCGGGTCGCCGAACTGGCGCGCGACGGCCTCGAGCGCGTCGTCGCCCGCGAGGCTTGCGTCGTCGTCGCAGAAGAACAGCAGCTCGCCGCCGACGTGCGGCACGCCCGCGTTGCGCCCTCCCGGAATGCCGGCGTCCTCGGCGAGCGCGACCGCGCGCACGCCCGGCGGCAGGTCACTCGGCGTCCAGGCGTTGCCCACGACCACCACCTCGACCTCGACGCCGCGCTGGCGGAGCAGCGACTCCAGCGCTCGCCGCAGATCCTCGGGGCGCCGGCCCTGCGTCAGCACGACGCAGCCGACGCGCGTCAACGCAGCCGGTCCGACGCAAGGATCGCGAGCAGATGGCCGGCGGCGGTGATCGCCGCGACGGGGAGCAGCGCGACGAGCAGCACGCGCGTGCCGAGGAAGTCGCCCGCGGCGGCATCGACGATCGCGGCTGCGAACGCGAGCAGCGACGCCTCGATTGCGACGAACGCACGGAACACGGGGACGTACCGAAACGCCCGTCGGGCCCGGCGCAGCCCGCTCGCGCGCGGTGTCGCGACCTCCTCGGTATCGGCCACGAGCGGCTTGCCGGACTCGGCCCGCGCGACGTGCACGAGGGCGCTCTCGGTCCGGATCAACAGCACGAGCACGGCGACCACGAGGCCGAGCGTGGTCCAGCCCCCGATCGAGTCCCAGCCGCCGTCGGCGCGCACCCCGAGCGCGATCGGAAACGCCGTCTCTGTCACGTAGTGCGAGAGGCGGTCGAGGTAGACCCCGGTGGACGAGAACTGGTTGCGCCACCGCGCGATCTCCCCGTCGGAGCAGTCGAGCAGCATCTGGAGCTGGATCAGCAGGACCGTGCCCGCGGCGGGGAGCACGCCGGGAAGGCTCACCAGGAATGCGGCCGCAAGCCCGGCCACGAGCGTCGCCCACGTCACGGCGTTCGCCGTGACCCGCGTGGGGAGGAGCATCCGCGTCACGTATGGGGACAGGCGCCGCATGTAGAGACGCCCGGTCCAGTGCTCGCCGCTGTTGCGTGCGAAGAGCGAGGGCGGCTGCGTCGCCGCCCGCAGCTCAGCGATCGTAGGCGTCGAGGAACGCGCGGACTTGTGCTCTGGTTCGTTGCTCGTCGAGGTCGAGGTGCTCAAGGATCGTGTACCGGTCGGGTCGCGTTGCGGGGGCATGCAGCACAGCCTGCACGAACTGGTCTTCGTCCAGGCCCAGATCGGCCGGCGTGCGCGGGAGGCCATGCCGGCTGAGGCAGGCGTCGATGTCGCGGGCGAGACCGTCCTCGCCGTGCAGGAAGCACGTGAAGAGGCTAGCCGCGCCGGCCAGCTCGCCGTGCCGTGCCGTCTCGGGAAAGAGATGGTCGATCGCGTGGAGGATCTCGTGGTCGCCGCCGCTGCACGGCCGGCTGCTGCCCGCGGTCGCCATCGCGAGGCCGGAGAGGACGAGCGCCTCGGCGAGCGCGACCAGGAACGAGTCGTCCTCGATCCCGTCGGGGCGGTACAGGACCGAGCTCGCCGCCGTGTGCGCGAACGTGACCGCGACCCCGTCGACGGGCTCGCCCTGCTCACGCTCGGCCAGCCGCCAGTCGGCGATCGCGGCGAGGTTGCTGACGACGTCGCCGATCCCGGAGCGGCGCAGCGCCGGCTCAGACCGGCGCACGTAGTCGAGATCGACGACCACCGCGATCGGCATCTGCACGCCGTAGGAGAACTTGCGGCCGCCTTCCTCGAGCGACGCCACCGGCGACGCGATGCCGTCGTGGGCAAGGCTCGTCGCGACCGTCACGACCGGCAGCCCGCTGAGGCTCGCGGCGTGCTTGGCGACGTCGATCGTGCGACCACCGCCGATCCCGACCAGCGCGTCGTAGAAGCCTTCGCGCAGCCGCTGCGCGAGCCCGTAAGCCGCATCCACGCTGCCGCCTTCGACCGTCCAGATCTCGGCGTTCCCCAGCCGGGGCCGCAGGACGCCCGCGATCTCCTCGCCCTGACCGGGCCCGACCGCGACCGCGACGTGGCCGCCGCTCGAGATGCGGCGGTCTGCCAGCAACGGCGCGAGCGCGCTCACCGCGCCGGGCCAGATGTCGACCGCCAGCGGCGTGCCGACCATCCGCGTCAGCAGCGGCATGCAACCTCCCTCGCACGCGCGAGGTCGGCATGGTCGTCGACCTCGACCCACTCCACCTCACCGATCGAGGCGATCCCGATCCGCCCGCCGCGGTCGGCGAACTCCTGGAAGCCGTCCTCGTAGTACAGGGAAGGGTCGCGGCGCCAGGTCGCCTCGAGCGCCTCCGCCAGCGGGGCTGCGGCCTCGGCCTCGATCAGCGTCAGGCCGATGTACTCCCCGTTTGCACCGGCGGGATCGATGCGCTTGTTGATCCTCTCGAGCAGCCCCTCGGGGGAGACGTGCACCTTCATCTCCTCCTCGCCCAGCGGCTTCACGTCGTCCACGGCGATCGTGATCTGCTCGCCGCGCCCGGCCAGCAGGCGCTCCTCGACTGACGCGGGATGGACGGTGTCGCCGTTGACCAGCAGCGCGCCGCCTGCGAACGCGTCGCGCGCGCACCACAGCGAGTAGGCGTTGTTCCATTGCTCGGCCTTCGGGTTGACGACGAGCTCGAGCCGCACGCCGTGACGGCGTTCCAGCTCGGCCACCCGCTCGAACACGCGGTTTGCCGCGAACCCGACCACCACCACGACCTGCTCGAGTCCGACCTGCTTCAGGTTCGCGAGCGCGACGTCGAGGATCGAGCGATCTCCGTCGACCGGGACGAGGGTCTTGGGCAGGGTGTCGGTCCAGGGCGCCAGTCGGGTCCCGGCGCCTGCGGCGAGCACGAGGCCGATCATTCCTCACCCGCCTCTTCGTCCTCGTACTCCCCGACCGCCTCGGAGCGCTGGACGCGCGCCCAGCTCCTGATGCTCTCGCCGACGAAGACGACCGCCGATAGCGTCGCGAGCGCGTAGAAGCCGGCCGGCACCGCGTCCGCGAGCAGCAGCAGGTATCCGGCGATCAGACGCCCGTCCCAGCCGCCACCGACGTCGCCCACCCAGCGCGGGGGCGCAGCGCCCTGGTAGCGGAGGCGGTACACGAGGTCGTAGTGGCGGAACGCGACCACGGCGAGGAGCGCGAACGCGGCCGCGGGGGCAGCGCCGCCTGCGAGTGCGCCGAGCCAGACCAGCGTGCCGTACTCGACCGAGCGCAGGGCGGCCGGCACCGCCCAGCGCAGGCGGTCCGTGTGGGGACGGCCGCTGGACAGACCCGCGCACAGCACGGCCCACGCGATCACGACGCCGACCAGCAGATCGGACGCATCGCTCCGGCGGACCGCGATCAGCACGAACAGCGGGAGCGCCCCCGCCAGGATCAGCAGCACCGGCGGCACCGGGATCCGGCGACCGAGGGTGCGGCCGAGCGCGCGCGCGACCGGCCCATCGTCGCGGTAGAGCTCGAGCGTCAGCTCGGGGCGTGAGCGGCCGGACGCGACGGTTGCGGTCATCGCATCACCGACCTCAGCACTCGGCCCGCGAACTTGTAGACGGTCGCCCCGCCGCCCCACGCGAGCAACACGATGAACGTGATCCGCGCATCCCAGATCGCTGCCGTGATCGAGATCACCGCGAACCGCTCGCCAATCGGGAAGGCGACGATCTTCTTGAGCCAGCGTGCGCCGGGCTGCCGGTCGAGCACGCGCCACACGCTGAAGGCGCTCCGCACGACACGCGCGGTGAGCGGCCCCCGCGGCGCGGCCACCGCCTCCGGCGGAGGTTCGACGTCGAGCCGCGCACGCGTGCCGTCGCTCGGCTGCTCGATCGGCGGCTGTCGCGCCGACGCGAGCGCCTGATGCTGGGCGATCGGATAGGAGAAGTCGATCGCGTGGCGGACCGTCTGGAGGGCGAGCGCCGAGCCCGCGAGGACCCAGGCCGGGTCGCCGGTGCGGCTTGCCCCGATCGCCAGCCCGGCGAATACCGCGTACTCCTTCGTGCGGTCGAAGATCGAGTCCAGCCACGCGCCGAGCCGCGAGAAAGTGCGCGTGTACCGGGCCAGCTGACCGTCCACACAGTCGGTCATGAACGCGATCTGGAGCAGGATGGCGCCGGCGATCAGCCCCCCGCGCGCTCCGGTCGCAAACGCGATCGAGGCGAGCACCCCGATTCCCAGCGAGACCGTCGTCACCTGATTGGGCGTCCATCCTCCCCGCGCCGCCCAGCGCGCGACGTACTTCGAGTAGGGGCTGACGAAGAAGGTGGTGAAGAAGCCGTCGTTTGCTTTCACCGCGGAGTCGAGCAGC
>JBBQKG010000005.1:0-118795 GCA_038326655.1 Solirubrobacterales bacterium
GCCGCGCGGGATCTATCGAGCCGCGGCATCCGCGTCGTCACGATCGCCCCGGGCACGTTCGACACGCCGCTGCTGGGGGCGCTCCCGCAGGAGGCACGTGCAGAGCTCGGACGCGCGATCCCGTTCCCGCAACGGCTCGGCCAGCCCGCCGAGTTCGCCGCGCTGGCGGTTCACATCGTGGAAAACCAGATGCTGAACGGCGAGACGATCCGGCTCGACGGCGCGCTGCGGATGCCGCCGCGCTAACGCGCCAACACGTTCGGGAACCGCGCCGCCGCGGCGGCCAGCGCCCCCGCAACCGCAAGGCCCAGGAAGACAAGCGTCGTCAAGCCCTCGATGCGCCCCTGCTCGTGGTTCACCCGCGAATCCTTTCCGTGGCTTCCCTACCAAGGCCCGCGGCACGAACTTAGTGACGTCGAGCACAACCGACTCTAGCCGCGCAACTCGCCCTCGGCAACCGGAATCAGCGGTGGGGCGCCTGCCTCCTCGATGCCGGCCGCGGCCATCCGCGCGAGGCTGTCGTGGATCACCTTCGTGTCGAGGTATTGCCTGATCCAGACCGCGCGGCCCCAGCGGATCTCGAACACCTCGCAGCCGGTGTTCTCGTAGGGCTCACCGTCGGCGGCCTCGCCCCAGTCGCGCCAGCAGACCGTCACGATGGTCCGCCTCGGGCCGCCGGTGACCGCGATCTCCTCGACCTCGAAGCGCAGCACCGGAAAGAGGCGAAAGAGCCGCCCGAACCACGCTTCCAGCTCCTCGCGCGACGTGCGCGTGCCGGCGAGCGCACCGTGGCCGGGGAACGTGTGCACCACACCGGCGGCGGTCCTGCGGACCAGCGCCGGATAGTTGCCCTGGCTCAGGTCGTGCTCGAACCCCCGCCGGAGGCGGCGCCTGACGAACGCGTGGTACACGTCACGCCGCCACGCGCTCGGTGAACGTGCCGTGGAAGCCGAGCGGCACGTGGTGGCGCAGGTGCGCGACCGCGACGGGCTCGGACTGCAGGTCGCGCGCGTCCAGCACCACGAGCCGCGAGCGGTGCTCCGCCGCCGAGTACACGACCGAGAGCAGCCATCCGTCGTCCTCGGCCGCCTCCGGCGAGCGCGGCACGAAGATCGGCTCTCCGCCCACCTGTCCCGCCCCGAAGTCGTGGCGCGTCCCCTGCTCACGCTCGTGGTCGAACTTCACGATCGAGCTGAAGGGACCATCTCCGTCGACCTGAGCCACCATGTAGGTGTACCGGTGGGCCGACGTCGTGAGGCGCCAGTCGTGCTGGGGGAACTCGCACTCGTGCGGATAGACGTCCTCGATCGTGACCTCGTTCGCCGGCGAGACGCGCATGCGCCGCAGCCTGCTCTCGATCCCGTCGAACGCCGAGTCCCGGAAGCTGCGGAAGCTGCGGTGGACGTTGTCGTAGTCGGGGTAGCTGACGAGGTCGAGCACGACGTCCTCCCCATCCTCGTATGCGTTGTTGATGTGGTAGTGGAAGAACGCCTCGCAATCGGCGATCCGTGGCTTGCCTCCGTCGCGGGGAACCAGGATCACCTGGGTCGCCCGGTTGGGGTCGAAGCGGACCGCGCCGTCGAGGCTGTCGAGTCCGAGCAGGAAGCGCGGCAGCTTGACGACCAAGGGGTCGAGCACGAACACCATGTGCCTGCGTGTCAGCGCGCAGTCGTGGTTGATCGTCGGGAACGGCAGCGTGACGGCCTGCAGGTGATCCAGCTTCCCGGCACGGTCGATGCGATAGGTCCGGAGCTTCGTCCGACGGCCGTACTGGATGCCGAAGTTGAAGAGCTCGCCGGTGGCGGGGTCCCACGTGGGGTGGGCCGAGTAGGAGTAGCCCGCCTTCAGCTCACCGTCGAAGTCGTATTCCCCGATCGTGTCGAGCGTGTCGGGGTCTAGCTGCCACGGCCGGCCTCCCTCCCACAGCGCCAGGAGATTCCCGCTGTGGTAGGTGACGTTGATGTTGGCGACGTTCGCAGGGGTCCGGAACGCGTTCGCGAGCGGGCCGCCCGGCCGCTGCTGCCCGTAGCCCCGGGTGAGCGGCTTGTCGGCGGTGCGCTCCTTCAGGTAATGGGTGGTGCGCACGTACCGGTTCCGGTAGCGGACGCCGGTGCCGTCGAACGTGAATTGCGAAAGCATCGCGTCCCCATCGAAGAGGTGCGCGTAGGGCTTGCCCCCGACCTCGTTCTTCGCGGGGCCGTTCCGGTAGAGCGTGCCCACGAGCGCCTCGGGAAAGCGGCCCTCGATCTCGTCGACGGCGTAGTCGTGCTCGTCCGGGAGCGTGTCGAAGATCCTGTGCCAGTCTTGCTGCCGACCGGCAGCCTGCTGCGGCTGAGAAACCTGAACTGCCATGCGCATCTCCCTTCCAAAAGTCCGAATCGGACGGTTGATGGTCCGAAACGTACCATACGTGCCGTATCTTTAGAAGTGTGATTTCGCTCACACCGACCTCCTACATCGTGCTCGGGCTCGTGAGCCAGGCAGGCGAGGCGACCCCGTACGGCCTCAAGCAGATGGCCGCCGCGACCGTGGGGAACTTCTTCTCGATCCCCCACTCCCAGCTCTACGCGGAGCCCGAGCGCCTCGCCCAGGCGGGCTATTTGAAGGTGCGCCGCGAGGAGGGCGGCCGGCGCCGCAAGCACTACGCGCTCAGGGCACGCGGGCGCAGGGCGCTCGCGCAGTGGCTCGAGGCCCCAACGGCAGAGCTGTACGAGCTGCGTGACCCGGGCCTCTTGAAGCTCGCCTTCGGCAGCGACGCACGGTCGCTGGCCTCGGCCCAGCTGCCCGTGCACGAGGAGCGGCTACGACATTTCCAGGAGCTCCTGCGCGTCCTGGAGGCGGCCGGCGCGACGGTCGAGCAGCGGCTCGTGGTCGAGTCGGGCATCGGCCACGAGCGCGAGTATGTGCGCTTCTGGAAGAAGGTGGCGGGGGCCTAGGGCCCAGGCGGGATCGCGGGCCCTTGCGGCGGCGAAGCTCGGAAAAGCAGGCAGGTTAAAGGGAGGGGCAGGATCGTCACGCGAAGCAAACAAAACTCCGATCCCTGACCCCGTACGAGCCGCTTCTTTAGAACCCAGCGGGCGGCGTACCAGGACCGCACGGCGACCAACCAGCGACCCTACCGGTGCTTGACCCGCTCGCAGCGACGCGTGTGCTCGCCCTTGTCGACGTACGCGGTGTCCTTGCCGGGGCCGCAGTCGACGTAGTCGAAGGCGCCGCCCGCGAAGGCGTGGATCTCGTCGTTGCCCGGTCCGCCGTAGACGCGGTCGTTGCCGGCATCGGGCCGCAGCTCGTCGTCCCCTGAGCCGCCGTAGAGGAGGTCGTTGCCGGGGCCGCCCGAGATCCGGTCGTTGCCGCCGTCGCCGTGGAGCTTGTCCTGGCCGGAGTTGCCGAAGATCATGTCGTCTCCGCCGCCGCCGTAGATGCGGTCTTTTCCGGTCGTGTTCGGCAGGTGGTCGCCCCAGAGCACGTCCGGGCCGCCAAGGCCGCGGAGGATGTCGTCGCCGGCCCCGCCGTAGAGGTTGTCGTTTCGGTCGGTGCCGGTGAAGCTCTCGCTGCCCGGCCCGCCGATCTTCTGCACGCCGCGCTCGGGGTCGAGGTCTCCGGGCGGCCTTCCCTCGATCAGGAACTCGCAGTTGCGGAACTCGGTCGCACGCAGGTCCCGGCTGTCCACGTAGACGGAGTCCTCGCCCGGGCCGCAGTCGATCACGGCTTCCGAGAGCCGCTTGAAGGGCTCGAAGGCGTTGATCGTGTCGTTCCCGGCGCCCGCGTAGATGTAGTCGCGCGCCGAGCCGCCGATGATGTAGTCGTCGCCGTCATCGCCGTACAGGTGATCCTCGCCGCTCGAGCCGTCGATGCGGTCGTTGCCGGGCCCGCCGTATATGCGGTCGCCGGCGTTGCCCGAGTCGAGCGTGTCGTCGCCCGGCCCGCCGAGGATCTCGTCCCGGCCGAACCCCCCGGTGACGGTGTCGTTGCCCTCGCCGCCGTCGATCTGGTCATCGCCGGTGTCGCCGGAGATCGTGTCGTCGCCGAGGCCGCCGGAGATCTTGTCGGGGGCGGTGTCGCCCGCGATCGAGTCGTTCCCGCCCTCGCCGAAGATCAGGTCCGCGGCTTCGTCCCCGGAGACGTTGTCGTTGCCTTCACCGGCCGCGATCACGTCGCGCCCGGTGCCGCCCCGGATCAGGTCGTTGCCGGCCTTGCCGAAGAGGCGGTCGGCGGAACGGCCGCCGTAGATCTTGTTGTCGCCGCCGTTGCCCCGGAGGGTGTCCTTGCCGGCGCTGCCGACGAGGATCCGGCGTGCATCAGCGCCCGCTGCGAAGGCCGCGATCATGGCGAGCGCACAGGCGAGCACTGCCAGGGGCATTGTCTTCCGTGAGGTGAACATGCGGACGCGGAGGGCGGCGCATGGTCACGCCTTCCACCTTCCCTATCGGCGCGCGTGCTCACAGGGAGGCCCTTTTCGGGGACCACTGGACGGCTGTACGAAGCGCGCTAGGCCCGCGTCGGGCTGAGCGGCGGAGCTTCCAGCTCGCCGGGCTTCCATCGGGTCCGCGGCGCGATCGCCCGCTCGATCACGCGATCGCGGTAGCGCTCGATCGTCTTCAGCATCGACTGGACGAGCTCCTCGCCGAGGAAGTGGGGCTGCAGCCCCAGGTCGAGCAGCTTCGTGTTGGTCGCGTTGTAGTAATGCTCCTCCAGCTCCACGCGGGGGTTCGGGAAGCTCTGGACCTCGACGCGATGGCCGAGGCTCTCCCCCGCCTCGCGCACGAGCTCGGCGAGCCCCGCAACCGTGAACTGCTCGGTGAACTGGTTGAACACCCTGAACTCGCCCTGGGGCGCAGGATTGCTGACGGCCAGCTCGACGCACTGGAGCGTGTCGCGGATGTTGAGGCAGCCGCGGGTCTGGCCGCCCTTCCCGTAGACCGTGAGCGGGTGGCCGATCACAGCCTGCACGCAGAAGCGGTTCAGCGCCGTGCCGAAGACCTCGTCGTAGTCGAAGCGGGTGACGAGGCGGTCGTCGAGCGCGGTCTCGTCGGTCGCGATCCCGTATACGACGCCCTGGTTCAGGTCCGTCGCGCGCAAGCCCCAGATCCGGCAGGCGAAGTGGATGTTGTGGGAGTCGTGGACCTTCGAGAGGTGGTAGATCGAGCCGGGCAGCTTGGGGTACGGCAGCACGTCCTTTCGGCCCTTGTGCTCGATCTCGATGAACCCTTCCTCGATGTCGATGTTGGGCGTCCCGTACTCACCCATCGTGCCGAGCTTCACCAGATGGCAGCTCGGACATCGGTCGCGCAGCGCGAACAGCAGGTTCAGCGTGCCGATCACGTTCGTGTACTGCGTCTCCACGGCGTGGCGGCGGGAGATCATCGAGTACGGCGCCGAGGGCTGCTCCCCGTAGTGGACGACCGCCTCCGGCAGCATCTCCTGGATCACCGTGTCGAGGAACTCGCCGTCCTCGATGTTGCCGACGAACGGGACGATCTCGTTGCCGGAGATCTCACGCCAGGCGTCGATCCGCTCGGCGAGCGGACGGATCGGCGTCAGCGAGTCCGTCGACTGCTCGTGATGCCAGCGGCGCCGGGAGAAGTTGTCGACGACGGAGACTTCGTGGCCGCGAGCGGAAAAGCGCATCGCCGTTGGCCAGCCGAGGTATCCGTCACCGCCGAGGACGAGGATCCGCACGGTCGGGGCAGCCTAGCGGACCGCGAGGCGGCACCGCACAACGGCAGCAGCGCAGCTTCGCCCGCCACCGCGGGTACTAGCATCCGACCAGATGTCCCTCCGCTCCGTCGCCAACGGCGCGCGGGAGCGTGCGCGCACGCTTCCCGAGCGTCACGGGGGCCCGGTCGTGCTGGCCCTCGTCTGCGCTGTCGTCGCGCTCGGCTTCGGGCTCCGCCTCGACGCCGCCCTCAATCCCACTGCCAACCCGGGCGCGGACTCGCTCGTCGCCTACCAGGGCAACGACTCCAAGTCCTACAGCGACATCGCCGCCCACCTCTACGAGACCGGCCGATACGGAACGCCGGCGATGAGTCACCCGACGGACTGGTCGCCGGGGGCGCCGCTCTTCTTCGCGGGGGTCTACTACCTCACCGGCGGGGTCCATCCCGACCTCGCACGGTCGGCCGTGGCGGTGCTCGGCGCGCTGATGGTCCTGCTCGTCTACCTGCTCGGCCGGCGGCTGGGCGGCCCGCTGGTCGGCCTCTTCGCCGCCGCGCTCGCCGCGGTCTACCCCACCTTCATAGACAACAACGAGCAGTTTTTGTCGGAGCCGATCGCCGCCTTCGCGCTGGCCGCGTGTGTGGTCGGATTCCTGTGGGCGTCGGACCGGGATCGAGGCCCGTGGGCGTGGCTCGTGCCCGGGCTGTTCCTCGGCGCGACCGCGCTAACCCGCCCCGAGTACCTGCTGTTCGCCGTGCCGCTCGGCCTGCTCGTGCTCGTGAAGATGTGGCGCGACCGTGGCGTTCGGGTCGGACTCGCCTCGGCGGCGCTATTCGTCGCCGCGTTCGTACTCGTGCTCGCGCCCTGGACGATCCGAAACTACATCGTGCTCGACCGCTTCGTGCCTGTCACGACCGGCGGCGGCAAGGCCCTCTTCGTGGCGACCTATCTGCCCGGGGACGGTCGCCAGATTCGGGTCAAGCGGCACCTGATCGAGATCTACACCGGCAACCACCACGTCACCGACCAGCAGGTCGCGAAGACGCAGATGGCTGACCTGCTCGACGGCGTCGCGAAGAAGTACCCGCACCTCGAGCGCGACGCCGCGCTCGCCAAGATCGGCCGTGAGAACTTCCGCAAGTACGTGACCGAGCAGCCTGGCGCGTACGCGCGCATGGTCGCGACCAAGATGTGGAACGTCTGGCGGCGCGGGTCCGGCCCCACGATGCGCGCCCGGGGCTGGGTCGCGTTCCACTACGCGATGCTCGCGCTGGCGATCGTAGGGCTCGCCGTGCTTGCGCTTCGCCGCCGCTGGGAGGCGCTCCTGCTCGTGCTGCTGATCGGGGGGATCACGGTGCTCGGCGGCCTGCTGCTGGCCGTCCCGCGTCGAAACGTCCCGCTGATACCGCTTGTGTGCGCGCTCGCCGCGGGCGGCGGCTACTGGCTGGTCGTGAGCGCGGGCCGGCGTCTGCGACAGCTGCGAGACCGCAACGGGCGCGTGCGGCTTCGCCGGCGCGCGAGTCAGGCGGCGTAGTCACCGTGGACCTCTCCGCAATTCGAGTCGCGGGCCTGGTCGCCAGCTTTTTGATCGCGGCGTTTGTGATCTGGCGCCGCCGCGCGCTGCGCAACGTCGACGTCCTGATCCTGCTCTTCTCGGCGCTCGCGCTCGCGCTCGTCTCGGCGACCACGCTGACCGACACGATGCTCGGCTGGTTCTCGTTCCGCAAGGGTGGCGGCGGGCGGATCCTCGGCCTCGCGGTGTTCGCGATCGTCTTGCTGTTCCTGCTGACGCTCCGCAACATGTCGCTCACGGTTCGCGTCGACCGCGAGCTCTCGGCGGTGCTGGAGGGGATTGCATGGGAGCAGTTCCGCCTCGCGGGACTGCCGGATCGGTTCCGCGACCGGGTCGCGGTCGTGATCCCCGCCTACAACGAGGAGGCAAGCATCGGCGAGGTGCTGCCGCGCATCCCGCGCACGGTCTGCGGGATCGAGACCGCCGTACTGGTCGTCGACGACGGCTCCCGTGATCGCACCGGCGACATCGCGCGCACGCACGGCGCCGCCGTGGCGCGGCATGTGATCAACCGCGGTGGCGGGGCGGCGCTGCGCACCGGCTACCGCCTGACGTCCGACTCGGGCGCAAGCGTGGTCGTGACGATCGACGCCGACGGGCAGCATCTCCCCGAGGAGATGTCACGGCTCGTCCGTCCCGTCCTGGACGGCGAGGTCGACGTCGCGCACGGCTCCCGCGTGATCGGGCACGCCGAGCCGAATCACTTTGCTCGCGAGCTCGGGATCGTGTTCTTCAACCGGCTCGTGTCCTTCATCACCCGGACCAGGGTGAGTGACTGCTCCAACGGCTACCGCGCCGTGCGCGCCTCGGTGCTGCCCCTGCTCGTGCTTCGCCAGGAGCAGTTCCACACGTCCGAGTTCATGATCGAGGCGATCAAGCGGGGCGTGCCGGCGAAAGAGGTGCCGGTCACCGTCGTTCGGCGACTGCACGGCCATTCCAAGAAGCCGGCCGTGGTGCGCTACGGCCTCGGCTTCGCCAACGCGATCGTTCGCGCCTGGCTGCGTTAGCCGCTTCACGCCGGCTGCGCGGGAGCCGCGCCGCGAGGCGCATGCAGGGGCGCTCCAGCAGGTACCAGCTCGCCGCGCCGAGCGCGACCGCGACCGGCAGCGCGACCAGCGCGGACAGGGCACCGCCCGGCAGCAGGCCGTTCCCGCGCAGGTAGACGATCACGGGGATGTGCCAGAGGTAGAGCCCGTAGGTGATCGTCCCGACCCAGGCGATCGGCCGCCACGTGAGCCATCGCAGCCCGGCGCCGGTCCCGAGCACGATCGAGGCGATCAACGCCGCGAACGCGACTGCCGCCCCCAGGTCGGCGAACACCTCCATCCCAAAGCTGCCGGTTGCGTGGTCGTGCGCGTGCCACACCCCGTTCGCAAGCAGCAGGACCGCGGCCACGACCCCGAGCGCGGCGCTCTGGCCGGCCGAGAGCACGCGGCCGGCGGCGCGGCCGCGCTCGACCGCGAGCGCGACCAGCATGCCGCACGCGAAATAGGGCAGGAACGACGGCGGCGCGTGACCCGACACGGCGCCCCAGCCGGACAGATAGTCGGCCAGGTTCCACCCGAGCCCCGCCAGCACGAGGCCGCCCAGCAGGGCTACCTGCAGCCGGGGCGAGCGGAGCCGGAGCGCGAGCACCCCGACCACCGGAAGCAGCACGTAAAAGGCCACCTCGACCGCGAGCGTCCAGGTCGCCGCGTTCAGCTTCAGGAGAGTCTCGGATGAGTAGTTCTGCCCGAAGACGAGAAACAGCGGGACCTTCGCCGAGTCGACCAGCCGTCTCCCCGGCGTGCCGTCGCCGGCCAGCGAGACGAGCGCGAGCGAGCCGGCGATCGCGACGTAGTAGGCCGGCGCGATGCGCGCCGCGCGCCGCGCGAGGTAACCAGGCATCCAAACCGGCTCGCCGAGACCGAGCGCGGCCCGGGCGAACGCGCGATACAGGAAATAGCCCGACAGCACGAAGAACATCACGAACGCGACCCGACCCTCGAACAGTGCGGTGGTCGCCCACGAGTCGCGTCGCACCGTCATCGAGTTCGGCAACTGGTAGATCCAGAGATGGATCGCGAAGACCGTCAGCGCGGCGATGCCGCGCATGCCGTCGAGCGCGGATTGGCGTTGGATCGCTCGTTCCATCGGCGGGGCAGGTCGAACGAAGCGGCGAGGGTAGCAACACTCTCGCGACCTGACCTGCAGTACCCGCGCGGGGCGGCATCCAAAGCCGATTCCGTGATTAGAATCGCTTCGGTGCGCACGGCTCGGCCGTCATCGGCGCTTCGAACGTCGGCGTTGATCGCGCTCGGCGCCTTCGCCGTGCACCAGCTTCGCTACCTCGCTGCATACGGCGGCGATGCCGGCGCCGCGCTCGGCGCGCAGGGTCACGCCTATCTCGCTGCGCTGCTGCCGCCGCTCGTGATCGTGGCCACCTCCGCCGTGCTCGGCACGCTGGTCGCCGCTGTGCTTGCTGCTCCGCGTCTGGAGCCGCGACGGCGTGCGGCCGGCTGGGGGTTTTGCTCGGTCGCGCTGCTCACCGTGTTCGGGACGCAGGAGCTCGCCGAGGGACTTCTCGCCGCCGGTCATCCGGCCGGTGTCGCAGGCGTGCTGCGCAACGGCGGCTGGATCGCGGCGCCGCTCGCGCTCGCGGTCGGGCGGGCGATCTCCTTCCTGCTCGGCGGGCTCGAAACAGTCGAGCAACGTCTCGCCCGCACGCTGCGCCGGCGCTCCGGCCGCGCCCCGGGGATGCTGAGGCCGCGTCTTTCGACGACGTTCACGCCGCTCGCATGCGGAGCGCTCCCGTTCGGCCTCGCGGGACGTCCGCCTCCTCCGCTCCCCCGCTAGCGCGATCGAGCACGGGGCGCTTCCGCCCCGTGCGGACAAAGGAGGAACCATGCGATCGAACAGGGCCCGCATCGGCCTGGCGGCGGGCGCAATCGCCGTCATCGTCGTGCTCTTCGTCGTCCTGAACGGCGGCAGCGACAACAGCAGCCAGGACAAGACAACCGCTACACCGGGTTCCGGGACGGTGAAGGAGCAGCCGATCCCGGTGGTCAAGGTGCGGGGCGGCAAGCCGGTTGGGGGAATCCAGAGGTTGGACTACAAGAAGGGCGACCAGATCCGCTTCCGCGTGAGCTCGAACGTCGCGGACGAGATCCACGTCCACGGCTACGACTTCCACAAGGAAGTTCCCGCCGGCGGCTCCGTCACGTTCTCGTTTTCGGCCAAGATCGAAGGCGTGTTCGTGCTCGAGCTGGAGAACCGGGGTGAGCAGATCGCCGAGCTGCGAGTGCGGCCCTCGTGAGAGGCCCGATCAGGCGCGTTGCGGCCGCGGCCGCCGCGCTGGCGCTCGTCGGCACGTTGCTCGGACCCGGGGTGGCGCTCGCCCACGGCCTCGTCGGCCGGGCCGACCTGCCGATCCCCGAGTGGCTCTTCGGTTGGGCAGCCGCGGTCGTGATGGTCGTCTCGTTCGTAGCACTCGCATCGCTCTGGCAGACGCCGAAGCTGGAGGAGGACAGCGGCTGGCGGCCCGGGCCCGACTGGCTGTCCTACACGCTGATCAATTCGGCCACGGAGTTCGCGGCGGGTCTGATCGGCGTGGTGCTGCTCGGCGTCACGATCTGGAGCGGCATCGCCGGCGTACAGCTCGCGACCGCCAACTTCGCTCCCACGTTCATATACGTGATCTTCTGGGTGGGGCTGGTGCCGCTGAGCGTCCTCTTCGGAGACGTCTTCAGGGCATTCAACCCGTGGCGCGCGATCGCCCGCGCGGCGTCCTTCGTCGCCTCACGCCTCGCGGGGCCGCTGCCTAAGCCGTTCACCTACCCGGCGTGGCTCGGGCGATGGCCGGCCGCGGCGACGATCTTCGGCTTCGCCTGGATCGAGCTCGCCTGGGTGAACGGCCAGGACCCGAGCGCGCTCGCCTTCGCGACAGTGCTCTACACGGTGCTCACCCTGATCGCGATGGCCGTGTTCGGGACCGACGCCTGGCTTCGGTACGGCGAGGGCTTCTCCGTCTACTACAACCTGTTCTCGCGGATCTCGGCGGTCGAGTCGCGGCACGGCAAGCTCGGCATCCGCCGGCCGCTCTCGGCGCTCTGCCGGCTCGATCCGGTGCCGGGCACGGTCGCGATGCTGATCGTGATGCTCGGGACCGTGGCGTTCGACGGGGCCGGCGAAGGGCCGCAGTGGAGCAAGCTCGCGCCCCACATCCAGGACTTCTTCGGCAAGCTCGGCTTCAGCCCCGGCAACGCGCTCGAACTCGCCTTCACGGTCGGGATGCTGCTGGGGCTGGTCGTGATCGCGCTCATCTACACGGGCGGGATCGCCGGAGTGCGCACGGTCGACCGGCGTCCATTCCCGGCCGTCGCCCGTACCTACGTGCACACGCTGGTGCCGATCGCGGCGGTCTACGTGTTCGCGCATTACTTCTCGTTTCTCGTCTACAACGGCCAGGCGATCGCCTTTCTCGCCTCGGACCCGCTCGGCAGGGGCTGGGACCTCTTCGGCACCGCGGGCAAGGCGATCGACTACGGGGTGATCAGCGCGAAGCAGATCTGGTACGTCCAGGTCGGCGTGCTGGTGTCCGGCCACGTGGCAGGCCTGATCCTGTCCCACGATCGGGCGCTCGCGCTCTACCAGCGCGCCCGGATCGCGTCCCAGTCCCAGTACTGGATGCTCGCCGTGATGGTCGGATTCACGACCTTCGGCCTGTGGCTGCTCTCGCAGGCGAACCAGTGATCACGCTGCCGATCGCGCACACGGGTTACGTGGTCGTGGACCTCGCGATGTTCGCGCCCGTGCTGGTGCTGATCGTGTGGTTCACCTTTGTGAGCATTCGGGACCGCCACAAGGGGCGGGAATAACTGGAATAACTGGCCTTCCGCCGCCGGGGCGGCGGAAGGGTTAGCTGAAGGGATGGCCGCAGCGTCGCGCGCTGCGATAATTCGCCGTCGTTGGACCTCACCGCGATCTACCTGCTCGGCCTTCCCGCCGTCCTCTACCTGAGGGCGCTGCGGATTCTCAAGCGGCGCGGCCTGCGCGTTCCGGGGTGGCAGCAGGCATCCTGGTTCGCCGGGCTGGCATTGATCGGGGCGGCGCTGCTCTCGCCGCTCGACGACCTCGGCGACACCAATCTCGTGTCCGCCCACATGGCGCAGCATCTGCTGATCGGCGACCTCTCCGCGCCACTGATCCTGATCGGCCTCCGCTGGCCCGTCTATCCGTTCCTCGTGCCGAAGCGGCTGGCGGCGGCGCTTGGGCGCTCGCAGCCGATCCGCCGGGCGTTCCGCTTCCTGAAGCAGCCGCTCGTCGCTGGGCCGCTCTGGATCCTGATCCTGTACGGCTGGCACGTCGCGCCCGCCTACGACGCGGCGCTGCGCCACCCGCTTCTGCACGCGGTCCAGCACCAGACCTTTGTGGCCGGCTCGCTGCTGGTATGGATCTCCGTGCTCGAGCCGAACAAGGCGCGGGTGCCCGGCGCGCTGTGGAAGATCGCTCACATCACGGGCGTGCGGTTCGCCGGCATGTTCCTGGGGATGGCATTCGTGATCGTCAGCCACCCGTTCTACTCCAGCTTCTACGGCGACCGCGCGCTACGGCACGGCCTAACGCCCAGCCAGGATCAGGGGCTGGCCGGCGGGCTGATGCTCGGCGTCGACTTTGTCGTGATGATCGGGGCGCTGATCTTCTTCTTCCTGCGCGCCGCACACGACGCCGAACGGGAGCAACGAGCCGAGGAGGTCGCCGCGCTCGCCGCGAACCTCGCTCCTCCGGCGCCTGTCCGCGAAACCGGCGTCGGGCTAGGATGAAAGCCGAGGTGCCCACCTGATGCCCGACACGGTCCTGATCGCGATGCCCCAGATGGGCGAGTCGGTGTCGGAGGGGACGGTGCTCACGTGGCACAAGCAGGAAGGCGACTGGGTCGAGAAGGACGAGACCCTCGTCGAAGTCTCGACCGACAAGGTCGACGCGGAAGTGCCCTCGCCCGCCTCGGGCAAGCTCGTGAAGATCCTCGCTCAGGAAGACGAGACGATCGAGGTCGGTCAGCCGCTGGCGGAGCTGGAGCCCGGTGAGGGAGAAGAATCGCCGTCCGCCGAAGGGGCGGTGGCTCCGGAACCGCGCGAAGCAGGGTCCTCGGAGGCCGAACGCGCGACCGACGGCGGGCGCGCACCCGTGCCGACGCCGGTCGCCGAGGGCGACGCCCGCAGCACGCCGGTTGCCCGGCGCGCGGCCGCCGCCCACGGCATCGACCTCTCCGAGGTGAGTGGCTCCGGCACGGGCGGCCGGATCGTGAAGGACGACGTCCTGGCGCACACCGAGCAGAACGGCGACCGGGACGGCGCGACCGCGCCTCGACCGGCGCCTGCGGAGGCCGAGATCCAGCCGATCCGCGGGCCCGATGCAGCGCTCGTGAAGTACATGGAGGCGAGCCGCGAGATCCCCACCGCGACCAGCTTCCGGGCACTTTCGGTTGCGACGCTCGACGGGCGCCGCCGCCAGCTCAACGACGCGCTCAAGGTCGCCCAGCGCGAGATGAAGGTCTCGTTCACACACCTGATCGGCTACGCGATCGCCCAGGCCTGGAAGGACCACCCCGCGATGGGACACGCATTCCGCCAGGACAATGGCAAGCCGCAGCGCGTGATCCCGCCGCACGTGAACCTCGGCCTCGCGGTCGACGTGCGGCGAAAGGACGGCTCACGCACGCTGATCGTGCCGGTCATCAAGCAGGCCGACGCGCTCGACTTCGCCAGCTTCCGCGAGGTCTACGAGCAGCTGATCGCCAAGTCGCGCGATGGGTCGCTGTCGCCGGACGACATGCAGGGCGCCACGATGACGCTCACGAACCCGGGCGGGATCGGCACGGTCGCGTCCGTGCCGCGCCTCATGCCCGGCCAGGGCACGATCGTCGCCACCGGCGCGATCACGTGGCCGCCCGGGCTCGGCGACGCCGGACCGGCCCGGCTCGCAGAGCTCGGCGTCTCGAAGGTGATGACGATGACCTCGACCTACGACCACCGCGTGATCCAGGGCGCCGAGTCGGGCGCCTTTCTCGCACGGATCGAGGAGCTGCTTCGAGGCGAGGATGGCTTCTACGAGGAGGTCTTCCGCAGCTTCGGCCTGGAGCCGCCCGCGGCCCCCGCGAAGGGCGCGCCCGCGGCCGCTCCCCCGGGGGCTCCGATGCCCTCCGAGGAGATGCTGTCGCACGTGCAGGCGGCCACCTCGCTGGTCAAGGCCCACCGCATGCACGGTCACCTCGCGGCGCACCTCGACCCGCTCGGCTCGGAGCCGATCGGCGACCCGGCGCTCGAGCCCGCGACAGTCGGGCTGACGCCCGAGGTGATGGAGCAGATTCCGGCGCACATCCTGCGCATCCAGGTCCCCGGTGCCACGCTGGACGAGGCGCTCTCCCATCTTCGCGAGACCTACGCCGGCACGATCGCCTACGAGATCGAGCACATCTCCGATCATCAGAAGCGCGTCTGGCTGCGCCAGCGGATCGAGTCCGGCAAGTACCGGCGGCCGCTGTCGCCGGAGGAAAAGCGCGCCGTGCTCGCGCGCCTCACGGAAGCGGAGGCGCTCGAGACCTACCTGCACCGGGCCTTCCTCGGCGCGAAGAGCTTCTCGATCGAAGGCCTCGACACGCTGATCCCGATGCTCGACGAGACCTTCGGACTGGCCGCCGACGCAGGCGTGCGCGAGGTCTTCATGGGAATGGCGCATCGCGGGCGGCTCAACGTCCTGGCCCACGCGGTCAGCCGTCCCTACGAGTCGATCCTCGCCGAGTTCGAGGGCGAGAAGGACATCGACGTGATCACCGCGCGGCCGCGCGGCGGCACCGGCGACGTCAAATATCACCAGGGCGCGGAGGGCGATTACGTCACGAACGAGGGCAAGACGCTGCGCGTGACGCTCGCCTCGAACCCGAGCCACCTCGAGTACGTCGATCCGGTCGTGGAGGGCCGCGCACGTGCGGACCAGACCGAGCGGGATAGCGGCGAGGCAAAGCACTTCCCGCGGCGCGCGCTGCCGATCCTGATCCACGGCGACGCCGCCTTCCCCGGCGAGGGCGTGGTCGCGGAGACACTCAACCTGGAGGCGCTCGCCGGATACTCGACCGGGGGCGTGATCCACATCATCGCCAACAACCAGATCGGCTTCACGACCGAGCCCGAGGAGTCCCGCTCGACGCGCTACGCGTCCGACCTCGCGAAGGGCTTCGACATGCCGATCATCCACGTGAACGCCGACGACCCCGAGGCCTGCATCGCGGCCGTCCGGCTCGCGATGGCGTTCCGCGAGGAGTTCCGCCAGGGCGTCGTGATCGACCTGATCGGATACCGCCGCTACGGCCACAACGAGACCGACGAGCCCGCCTACACGCAGCCGCGCATGTACGACGTGATCCGCAAGCACCCGCCGGTGCGCAAGCTCTACGCGGACCGCTTGGTGGAGCAGGGCATCCTCGCCCCGGAGGAGCCCGACCGGCTCCTGAAGGAAGCCCATGCGCGCCTTGCACAGGCCCACGAGCAGGTGCGCCACGACGACGGCGGCCCGGCCACGGCCGAGCTCCAGCTCGACCGCACCGTGAGCGAAGAGCCCGCGACCAGCTTTTCCCTGGACAACCTGTTCGCGCTCAACCGCCAGGTGTTCGCGCCGCCGGAGAACTTCAAGCTCCATCGCAAGCTCGCCCCGCAACGGGAAAAGCGCGCGCAGGCCGGTCCCGACGACCAGGTCGACTGGGGCCAGGCGGAGGCACTCGCGTTCGCGACGCTGCTGGTGGAGGGCATTCCCCTGCGGCTGACCGGCCAGGACACCGCGCGCGGCACCTTCAGCCAGCGCCATCTCGTGCTGCACGACGCCGAGAAGGGCACGGCCTACGCGCCGATCCAGCACCTACCGGACGCGACCGCCTCGTTCGAGATTCACAACAGCCCGCTGTCCGAGGTGGGCGCGCTCGGGTTCGAGTACGGCTACAGCGTCCAGGCGCCCGAGACCCTCGTGCTCTGGGAGGCGCAGTTCGGCGACTTCGTGAACGCCGCGCAGGTCGTGATCGACCAGTTCATCGTCTCGGGCCTCGTCAAGTGGGGCGAGACCTCGCGACTCACGCTGCTGCTTCCGCACGGCTACGAGGGCGCCGGACCCGAGCACTCGAGCGCCCGCGAGGAGCGCTTCCTGACCCTCGCGGCGGAGGGCAATCTCCGCTGCGCGAACGTCTCCACGCCGGCCCAGTACTTCCATCTCCTGCGTCGCCAGGCACTCGTCGAGAAGGGGCGGCCGCTGATCGTCTTCACGCCGAAGAGCCTGCTCCGCAACCAACGCTCGTTCTCGACCGTGCGCGAGCTCTCCGAAGGAGCGCTCCATCGGGTGATCGACGACCCCACGGCCGAGGGACGGCGGGAGCATGTGACGCGGCTCCTGCTCTGCAGCGGCCGGGTCTACTACGACCTCACCGGCCACGAGCGCTACGCCGGCAACGAGCAGGTCGCAGTCACGCGGGTCGAGGTGCTCTATCCCTTCCCGCGTGAGCAGATCGTCGAGCTGATCTCCAGGTACCCGAACCTGAAGGAGATCATCTGGGTCCAGGAGGAGCCGAAGAACATGGGCGCACGGCGCTTCATGTTCACGCGCAACCGCGAGCGCGAGCTGGTTCCCGAAGGCGTGAAGCTCGACTACATAGGCCGGCCCTACCGCGCCTCACCCGGTGAGGGCTATCCGGCCGCGCACCACATCGAGCAGGACCGGATCCTGCGCGAAGCGCTCACGATCACTTAGCGGTAGCTACTTCCACTTGACGCTGCACCCGACCGGCTCGGTCTCCGCCGGGTCGGGGTCGTGGCCGGCGAGGACCGCGTCCAGCGCGCCGCGCAGCCATGCCGCGTTCTGCGAGGGATCGCGGTGGTCTGCATCGGGCGCGCCGCGGTAGCGGATCGCCCCACCGGCATCCACCACGAACAGGTCGGGAGTAGTCTTCGCACCGTAGTCGCGCGCGACCGACTGGGTCTCGTCGCGCAGATATGGCAGCGGCCAGTCCTCCACGGCGACACGCTTCTGCATCGCATCGTAGGAGTCGCGCGGGTAGCGCTCGGAGTCGTTCGAGTTGATCGCGAGGAAGCGCACGCCACGGTCCGCGTAGTCGCGCGCCGCGTCGGCGATCCGGTCATGCCAGGCGAGCGCGTACGGGCAGTGGTTGCAGGTGAACACGACCACGGCGGGACCCGTGTTGCCGTCGGCCAACGCGCGCGTCGCGCCCTCCGTGTCCGGCAGGGCGAAGGACGGCGCCTGGTCGCCGACCGAGACGCTCACGTGCGCGCGCCCTCGATCGCGCGCCCGAGCGCCTCGCGCAGGTCGGAGGGGTCCGGCGTGGGCGACACCCGCCCGTCGCGCAGGTGGTAGACGCGGCACGTCAGGCCGGGCGGCTCCAACTCGTCCGGAGGCTGAACGTCGCGTCCGTCCACCCGGATCGTGGGCGACCCGATGAAGCCCTCCAGCTCGGCACGCGCGTAATCGTCGACTTCACGAACCACGACGTGCGCCGGATCGAGGCCGACCGCGGACATCGCGGCCTCCAGGTCCCCGAGCGCCTCCTCCCAGGAGGGGCAACCCTCCCACCACAGCAGCTCGATCAGCGGGGCGGGCATCGCCCCAGGGTATACCCCCGCCGTCTAGGAGCCGAGCAGGTCGCCGAGACCGCCGCGCGACCGAGGCTGGGCGGCGTCGACGACGCCCTCGGAGGGCTGGATCAGCACCCAGCCGCTGCCTCCGAAAGCGAGCTGTACCGACTCGCCGGAGCCGCGCCCGATCAGCGTCTTCATGTTCATGTCGGTCTTCACCGAGGTCGTGACGCCGGCCGACCACGTGATCGCGGCCTGCGGGTCGGCGAAGGTCGGCACGTCCCCGACGTCGAGCAGGAGCGGCGGCCCGTCGGACAGCAGCGCGACCGAGCCGCTGCCGGAGAGCTCGAGGTTGAACAGTCCACCCGCGAGCATGCCCGAGACCCCCTCGACCTTCTTGATGTCCCAGTCGATGCCAGCGTCGAAGGCGAGCAAATTGTGGCTGTTGACCGTGATGCGGTCATCCTCGAGCTTCAACAGGTGGATCTCCTGAGCATGGTCGGCCAGGAATACCTCGCCGGTGCCCGAGATCTTCATCAGGCGCGTGCCCTCGCCGGTGACGCTCTTCTTGATCAGCCTCGAGAGACCGCCGGCGCCCGCGTACTCGTGCTTGATCTCACCCTGGTAGGCGACCATCGAGCCCGACTTTGCCTGAATCGTGATATCGGCCAGCTCGACCTTGAGCAGCTTCTGATTCTGCAGCGCGAACGCCTCGCCAGTCTCCGTCTCCCGGAATCCCTGCAACCCCTGCTCGACCGCCATGTCGCCTCTTTCCTTTTGCCCTTTGAACGCCGGCTATGGGTTCGCCGCAGCATTCCTGACGCCTGCTTGTCCGTTACGACCGAGTCTCGTCATGCCTGAGCGCGTCGACGGTGGCGCGCAGCCGCGCCGCCACCTCGGCCGCCTCGGTTTCGCTCTCGTACTTGTGGCGCGGCCAGAAGAAACCGCGCAGGCCGTCCTTGTGCCGGCGCGGTGAGACGTGCACGTGGAGGTGCGGCACGGACTGGCTCACCCGGTTGTTGATCGCCACGAACGAGCCCTCGGCGCCGAGCCCCTCCTCCATCGCACGGGCCAGCAGGCGCGCGTTCGAGAAGAGCGCGGGCAGCAGCTCGTCGGGCAGGTCCGGGAGCGTCTCGACGTGGGTGCGCGGGATCAGCAGCACGTGGCCCTGGAAAAGTGGCCGGTGGTCCAGGAACGCCAGCGTCTGCTCGTCCTCCAGCACCACCTGTGCTTCGACCTCGCCACCGGCGATGCGGCAGAAGAGGCAGTCCGGCGGGGTCAACCGGCGAGCGCGCGCCCTTGCTTCAGGGGCCGGAAGATCGGCGGCGCCTTCGGCATCTCGCCGTCCTCCATCTCCACCGTGACGAACTGCGACCGGATGAATTCGGGCGTGGGCCGGTTGCAGTTGCAGCCATGGCCGACCGGACGCCAGAACGGCGCGATGCGGTCCTGCCACTTCGCGACCTTTGGATCGTCGGCGCGCACGTGCTCGAGGAAGAGCAGCTGTCCGCCCGGCTTCAGGACGCGGTCGATCTCGGCCAGCGCGCGCTCCGGATCCCGGACCGTACAGAGCACGAGCGTGCAGACCGCGGTGTCGAACGAGTCGTCGGGGAAGGGAAGCTGCTCTGCCGGCGCCCGGACAACCTGCGCCGAACGCCCGAAGGCTGCCGCCTTCTGCTCGAGCCTTCGCGCCATCGGCTCCTCGGGCTCGGTGAGCACGAGCTCGGTCACGCCCGCGCCATAGTGCTGGAGGTTCACGCCGGTGCCGGCGCCGATCTCGACCACGCGGCCCTGCGCGCCGGCCAGCAACTCGTGCCTGCGTTCCGCGAGCCCGGCTTTCTCGGTGCCGGCCATGAACCGGTCGTAACCGGCAGCGAAGACTCTGCCCCAGAGGCTCATCGCCGCGATTCTACCCGGCGCGCGCGACCGGGTGCGGCTCTATCTTGGCCTTCGTGCGCATCGCGCTGCTCGCACTCGTGCTGACTCCTTTCGTGCTCGCGAGCGGCGTCGCACCTGCACGTCCCGACCCGTCCGCCTGCAAGAACGAGATCCGCGGCACGCCCGCTCCCGAGACGCTCGATGGCACGGCCTCTAACGACCGCATGCTCGGCTTCGCGGGCGACGACCGGCTCACCGGGGAGGCGGGGAATGACTGCCTGAACGGCGGCTTCGACTCCGATCAGCTCAGCGGCAGCGCGGGCGACGACCGGCTCGAGGGGTCCAACGGCGACGACCTGCTCGCCGGCGATGCCGGCGCCGACGATCTGATGGGCCAGCAGGACGCCGACCGGCTCGACGGCGGCGGCGGGGCCGACCGCCTCTGGGGCGGCGGCGGGCCCGACGTGATGCGCGGCAGCGCCGGCGCCGACCTCCTGCGCGGACAGGGCGGCAACGACCACCTCTCCGGCGGCGCGGGTCCCGACGTGGCGATCGGCGGTGTCGGCAGCGACACCTTCGCGGAGGTTGCCGCCGGGTATTCGCCCGCCGACCCGCTCGACACCGGGCGCAACCGGATCGACGCCGGATCCGGGCGTGACCGGGTGAACGTCGCGAACGGCCGGGTCGACCGGGTCGACTGTGGTGGGGGCGTCGACTCCGTCACCGCCGACAGGGGCGACCGCCTCCGCAACTGCGAGCACCGCCGCCTGCTGATCTCGCCGTTCCCGGCGGCGCAGCCGGCCAAAGGCGGGCGCACTCGCACGTTCGTGGTGGTGTTCCGGTCACTCCAGGCGGTGGGACCGAAGATGAGCTGGTTCGACGTCGACGTCAACGGCCCGCGGGGCTGTGGCTCGCTTGCCGGGAGCTCTGCCGGCGTCGCCTACCACCGCGACCGTGCGGTTCGCTTCCGGCTGCGTCCCTTCAGCGCAAAGGGCAAGCAATCCAAACGCTGGTGCCGCGGGCGCTACGCGGGCAAGGTGAGCTTCGTTCCCCGAACCGGGCCGATCGTCGAGCTTGGGCGATTCTCCTTCCGCGTGCAGGGGTAGATCCCAGATGCCCGATGGCAGACGCCCAAGGACAGCTGGCGCTCGACGGCACAGGCAAAAACGACGGCAGCGACGCGCCGCCGGACCTCGATGAGCTGAGGCGCAAGGCTGCGGGCTGCAGGGCCTGCGACCTCTGGAAGACCGGCACGCAGACGGTGTTCGGCGAGGGCGCCCCCGATGCCGAGGTGATGTTCGTGGGCGAGCAGCCGGGAGACCGAGAGGACATCGAGGGCCGCCCGTTCGTGGGGCCGGCAGGCCGCCTGCTCGACGAGGCGCTGGAGCGGGCCGGCATCGATCGCGATCGCGTCTACGTCACGAACGTCGTGAAGCACTTCAAGTGGCGCCCGCGTGGCAAGCGCCGGATTCACCAGAAGCCGAACCTGGAGGAGATCCAGGCATGCATCCCATGGCTCGAAGGCGAGCTTGCGGCGGTGCGCCCGCGCGTGCTCGTCTGCCTCGGCGCGACCGCGGCGCAGGCGCTGCTCGGCCGCCAGTTCAGGGTCAGCAGGCAACGCGGCGAGTTCGTCGACTCTCCGCTCGCCGAGCGCGTCACGGCGACCGTCCACCCCTCCTCGGTCCTGCGCACCGACCGCGACCAGCGCGAGGCCGCGATGGACGAGCTCGTGAAGGACCTGAGCGCGGTGGCCCGCGAGCTCAGCCGCTGAGCAGGTCGCGCAGCGCCTGCTCGACGTCGGGGTGCCGGAACCGGTAGCCGGTCTCGTCCAGTCGCTGAGGCACGACGCGCGCGCTGGAAAGCACCTCCTGCGCAAACTCACCAAGCACCAACCGGGCCGCGAGGCCCGGCACGGCGACCACGGTGGGGCGCCGGATCGTGCGGCCGAGCGCCTTCGTGAACTCCGCGTTGGTCACCGGCTTGGGCGCGACCGTGTTGGCCACACCGGCGATGTCGTCGCTGGCGAGGGCATGCTGGATCACGCCGAGCACGTCTTCGATCGACACCCAGCTCATCCACTGGCGGCCGGTGCCGACCTTTCCGCCAACGCCGAGCCGGAACGCCAGGAGCATCGTGCGGAGCGCCCCGCCCGCCGGGCTCAGCACGATTCCGAACCGAAGGCGCACGACTCGGATCCCCGCCTCCTCCGCCGGCTGCGAAGCGGCCTCCCACTGCTTCACGACCTCGGCCAGGAACCCCTTTCCCGGCGGGCTCGCCTCGGTCAGCCGCTCGTCGCCGCGGTCGCCGTAGTACCCGATCGCGGAGGCGCATACGAGCACGCGCGGCGGCTGGTCGAGCGCCGCCAGCGCGGTGGCAAGCGTGCGGGTGCCGTCCACCCGGCTACGCAGGATCCGTTCCTTCTTGTCGGCGGTCCAGCGCCCCGCGACGCTCTCGCCCGCGAGGTGGACAACCGCGTCGACCTGCTCGAGCGCACCGGGCTCGATGTCGCCGGCAGCCGGATCCCAGCGGAACTCGGCGCCGTGCGCGGGCACGCGACGGGTCAGGCGCCGGACCGACTGGCCGTCGCGCTCGAGCTGGGCCACGAGTGCCGAGCCGATCAGCCCGCTTGCTCCTGTCACCAATACGTTCATCGCAGGCGTTATGCCCGGAACGCGATCCCGGATGTCCCCGATAGGCTCCGCGCGATGGTCGACTGGCCCGACGACATCGACGAGATCCTTGCCGGCGACCTCACCACGGCGCTCGCCTATTGCACGCCGGCGGGAGGCGCCGTCGTGACCGCGGTCGCACCGATCGGCCTGCGCGATCGCACGGCCGGCACGGTGGGCTTCACGACTTCGCTGGGCTTCGGGAAGAAGCTCGCAAGGATTCAGCAGAACCCGCGCGTGGCGCTCGCCTACCACGCACGCGAGCACGGCTTCGCGAGCGGCCCCGAGTTCGTCCTCGTGCAGGGGCGGGCAACCGCCATGCTCGAGCCCGACCGCGCGCTGCTCGAGGAGGTGATCGGCCCCAAGGCGGAGCGCTTCATGGGCAAGGCCAAGCGGGGCAGGATCTTCTGGGACCGGTGGCTGCAGGAGTACTACGCCGACCGTGTGCCCGTCACGGTGCAGGTCGAGCGCATCGTCGCCTGGCCCGATCAGCAAGCCGCCGGGGAGCCACGGGTGTTCGGCGCGCCACTGCCCGGCGGCCCTCCGCCACCGCAGGCCGAGCCGCGCAACGGCACCGGACCGCGGGTCGACGCGACCCGGACCGCGCGGCGGATCGGCGCGCTGCCCAACCAGCTGCTGGCATGGGTCGGCGCGGACGCGTCTCCCGAAGTGCGGCCGGTGCGCGTGGACGGCGGCGACTCGGCGGGTGTCAGTCTGAGCTCGGCCAGGGCGCTGCCGCCAGCAGGCCGGCGCGCCGGCCTGCTGGCCCACCGCTACAACGCGCAGCTGATCGGACTCGAGGCGCGCGGCTGCACCGGATGGCTGACGGTGGGCGACGATCCGCAGCACGCGCGCTACTCGCCCCACACCGAGTTCGGCTTCCGCGCACCCGCGAACAAGACGCTGCTGCTGCTCGCGAACGGGCTGCTCGCAAAGCGGGGACTGCGCAAGGCGCGGCGGGAGGCCGCCGCTTAGCCCCGGGCCGCCGGGGGTATCCGACACGACGTGTCACACACGATCGAGCAATCGGCCGCGGCCGCATCGCCCGACGGCGTGCCTCAGGATCCTCTCCCGCGCGACTACGGGGCCCTCAACGCTGTCTACGCGGTGCTGCTCGCAGGCGTGCTGGCGGCCGGTGGCCGGCGGGAGGAGGAGCGGATCTCGAACGCGGAACTGGTGCCGCTGGGGGTCGCCACGTTCGCGCTGTCGAAGGTGATCGCGCGAGAGCGGATCGGCGCCTGGGTGCGCGAGCCGTTCGTGGACGATCCGGTGCATCCGCACCGGCCGCGAGGACGTCGCGTCCGTCGAGCGGTGGGCGAGCTCGTGATGTGCACGCGTTGCGTGGGGGCGTGGAGCGCGCTGGGCCTCGTGGGACTGCGCGTCACCTCGCCACGCGCCGGCCGGACGGTCACGGCGGTGCTCGCGACCTCCGCCGCCAACGACTTCCTGCAAGCTGGGTTCAACGCGATCTGCAGCGTCGCGAACCGCGCCGAGCAGCGCTAGCGCGCACCGGGCTTGAGTCCACCCTTGCCGACGTACTTCTGCAGCAGTCCGGGCGGGTACGCGATCAGCCACTTCCCGTCGGTTTTCTCGAGCAGCGCACCACTCTCGTACGGTGGGCGCGTAGCGCGGATCGTGGCGGTCGCGCGATCGCCCTTCACCTCCACCCCGATGCGCGGTGCGTGGAGCTTCCGGCTCGTGCTCGACAGCTCCCTGATCGTGCTCGGACAGCTCGGCGAGCCGGTGCGAAGTGATTCGGAGCGCAGGCCGGCCTTGCCCGTGGGGGTGAGCAGCGCGCACGCCGCCTCGCCGTCACCGCGGTAGAACGCGGCCACGTAGGTGGCGAGCTGCTTGCGCGCCGCGACGTCGTCGGGCACGGTCGGCCCCGAGTCGCCGCCGCCACAGCCGGCCAGCACGAGCGCCAGCGCGGCTACTTGCGACAGTCTCCGCATGCCCCGCGGAGCACGACCTCGTGCTCTCCCACCTCGTACTCGAGACGACCTGCAAGCCGGTCGATCGCAAGCTCGAGCGCCGCGTCCTCGAACGCGCTGACCTTGCCGCACCGGTCGCAGACGATGTGATGGTGATGCTCGCCTCCGGGCAGCGAGGGCTCGTACCCGCCGGCGTCCGCCAGCTCCACGCGCCGGAGCAAGCCCATCCGCGTCAGCAACTCGAGCGCACGGTAGATGCTCGCGATCCCGACATCGCGCCCGTCTGCGCGCAGCGAGTCGAAGATCTGCTGGGCCGTCAGGCAGCAGTCCTGACGGGCGATCAGCTCCAGCACCGCAGATCGGGCGCCGCCGCTCCGGTTGCCGGCGCGCTTCAGCTCGGCGCGCGCGTGCTCGGCCCACTGGGCCCTCGCCGCCTTTGCATGCGGCTTCGCCTTCGCCTTCGAATTCGGCATTGCTCGGATAGTATTGGAAATCCATGAGAATGAGAATGGTTCCCATTATCTGCCACGGCGTCTGATGCTCGAGCCCTTTCAGTTGCCGTTCGTCCAGCGCGGAATGCTCGAGCTCGCCGCCCTGTCGGTGGGCGCGGGACTGCTCGGCACGTGGATCGTGCTGAGGGGGCTGGCATTTTTCTCGCACGCGGTCGGGGCCGCCGCCTTCCCGGGCCTCGTGCTCGCGGACGGGCTCGGGTTTGCCGCGCCACTGGGGGCGCTCGGGGCGGCGTTGCTGTTCGCAGCCGGGGTGGGAGGGCTCGCACGCGTGCGCGGAGGGCGCTACGACAACCTCACGGCGCTGGTCCTGACGGGGGCGCTCGCGCTCGGCGTGCTGCTCGCGAGCGACGTCTTCCACTCCGGCACGGGCGTCGAAACGCTGCTGTTCGGAAGCCTCTTCCTGGTCGAGCCGCGTGACGTCGCGCTGGCCGCGGCCGCCAGCCTCGCCGCGCTCGCCGCAAGCCTCGCGCTCGGCCCCGTCTGGCTCGCGTCGGGGTTCGACGACGAAAGCGCGCGCATGCTGGGCCTGAGGCGACGAGGGCAGGACGCCGCATTGCTGGTCTTGATCGCCTTGATCGTGGTCGCCTCGCTGTCCGCGGTCGGCGCGCTGCTGGCGGCCGCGGTGCTGGTCGTGCCCGCCGCCACCGCGCGTCTCTGGACGAACCGCATCCGGTCCTGGCAGGCGCTCGCGGTGCTGCTCACCTGTGTCGAGGGCATCGCCGGGCTGTGGCTGTCGGTGAAGCTCAACGCGCCTCCGGGAGCGACGATCGCGACGCTGGCCGGCGCCGTCTTCGCAATCGCCGGGGCCGCCCGCACGGTCAGGCATACCGCCGGCGCACGGGTTGCGATCGCGGCCGCGGCCGTGCCGATCGTGGCGCTGGTCCTGGCGGGATGCGGGGTGACGTCGAGCGGTAGCACCGGCGGGCGCATGAAGGTCGTCGCCACCACGACGCAGATCGGCGACTGGGCGCGCGAGGTCGGCGGCTCGAACGTGGACGTCCACCAGATCCTGAAGCCCAACACGGACCCGCACGAATACGAGCCTCGCCCGGCCGACGTGCGCGCGGTCGCGGACGCCCGGCTCGTGCTCACGAACGGCGACGGGCTCGACGCCTGGACGGCGAAGCTGGTGGAGGAGGCGGGCGGCGATCCCAGGGTCATCGACCTCGCCGACGGGCTGCCCGACCAGCTCCCCGGCGAGCAGAACGGGCCCGAGGCCAGCGCGCACGACCCCCACTGGTGGCACGACCCCGTGAATGCGACCGCCGCCGTCGAGCGGATCGCGGCGGTGCTCGGGGACTCCGATCCCGCGGGGCGCGCCGCATATGCACACCGGGCGCGTGCGTACGCGGCCCGGCTTCGCAGGCTCGACAGGCAGGTGAGCGCATGTCTCGGCCGGATTCCCGCCCGTCAGCGAAAGCTCGTCACCGACCACGACGCATTCGGATACTTCGCCCACCGCTACGGCCTCGAGGTGGTCGGGGCGGTGATCCCGTCCCAGACGACGCAGGCTCAGCCCTCGGCCGGCGACCTCTCGCGCCTCGCCGACGTGTTCAGACGCGAGCACGTGCTCGCGGTGTTCCCCGATCACGCGCTGAGCCCGAAGCTCGCGCGGGCGATCGCGCGTGACACGGGCGCCGCGGCGGGCCTCGAGCTCTACGGCGACACGCTCGGGCCGGCGGGTGGCGGCGCCGCCACGTATATCGGCATGGAGGCGGTCAACGCGCGCACGATCGCGCTCGGGCTGACGGGCGGCCGCCTGCGCTGTGCCGTCGAGATCTCCGGGAGCCCCGGGAGCCCCGGAAGTTTTTAATGGCGGAGCTGCTCGCCGAGCTCGAGGGCGTGACGGCCGGCTACGGCGGCCCGCCCGCGCTCGAGGACGTCGGCTTCCGTGTCCGCGAAGGGGAGCGCATCGGGGTGCTCGGGCCGAACGGTGGCGGGAAGTCGACCCTGTTCAAGGTGATGCTGGGCGTGCTGCCGGTCACCCGCGGGCGTGTCGACATCCGCGCGCGGTGCGGCTTCGTGCCTCAGACCGAGCGTTCGCGGCTCGACTATCCGGTGAGCGCACTCGACGTCGTGCTGATGGGCGCGCTGGGGACGCTGCCGTGGTGGCGGCGGCCGGGACGGCCGGAGCGGCGCAGCGCGCTCGCGGCACTCGAGCTCGTGGGCCTCGAACGACTTGCCCGGCGCACCTTCGGCGAGCTGTCGGGCGGCCAGCGCCAGCGCGTGCTGATCGCGCGGGCGTTGATGCAGGACGCGAAGCTGCTGCTGCTGGACGAGCCATTTGCCGGCATCGATGCCGCCAGCGGTGCGCGCGTGATGGACCTGATCGACCAACTCGCGCTGCGCGGCCACGGGTTGATGATCGCCACCCACGACATCGAGCAGGCCACGGCGTGGGGATCGGTGCTCTGCCTGAACCGCCGCCAGGTCGCGTTCGGCCCCTCCCGCACCACCCTCACCCGCGAGGTGCTCGAGGAGACGCACGGCGCCGCGCTGGTCACGCTTCCGGGCAGCGGGCGCGACGCTCCGCAGGCGGCACTCCAGCCACCGCACCATCACCACCACCCGGGGTGACGGCGGTCTGGCACGCGCTGGCGGATCCCTGGTCCGAGCCGATCGTGGCCCTGGCGGGGGCCGAGGTGGCGCTGCTGGCGCTGGTCTCGGGCACGCTCGGTTGCTGGATCGTGCTGTACGAGCTCTCGTACGGCGCCGAGTCGCTGAGCCATGCGTTGCTGCCGGGACTCGTGCTGGCGGCGCTGACCGGGATTCCCCTCCTGCTCGGCGGCGCGATCGGGCTGCTGGTGGCGATCGTCGCGGTCGGTCTGGCTCAGCGGATCGACGGCATCGACCCCGACGCAGCGATCGCGGTGGCGATCACCTCGCTGGTGGGCCTCGGCGCGCTGCTGGCGCTGGCGCCCGCTTCGCCCCCCGGCATCGGCGGGATCCTGTTCGGAGACGTGCTCGCGGTGACCGACGGTGACCTGCTGGCGGCGGTTGGGCTGGCCGTGGCGGTGATCGCGGGCCTGCGACTGCTCCACGGCAGGTTGCTGCTGGCGGGGTTCGACCGTGCGACCGCTCGCGCGCTGGGCGCGAGGCCGCTGCTCGCGGAGCTGGGGCTGCTCGCGCTCGTGGCCGCCACGATCGTGGTCGCGGTGCAGGCGCTCGGCAACCTGCTGGTGGTCGCGCTGCTCGTCGGTCCCGCGTCAGCCGCGCAGCTGGTCTCGAATCGCCTCGTGCCCATGATGTGCGCGGGCGTGCTGACGGCGCTGGCAGGAGGCATCGGCGGCCTGTACCTCTCCTACTACGCCGGCACGGCGGGGGGAGCCTCGATCGCGGGGGCGATCGTGGCTCTATACCTGCTCGCGGTGGGGGCGAGCACTGGCGGCCGCGCCGCTAGAGCCCTGGGAGGTGCCGGGCCGTGAAGCCGTCCGGCGGACGCGGCGTGGGCCGCCAGCGGGGCCCGCTGGCGCCGGGGCCGGAGGTGTCGAATCGCAGCCCGGCGAGCACCGCGTAGGCGTGCCGGCGATTCGCGTAGACGGTGATCCAGGCGCCCGGTCCCGGCTGTCCCCAGCGCATGAATCCGCGTGAGTCGAGCGGGCTCGGCACCAGGCCGCCGCCGTGCAGCGCGAAGCTGACGGCGCCGGAGCAGTCGTAGGCGGAGTCGTTGAACTGGCGGTGGCCGCCTCCATACCGGTAGGGCTTGCCCGCGATCAGGTTCGCGGTCCGCACGGCCTTCCGCACGGCCGCCGGAGCGCCGGCCGGCGCCGTTGCGCTGCGGCCGTCCGCGCCGATCGTCGTCAAGGTCTGCCCGGGCAGGCCGCCGAGATCGGGCGGTTGCCCCACACCGCCGGTCGGGAACTGAAAGCCGAGCGGGCCCACGCCGCCGGTCTGCGAAGCGGCGAGCGAGCCGGCCGGTGCGGCGGTCGCGCTGAGGGCGAGCGCACATGCTGTGCACACCGCCAGAAGAAGCTGTTTTCTCAGTGGCGCCGAACGACGCATGCCGGACTCCTCCTTGAGTCAGGCGACTCCCCAAAGGGCCTACCAGGCCTTGATCGGCAGCTTCGGCCGACCCCTGAACCCGCGCTGGACGGTGGCGCCCGCGGCTACGCGCTGAGCTTCTTCACGGCGTCCGGCACGCCCTCTTCGGCGGTCGAATACGCCGGCTTCCACCCCAGCTCCACCTTGATGCGCGCGTTCGACGTGCGTGCCGAGCGGGTCACCGCGCGCACGGCGTTGCGGCCGGCGGCGATCGTTGCTAGCCAGACGGGGATCCGGCGTGGAGGCCCGACGCCCAGTGCGCGTGCGGTGAGCGCGACGAAGTCGTAGAAGGTGATCGGCTCGTCGTCGGCGACGTGGTAGACGGCGCCTGCCGGGGCGCGCTCGGCGGAGTCGACGAGCGCCGTCGCGACGTCCTCGACACGCACCACGTCCCACCAGTTCTCGCCGCTTCCGATCACGGCGAAGCGCCCCGGCTGCCTCAGGCGCTTGACGAATTCCTCGGCGTACCAGCCCCCGGGCCCGTACACATGCGACGGGCGCACGATCGCGGCAGTGAGACCGGAGTCGAGCACGAGCTTCTCCGCATCCTGCTTGGCGCGGCCATACGGGGTGTCGACCGGCAGCGGGTTGTCGGGCTCGAGCAGTTCCCCGTGGGCGTCGCCGGTCACGACCGTGGAGGCCAGCACGAAGCGCGGGTCGCCGGCCGCGGCGCAGGCCTCGAGCAGCCGCCGCGTGCCCTCCACGTTCACCTCGAACACCTTGTGCGCGTCGCGCTGCGAGGCGATCTCGGCGGCGAGGTGGATGACCGCGTCAGGACGCTGGCTCGGCACCGCCTCCTGCAGCGAGGCGGCATCGGTGAGGTCGCCGATCTGCGCGTGGGTGCCCGGCGGCTCGGATCCCGGCCGCCGCACCAGCGCGACCACCTCGTGGCCGCGCCGCACGAGCTCGGCACAAGTCGCGCCGCCGACGAACCCACTCGCCCCCGTGACAAGAACCTTCATAACGCGCGAGCTTAAGCGAACTGCGCCACACCAACCCCGCGCCCTCGCGCAAACCCGTCCGCCGCCTTGGCGGCGGACGCCAGTTATTTGTTCACGATCTCATAAATCCCGAACGCAATCGCGCCCAGGCAGATCGCGAGCCCGAGCGCGCCCAGGGCCGCGAACATCCACGCCTCCACAGCGTGTCCGGAGCGGCGCATGTCGACGAAGCGGGTCGCGCCGACGATCGCGAACGAGAATGCCGCGGTCCCGCCCACGCCCGCGACGAGCGACGTCCAGACCACGTTGAGGAGGGCATTCGTGTCGATGAGCTTCGCGGCGAGCGCCACCTAGGCCTCCGTCGGCGAGGCCGCCGGGCCGCGCTGTACCCGGCGGGCGAACGTGGCCGCGCCGAGGAACAGGATCACGACCGAGATCACTCCCGGGCCGAGGGCGCCGGTGCCGAACGCGCGCGTGAGCCCGTAGATCGCCGCCCCGATCGCGCCCGCAGCCGGGATCGTCAAGACCCACGCGAGCACGATGTTGCCGGCGACTCCCCAGCGCACAGCCGAAAGCCGCTTCGCCGCGCCCGCGCCCATCACTCCGCCCGAGATCACGTGCGTGGTCGACAGGGGATACCCGAAATGAGACGCCGCCAGAATCACGGACGCGCCCGCGCTCTGCGCGGAGAAGCCCTGCGCGGGATCCATCTTGATGATGCGCATGCCCATCGTGCGGATGATGCGCCAGCCGCCGCTGTAGGTCCCAAGCGCGATCGCGCTGGCGGACGCGATCACGACCCACGTGGGCACGTGCACGTCGTTGCCGGAGATGTTGCCGTTGGCGACCAGCGCGAGCGTGATCACGCCCATCGTCTTCTGCGCGTCGTTGGTCCCGTGTGCGAGCGCGAGCAACCCGCCCGAAAGCAGCTGGCCCAGGCGGAAGCCCCGATTCACTGGTCCCGGCCGGAGCCGGCCGACCGTCCGGTAGGCGACGAGGATCGCGAGGCCGGCGACGCCGAACGCGAGCACCGGGGCGATCAGGGCCGGGATCAGGACCTTCGAGACGAGGCCGTCGCCGAGCACCGCATCCGTGCCGGCGGCCACGAGCGTCGCGCCCACGATGCCACCGATCAGCGCGTGCGAGGAGCTGGACGGAAGGCCGAAATACCACGTGATCAGGTTCCAGCTGATCGCGCCCACCAGGCCGGCGAACACGATCGTCGGCGTGATCACAGCCGCATCGACAATTCCGCTCGCGATCGTGGCCGCGACCTGAAGCGACAGAAAGGCGCCGACGAAGTTGAGCACCGACGCGAAGCCGACCGCCACCCGGGGCGGCACCGCGCGGGTCGAGATCGAGGTCGCGACCACGTTCGCGGTGTCGTGGAACCCATTCGTGAAGTCGAATGCGAGCGCCGTGCAAACGACGATCACAAGGATCACATCGCTGCCCACGGTCAGACGCTTCCTAAAGGCTCAAGAGTTCTTGATGACGATGTTCTCGAGAATGTTCGCGACCGTCTCGGTCGAGTCGATCCCCGCCTCGAGCCGATCGTAGATGTCCTTCCAGCGGATCACCACGATCGGGTCGATGCCCTCCTGGAAGAGCGAAGCGAGCGCCTCGCGCATGAGCCGGTCGCCCTCGTTCTCGAGCCGGTTGATCTCGATCGTGAAGTGATGGATGTCGCCGAAGCCGCGCAGCCTGGGCATCGCCTGCTGGACCTGGCGCGCGGCGTCGAGCAGCACGCGCGACATCGCCTGTGCCTGCTCCATCGGCGCCTCGATCTTGTAGAGGCCGAGAAAGTCCGCCACCTCCTCGATGTAGTCGACGACATCGTCGAGCACCGAGGCGAGCTGGTAGATGTCCTCGCGGTCGATCGGCGTCACGAAGGTCTCGTTGAGGCGGCGGATGATGTCGTGCGTGATGCGGTCGCCGTCCTGCTCGCAGATCAGGATGTCGCGTGCCAGCTCCCCGTGCTCGGGATAGGTGCGCAGCATCCGCTCGAGTAGCTCGGCGGCGCGCAGGATGTTGCCTCCCGCCTCTTCGAAGAGGTCGAAGAACTGCTGCTCGCGGGGGCGGAAGATCTGGGAAAGACGAGGCAACTGGCGCTCCTCGGTGGCGGGACCGGGCGGGGGGACCTTAGCGGAGCGTCCGGCTACTGGTGAAGATCTGGACAACGGCCGGGATCAACGCGGTCCGACTCGATTCTGATGGAGTTGATCACCGCCCCGCCGAGGATGATGATCGCGATCGCGTAGAACCAGATCAGCACGATCGCCACGAACGTGAAGGTGGTGCCGAAGCTGGCGATCGTCGAGACGTTGCTCAGATACAGCGGGAAGCCGTAGTCGATGATCGCGATCGCGGCCGTGGCGGCGGCTGCCCCCGGCCAAACCGCGTGCCAGGGCATGCGGGAATTCGGCACGGCGCGGTAGATCAGGCAGAGCAGCCCGAAGAGCAGCCCGAGGCCGAGCACGAGGGTCGCCGCGTACACGAGCCCGGCGATTTTGTCGAGGCCGAAGGGAAGGTTGTCTCGCCCGGCGATCAGGAAGCTCTGCACCGCAGGCACGACCACGGTCGCGGCCATGAAGATCAGCACGAAGGCGAGCATCGCGAGCGCGAAGCGCTTCTGCTGGAGCCAGGTGCGGCACCTGAACGTGTAGATCCGGCAGAAGGCCGTGTCGAGCGCGCCCCAGAAGGAGGAGCCGAACCAGATCCCGGTGACGAGCGCGACGATCCCGATCCGGGTGGAGTTCTGCTCGAGCCCCCTGAGCAGGGACGTGAGAGTCGAGCGCGTGGCGTCGGGGAAGAGATGCCGAAGGTCCGTCAACACCCTTTGCTCGAGGTCTCCGCTGCCCAGCACCCGCCCGGCGATGAACAGCGCGAGCAGCGCCAGCGGGAGGATCGAGAGCAGCAGGTTGTAGGCGACCATCCCGGCCAGCCCGGTGACGTTGTCGGTGTAGGCCTTGCGGTAGAAGAGGGCGACGTAGGCGATCGCGCGCTTGCGCACGCGGTGAGCTTGTCAGGTGGAGGGGTCGTCGACCCCGTACGATGGACCCCCGCGACGAGCAGGACGAAGGAGGGCGAGCATGGCTGTAGAGGAGACGAACGACGTCGTCGTCGGCGACGGCTACGCGGTCTCGAACATCGACGCGATCGGCGAGGGCTACGGCTTTCGCAAGATCCGGCAGGCGCTTGGCGTGACGGCGTTCGGGATCAACGCGATCGTGCTTCCGGCCGGCGTCGAGACGGGTCGTCACTACCACGACGAGCAGGAGGAGACCTATTTCGTCCACCGCGGCACGCTCGAGTTCGAGTTCGGCGACGGCGCCACGCACAGGCTCGGCGCCGGCGGCCTCGCGCGAGTCGACGCGGCCACCGTCCGCAAGATCAAGAACGCCGGCGACGAGGACGCGATCTACGTCATCGCCGGCGGCAAGGACGGCTACGTCGGCCGCGACGGGCGCCTGCCCGAGGGTGAGGAGCGCGTCGGCGGCGGTCCACCCGGAGCAGCGCATTGAGCTTCCTGGCCTGGATCGCGATCCTCGTGCTCGTCGGCCTGCTGGTCGGGGGCATGGCCCGCCTCGCGCTTCCCGGCAAGGACCCGATGTCGCTCGGCGAGACGATGCTGATCGGGATCGCGGGGACCCTGATCTCCGGAGTCGTCACGTACTTCATTTTCGGCGCCGCGCCCGGGTTGCCGCTCGCGGTGATCTTCGCGTCGGTGCTCGTCTACCTCGTGCGCCGCTCACGTGGCGGGTCGCTGACGAACCCCGGACAGCCGCCGGACCGCTACCGGCGGTAGCGCTTAGAGTCGGGTCCCGGTCCGGGCCTCGAGCGCTTCGAGCAGCGCCGCGAAGTCAGCTTCGCCGAAGCCCCCGGCGTCGGCCTCGGCCAGGATTGCGGCCGTTCGCTCGACGAACTCCATCCCTTGCCCAACCGCCTCTGCCTCCGAGAGGCAGAGGCGCAGGTCTTTCAGCATGTGGGCGAGCTTGAAGAGCGTGGCGTAGTCGTGGGTGCGCAGCGGGTGCTCCTTCAGCGCGAGCATCGCCGAGCCGCCCGAGCCCGCCTTCATCACCGCCACGAGCGCGTCGAGGTCGATGCCCGCCCGCTTGCCGAGCAGCAGCGCCTCGGCCGCCACGGCGGTGTTGGTGGCCGCGACGGCGTTGTTGATCAGCTTCACCATCTGGCCGTCGCCGAGCGGGCCCGCGTGCACGATCGACTCGCCCATCGCCTCCAGCAGCGGGCGTGCGCGCTCGAAGTCTGCCTGATCCGCGCCCACCATGATCGTGAGCGTGCCGTCCTCGGCTTTCGGAGACGATCCGGTCACGGGCGCGTCGGCGAACCGGACCCCGCGTTCCGCGAGCCCCGCGCCGATGCGGCGGGCGGCCGCCGGCCCGATCGTCGACATGTCGATGCAGAGCAGGTCCTCGTGCGACGCGGTCGCCGCGCCGTCCTCGCCCAGCAGCACCGCTTCGACCTGCGGGCCGTCGACGACGATCGTCACGACGCGGTCGCAGCTGGTGCCCACCTCGGCGGGCGATGCCGCGACCTCCGCGCCGTGCTCCGCGGCCCACCGGCGCGCAGTCTCGGCGGTCCGGTTCCAGACCACCAGCTCGAAGCCCGCACGGCGAAGGTTGGCCGCCATCCGCGACCCCATGATCCCGAGGCCGATGAAGCCGACGCGCTCGCCCACGTTCACCCCAGGCCGGCGACGAACCGGCTGAGCTTGGCCGGGTCGCGAAGCGGCGGACCGTGGCCGAAGCAGGCGAGGGCCGGCTCGAGCGCCGCCAGCCGGCGCGCCGACTCCCGGTTCCGGGCGGGGTCGGGAGTGAAGATCAGCTTTGGCTCGTGCAGGCCAGGGATGCCCGTCAGCACGTTCATGTTGTTCACCACGTCGCCCAGCACGAGCACCCGGTCGGCCTCGCGCCAGAACGCGACGTGTCCCGGGGAGTGACCCGGCACGTCGATCACCTCGAACCCCGCCACCACGTCGCCCTCGCGCAGCGCGCGGTCGACCTTGCGTGGGGGCCCCGCCCAGGCGCGCTCGATCGCGCGATTGACCCAGTGGCCCGGCTGGCCGAAGTCGCGCGTCTCCATCGCGTGCACGTCGCGCTCGCCGCACCAGAGCGGGATCCCCAGCGTGTCGCAGACTTCCTTGCTCGCCCCCTGGTGGTCGGGATGGGCGTGCGTCAGCGCATGCGCCGTGACCGGGCGCCCACGGATCTGGCGGAAGATCCGGCGGCCCGCGTGGCGAGTCGCCGCGTCCACCAGCACGTCGCCCATGAGGTAGACGTTGATCCCGTTCGGCGGGAATCCGCCAAGCTGCCATAGCCCGTCCGCGAGTTGCTTCATCGGCGCATCCTAAGCGGGCGTCAGATCACGGGGCCCGAGGGCGCGGGGCGGTCCGGCACCCGGCGCCACTCACGGATCTTGCCACCGCTGATCACGAACGTGGTCCGAGCCTCGAGGCCGACGCCCCTGCCGCACGCGCCGGAGCCGGGGCGCTCGGTGAGCCGGAACGTCGCGGTCGTGAAGCGGCCGGCCGAGCTCGTTCGCAGCAGGCGCGCTCCGCACGGAAGCGACGTGTTGAACAGCCGCGCGTCCGCGCGGGTGTGAAGGACCACGGGTGGCGTTCCGTTCGCGACCACGCTCGGTAGCGCGAAGAAGGTTGCGGCGCCTTCCACGTCGCCCTTCCGGAGCGCGTCGGCCCAGGAGCGGATCACCTGCTCTGCCTTTCCAGGTGCCGGAGCTCTGCTGGTTTTCTCCCCACCGCCCTTCCCATTCCCTCCGCAACCGCCTGCCGCGACGGCAAGCACGACTGCGATCGGAGCCAGCGCCCTCATGTCGCGATGATCGCACCGACCGGCGCCCGGCGGACACGGCGCCGCTACGATCGCGCCCGCCGGGATGGCACTCCGCGGACTCACCTTGCGAACCCTGCCGCTTGTTGCGGTGGCGGCCGGACTGCTGCCGGCCGGTTCGTCTGCGCTGCCGCTTCCCGACGCGCCGAAGTGTCCCGTGTTCCCGCGATCCAACCCGTGGCACCAGCGCGTCGATGCGCTTCCAACGTCGAGGCACTCCGGCACCTTCATCAGGTGGATGGGCCGGGACGCGCCGCTGTTCGCCGACTTCTACATGCCGTATGTCAGCGTCGGCGCCCATCAGCGTGGGGTCCCGGTCAGCTTCTTCTACGACTCTTCCTCGGACCATGGCCTGTATCCGATTCCCGCGAACGCCCCCGTCGAGCCCGGCACGCCCGACCGTCACGTGCTCGTCGTGGACCGCGATCGCTGCAAGCTCTACGAGGTCTACAAGGCCCGCCGCGTGGGCGGCGGCAGGCGGTGGAAGGCCGGCTCTGGGGCGATCTGGAACCTCCGGTCCAACCGGCTGCGACCCCGCGGGTGGACGTCCGCCGACGCGGGCGGATTGCCGATCCTCCCCGGCCTCGCCCGCTACGACGAGATCGAGCGGGGAGTCATCGACCACGCGCTGCGGGTGACCGCCCACCAGGTCCGGGACACCTTCGTCTATCCCGCCCGGCACAGCGACGGACGCTCGCGGAGCCGCAGGGCGCCGCCGATGGGGACGCGCATCCGGCTGAAGGCGAGCTTCGACATATCGGGCTTCCCGGCCCAGGCCCAGGTGATCCTCCGGGCGCTCCAGCAGTATGGGATGATCATCGCCGACAGCGGCGCGCCCTGGTTCATCAACGGCACGCCGGCGGGCTGGGACAGGCCTCAGCTCGGATCGCTCGGGCTCGTGCACGGCGCCGACTTCGAGGTGGTCGACACGCGCAGCCTGCCGAAGCCCGGCTTGAAGCGCTCGAAGCGCCGCTAGGCAATCCGTCCAACCCGCGGGGCGGCGGCCGCCGTCGCTTCTAGCCTGGCCCCATGTCCGCGCTTCGCACGGTCGCGCTCGCCTCGCTTGCGGCCGCACTTGCGACCGCCGCGCTCGCCTCCGGGCACGCGGTCAAGGGCGCCCGCGACTGCCCCGTGTTTCCCCGCGACAACCCGTGGAACCAGCGCGTTGACGGGCTGCCGGTCGCCCCCGACTCGGAGCGGCTGATCCGGGGCATCGGCGGGGGGTCATACGTGCACTCGGATTTCGGCGCCGGCATCTGGGAGGGGGCGCGCATCGGGATCCCCTACGTGGCCGTCTCGAAGCACCAGCGGCGCGTGCCGGTCTCGTTCGACTACGCGGACGAGTCCGACCGTGGCCGGTACCCGATTCCGCGAAAGGCCCCAATCGAGGGTGGCCGCCGCTCGACCGGCGATCGCCACGTGATCGTGATCGACCGCGATCGTTGCCGCCTATACGAGCTCTTTGCCGCCTACCCGGTGGCGGGCGGCCGGCGGTGGCGCGCGGGCTCCGGAGCCGTCTGGAACCTGCGCTCCAACAAGCTGCGCCCGGCCGGGTGGACGTCGGCCGATGCGGCCGGCCTGCCGATCCTGCCCGGGCTCGCGCGCTATGAGGACGTCCGGCGCGGCGCGATCGACCACGCCCTGCGGTTCACGGCGCCGAGGACCCGCCGCGCGTTCGTCTATCCCGCCCGGCACTACGCGCCCAGCTCCGACGATCCCGGCCTGCCTCCGATGGGCCTGCGCGTGCGGCTGAAGGCGAGCTTCGACGTGTCGAGCTTTCCGCGGCAGTCACGTGTGGTGCTGCGCGCGCTGCAGCGCTACGGGATGATCCTCGCCGACAACGGCTCGCCGTGGTACGTGAGCGGCTCGCCGTCGCGCGCGTGGCACGACGACGACCTGCACCAGCTCCAGCGCGTGCACGGGAGCGACTTCGAGGTGGTGCGCCCTCCGGCGCCCTAGGTCCGGGCCTCTGCCGGCCCGAGGTCGACGACCTCGTCGCCGACCGAGATGTCGCCGCCGCCGACGATGTCGGCCCGCAGTCCGCCCCGGCGCACCAGGCCCTTCAGCACGCCCGGCCTGGTGATCTTCTCGAGATGGCTGCACGGATCACAGAGGCGGTCCCCGACACACTCGACCTCACCCACGCGGAAGCGCCGCCCGACCAGGTCGTTCAGGCCGATGCCGCGGGTTACCACGTTGCGGCGTGCCTCGCCCGGCGCGAGCTCGACGCCGTGCTCGGCGGCGAGCGCCTCGAGCGCCTCCGCCTCGATCAGCGTGACGTCCTGTCCCGGCTTGCGCTCCTCGAAGAAGGTGCCGCAGCCGGCGAAGTAGCGGTCGCCCTCGAGCCCCTGGCCGGGCACGGCGCGCACCGACTCGACCGGCCGGGTCTCGCCCTCGGCCTCCGCTGCCACGTAGATGCCCTCGACGGATGCCATCGTCAATCGATCATCTAGGCTACAGGCCGTGTCCCGCGCGATCCTGCACACGAACGCCGGCCCGGTGACGATCGAGCTGTTCGACGAGGACGCCCCGAAGACGGTCGAAAACTTCCGCCGCCTCTCGGGGGACGGCTTCTACGACGGCCTCACGTTTCACCGGGTGATCAAGGACTTCATGATCCAGGGCGGCTGCCCCGAGGGCACCGGCACGGGTGGCCCCGGCTACACGTTCGAGGACGAGCCCAACGAGCACCGCGTCGTGCGCGGCGCGCTCGCGATGGCAAATTCGGGCCCGAACACGAACGGCTCCCAGTTCTTCCTGGTCACGGCGCAGGAATGCGCGTGGCTCGACGGCAAGCACACCGTCTTCGGCCAGGTGGTCGAGGGGCTGGACACCGTCGACAAGCTCGAGGGCACCGAGACCGGCCCGGGCGACCGCCCGGTCCAGCCCCAGGTGATCGAGCGCGTCGAGCTCGATCCGGCGTAGGCGCCTCGTACCCTCCTCCACATGGACGACCCGATCGTCGTCAGGCGCGGGGTCGAGATCCCGCTGTCTGAGATCACGTTTCGCACCAGCAGGTCATCCGGTCCCGGGGGCCAGCACGCGAACGTGACCGCCTCACGCGTCGAGGCGGTGTTCGACGTGGCCGCCTCGAACGCGCTCACCGACTCACAGAAGCGCCGCGTGATCGCCAAAGTGGGACCGCGCGTGACGGCGGTCGCTCAGGACGCGCGCGGCCAGGCCCGCAATCGCGAGCTCGCGCTGGAGCGGCTCCGCCGGCGCCTGCGCGCAGCGCTCGCGGTGCCCCGCCCGCGCCGGCCCACCAAGCCGACCGCGGGGGCGCGCGAGCGCCGCCTGAGCGAGAAGCGGCGTGCGGCCGAGCGAAAGCGCGCGCGGCGCCGGCCCGGCGACGACGACTGAAATGACACACCCGACGCGCCACGCGCCACAGCTCCGCCGCTAGCTTCCGCCCGTGTCGAGCCGCTCGACCCTCTTCTGGCTTGGCCTCTTTGGGCTGGTCGTGCTCGTGTCGGTGCGCGGTGGCGGCCTGCTCGGGCGAAGCGAGGACGACCGCCTCGACGCCTCGGTCGGCGGCCGCGTCGTGCGGGTCGTCGACGGTGACACGATCCGTGTCCGGCTCGACCATCCGCGCGAGTCGCGGACGCTCCGCTACATCGGCGTCGACACCCCCGAGACCGTCAAGCCGGGCGTGCCGGTCCAGTGCTTCGGCAAGGCCGCCAGCGCCTTCAACCACCGTCTCGTCGCGGGCCGCCGCGTACAGCTCGTGCTCGGCCGTGAGCGGCGCGACCGCTACGGTCGCCTGCTCGCCTACGTGCGCCTCGAGGGCGGTCCGCTGGTCGAGGACGAGCTGCTTCGCCGCGGCTACGCGCGCACGCTCGCAATTCCGCCGAACACCGATCGCGCGGGTCACTTCTCGGCGCTCGAGCGCGGCGCGCAGCGTGCACGGCTGGGGCTCTGGGGCGCCTGCTAGTGGCCCTTTCCGAAACGTTCGACCTGAAATGGTGGTGCCGGATCACCGTCGTGCATCGTCCTCGGTCGCCCGAATACTGCCCAGTATTCGAGCTTCCTGCGTCCTTGCCCGACGGCGCCCGGCCCTCGCCATTTCGAGGCCAACGTTCCGGGCAGGACCACTAGGAGGGTCTAGCGAAACTCGCTAGGCCGCTTGCCATGCGGGCTGCGGGCGGTTGGCAGTTCATCGGTACCTCCTATTCTGACGGAATTTACCCCAACTCGTAGGACCTCCCACACACACATTCCTGGACTGCGCACCTACGTGATAGACTCACGCGTGTGAGTGCCTCTCCCGTGACAACCCACCTCGCTTTGCTGACGATCGATGAGCTTCAGTCGATGCAGACGAGGATTCGCCATGATCTCCAGCGCCTTCAGGTCGAGGATCAAATGGTCGCGGAGGCGCTTGCGAAGCAGACTCGGCGCCACCCCACAGGTCGAGGTGGGGGCGACACCCGAAAGCGCGTCCTCGCCGCCGTTGGCGCGAGAGAGACGCCTTCAAGCCCCGCCGAGATTATCGCGGTACTCAGGGCGGAGGGACCGGCCCCGAGCAGTGGAGCCATCCACAACATGATCGGCCGACTGGCACGCGAGGGCGAGCTTGCCAGGGTCGGTGAAGGGCAATACCAGCTTGCATCCCGAAATGGCGCTGATCCGGCCGCGCCCTCGGGATCTCACGAAAATGAGGCAAGCGGGGCGCTGTCTACGTCAGCGCCGCCTCAGGAGGGGGATTAGGAAGGACCCGACCCCAGCAGGGAAATATGGTGACGACCTGGGCGGTTTAGCGTGCTAGCGCGGGCCGCCCTTCCCTTTTCTAGTTCTGGATTGTAGCAGCGTTTCCTCTGGGAAAAGGTCCCGGCACTTTGTAGTTGACACCGAGGTGTCAATGCCATCTCTACCACCTATGAAAGTTGCCGTTTCCCCTACAACCACGCGGGGTTTCCGTCCGATGCTACCTATAACGTTCTTCCAACATAGAAACCAACGACCCCCGCGAGGCGCGAACCTCCGGGGGTCAGGACCAAGGAGATTTGACCTCCGTGGCCAAGCAGAAGGTAGCACCGCTCTCGGCGGTTTCCGAGCTTGCAGGGGTACTCGACTCACCGGAAATCGGCCAGCTTGCGGCCGAACTTCAGGAGACGCGCTGGACCGGCCGTCCCGGCTATCCGATCGGGGCGATGATCGGGATGGCACTCGCCAAGTCGATCTACTCCATCCCGACCTGGACGCGCACCGTCGCGCTGGTCCGCGAACACGCCGCACTCCGTGAAGCCGTCGCGGGTGACGGCGAGGTTCCGAGTGTCTACGCCTGCTACCGCTTCACGGCCAAGCTGCGGAAGTTCGCGCCGATGCTGGACGCTTGCCTTGACCGCGTGACCGCCTCGCTCCACGCCGAGATGCCTGCGATGGGTCAGGACGTGGCGATTGACGCCTCAGACCTTCCCGCCTACGCCAACGGCCAGCGGTACCTCTCCAAGAACGGCCCGGAGCGCGAGCGTTACTCCGACCCGGACGCCTCGTGGGGGCACCGCTCCGCCGTCTCGACGCGCAAGGGCGGCGGGTACTACGGCTACAAGGTCCACGCCGCCGTCTGCACCGCGACCGGCCTGCCGCTCGCGTGGACCGTCGAGACGGCCAGCGCTGCCGAGACGAACTTCGCCCTCGGGCTCATCGACGCGGTATGCGAGCGCGGGTTCGCGCCGACGACCGCGATCATGGACAAGGGCTATGACAACGGTCCGATCCATGACGGGTGCATGGATCGTGGCGTGTCCCCGGTGACCGCGCTTCGCAAGACTGAGCGCGTCAAGCGCGGCGAGCACAAGCCGCCGTCCTGCGAGCACGGCGAGTGGAAGTTCGCCGGGGCCGACTTCAAGCGCAAGGCCACGAAGTGGCGCTGCCCAACCGGCGAATGCAAGCCCGCCTCTACGTGGGTGGCAGCCGACCGACTGCACCCTCTGATCCCGCGCGAGACGGCGCGGTCCCGCAAGCTCTATCGCAGCCGCGGCGCCGTCGAGCGCGAGTTCGGCCGCCTCAAGCACGAGTGGGCGCTGCTTCCGCTCCGTGTGCGCGGGATCGCGCGTGTCCGGCTGCACGCCGACCTCACCATCCTCGCCAAGCTCTCGTGCGCCCTGGCCAGGGCGCGAGCCGTGCCGCTGACGGCATAGCCGGGACGGCAGGTAGCCTGCCGCCGGATGGCCGAGCCGCCTGAGCTAAAACAGAAGAAGACGAGCCGCGTGGCACGCGGCGTCGCGACCAATGACCTCGTGTTCTCGGCGCACGTCGGCGCGAACGACGGTGTCTTCCCGGAGGTGCTCCGTCTCTATGTGCCCCCCGGTGCCAAGGTCGCGGACGTGACCTACGGAAAGGGAGTCTTCTGGAAGCTGGTCGATCTCAGCCTCTACGACCTCCGAGCCAGCGACCTCAAGACCGGGACGGACTGCCGCGATCTCCCCTACCCGGACGCGAGCTTCGCCGCCGTGGTTTTCGACCCCCCATACATGCACACACCCGGAGGCACGGCGCACAACGGCCACCAGAACTTCGAGGGCTACTACTCGAACAACGGCAACGGCTACCCGGAGAAAAAGTACCACGAGGCCGTGCTCGATCTCTACTTCACCGCAGCGGATGAGGCGTGGCGGGTGCTACAACCCGAAGGCGTCTACATCGTGAAATGCCAGGATGAGGTCTGCGCAAACCGGCAGCGCCTGACCCATGTCGAGATCATCAACCACCTGACTGGGTTGGGGTTCGTGGTGGAGGATCTGTTCGTGGTAGTGAGGAAGAACAAGCCGGGGGTGAGCCGCCTTCTGCGCCAGGTTCATGCACGGAAGAACCACTCCTACTTCCTCGTCTTTCGCAAGCCTAAGCCCCGAGTGATTCGGCTTCAGAGAAGAACCGCCCGAACGGGGTGACGTGGATCGGGGGAAAGATGTCCCCGAGCGGCTCATACGCCGCCGGAACGTCCAGGTAGTAGACGCGCTTCAGTTGCGCGATGTGCATTTGGTAGAGCCGCCACTGGTCGGGTAGGCAAATCTCCACCACTGAACGTCGCTGCGCGTCGGTCTTCGTCTCGGCGAGGATGACCGGGGTTCCAAGGAAGCGCCCGGTCCCGTAGACGCCGTCGAGGACGCGCTGGTGTGCCCATACCTGGATCATTCGTTCGCGGGTCGAAGTCTTGATCGGCAGGTGGAACTTCGGCTCTCCATGTCCGAGATCGAAGACGAAATCCGTCGGCAGAGTCGTGTCCATGTCGAGGTTCAAGACTGGAAGTCGCGTCCGTGGGTTCACGCCGAGCCGAGAGGCGAACAGATGCCCGATGAGGTATTCGAAGAATGTCCCTGGTGTCTTCTGATCGCCCGTCCGGGTCAAGTCGATATGAACGAAGAAGCTCATCGCGAGCGAGTAGACGGTTCGCGTCAGGAACTCCTCCGTGAGCGTGGAGAAGCCGCCTGCCCGCAGCGCCGCAACGAGAGCCGCCCATGCGTCCGGGGACGGCTCATATAAGGATTCGTTGACGGCGCGGCTGATCTTGCCGGTTGCTCCCTCGAAGGCGAAATAACTCTTGTCGGCAATCAGGGTGGTGAGGTCTACGCGCTCGTACCCTGCGTTGGCGGCGAGACACGATTCATAGAGTTCTCCGAACAGGTCGGAGAGGGTCTCTGGCGTGAGTTCGAGCCGTTGAGCCAGCACCTGCCGGTAGAGACCCTCGATCCTGTCCCTTGGCGGAGCCATAGCGGCGAATCTTCGCCCGCTTGTGGGTAAACCCTTCCGTGGTCGTGGGTATCCGACAGCACGGCTATCGGGAGAGTCCGCATGGATGACCGTGCCGAGTTTCGCCAATCGTTTCGCCAAACCCTCCTAGTAGCGCAGTAGCGCGGCGACCGAACCGAGCGACTCGAGATCGGGATGATGGCGTACGACGAGCACCTCGGCGGACTGCTCGAGCGCGCTCTCGAACGCCGGCTCGAGCACGTCGTCGCGGTGCTGGAGCTCCTCGCCGGTGGGCGACTGCCCCGGCTCGGTCGAGAGGAAATCGGAGTTCGGGGACGCGTAGCCCGGCGGCCGGAACCCCTGGGGCACCAGCAGCACCTCGACACGGCGCTCGTTCAGCGCCTCGAGCGTGCCGGCGAGCCCCGCGACGCCGCGCGCCTTCCGCCCGAGCTCGCTTTTCAGGCGATCGAGCAGCTCGCGCTCCTGCGCGCGCTCGTCCGACTCGATGATCGCCGCGGCCTCGCGCGTGACGTCGGCCGGCCGCGCCTGCACGTCGATCTCGAGCCACCCCCCGATCCGGTCGCGGAGATAGCTGTGCAGGGTTGACTCGACCTCGCCGCGCATCTCCTCGGGCGTGCCGATGATGAGGCGGCGCACGAGGCCGCGCTTGAAGAGCTTGAACAGCTCGTCGCCGGCGTGCTTGAGGTGGTCCTTGGTCTCCTTCTGGATGCCGCGCTGGAAGCGCGCCTGGGACCAGCCGCCCTGGTCGTGCCAGCGATGGACGTCATCGACCATGCTGACCACCTCGCGCATGCCCTCCCTGCCTCCGACCAGGATCCGCGCCAGCTGGCGGTTCACGAGCAGGACGCAGTAGCCGTCGTCGCCGGGCAGCGCCGTGAGCGGCTCGATGAACGGCGAGTCGTCGATCGTGACCTCGCTGGGAACCGGACGCCCGAGCCGGTGCACGTCGAACAGCTCCACCCCGGAGGCCGCGAAGACCGCGACGCCGCGCGTGCCGCTGGCGTCGAACTCGCGCTCGAAGTAGGCGCGCACACGGTCGATGTCGTGCCTCAGCTCGAGGCGCTGCTCGTGCGTGAGCGAGTCTCCGTTCAGCTGCTTCTCGACCTGGTCGAGCAATGACTGAAGCTCGACCGACCGCTGGCGAGGAGTCGGGAACTCGCTCGGGTCGAGATTCAAATAGAGGCTGAGAACCTTGTGACCCGGCGGCCTCAGGGCCGCAAGCTCACGTAGCCGTTGCTTGTTCGTCACCACCGGAATTCTTACCTGAGTCGGGCTCACCCTGACTACCCGCCTTCGCTTCGGTGCTAAACGGCCCCCGGGAGGCCGCCCCAGCGCCGCCCGCAGCGGTTCGGCATGGACCTGATCGTCTCGTCGGGCCATCGCCCGAAGGTCCGCGCCCGCGTCAGCCGCGCACCGTCACGGACACGCGCCGCGAGTAGCCGAGCTCGTAGGGGTAGGCGGCCTCGCGCCTGATCCGGGCGCGGAACTGGTAGCGGACCGTGCCCCGCGTCGCCCCGAACCGGTACCCGTAGGACCAGCGCCCGCGCGCGTCGGTGCGCGGCGCGGCAAACGTCCGCCAGGTACCGCGATAGTAGGCCTGAAGGTCGATCAGCTTGCCACCTTCCGGGACGTGACCGCCCCGCAGCCGGCCCGTGAACCTGATCGCGTCGCCGTTGCGCACCGAGCGGCGGTCGACGGCGATCGCCGAGCGTGCGGAGACCATCATCCTCAGCTCGCCCACCGCCGGCTTGACGCGAGGCGTGCCCGCGTACCGGAACCGAACCGTTCGCGAAGGGCCCTCCGGCGCCGCGAACGTGAAGCGGCCGACCGCGTCGGAGGTGACAGGCGGGAGGGCGCCCCACGCGCCGCCCGTGCGTAGCTGCTGCGCGACGCTCAGGGAGACACCGGCGATCGGCTGCCCGCGGGCCGTCCGCACGAGGCCCGTTACGCGCGCCCGATGGCGCTTGACGATCAGCGTCGCACCCGCGCCTGCGGGCGGCCGGCAGCGCCGCGTGCGATGACGGCCGCGCCGCACGCAGCGGGGCCGTGCGCCGTGCGAGAGCGCGATGCCGCTGGCCAGGCGAACCGGAAGCCTCAGCTCCATCTTCGAGCCGTCACGCCGGCGGTCGCTCGTGCGCTCGTTGCCGGCCTGATCCCGCGCATGGGCCCGGAGCTCGTAGCGGCCGTCCGGGAGCCCGAGATCATCGACCTCCCCGCTCGCGATCGCGCCGTCGAGCGACGTGTTCAGCTCCTGCCACTGCCGTCCTCCCTCGGACCTGATCTCGATCCCGGCCTCGGCGATGCCGGAGCCGCGCTCGCCGAGCGCGACCGCGACGCGGGTCGGACGCTCCGGGTCCTGGCGCTCGAACACCGCGCTCGGCGGCTCGTCGTCGAAGCGCAGGTGGACCGGGTCGCTGGCCCGGTCCACGTCGGCGTTGCCGGCCGCGTCCTCGACCCAGACACGCAACGAGTACTCGCCCGGCGCCGGGACGGCCAGCTGCGAGAGCCCGTCGATGTTGTCGTTTCCCGGCACCCGCCCGCCGGTGCAGGAGCCGTTGCCGCACAACTCGTAGTGCGCCGCCGTGATGGGCGCGACCTGCCCGGGCGGGTTCGACCAGCGAACGGTGTAGTCGTTCCCGGAGCGCCAGCCTTCGCCCCCCTCGATGCGGACCCCGGATGCCTTGGCGGGGGGCGTGTTGTCGACTCGGATCTGATGGTCGATCGACGCCACGTTGCCGGCGGCGTCGACCGCCTCGACCCGCATCGAATGCTCGCCGTCGGCGAGCCGGCTCGTGTCGAGCGAGAGGCCGGACGGGTCGAAGTCCTTGCACGGCTTGCGCAGCGTGAAGTCGCACCGGGCCCACTCGGGCAGCGACAAGTCGCGGAAGTCGACGATCTGCTCTAGCGCTCCGTCCGCGTAGATGCGGGTGCTCATGATCCCGACGTTGTCGGCGAAGTGCGCCCATGCCTCCTGATGGCCGCGATGCCATCCGTCCGACCACAGCTCGCCGTGGTGTGGCCCGATCCAGGGCAGGGTCTGGTCCTGCACGCGAACGATCACGTTCGCCGCCGAGAACAGGGCGCGGTTGGCCGGGTCGAACGGGCTCGCCGTGGTGGGGCAGCCCGCCGGGTTGAAGCAACGGGTCTCGAAGCGGAAGCGGCCATGACCATAGAGCGGGACGCTGACGGGGATCGAGAAGGTCGACGTGCCGACGCCGCAGCCGGGGCGGCCGTAGTAGCAGCCATATGGAAGATCCCCGGAATTGAAGTCCCCGTCGTAGGCGACGAGCCCGACCGACCAGAAGTCGTGCAGGCGGATCGCGCCGACGTTGAAGCTGACGCTCTGGAGGGACGCGCCCGGCGGGGCCTCGAACACCTGGTAGGCACCCGCGCCGTACCGCGCGATGCCGCCGCGCGAGCTTGCCTTGGTCGCGATCCCGGTGCCGACGCCGTTCTGAGGCGGGCAGATCGAGTAGGCCTCCATGAGCAGGTCCGCCGTCGCGACGAACGCCCGCTGCGCGGCGCCCGCCGGGCCGCCGCAGGCAGCGACGTCATAGGTGCCGGCGTCCGCGCCGGACGGAAGCGCCAGCCAGACGAGTGCGAGCAGCGGCCACCGCCTCACGGCCCGAACTCGCCCCCTCCGCCGGCCGAGGTGGCAGCGGCCTGCCCGCCGAACTCGCCTCCGGAGCTTCCCGAGGCACTCCGCGCCCCGGCCGGCAACGGCGATGCGGGCGCCGGGGCGAACTCCTCCGCGGGAGCGCCGGCCGTCGCGGGAGCCGGCCCGGCGGTCGTTTGCGTCGGAGGCGCGGCCGTCGGCCCGGGCCGAGGCACGGGCAGCGCCGCCGCCGTTTGCACCTTCGTCGCCCGCGAAGCATGTGCGGCCGGCCCGCCCGCGTGGCGGTGGGCGGCGCCGTGGTCGTGGACGGCAGCACCGCCGGCGAGCGCCGCGGTCGAGGCCACCACCACGGCAGCCTTGCCCGCGCCGACCGCTTCGGCGCCCTGCTGCAGCTTCCACGCGACCGCGCCGGCGCGGTCGCCTGCGCCAACGCCGAGCGCGTCGGTCACGCGCGACCACCATCCGGCCTGCTGCGAGAGGGGCAGAAGCAGGCCTGGCGGCAGCAGCTCGGCCACCCGGCGCGGCGCCGCGCGATAGCTTCGAAGCGCTGCACGGCAGCTACCGCAGCCGGTCAGGTGGCGCTTCAGGACGAGTTCCTGCTCGACACTCGCCTCGCCGTCGGAAGCGGCCGAGAGCAGTGCCTGGAAGTCAGCGCATCGGGCGCCCGAGGCGAGCTCGCCGAACCGCTCCAGAAACCGGCGCCGGCCCTCGGTGAGCGAGCGGTTCACCTTGGTCCAGCTGTAGCCCGTTCGGCCCGCGATCTCGTCGTAGGAGTATCCGAGCGCCTTCAGCAGGAGGCATTGGAGCTCGCTCTGTTTGAGGTGCGCGAGCGCCTCGGCGGTCTGGCGTACGCGCTCGCGTCCGCCGGCCTCCTCGTCCAGCGTCTCGCCCCAGGGCTCGGACGGCTCACCGGCGCCGCTCCCGGAGAGCGCGCGCTCGCGTTGCCGGCGAAGCGCGAGCGCCTCGTGCTTGATCACCGTGTGCAGCCAGGCCCGCAGCTCCCCGCGGTCGGTGGTGGGCGCCTTCGTGAGCAGGATCTCGAGGCTGCGCTGGTAGGCGTCCTCGGCGTCGGCCGCGCAGATCGAGTAGCGGCGCGCGAAGCGCTTGAAGCCGCTCGAGCCGCGCGTCGCCAGATCGACCGCGGCGGCGAAGGTCTCGTCTGTGGTGGGCCGGCGGCGGGTGCTTGTCCCGCCGGCGGCCCGAGGCTCGTGGTCCACCCTGTCCGTTCCCTGGTCGGGTTGCCGTGCAGTGCGATGTTCGAGGGCGGCGGCGCTCTGGACCATTGGCCGACAAACCACTTCGGCCACCGAAAAAGCGCGCAAAATGCGCACGCGGCAGTTGGGGCGGGCGGGCGTCGCGAATGGTCGCCGCGTCCCGATGTCCCATCCGATCGGCCGCTATTTGCGGATTTTTGGCGTCTTATCGCGCAAATTGCGACCGGAACAAGTGCGCGACAACCCCTCGATCGATTGTTACCCTAGTTTCGATGCCCACCTGCGTGGTCACGGGAGGAGCCGGATTTCTGGGGTCGCACCTGTGCGAGTTCCTGCTCGAGCAGGGCGATCGCGTGATCTGCATCGACAACCTCGACACCGGCACGCTCGAGAACATCGAGCACATCGGCGAGCCGGAGTTCGAGTTCATCCACCACGACCTCACCGAGTTCGTGCGGATCGACGAGCCGGTCGACTTCATCTACCACCTCGCGAGCCCGGCGAGCCCGATCGACTACGCACGGCTGCCGCTGCACACGCTCAAGGTCGGCTCCTACGGGACGCACAACATGCTCGGCCTCGCAAAGGTCAAGCGTGCGCGGTTCCTGGTCGCGTCGACCTCAGAGGTGTACGGCGACCCGGAGGTCCACCCGCAGCCGGAGACCTACTGGGGCAACGTCAACCCGATCGGCCCACGCGGCGTGTACGACGAGGCGAAGCGCTACGCGGAGGCGCTCGTGATGGCCTACCACCGCCAGCAGGGCCTCGACACGCGCATCGCCCGCATCTTCAACACCTACGGCCCGCGCATGCGCCCGCACGACGGCCGCGCGATCCCGACCTTCCTGCGCCAGGCGTTGCAGGACAAGCCGCTGACCGTTTTCGGCGACGGCTCCCAGACCCGCAGCTTCTGTTACGTCGCGGACCTGATCCGCGGCCTGTTCGCGCTCATGTGCTCCGAGTACCACCAGCCCGTGAACCTCGGCAACCCCGCCGAGATGACGTTGCTCGGGCTCGCCGAGACGGTGATCGACGTGACCGGCTCGGAGTCGGAGATCGTCTTCGAGGCGCTGCCCGAGGATGACCCGAAGGTGCGCCAGCCGGACATCTCGCTCGCCCGCGCCGAGCTCGGATGGGAGCCCGAGTTCGAGCTGCGCGACGGCCTTCGCTTCACGATCGACCGCTCGGGCTCCGAGCGGCTGATCGGCAGCCGCTAACCCAGCCCGCTTCGCGGGCGGCCCTATTCCGCCGGCAACGCTTCGGCCGCCCTGCGCGCCTGCGCCAGCGCGCGTCCCGACGTGCCCGCCAGATAGCACGCGATCGGCGCCGCGATTCGCTCCGAAGCGTGCGCGGCGATCGCCGCGAGCCTGAGTATTTCGTCCATCTCCTCCTCCGACGGGGCAGACACCCCGATCTCCTCGGCGAATGCCGCGATCCACTCCTGCGCCGTCATCCAGCCCGCCTCCTCTCACCCGTCCAGAACCCGTATTCCGCTCGGGAAGCCGTTTTTGTGCAATCCTCGTGGGGCGGCGCACACAGCGCGCGTCTGCCCCGGCGACTAGATTCTGCCGGTCCGGGCATACCGGGCGACTCGCCGGGACGGGACCGCGCTGGTAGTTTTGCGGCCCTGCCTCCCGGGAACTTCTCTTTCAGCGCATCGGAAAGAGGTTGTGGACCGAAGCGCCGCAGCCGAGTTGACGCCAATACCCCGCTACCCTGCGCCGCTCGCGGTGTTGAGAAGAGTGCGGCAGTTCGCCAGGGCGGACGCTTCGGCCCAGGCGCAGCTTCTATGACAGAACCCGCCACACGCACGGACACCTCGTCCGGTACACGACATTCCGCCCCTGCGGGCCCTGCCCGCATCACGGGCGATCGCGCAAAGCTGCGGGTGGCCGGCCTGCCGCTCGACCTCGAGCACGCGCAGGTCGAACGCGACGTGCGCGCACGGCGGCCGAACATCCTCACGGCGCTGGTGCAGGCCCGGGCGCTCGAGCGCGGCACGCGGATCGCGTCGCTGCTGGCGCTCGACTTCGTCGCGATCCTCGGTGCGATCTTCACGGCGCTCACCCTCAAGGCGATCGTGCGCGGCGACTTCGTGACGAGCGAGGTCTACCAGACGGCGACCGACTACCAGACGTTCGTGTTCCTGGTGACCGCACTGCTGTTCGCGCGCAGCGGCCTCTACAGCCGCCGCGAGGCACGTCCAGGCCTGACCGCGATCGTCGCCGGCCTGTTCGAGGCGGCATTCGTGGCGCTGGTGTTCGCGATCGTGAACGGCCAGGACTTCAGCTCGTACTACATCTTCTACGGCGGTCTCTTCTTCGCGCTGATCTGGGTGAGTGGCCTACGCTCCTTCTATGAGCGGGTGACGGCGCTGGCCCTCCGCGCACTCGGCCGCCGCCGCCGCGCGATCCTGGTCGGCTCCGGCAAGCAGATCGACGCGGTCGCGCACGCGCTGCTCGCGGACGGCCCCGGCACGCAGTACGAGCCCGTCGGCTACATCTCGCTGACGCCCAAGCCCGACAACGGCCTGCGCAACCTCGGCGCGCTGCACGAGTTGCCATACCTGCTGCACGAGCACCGCGTCCAGGAGGTGATCATCGCCGACCCGGACTTCCCGCCGGACGAGGCCTTCGCGCTCGTGGACCGCTGCCACGAGCGGGGCGTCGCGGTCCGCATCGCCCCCACCACGATGGACATCATGACCCACCGCCACGAGCTGGTCCCCGGCCAGTCCGTGCCGCTCTTCGAGCTGAAGCCCCCGGTCTTCGAGGGCATCGACTTCGTCGTGAAGCGCATCTTCGACTTCGTCGTCGCGAGCGCGCTCATGCTGCTCCTGGCGCCGCTGATGCTGGCGATCGCCGCCGCGATCAAGTTCACCTCACGCGGCCCGGTGCTCTTCCGCAGCCGCCGCCCCGGGATCGGCGGCCAGCCGTTCGACTGCCTGAAGTTCCGGACGATGCACACGGACGCCGAGCAGCGACAGGAGGAGCTCGAGGACCTGAACGAGGCGACGGGCGCGCTCTTCAAGATCCGCCGGGACCCGCGCGTCACGCGGATCGGGCTCCTGCTGCGCCGCTTCAGCCTCGACGAGCTGCCGCAGCTCGTCAACGTCCTGCGCGGCGAGATGTCGATGGTTGGCCCGCGGCCGCTGCCGCTGCGCGACTACAACCAGCTCGCCGACTGGCACCGCAAGCGCTATCTCGTGCTGCCCGGCATCACCGGGCTCTGGCAGGTCTCCGGGCGCTCGGAGCTGAACTTCGACGAGCTCGTGCGGCTCGACTTCCTCTACCTGGAGACCTGGAGCGTGTTCCTCGACTTCTCGATCGTGCTGAAGACGCTGCCCGCCGTGCTGCGCAGCCGCGGCGCGTTCTGAAAGAAGGCGGCCGGCCTTCGCAACGGCGGGCATGCACGACGAGATCTGGGCCTCGGTTCCCGCCGACCGCCCGATCGACGAGCGTGGCGTGGCGTGGGCGCTTGCGACCGTCGCGCTTGCCGGGGAGGCGCCGCGGGCGCTCGACCTCGGCTGCGGGGACGGCCGGATCACGGCAAGGCTCGCCGCGGCGGGCGCCGATGTCACCGGGGCCGATCCATCGCCCGTCGCGCTCGAGCGCGCCCGCGCCGCGCACCCCGGCCTGGCGTTCCTCGAGATCGGCGCCAACGGGCATGTGCCCGCCGAGGATGCGTCGTTCGACGCGGTGGTCTGCCTCGACGTGCTTCAGCACGTCGCCGACACCCAGCGGCTGATGTCGGAGGCCCGCCGCGTGCTGGTGCCCCGAGGCCTGTTCGCCGCCGCCGTGCCATTCCACGGGCGCGCGAACGACGTCGTGATCGCACTCACCTCGTTCGAGCGTCACCACGACCCGCTCGAGCCCACGCTTCGGTTCTATACGCGCCGCTCGCTCGCCGGCCTGCTGGCCGCCTTCGGCTACGGCGAGGTGGTCCTGGCCGCGGCGGGGGGCGTGCCGCTCTTCCGCCGGGCGCTCCTGGTCCGCGCGCGCCGCTGAGCCAAGGCGGCCGTGCGCCGCGCCAGTTCGGCCTGCTGCGCGCGCAGGGCGAGCACGTAGTCGCTGCGCGTCTGGGGCGAGAACGGATCGAGGAAGAGCGCCGCGCGCAGCACCGGCAGCGCCCTGGCAGGCTGCGAGACCTGATCGAGGTAGTACTCGCCGAGCCGTCGCCACGCCTCCGGGCTGGCGGGCTGAAGCTGGACCGCCTGCTGGAGCGAGTGCGCCGCCGCGGCGCGGTCGCCGGCCGCATCCTCGACTGCCGCCCGGTCCAGGTAGGGGTCGATCGAAAGCGGGTCGAGCCGCTCGGCGCTGCTGGTCGCGGCAAGCGCGGCCGGGAACTCGCGCTTCGAGGCGAGCTCGAGCGCGTCGTTGCCCTTGCGCTCGGAGCGCCACGGCTGGCTGACCGCGACCGACGTGAGGATCGCAAACGCGATCACCGCGACCGCCGCGACGGCTGCTCCGCGCCGCGCTCGCCCGGCTGGGACGGCGGGACGCACACGCACGAGCGGCGGCGCCGGCGTGGCGCGATCGGTGTCGGGCTCGGCGTGCAGAGGCCCGCGGCCGACCACCCATCCGGCACAGAAGAGGCCCGTGACCGCGACCGCGGGCACGAACCAGGTCCAGTCGATCGCCGAGTGCACGCCGAAGACGACGGCCACCAGCGCAAGCGCAGCCAGGGCCTGGCGCTCGGAGGTCCAGCTCAGCTTGCGCATGCGCGGCCACAGCGCCAGCGTGCGGCCCGCCGTCAGGACCCATGCGATCAGCGCCGCGAGGCTGAGGGCGAGCCCGATCAGGCCGAGGTCGGCGAGCGTCTGGTGCACGTAGCCGTGCGCGTGCCGCGCCTGGGCCGGCTTGTCGCGATGCTTCAGCTGCGCGTCGGCAAACGACCCCGCGCCCGCGCCCGCCAGCTTGTGCTCCCTCCACACGTCGATCGCGCGGGACCAGTAGATCGTGCGCACGCTGCCCGTCTCGATCAGCCGGCCGGGGTCGTTCTGCGGCGTCTGGTCGGCGCTCGTCAGGTCGTGCCAGCGGTCCGACACCGTGCCGCCGATGCCCCGATCCGAGAAGGCGAGCGCGGCCAGCACGATCAGGGGCACGGCGGCCAGCGCCACGAGCGCCCCGATCCCGATCCTTCGACGGGTCGGCTCCTCCAGCGGGTGGCGCTCGGCGCGCCGCTGGATCGCGAAGCCCGCGGCCGCGGTCAGCACGATCATCGCGAGCAGGATCAGGCCCAGCTCGAGGCCGGCGTCCTTGCGAGCGGCGAGCCCGATCCGATCGTCGGTGAGGGCGCTCCGCGAGAAGGCCCACGCGGTCACGGCGGCCGCGGCCACCCCCGACGTGGCGAGCAGCGCGAGGCTGCGTAGGCGCAGCGGCACGATCGCGACCCAGAGCGCGATCCCGGCGAGCCCCGCGAGGATGCTGCCGCGCGAGAAGCTCAGCAGGATCGTCACGAAGAAGAGGGCGAGCAGCGGGTACGCCGCGACGCTCGGCGGGCGGCGGCCGTCGTCCCGCGTGGCGAGCCACAGGCAGAGCGGGATCGCCATCGCGGCGGTCACCCCGACCGCGTTCCAGTAGCCGTAGGGCTCGCGCAGGCGCGCGTAGACCTCGTCCGATGCGAGCCAGCCGGGCGCCACCTTGGTCGCGAGCCCGTAGGCGGCCACCGCCGCGAGCGCGAGCAGGACTCCCCAGGCCGCGGCCGCCCACCGCTCGCGGACGAGCCGCACCGCCGCGATCCCGGCCGCAAGGGCGGCGAGATAGGCCAGCGTGCGGTTCGTCTCGACCCACGACTCGCTCGGGTAGAGCGACCACAGGATCGAGAGCGCGGTGAACCCCGCAAGCGCGGCGAAAGCCGTCAGCGTCGCCGCCCCGTGGACCTCGGCGCGAACGCCGACCAGCACGATCGCCGCCGCCACGAGCGCCGCCGCGATCACGATCACGCCGATCTCGACAAGCGTCGAGGCCCCGAGCTGCAATCCGCCGTTGCCGACGAACGCGGTCGTCGCGAGCACGCTCGCGATGCCGATCGTGACCGGGGCGTCGAGGTCGCTGTACAGGCGGCGGGCGAATGCCGCGAGACGGCTCCGCGCGGTGCCCGTCACCCCCCTAGCGGCGGAAGCGTGAGATTCCATCTCTGATCCTGCCGGCAAAGCCGGGCCGGTGTCGCTGAAGCGTGAGCGCTCCGCCGCCGATCATCGCCGCGCCGATCGCGACCAGGACCGCGAGCACGAGGGACGGCAGGTCGGTGCCGAAGCCGGCCGCCTTGAACGGCGCGCCGCTCGCGCCGGGCACGATCGCCTTGCCGCCGATGTCGACCGGGCCGGCACCGTGCGAGGCCTGGTCGACCTTGCGCTGCTCGTCGGCGCTCACCGGCGCTCGGGTGTCGACGCCGGCCGGCCCGCCGCCGGCCTTCCTGCCCGCGCGCAGCTGCGCGCTGCGGATCACCGCGCGGCAGTCGGTGTACTCATCGAGGTCGGAGGGGAGCTTGTCGAGCGCCTTGGTGAGCTCGGAGTGCGAGTAGTGGCCGTTCAACACGCCGTCCTCCGAGCAGTCCCGGATCACATCCCCCGCGCTCCCGAGCGCCGGCGCGGCCAGCACCATGCACGCCGCGCACGCAAGCGCCGCGAGCGCGAGCGAAGCCGGCATTCTGAGCGCGAGCGAAGCCGGCATCCTGGGGACTCTGGAGATCACCTGGAAGCTCCTCCTGGGTGCGAGTTGGGCGACTTGTGGAGCCGTGCGGCTGCCAAATCGGAAACCCGCCAGAGCGCGGGATGATGCGGGGGCGAAGACCCGGGGAGTTCACCGCCAGGTCGGCGCGAAGGGTACCGGCGCGGCAGGCCGTACCGGGGAGATCACCATCCGCGGTGCACCTGAATTACGGAATTTGCGGTTTTCCGGTCGATCCACGGACGGTGCTCCAGAAAGGCCCGCAGCTCCTCCAGCGCCTCCCTGCGGTCGTAGGCGCTCGCCGTGAGGCGGCTCGAGTGATCGATCGGCGTGGCGTCGACGACGCCCAGGCGCCAGCCGTGCTCGAGCGCGAGCGCGCCCCAGTGGGCATCGAGCCCCCATCCCATCCGAAGGGGCGGAAAGGGCAGGAGCTGATCCGCCACGGGGGCGGCGAACGCGGTCAGCGGGCCGATCTCGACCATGCGCGTGCCCCGCGCCACCGACCAGCGGCGGCGGCGCATCACCGGCCAGGCGGCATGGCTCGCGTGGGTCAGCGCCGGCTGGGCGAGCTGGAAGCCGAGCCTTTCGCAGACGAACAGGAAGCGGTCCAGGAAGCCCCCCGGCAGGCTCACGTCGTCGTCGATCACGACCAGCCAGCCGGCGTCGCCCCTGGGCGCGTGCGCGAGCAGCGCATTGAGGTTCTGGAACTTGCCGGCGCCCCGCAGGTCGACGAGCACCGTGTCCAGGGCAAGCGCCGGCGAGGGCACGTCGAGCGCCCCGAGCGCGACCGTCAGAGCACGGCGGGAGCGCCGGAGCTCGGCGAGCGCGCGCGCCATCGACCCGGCGTGATCGGAGGCATAGAGCCCGAGGACGTGCACCGGGGCACCGGCGCGTGCGCCGGCGCGTGCGAGCCTCGGCGGCACCAGCCGGGACCACGAGGCGCCCTCGTCCGCCAGGTCGCGAAGCGCCGCGAGCAGGCGGGCGCGACGGCCCGTGACGATCCCGCTCTGCCCGGAGAGGACGCGCTCGGGATCGAACGGCGCGCCCGTCATCCGCGTGCCAGGTACTGCCGCATGCGGCCGGCCGAGTGCGCGGCGAGAAGAATCCCGTTCCCGCACCGATAGCGGAAGACGTGGAATACGCAACCCCCCAGGACCCGAAGCTCCCAGGCGAGCGAAGGCGCGTCGCCGCGATGCTCGACGTAGCGCCGGAGCGCGCGGCCGCGGCGGTAGGACTCGCGTAGCAGCGCGCGGAGCTTCGCGTCATTGCGCTCGCGGCGATGCACCAGGCCGGCGTCGGCGAGGTAGACGATCCGGCCGCCGTGCTCGCGCAGGCGGCGCTCCCACATGTCCTCGTCGAACCCGTACGGGACGCCGGCGTCGAACATCCCGGCGAGCTCGAGCGCGCGCCGGTCGAACGCCATGTTCGCGCCCCACACGAGGTCGATCTCCCGGTCCACGGGGCCGCCGTCGAGCGTCGTGAGCGGCGGCGGCTCACGTCCGCAGATCGGCAGCCGGGACCCCTCCAGGCGCAGCTCGATCGGGCCGCCGAAGCAGAGCGCATCGGGATGGCGCCGGCGGCCCTCGACCAGCGCGCGCAACCAGGCCGGGGGCGCCTCGACGTCGTCGTCGACGAACACGATCAGATCCGACCGGGCCGCCGCGATGCCGGTGTTGCGCGCCGAGTTGAGCCCGGGCACGCCCTCCCGCTCCACGTAGCGGACCGGGCCGGCGGCGTCGCCCGCGACGGCGCGCGTCTCGGCGGAGGGACCGTCGTCAACGACCAAGACCTCGTATGCGTCCTGGCCCAGGCCCTGGGCTGCAAGCGACGCGAGCGTCACGCGCAGGTAGCCGGGACGATCACGGGTCGGCACGATCACGGTGGCGGCAAGCATGCGTGAATAGCATCACGAACATGCCGGAGCCCGTCGACGTGCTGCTGGTCTCGCCGGGGACGACGGCCGGCTGGCGCCGTGTGGACGCCGAGCTGGAGGCGCTCCTGCGCGAGCTCGGCCTTACTGCGACGACCGCCTCGACGGACTTCCGCATCGCCCGGCATCTCAGGCGGGGCGTGCTCCTGACCGACCTCGCGGAGGCGACCGCGATGCGGCGGGCGCTCACGGTGGCGCTTCGCCGCCACAGTCCCCGCGCGATCGTCTTCTCCAGTCCGCAGGCGGCGATGCTCCAGCCCGCCGGCCGCCTTCGGGGCGCGACCGCGGTCCGCTTCGACGAGCCCGCCGCGAGCAACCGCTCCGGGTCGGGCACCGCGCTCCTGCATGCGCTGGAGCGGCGCGCGCTGGGACAGGTCCGCCTGCTGCTCCCGATGGGCATCGAGCCGAGCGGCGAAGCACAGTCGGCCGGGGTCGCGACTCCGATGGTCGCCCTGCCGGTCGCAATCGCCACCGCCGCGGGCGCGTGGCGGCAGCGGCAGCGGCAGCCGATCGCGCTCGCCTACGCGGGCAACCCGGAGAAGAAAGGGCTCGAGCTGGTGCTGGGCGCGTGGGGCCGGGCGGCTCGCCCGGACTGGCGCCTGGTCGTCACCGGCATCGACCGCGCGACCGGCCTGCGCCATCTCGCGCGCCACCGAGTCGCCGAGCCGGCCGGCGTCGAGTGGACCGGCCTGGTGTCGCCCGAGCGCTACGCGGAGCTGCTCCGGTCGGCGGCGGTGTTCGTGTCCGCCTCGCGACACGAGGACTACGGACTGGCCCAGCTCGAAGCGCTCGGCGCGGGCCTCGGGCTCGTGACGCTCGCGGCCTCCGGCCCCTACCCCGCGCTCGGCATCGCGCGCGCGGTCGACGGAAAGCTTGTTGCCGCCGAGCCGAGCGCCGAGGCACTGGGCGCCGCGCTCGAGGTCGCGCTCGGCATGACCGACGACGAGCGCGCCCGCGATGCCGACCGGGCCCGGGAGCTGCTGCGGCCCCACTCGCGCTCAGAGCTCAGGCGCCGGCTGGTGGAGCAGGTGCTTCCGCTGCTGCTGCCGACTTCCTGAGCCACTCGACGGTCTCGGCGATTCCCTCCCGCACGTCGATCCGGGCCTCCCAGCCGAGCATGCTCCGGGCCTTCTCGGTCGAGGGCCACCGCCGCTGCACGTCCACCTCGAAGGAGGGCATGTGCCGCAGCTCCAGCTCCACGGGATCGTTCCCGCACGCCTCCCACACGACCGCCGCGATCTCGCGGACGGTCAGCTCCTCGTTCGCGGACACGTTGAAGTCCTCCCCGATCGCCTCCGGCCGCGCGAGCGCTGCGGCCACGCCTCCGGCGATGTCGTCGACGTGCGTGAGCGTGCGGGTCTGCTCGCCCGAGCCGAAGATCGGAAACGGGCGCTCGCGACGGAGCGCGCGCTCGATCAGGTCGGGCACGATGTGCGCGATGCCGGGCTCGTCACCGGGCATCTCGCCCGGGCCGTAGGCGTTGAACGGCCGCACGATCGCGTAGCGCAGGCCGAACTCGTCGCGGGCCGCGCGGCAGTAATACTCGCCGGCGAGCTTGGAGAACCCGTACGCCGACCGCGGCGCGAGCGTGCGGTCGAGCGCCTCTTCGGTGGTCGGGAACTCGCTTGCGCGCTCGAACGCCATGCTCGAGGACACGTAGACGAGCCGCTCCACCTCGCGCTCGATCGAAACCCTGAAGAGCGCGTTGAAGAGAGCGTTGTTGGCCTCGAGCAGCGTGTACGGGAGCTTGTGGAAGTTTGCGATCCCGCCGACGATCGCGGCGAGGTGCACGATGCGCTCGCAGCCGTTGAGGGCGCGGCGCGCGGCGGTCAGATCGCGCAGGTCGGCCGTGTGGACCTCGCAGGCCTCGCACATCCAGCCGGGCGCGTGGCGCTGGTCGGAGACGCGCACGTCGAAGTGGCCGTCCTCGAGCAGGCGGCGGACGACTGCGGCGCCGATCGTGCCCGCCCCGCCGGTGACGAGCACGCGGCTCACCCTTGCGCGGCCTCGGGCACGGTTCGGGCGCGCGCTCGGGCGCCGACCTCGCCGGCGCCGCAGAACACCTGCGCGGCGCCAAGCGCGTTCCAGGGATCGACCACGAGGCAGCCCGCGCCGGCTCGCTCGCCGAGCGCTGCCAGCGTGCGGGGGTCGGAGAACTCGCTGTGGTTGGTCGCGATCACGACGGCGTCCGCGCCGCTCAGCGCGTCCTCGAGCGACTCGCCGGCGACCGGCGCGTGAGGATCGTGCGTGACGACGGTCGCGAGCTCGCGCTCCAGCAGGCGGATCAGCTTGGACGAGAGTGAGTCGCGCAGGTCGTCGGAATCCCGCTTGAACGTGAGTCCGAGCACCGCGACCCTCCGTCCGCGCAGCGAGCCGAGCCGCCGCTTCATGCCCTCGACCAGAAACAGCGGCACGCTCTCGTTCACGCGCGAGACAGACATCAGCATGCCGGGTGCGCTCGAGCGCTCCTCGGAGAAAGCGAAGTCCTTGCGCAGGCAGGTGCCGCCCGTCAAACCCGGCTGCGCGATGCCGCCGCGCGGGTAGTCGCGATTGATCAGGTCGATCACGTCGAACACGTTCGCGCCGTACTGCTCGCAGTTCATCATCAGGAGATTGGGCAGGGCGAAGTTCGCATAGCGGTAGATGTTGGTCCAGATCTTCGCCAGCTCGGCCTGGGCGGGCGTGGTGCGCTCAATCGGAGAGCCGAACACCTCGAACAGCGCCGCGACCTGCTCGGTGGAGCGCTCTTCGACGCCGCCCACGATGTGCGGCAGCGTCGCGATCTCCTCGACGAAGCGGTTCTCGGCGATCCGTTCGGGCGCGTGCGCGACGAACACGTCGCGGCCGACGACGAAGCCGCGCTGCTGCTCGAGGTAGCCGGCCACGAACTCGGTCGTCCCCGGCGCCACCGTCGAGCGCAGCACGATCACGTGCCCCTGGCGCAGAACCGGCAGCAGCGTGTCGAGCACCGCGCGGATCTCGGAGATGTCGATCTCGATGTGCCACAGGCTCGGCGTGCCCACCGTCAGGACGATGTGCCGTGCGTCCGCGGCATCCTCGACCCGATCGGAGACCGTGAGGCCGCCCCCAGCGAGCACGCGTTCCAGGAGCTCCTGGGTGTCGCGCTCCTGAAATGGCATCGTGCCGGCGCGGATCGACTCGAGGCGCTGCGGGTCCTTGTCGATCGCGGCCGTCGCGAGGCCTCGGTCGGCGAAGCTCAGCGCAAGCGGAAGGCCGACGCGGCCGAGGCCGATCACGGCGACGTCCTGCGCGAACGCGCTGCTGTCAGCGGCGGCGGCCACGGATGAAGGATAGGCGGAGGCGATCGAGCCCTCGCCTCTCCACGACGTACTGCCGCGCGAACGCGGCCACGAAGGCCGGGTTGTAGCGCAGGTATCGCGGTGCGAGCCGCACGGGGTCCTGGGTGAGGCGGAAGAGCCACTCGAGGCCGGCGCGCTGCATCCAGGCCGGGGCCTGCCGCTTGCGCCCGCCGATGAAGTCGAACGCGGCCCCCACCCCCACCAGCAGCGGCGCCTCGAGCAGCGGCCGCATCTGCGCCATCCACTTCTCCTGCTTCGGCGCGCCGACGCCCACCAGCACCACGTCGGCGCGGTCGGCGTCGATCCGCGCGGCCAGCTCCCGCCCCTCGGCGGGCGTGAGCGAGCGATGGGGCGGCGACCAGCCGCCGGCCACCTCGATGCCCGGGAACCGCTCGCGCAACGCCCGCTCGAGCTGCGCCAAGCCGGCGGGCGTGGCGCCTCCGTAGAGCCAGACGCGCCGCCCGCGCTCGGCGGCGCGGCGGCAGTAGCGGACGGTCAGCTCGGGCCCGTAGACCCGGTCGCGCAGGCCTGCGCCGAGCAGGTTGAGCGCCCATACGAGCGGGCGGCCGTCAGGTACCACGAGCGATGCTCCCCTGAGCGCCCCGCGCGCCTCGGGATCGTGGCGCGCGACCATCACGACGTGCACCGCGGCGGCGCAGACATACCCGCGCTCGCGGCGCTCGACCATGCCGTCCATGACGTCGATCGCCTGCTCGTAGTCGACGACGGCGAGCGGCACGCCGAGGACGTCCCGCTTCGGCACATCCGCCGGCCGCGTCATCCCACGCGGGCGTAGACATCCATCAGGCCACTGTAGAAGCGCTCCTCCCCGAACACCTCGCGGGCGCGCGCCAGCGCGGCCTCCGCGGCGGCACGCCGGGCGGGCGGATCGCGCCACAGGCGACCCATCTCCGCGGCCCAGCGCTCGATCGCGCCCGGCGGCAGCGTGTGCCCCGGGCCGACGATCTCGGGCAGGCCGCCGACGCTCGACGCGAGCACGGGGACCCCTGCCGCGAGCGACTCGATCGCCGCGTACGGGCACGGCTCGTCCCAGCGCGACGGGATCACCGAGAACGCGGCCGCGGCGCGCGCCTCGGCCAGCTCCTCAGGCCCCAGGCTGCCGAGGAACCGGACCGGTGCGCCGAGCCGTCCCGCGAGCGCGCGAAGGGCTTCCTCCTGCGGGCCGGCGCCTGCGACCGCGAGCGGCACGCCGGCCCCGGCAGCGGCCTCGATCGCCGTCTCGACGCCCTTCTCCTCGACCAGCCGCCCCGCGTACAGCGCGTGGCGCGGCTCGCCCGCGGGAGGCGACTGCACGACCTCGGCGTCGCGCACGAAGTTCGGTAGCACGGCCGCCTCGCCGACCGGCGCGCCGATCTCGCGCAGGCGTCGGAGCGCCGCCGCGCTCGGCACGATGAACTGGTCGACGCAAGCCGCCAGGCGGCGCTGGTGAAGCGTGAGCCCGGCGCCGTAGGCGGCCGCCTCGGGCACGCTGCCGCGGCAGCGAAGCCTCACTCCCGGCCAGGTGTTGCGCCCGTGGCAGCGCGTGCAGACCTCGCCGTCACGGAAGCAGATCGCGATCGCGCAGACCAGGCGGTAGTTGTGCAGGTGGAGCACCACGCGGGCGCCCGCGCGGTGCGCCGCGGCCAGCGACCGCGCGCCGAGGAGCGGATTCACGTTGTGGGCGTGGACGACGTCGGCGCGATGACGCCGCACGGCGTCCTCCACCTCGCCGGGCCGCAGGCCGCCGGCGAGCATCCCCGCCCCGGCCCGGATGCGCCCGCGCGCACCTTCCAGCTCGTCGCTGGCGCGCTCGAGCATGGCGACCGCGTGCCCGCGATCGCGCAGCAGGCCGGCGATCGCCTCGACCGAGCGCTCCTCGCCTCCGGGCGCGCGGTAGCGGTTGTGGAGAAGCAGTACGTTCAAGAGCAGCCCTGCACCAGGGGCAGCGTATGCCGATCGCCCTCGTAACCAACTACCTCCCCCCCTACCGCCTCCCTCTCTACCGCCTCCTGCACGAGCGCTACGGGGTCGAGGTCCACTGCTTCGGCGGCGAAGCGCACTACGTGCCGGAGTCGCTGCGCGACCTCGACCGGCAGCTCGAGGAGGCGCCCTTCCCGGCGTTCCGGCTCGCGCGCCAGCGCGACGCGCGCCGGCTCGGCGCCGAGAGCGACGCCGTGATCGCGGCGACCGCGGGGCGGGTCGCGGTGCCGGCCGCCTGGCGGGGAGCGCGCCGGGCGAAGACTCCGTTCCTGCTCTGGGCCTCGCTCTGGCGGCACCCGCTCACGCTGCCGCACACGCTCTCCTTCGGCCTGATGCGCCGGATCTACCGGCGGTCGGACGCGATCGTCACCTACGGCGAGCACGTCTCGCGCTACGTGAAGCGGTACCGCAGGCGAAAGGAGGGCGTCTTCGCGGCGCCGCAGGCCGTCGAGCCGGAGATCTTCGCGCGTGGGGTCTCGGAGGCCGAGCAGGCCGAGTGGCGCGCCGCCGCCGGGATCCCGCCAGAGGGACCGGTCCTGCTGTTCGCGGGGCGACTCGTGCGCGAGAAGGGAATCGAGGTGCTGCTGCGCGCCTGGCGCCGCGTCCACCTGCCGGGCGCGACGCTCTGCGTGGCCGGCGCCGGCCCGCTCGCGGATCTCGTGCGGGCGGCCGGCGAGGGCGTCGTGGCCGCCGGGCCGATCGAGCGCGGGCGGCTGCCCGTCGCCTACGCCGCCGCCCGCGCGGTCGTGGTGCCCTCGATCGCGACCCGCCGGTTCCTCGAGCCGTGGGGCCTGGTGTGCAACGAGGCGATGTACCAGGGCACCCCGGTGATCGCAAGCTCGGCCGTCGGCGCGGTCCCGGGGGGGCTCGTCACGCACGGCGCGAGCGGCCTCGTCGTGCGCGCCGGCGACGAACAGGAGCTCGCCTCGGCGATCGCCCAGATCGTCGAGGACGAGCCGCTGCACGCGCGGCTGTCACGACTCGCGCCGGCGGCGGTCGAGCCGTTCGACTACGAGGCCGCCGCGGACGGGTTCGGCAGCGCGCTCGAGTTTGCGGGCGTCTTGGACTAGGGCATAATCGCCACGATGAAGCTCTTCCGGAAGAAGAAGTCGGAGGAGGACGACTCCGAGTTCGGGATCGTCGACCTCTTCGACCAGCACCTCGCCACCGAGGAGGCTGTGTACAGCGACAACGTGCTCGCGCATCTGCGCCGGATCCACGAACCGAACGGGTACCAGCGCGAGAAGCGGGAGCACGACTTCATCGACCTCGGGATGCCGCGAAGCTACCTCGACGCACTCGACGAGATCGAGTTGACGATCGAGAGCCAGTTCGCCTCTGCGCTGCTCCAGCCGCGCAAGCGCGGGCAGGGACAGGTCGTGAGCCGGTGGACGGTCCGGGGGATCCACCGCCGTGAGCTGGCGGGAATCCCACCGAGCGGCGAGCCGGTCCAGATCGGCGGCCTCAGCTATACGACCTTTCGCGATTACGCGCTTCGCACCGAGTACACGTTCTGGGAGGTCCCCGAGCTGACGCGGAGGGCGGTCGAGCGATAGCCCCGGCGATGGCAGCGGCGCCGCGGATCGCCGTGATCATCGTCAACCTGAACAGCGGCGCCGACCTCCGGCGCTCGCTGGAGGCGGTCGAGCGCCAGACCGTCACCCCTGAAGCGGCGTACCTGGTGGACAACGGCAGCACGGATGGCTCGGCCGATGACGCCGAAGCGCGGTTTCCCTGGCTCGAGGTGATCCGCCTGGGCCGCAATGCGGGGTTCGCGGCCGCCAACAACATCGCCGTCCGCCGCGCGGACACCGAATGGGTCGCGTTGCTGAACCCGGACGCCTTTCCGGAGCCGGACTGGCTCGCGCGGCTGATCGAGGCCGCCGACGCCGACCCGGGCTGCGCCTCGCTCAGCAGCCGCCTGATGCTGGCCGGCAGCGACGGGGTGCTCGACGGCGAGGGCGACTCCTACGGCGTCAACGGGTTCGCCTGGCGCCGCCACCACGGCCGGCACATCGACTCGCCCGCAACCGGGACCGAGGCGCCCGAAGAGGTGTTCTCGGCCTGCGCCGCCGCCGCGCTCTACCACCGGGAGGTGTTCCTCGACGCCGGCGGCTTCGACGAGCGCTACTTCTGCTACCTCGAGGACATCGACCTCGGCTTCCGGCTGCGGCTCCGCGGGGAGCGCTGCCTGCACGTGCCCCGCGCGGTCGTGCACCACGTCGGCTCCGCCGTCACGGGCCGCGCGAGCGACTTCAGCGTCTACCACGCGCAGCGCAACATCGTGTGGACGTTCGCGAAGGACATGCCCGCCCCGTTGCTCTTGCTGTACCTGCCGCAGCACCTGCTGCTCAACCTGCTGGCGCTGGTCTGGTACTCCCTCCACGGCCAGGCGCGCACGATCTTTCGCGCCAAGCGCGACGCGGCCAGAGGCCTCCCCGCCGTGCGGGCGCAGCGTCGCGCCTCACAGGCCTCCCGGAAAGTGCCCGCGAGCGCACTGCGGCGGCACATGGTGAAGGGCCTTCAGGCCTTCGCCGCGCCGCTCGGCAGGGCCTCCCGGTCCTGAGCAGTCGTTATCCTCGAAATTCACCGCCTCCCGCGGACCGCTCCCCTGCGCTGGACCTGAATCTCTCATGAAAGCCGTGATCCTCGCCGGCGGCGCCGGCACGCGAATCAGCGAAGAGACGCTCGTGCGCCCGAAGCCGATGATCGAGATCGGCAACAAGCCGATCCTGTGGCACATCATGAAGATCTACTCCGCGCACGGGATCAACGACTTCGTGATCTGCCTCGGCTACCGCGGCTACATGATCAAGGAGTTCTTCGCGAACTACTTCCTGCACACGTGCGACGTCTCGTTCGACATCGCCAACAACCGCATGGAGGTCCACGAGAGCTCCGCCGAGCCCTGGCGCGTGACGCTCGTCGACACCGGTGAGCAGACCCAGACCGGCGGCCGGCTGAGGCGCGTCCGGCGCTACCTCGACGAGGGCGAGGAGTTCTGCTTCACCTACGGCGACGGCGTCTCCGACATCGACATGCAGAAGCTGATCGACTCACACCGGCAGCAGGACGTGCTCGCGACGGTCACGGCGGTGCAGCCGCCGGGGCGCTTCGGCGCGCTGCGGGTCCAGGACGAGCGGGTGCACGGCTTCCAGGAGAAGCCACACGGGGACGGAGGCTGGATCAACGGCGGCTTCTTCGTCCTGTCGCCGAAGGTGCTGGAGTACATTGACGACGACGAGACCGTCTGGGAGCGCGAGCCGATGGAGCGACTCGCCCGGGAGGGCCAGCTCGCGCCGTTCGTCTACGAGGGCTTCTGGTACGCGATGGACACGATGCGCGACAAGAACCACCTGGAGGACCTCTGGGCGACGGGGGAGGCTCCTTGGAAGACCTGGCAGTGAACCCCTCCTTCTGGCGCGGCCGCAGGGTGCTGATCACCGGGCACAGCGGCTTCAAGGGCAGCTGGCTCTCGCTCTGGCTGCAGAGCCTGGGCGCCGACGTGGCCGGCTACTCGTCCGGCGCGCCGAGCCGGCCGTGCCTCTTCGACCTCGCGGCCGTGGGGGACGGGATGACGACGTTCGAAGGAGACATCCGGGACAGCGAGCGGGTGCACGAGGTGGTGCGCGAGCAGCATCCGGAGGTCCTGATCCACATGGCGGCCCAGCCGCTCGTCCGCCGCTCGTACGTCGATCCGGTGGGGACGTATGCGACCAACGTGATGGGGACGGTCAACGTCCTCGACGCCGCGCGCCGCGCGGAAGGCATGCGCGTCGTGATCAACGTGACGACGGACAAGGTCTACCAGAACCGCGAATGGGAATGGGGCTACCGCGAGGACGAGCCGAAAGGCGGCCGCGATCCCTACAGCAACAGCAAGGCATGCTCCGAGCTGGTCACATCGGCGTTTCGCGAGTCGTTCTTCGGCTCGGAGAGCGAGGTCGCGGTCGCGACCGTGCGCGCCGGGAACGTGATCGGCGGCGGTGACTGGGGCGAGGACCGCCTGATCCCCGACGTGATGCGCGCCGCCCTCGACGGCGCCGAGCTGCACGTGCGCAATCCGGGCGCGATCCGCCCGTGGCAGCACGTCCTCAACCCGCTCAGCGGCTACCTCCGCCTGGCCGAGTCGCTGTGGGACTCCGACGAGCTCGCGGACGGCTGGAACTTCGGCCCCGAGGAGCGGGACGCCCGCCCGGTCCGCTCGATCATCGAGCGGCTCGCGGAGCTCTGGGGCGAGCCGATCCCGTGGACGCACGACGGCGGCTCGCACCCCCACGAGGCGATGTACCTGCGGCTCGACTCCTCGAAGGCCCGCGTGCGCCTCGGGTGGACCCCTCGCTGGGATCTCGACCGGGCGCTCACCGGCATCGTCGCGTGGTACAAGGCGCTTCAGGAAGGCGAAGACCTGCGCAAGTTCTCGCTCCGCCAGATCGACGAGTTCGCGAAGGCGCCGGTCCCGAGCGGATGAGTTCCGCTCGTGGAAGCTGCCGCTTCTGCGGCGCGCAGCTCTCGCACACGTTCACGAACCTCGGCATGTCGCCGATCGCGAACAACTACCTGACGGAGGAGCAGCTCGGCAGGATGGAGCCGTTCTATCCCCTGCACGCGCTCGTCTGCGACCGGTGCTTCCTGGTGCAGCTCGAGGAGTTCGAGAGCCCGGAGGCGATCTTCTCCGACTACGCGTACTTCTCGTCCTACTCGACCAGCTGGCTCGAGCACTGCCGCCGCTACGCCGAGGCGACGACCGAGCGCTTCGGCCTCGGCGCCGATTCCCAGGTCGTCGAGATCGCGAGCAATGACGGCTACCTGCTCCAGTACTTCGCCGAGCGCGGCGTGCCCGTGCTGGGCGTCGAGCCGGCCGCGAACGTGGCTGAGGTGGCCGTAGAGAACGGTGTGCCCACGGTGGTGGAGTTCTTCGGCACCGAAATCGCCACGAACCTTGCCGCCGCAAGGCGGCAAGCCGATTTATTGATCGGCAACAACGTGCTCGCCCACGTCCCGGACCTCAACGACTTCGTCGCGGGCATGAGGGTGCTGCTCGCGCCCGACGGCGTGATCACGATGGAGTTCCCGCACCTCGAGCGGCTCGTCGAAGATCGCCAGTTCGACACGATCTACCACGAGCACTTCTCCTACTTCTCGCTGCTCACGGCGGGACGGGTGTTCGCGGCGCACGGCCTCACCGTGTTCGACGTGGACGAGCTGCCGACCCACGGGGGCTCGCTGCGGATCTACGCCTGCCACGAAGGCGCGCGCCCGGCCGGCGACGCCGTCCGCGAGCTCGAGGCACGGGAGGAGCGGGCCGGCTTCACCGACATCGAGACCTATGTCGCGTTCGGCGAGCAGGTGCAGCGGGAGAAGCGCGACATCCTTGAGTCGCTGATCGGCCTGAAGAACGAGGGCCAGACGATCGCCGGGTACGGCGCCCCGGCGAAGGGCAACACGCTCCTGAACTTCTGCGGCATCGGGACCGATTTCATCGACTTCACGGCGGACCGCAGCCCGCACAAGCAGGGCCGCTACCTGCCGGGGAGCCACATCCCGATCCGCGCCCCCGAAGAGATCGAGCGCTCGCGACCCGACGTCGTGTTCATCCTGCCGTGGAACCTGCGCGAGGAGATCATGGAGCAGCTTCGCTCCATCTCGGACTGGGGCGGCAGGTTCCTCGTGCGCTCGCCGGCGCTCGAGCTGTACGCGTGAGGCTCGCCGAGACGCCGCTGCGCGGCGCGTTCGTGATCGAGCTGGACCCGCTGCGCGACGAGCGTGGCCACTTTGCCCGTACCTTCGACGTCGCCGAGTTCTCGGCCGCGGGCCTCGACCCCGCCGTGGTGCAGTGCAACACCTCCTTCAACACCCGCCGCGGGACGCTGCGGGGCATGCACTACCAGGCCGATCCCGACGGCGAGGCGAAGCTCGTGCGCTGCACGCGCGGGTCGATCTTCGACGTCGCCGTGGACCTGCGCCCGGACTCCGAGACGTTCTGCCGCTGGTACGGCGCAGAGCTGAGCGCCGACAACGGTCGCATGCTGTACGTCCCGGTCGGGATGGCACACGGTTTTCAGACGCTCGAGGACGGCTCCGAGGTCCACTACCAGATGTCCCACCCCTACGTGCCCGAGCAGGCACGTGGCGTCCGGTTCGACGACCCCGCCTTCGGGATCGAATGGCCGCTGCCCGACCCGATCGTGTCCGATCGCGACCGGCAGTTTCCGGCCTTTCGGTCCTCGATCCGGCCGTGAAGCGGGTGCTCGTCACTGGCGCGACCGGCTTCATCGGCCGGCACGCGCTGCCGCTGCTGGCCGAGCGGGGCTACGAGGTGCACGGCGTGGGCAGCGCCGATGGGGACCTGCTCGACCCGGCGGCCGCGGAGTCACTCGTGAGGCGGGTCCGGCCGTCCCATCTCCTTCACTTTGCGTGGTATGCGGTTCCCGGCAAGTTCTGGAGCGCCCCCGAGAACGCCGCCTGGGTGGAGGCCAGCATCCACCTGCTGCGGGCTTTTGCCGACGCCGGCGGAGAGCGCGCGACGATCAGCGGCAGCTGCGCGGAGTACGAGTGGTCCGGGCACGTGCTGTCGGAGGCGACCACGCCGCTTCGCCCTGCCACCTACTACGGGGTCTCCAAGCATGCACTGGCCCAGGTCGGGGAGGGCCTCGCGAAAGAGCGCGGCTTCGGCTTCGCGTGGGGGCGGATCTTCTTCACCTATGGGCCGCACGAGCAGCCGGGGCGCCTCGTTTCGCAGATCGCGCAAGCGCTCGTCAAGGGCGAGCCCGCGCCGACCTCCGAGGGCGCCCAGCGGCGCGACTTCCTCTACGCGGGCGACGTCGCCGACGCGTTCGTGGCGCTGCTCGACTCGGGCGTCGAGGGCGCCGTGAACGTCGGCTCGGGCGCCGCCGTGCCGGTGCGCGACGTGGTCTCGCTGATCGCCGAGACCGCCGGCCGGCCGGAGCTCGTGGGCTGGGGCGAGGTGCCCGCGCGGCCGGGTGACCCCCCCGTGATCGAGGCGGACGTCACGCGGCTTCGCGAGGAGGTCGGCTGGCGCCCGTCGACGCCGCTCGACGAGGGCATCCGCGAGACGGTGGAGTGGTGGAAGACGAACGCCTGAAGCCGGATCCCGCTCCGGCGGTGCTGCCGGCCGATCCCGACCTGCTCGACACCCCCGAGGCGGGCGCCGCCGCGATCCGCGGCGGGGCGCTGCGGCTCGCCGGCTACGGCGGCGGGGTGCTGTTCGCGCTTGCCTCGGTCCCGCTGCTGGTCCGGCACCTCGGCGTCGTGGACTTCGGCCGCTACACGATCGTGGTCTCGATCGTCGCGATGGTGCAGGGGCTCACGGAGGGCGGCCTGCAGGCGATCGGCGTCCGGGAGTACTCGGTGTTGAGCGCGGCCGAACGCGACGTGATGATGGGGCGGCTGCTCGCGCTGCGCGTGCTCGCGACGCTGACGGGGATCGGGATCGCGCTGGTCTTCGACCTGATCGCGGGCTACGACTCCACGATCGTGCTCGGCACGCTCGTGGCCGGCGCGGGGCTCCTGCTGCTGGTGATCTTCAACCTCCTCTCGGTGCCGCTCGCGGCGAACCTCCGCTTCGGCTGGATCACCGCCGTCGACCTCGCGCGGCAGGGGCTCGCGACGGTGCTGATCGTCCTGCTGGTGGTGGCGGGCGCGGGTATCGTGCCACTGCTGGCGGTGCAGATCCCGGCCGGGCTGCTGGCGGTGGCGCTGACGCTGTCGCTCGTGCGCAAGATGACCTCGCTGGCGCCGAACTTCGATCCCGCCGCCTGGTGGGGACTGCTCCGGGACACGCTTCCGTACGCGGTCGCGATCGCCGTCAGCGCGCTCTACTTCCGCATCACGATCGTGATCATGTCGCTGGTCGCGACGGGCAAGGCAACCGGCTACTTCGCCACCTCCTACCGGATCATCGAGGTCCTGATCGGGATCCCCCTACTGGTGGTCGCGGCGGTGTTCCCCGTGCTGTCGCGCGCGGCGCGCGACGATGCGGCCCGGCTTCGCTACGCGGCGCAGCGCACCGTGGACCTGATGTTGGTGCTCGGCGTCTGGGTGAGCCTCGTGGTGGCGATCGCGGCGCCGTTCGTGATCCTGGTGATCGCCGGCCACGACTTCGAGCCCGCCGGCACGACGCTCCGGATCCAGGCGCTCACCGTCTGCTGCACCTTCATCTCCGTCACGTGCGGCTTCATCCTGCTCTCGCTGCGGCGGCACAAGGCGATCCTGGTCGGCAACATCGTGCCGCTCGCGTTCGGCGTGACGCTCACGCTGATCCTCGCCCCTTCGCACGGGGCAAACGGCGCCGCGATCGCGACCGTCGCGGGCGAGGCCGGGCTTGCGGTCGCGATGCTGTCGCTTGCGATCGGCGCCGGCGCAGGGCGCGTGCCGCTCTCGCTTCGCGCCTTCCCCCAGGTCGCGGTCGCAGCCGGGCTGGCGGCGCTCGCGGCGATCGCGCTCCTGCCCCACGTCCACGAGCTGGTCGCCGCGTTCGTGGCGACGCTGATCTACTTCGGCGTGCTGTACCCGCTCGGCCTGATTCCGGCCGAGTTGCGGGACGCGCTCGTGGCGCGGCGGCGCCTGAAGGAAGAGGTCGCCGCGTGAGGCTCGCCTGCCCGCTGTGCGAGGGACCGTCGTCGTTCGTGTTCAGGACGCGTGACCGCAACCGGCGCCTGTCCAAGCAGTGGTTCAACTACCGGCGCTGCGAGCGGTGCGGGGCGATCTTCCTGACCGACCCGCCGCAGGACCTCGGCCGCTTCTATCCCGACGATTACTACGTCCTGCCCACCGGCGAGCAGCTCGATCGGGCGGCACGCGCCGAGCGTTTCAAGCTCGGCCTGATCCAGCCCTACGCGGACGGCGGCCGCCTGGTCGAGATCGGACCGGGGGCCGGCGCCTTTGCCCATGCCGCAGATCAGGCCGGGTTCGACGTGACGGGGATCGAGATGGATGCCAGGGCGTGCGAGCACCTCCGGTCCGCAGTCGGCGTCGGCGCCGTCCACAGCGACTCCCCCGCGCAGGCGCTCGGCCAGCTGCCTCCGAGCCGCGTGATCGCGATGTGGCATGTGCTCGAGCATCTTCCCGATCCCCTGGCATGCCTCGACGCCGCCGCCCGCAACCTCGAGCCGGGCGGGGTGCTCGCGATCGCGGTCCCCAACCCGCACTCGTTCCAGTTCCGCGTGCTGCGCGGCCGCTGGCCCCATGTCGACGCCCCCCGGCATCTGTTCCTGATCTCGGCCGGGCTGCTGGACGAGCGCGCCCGCGAGCAGGGCCTCGAGCTCGCGAGCCTCACGACGCACGACAGGGGCGGCATATACTGGAATCGCTTTGGCTGGCAGCACCTCCTGATGCGGCCGGGGCAGTCGAAGGCGCGCACGGCCCTCGCGCTCGCCTTCGGTCTCGGCGTCGCGGCCCTGATGGCTCCGATCGAGCTCACCGACCTGCGCGGAAGCACCTACACAGCCGTCTTCCGGAAGCCCGGGAGCACCCCATGAGGATCTCCGTCCTGCTGCCGACCCGCAACGGCGGGACGCTGCTCCGCGACTGCGTCAAGTCGGTGCTCGACCAGCCCTACCCGGACATGGAGCTGATCGTCTCCGACAACGCGAGCGACGAGGAGACGCGGGAGGTGCTCGCGAGCTTCGACGACCCCCGGCTGCGGGTGATCCGCCTGGACGATCCGGTACCCGTGACCGACAACTGGAACGTCGCGCTGGCGGCCGCCACGGGGGACTACGTCCTCCTGATCGGGGACGACGACTACCTGATGCCGAACTACCTCGAGCGTGCCGACGCGCTCCTGCGGGAGTTCGCCGACCCGGATTGCCTGAGCTACGAGGCCTACGCCTTCGCGTTTCCCGACGCGCTCCCCGGCAGCCCCGCCGGCCACTACGCGGACCCCCTCTTCGCGCCCGATCCCGCACTTCCGCCCGGCGGTGAGATCGAGCCCTCGCTGCGGCGCGAGTTCGCCCGCGCGGTGTTCCGGTTCCACTACCGCTTCTGCCTCAACATGCAGACCACGCTGGTCTCCCGGAGGATGAGCGAGCAGCTGCGAAACGGCCTTTTCCGGCCCCCCTTTCCCGACTTCTACGGACTGATCGCGCTGATGCTCGTGGCGCCGCGATGGGCGTACTCGCCCGAGCGGCTGGTGATCGTGGGCGTGTCGCCGAAGTCGTTCGGCCGCACGCTTCACCGCGGCGGCCAGGACGCCGGCGTGCGTGCCGCGGGCATGAGCTATCTGGGCATCTCGACCGATTTCGAGGGCCAGCTCCCGGGGGACGAGATGGTGAACGGCACCTACCTCTCCCTGCAGGAGCTGAAGCGCGACTACGGCGCCGAGCTCGCGGGCATCGACGTGAGCCGCGGCGACTACGTGTCCCACCAGGTCTACAACTGGTTCAAGCGGTGGCGGCTCGGCTGGCTGAGCGGGCGCGAGTTCCGGAGGATGCTCCGGCTGCTGACTCCGAGCGACTGGGCCGGGATGGCAGCCGCGCTCGGGCGGCGCATGAGCCCCGAGCTCGTGCGCAGCCGCATGCGCGTCAACCGCGACCGCCCGGCGGAGGAGTTCATGCCGGGTATGCGCCCGACGCCGGTGGAGGACATCGCGGGACTGGCACGGTGGCTCGAAGCCGGCCGGCCGGCAGGGTGATGGAGCGCGCCACGACCCCGGCGGTCACGGCGGTCGTCCTCAACTACAACGGCCGCGAGCTGCTCGACGTGATCCTCCCCTCGCTGGCGGGCCAGACCTATCCGAGCCTCTCTGTGACCGTGCTCGACAATGGATCCGGCGACGGGTCGGCCGAGCACGTGCGCGAGCGCTGGCCAGACGTGCGGGTGGTCGCGCTGCCGGAGAACGTGGGCGTTGCAGCCGCGCTCAACCGCGGCCTCGAGGGCGTCGAGACCGATCTGGTCGCACTGCTCAACAACGACATCGAGCTGGACCCGCGCTGGCTCGAGGAACTGGTCGCACACCTGCTCGCCGATCCGCAGGCCGCCTCCTCCTCGGGCAAGATGCTGCGCTTCGACCGGCGTGACGTGATCGACGCCGCGGGCGATGGCATGCGATGGTCGAGCGCCGCCTTCAACCGCGGCGCGGGCGAGCCCGACCGCGGCCAGTTCGACCGGCCGGAGCCCGTGTTCAGCGCCTGTGCGGGCGCAGCGCTCTACCGCCGGTCGGCGTTCGAGGACGTCGGCTCCTTCGACGAGGACTTCTTCGCCTACCTCGAAGACATCGACTGGAGCCTGCGCGCACAGCTTCGCGGCTACTCCTCGCGCTACGTGCCGACCGCGGTCGCCTACCACATGCGCGGCGCCACCACGGGCGGCGCGCGCAACCGCTACCGCGTGATGCAGCGCCGCAATCAGATCTGGCTCGTGGTGAAGGGGTATCCGGCCGCGGCGCTGCTGCGACGGCTCCCGGGAATCCTCCTCCTGAACGCCGGACTGGCTTTCCAGGACGCTCGTCAGGGAGGCCTGGGGAGCACGCTTCGCGGATGGTGGTGGGCGCTCCGCGGCCTGCCGCACATGCTGCGCAAGCGCCGTGCGATCCAGCGCGGCCGGCGCGTGGGCGTCGCGGTGCTCGACGCGGTGCTGACTCCCGAGCCGTGGGCGCGAGGAAGCCTTCGCGAGCGCGTGCGCGCGACCGTCACGACCGTCGCGCCTGCTTTCGGTAAGCGAAAGTGACCCGGCTCTCCGCCGTCGTCGTCACCTTCAACTCGCGCGAGGCGGCAGGTCGGTCGCTGCCGGCGTTGCTCGCGGAGCTCTCGCCGTTGGACGAGGTGATCGTGGTCGACAACGCCTCCGCCGACGGCACCGCCGACGCGGTCGGCGCGCTCGTGCCCGTCGCGACGGTGATCCGCAACGAGCACAACCGCGGCTTCGCGGCGGCTGCCAACCAGGGCGCCGAGGCTGCCACGGGTGACGTGGTGCTGCTGCTGAACCCGGACGCGATCGTGCAGCCGGGCTTCCGCGAGGCGATCTGCCGCCCCCTCGAGGACGGCCGCGGGTGGGACGTCTGGATGGGCCTCGTCACAATGAAGGCCGCGATGAACGGCGGCACGCTCGTGAACACGAGCGGCGGGATCGTGCACTTCACCGGCGTGTCGTGGGCCGGAGACGCCGGCCGGCCGGTGTCCGAAGCTCCGCCCGGGCCGCGCGAGGTCGCATTCGCCTCCGGTGCGTGTCTCGCCGTGCGGCGCGACCGGTGGCGCGAGCAGGGCGGCTTCTCGCCGGAGTTCTTCATGTATGCCGAGGACGCCGACCTGTCGCTGCGCCTGCGCCTCGCCGGCGGGCGCGTCGGGATCGAGCCGGCCGCGCGCGTCGATCACGACTACGAGTTCGCGAAGGGGGCGGCGAAGTGGCGGCACCTGGAGCGAAACCGCTGGGCGATCGTGCTGCGCACGTACCCGGCCGCGCTGCTGATCCTGGTCGCGCCGGCGCTCGTGGTCACCGAGTTGGCGCTGTGGCTGGTGGCGCTCGCCGGCGGCTGGGGCCTGCAGAAGCTGCTCGCGACCGTCGACGTCGTGCGGGCGCTGCCGCGCTTGTTACGCGAGCGCCGCTCGATCCAGGCACAACGGGGCATCGGCACGCGCGAGTTCGCCCGCTTCCTGACGCCGGACCTCTCCTCCGAGTACCTCGGGCGTCTCGCAGGGAGCCGCCTGTTGCGCGGGGCGCTCCGCGCCTACTGGGCCGTCGTCCGCGCGGCGCTTCGAGCGCCTAGTTCGAGACGGTCTCCTCGACCTCCGCGCTGACGCCCGGGAGCGGCTCTCCGTCCTCGGCCGCGGAGAGGTCGCGCATGTCCTTGTCGAGCCGCGCCACCTTCTGGGCCAGCACCTTGGTCTCGCCCGACAGCCGTGAGATCGCCAGCGAGAAGTGCATCAGCAGCACCAGCACGAAGGCGAACGCGATCATGAACAGGGCGTTCGGCGGATAGACAATCCCGATCGCCTTCGAGATCACCTCGAGCAGGCCGGTCCAGATCGACAGGCCGAGCAGCAGCAGCGAGCTGCCGAGCCACAGCAGCGCGTAGCGCTCGATCAGGCGGCGCCGCCGCAGCAGCTCGAACACGATCAGCACGAGGCCGCTCGAGGCCACGATCGCGAGGATCTGAAGCTTCGCCTGCATCAGATCCCCCGCTCCGCGGCGACGGGCGCCTCGAAGCCCGGGTCGACGACCGGACGGCGCCGGAAGAGGCCTACGAAGATCGCGAGCAGTACCTTCACCATGTAATAGATCGACTCCCCGGAGGTGATCGATGAGCGTCCGTCGCGCCGCGGGTGCATCTGCACCGGCACCTCACGCGCCCGCAGGCGATGCGCATGCAGCATCAGGATTCCCTCGACCTCAGGGTAGTCGTGGGGATAGTCGCGAGCGAACAGCTCGATCGCGCGGCGGTTGCAGAGGCGAAACCCCGAAGTCGGATCGGTGACCCGCTGCCGTGAGATCGCCGACAGCACGACGGAGAACAGCCAGATCCCGAGCCGGCGCGTGAACGGCGCCTTGTAGTCGGTCTGCTCGAGGAACCGCGAGCCCCAGGCCATGTCGACCTCGTGCTCGCGCATCCCGGCGCGCAGCTTCGGGATCTCGGCAGGGTCGTGCTGGCCGTCGGCGTCGACCTGGACCGCCTCGTGGTAGCCCTCCTCGCAGGCAAACCGGTATCCCGACTGCATCGCGCCGCCGATGCCGAGGTTGAAGGGATGCACGAGCACCTGCGCGCCCGCCTCGCGTGCGCACGTCGCGGTCTCGTCGGTGGACCCGTCGTCGATCACGAGCACGTCGAAGTCGGGCGCCTGCGCGTGGATCGCCTCCACGACGTAGCGCACGTTGCCCTCCTCGTTGTAGGCGGGAACGATCGCGAGCGATCGTGGGTGGCGGTCTAGAAATCCCATCCGAGTCGATTTGGGCCGGGCGTCGATTCGTTCAACACCTCAGACCGGCAGGCGATGCGCCGCCGGACAGCCCCGAGGGTAGCGCCCGGTGCGGTCAGCCGCGGACGAGCTCGATCCAGTCGAGGTGGCGGCCGCAGAGCGTCTGCGCCTGCGACGGCGCCCGCCGCACGGGCACCTCCGGGACCTCCGGTGCGAGGAACACCGTGTCGTACACCTCGTCCTGCCCGTTCCCCGGCTTCACGTTTCCGCCCGCCCGCACGATCTGGATGCTGTGGCGACCAGTCGGGAGCGCGGTCGTGCCGACCCGGGCCATCTGCTGCGGCGTCTGCACCCCGAGCGCGCGTCCGACGTAGCGGCCGTCGACGTAGACCTTCGCGCCCCGCCCGAAGCTGCCGCGGAACCAGACGTCGAAACGTCCTGCCGGCGCCGTGAACGTGGTTCCCATCCGGCCCGGCCCGGTCGGCGCGACCCGCCTGTCGGGCGTGATCGCCCAGTTGCGCGGGACCGGCCGCATGCGCAGCACCGGGACCGCCACCGGCGCCGCGCGCTGCGCGGCGAGCAGCTGCGTGCCCGCGGGTGCACCCCGCGCGAGGCCGCGAACCGCCGGGCAGGGCGGGTCGGCCGCGGCGTCGTCCGCGCCTCCGAGCGAGAGGTGCTGCAGCACTCGGGGGCCCGGGCCGCGGCGCCAGACCTCGTAGTAGCGGCCGGTGAAAACCCTGCGGTAGTTCGAGGGCGGCCGGCTTGCGACGGGCGAGCGCCGCTCGATCACGAGCGGGAACTGCTCGACGTAGGGCAGCGTCATCACGTCGATGTCGTACCAGCGCGCGTAGACCGGCAGGCCCGGCACGCGCAGCGACGGCGCCGCGGGGGTCCAGGCGTCGTATGGCACGACCGGCGGGATGTCGCGTAGATAGTGCTTCCCGTACTCCTCGAACTCGTTCAGCATCGCGGGCCCCTGGCCCGCGAAGCGGTCGTCGATCGCGCGCAGCTCGTCGAGTCGCTTCGCCGGCGCCAGGTATGCCCCGTGGTAGGCGAACGCGTCCGAGATGAAGATGCCGACGGTCGCGGCCAGCACGAGCACGGCCGCTTCCGGGATCCGCCCGCTCGTGAAGAGCGCCCAGCCCCCGGTCAGTGCGAGCAGCACGATCGTCGCGGAGAGGATCGTGAGCAGCTTGGCCTCGATGTAGAGGCCGGCCGGAATGATCAGCCAGACGAGCAGCACCGACAGGGCGATCATCAACGGCGCCGAGCCGCGGCGCGCGACCGACCAGACCACGCCGAAGAGCACCAGCACCCCGACCACGCCGACGAGCGCATAGGTCCACTCGGGGTTGTTCGGCGGCAGCCGGAAGTCGTCCACGAGCCACACGCCGAACGCCTGCCAGATCCGGATCGGGCCGATCAGGTTGCCGACGTCCGAACCCGTACTGCTGCCCAGCAACCGGTTTCCCTCGCTGAAGAAGTGAAGCGAGTCGGGAATCTGGGGAATCGCGGCAACAGCAAACGCGCCGACCGCGATCGCGCCGACAATCGCCGTCCCCCGAAGGTCACGGCTGCGGACGAGCAACAGCCCGATCGCAGCGATCCCCATGAGGCCGAACCAGGGAAGCCCGCCGTAGCTGTAGATCTCGAAGGCACCGGCCGTCACGATCCCGTACACGACCGCCGTGGCGACCGGCCGTTCGCCGGCCGCGACCTGCCACGCGAGCCAGCCGCCCAGCAGGACGAGGGTGATCATCCCGAGCTCCTTGATGCCGCCCTGGAGCGAGTAGGAAAACGGCAGGTAGGCCGCCAGCACCACCACCGTGGCGGCGGCGGCGAGCATCCGCGGGACCCCGATGTTTCGCAGAATCCGCATCACGGGCGGCACCGCAAGCGCAACCGTCGTGGCCAGGAACGGCTGGTAGATTCGCGACACCTCCGCACCGAGCAGCCACCGCACGCTGGCGAGCTCGTAGTGGAGCCCGAGCGGGTAACCGATCTTGATCTGCCCGTCGGTGACGCTCGAGAAGGAGGACGGCTCCTGCGCGACCAGACGGGCCCCGTGGTCGGAGATATAGTCGACCAGGGAGAAGTGGACCGACGTGTCGCCCAGCAGTGTGTAGCCGGCGAACGTGGTCTGCCCCGAGAAGACGATCGGCGCCATGTAGAGGCCGTACACCGCGGCGACTGCGCCAAGCGTCCAGCCGTCCGGCAGCGAGTCGCCGAGCCGGCCGCGTCCGAGCACGATCCCCGCGACGGCGGCGATCACCAGCAGCGCCGCCCCCCAGGGCGCGCCGAGCCCGAGCTGGTAGGGGACGGCGAGCGCCACGAAGGACGCCACGAACCCGACCGTGACGGTCACCCCGCCGGCGAAGCGAAGCCTCGTCAGCCGCTCGAGCAGCAGCCCCACGCCCCAGGACGCAGCCACGACGAGCAGGGGCAGCGCGATCCAGGCGATGAGGTAACGCATAGAGGGGGCGGGGTGAGAAACCTCCGTACCGCTCGTGACCGGAGGCGAGAAACCTATGATGCCGGGCTTCGTGGCGGGCGAGGCAACATACCGCACGCGGCGCCGCCAGATCGTCGTCGCGGCGATCACCGGCGCGCTCGCATTGATCCTCGCGGCGAGCGCGCTGCTCGGAGACCGGGACCGCCTCGCCTTCACGAACAACGTGCCGTCGCAAACGGTTGCGACCGCGATCGACCCCGGCAGCCGCATGTGCAGGTCGCAGGTCTACCTGCCGCCGAACGCAGCCGGGATGCGCCTCTACACGCTCACCCACAGGCAGCCCGGGCCGCGGCTCGAGCTCGACTTCCGGGCCCCGGGCCGAATCATCAGGTCGGCGCTGCCCGCCGGATATCACGACGAGCACTACACCGTGATCCCGATTCCCCACCCGGGGAAGGAGCTGCGAGGAACGCTCTGCGTGGAGAACGCCGGCACGCATCGGGTCGCATTCGGCGGCGTCGGGTTCGCATCGGCCGCCGGATCGGTCCTGACCGTCGATGGGCGTGCAATCCCCGCCGACCTCGCGATCGAGGTAACGGCCCCGAGGCGGTCCCTGCTCGGCCTCGCTCCCACGGTCTTCGAGCGCGCGACGGTGTGGGCGCCGGCCTGGGTGGAGCGCTGGACGTACTACCTGCTGGTCGTGGCCGCGATCGCGGTCGCGGTCGCAGCCGTGAGCCTGGTGCTGGTGCGGGACGACCCGGCTGCCGAGCCGTCTCACCGTGGCCGGCTCGGGCTGCCCCGCGTCGCGTGGGGGATCGCGGCGGTGGCGGTCGTGAACGCCGTGGTCTGGGCGCTGATCGTTCCCCCCTGGCAGGCGCCGGACGAGATCCAGCACTTCGCCTACGTCCAGTACGTCGCGGAGAGCGGCAAGCTGGCCGCCGACCGCCACGCCACGCGGAACTACTCCTCGGAGCAGCAGTACGCGATGGAGAACGCGCTCACGAACGCGTTCAGGAACAGCCCGCGCGGGCGGCCGCCCTGGCGCCAGGCCGACCGTCGCGCCCTGGAGCAGCGCGACCGGCAATTGCATCCCTCGAAGAGCGACGGCGGCGGGGCCCCGAACCTGAACTACACGCCGGAGTACTACGCCGTCGCGTCGCTCGGGTACCACGCGTTCAATTGGGAGAGCGTCTTCAACCGCCTCCTGGGCACGCGGCTCATATCGGCGCTGCTCGCAGGCCTCTCGACCCTGTTCGTCTGGTTGTTTGCACGCGAGCTGTTCCAGCGGGAGGGGTTCCTCCCGAACACGGCCGCGCTCAGCGTTGCGCTGCTGCCCCAGTTCGGCTTCATCGGCGGCGTCGTCAACAACGACAACCTGCTGATCGTGTTCGCGAGTCTCGAGCTCTACCTGCTCGCGCGGGCCGTGCGGCGGGGGCTGACCGTCAGGCTCGCGCTGCTGATTGGAGTCGTGCTGGCGCTCGGCTACCTCGCAAAGCCGAGCATGGCTGCCCTTGGGCCGGCGCTCGCGGGGGTGCTCGCGTGGCCCGCGTTGCGAAACCGCGACATCCGGCTCCTCGCCCGGCCGGCGCTCGCGTTCGCCGGATTCGCGTCGGTCGGGCTGGCCTGGGTCGTCGTCGCTGGGCTCCTCGACCGGGGGGTGACGTCGGTCAGCACCGCGAATACGCTCCCCTTCTCGCTGCACGCCTTCGTGTCCTACGTCTACCACTTCTACCTGCCGTCGCTGCCGGGGCAGACCGACCCCTGGTTCGGCGCGCAGTCGCCTGTCTACACGGTTTGGATGCACAGCTTCTTCGCCACCTTCGGCTGGAGCGACACGGCCTTCCCGGAACCCGTCTACAAGGTCCTGACGGCCCTCTGCATCGGCATCGCGGTGCTGCTCGGGGTCGCGGCCTGGCGGGAGCGGCGCGCCGCCAGGCGGGCGCTGCCGCTGATCGTGATGGGGGCCGGAGCGCTGGTCTCGTTACTGCTCCTGCTGCACATCACCTTCTATCTGACCTACGCCGGATATCCGGGCGAGCAGGGACGCTACCTGTTTCCGCTCCTGGCGCTGTTCGGAACGGCGATCGCCGCGTCGACGCTCGCGATCGGCCGGCGTCTGGCGCCGCTGCTCGCCACCTTCTACGTGACGGCGCTCGCCTGCTTCACGTTGTTCTCCTTCGGGCTCGAGCTGACGCGTTACTACTCGTGAGGTCCCCTGTCGTACGGGCGGCCGCCGAGCGTCGCCGCGACTCGCGGGGCCTCCCGCGAGAACCCGGCCGCCGGATCGCGGGGTCGCGCCAGGAACGAGCGCAGCGCCCCCTCGAGCTGTTCCCCAGACCGCTCCCACGGACGCTCCTCGACGAAGCTGCGCGCGCGCCGCGCGATCGCCCGCGCCCGCGCCGGGTCGTCGACGAGTGCCTCGATCGCGGCCGCCACCGACACGGGATCGGGGTCCGCCTGGAGGACCACCTCACCGGACTCGCCGAGCGCGGACGAGACGTTGTCGCCGGCGAGCTCGACGACCGGCAGGCCCGAGGCCATCATCTCCTGGGCGACGAGTGAATGCGTGGTGAGCGAGAAGGCGATGCCGACCGTGCTCCGCCGGTAGAGGTCGGCCAGGCGCTCGGGCGGGACGACGCCGAGATCGACGTGATCGAACGCCGGCTTCGGGCGATCGTGCGAGCCGAACAGCACCACCCGGGTGTCCGGGCGCCGTTCCTTCAGCAGCGCGAGTCCCGAAAGCGCCAGTTCCACCCCCCGCCGCGCGGTCTCCTTGCGGGCATAGACCGTCACCGTGGCCGGCTCCCGCGATCCATCTTGGAACCGGTACACGTCGAGGTCCGTGCCGCACTCGAACGATTCGGCCTCCAGTCCGTAGTCCTGCCGCAGGATCCGCGCCATCCAGGGCGTGTAGGCGACGCAGCGGTACCCCATCCGGTAGGTCTCCTCGGCCCAGATGTACTCGGCCGAATAGGCGTGGAAGGCGGGCTCGAAGTCCTGGACCAGATAGAGCTTCTCGTAGCAGCCGGGAAGGTCACGCATCGGATAGGCCGTCCACCATTGGGTCGCGATCCCGACGTCTGCGCCGATCCAGTATTCGAGGCCGTTGAAGACCTGAGCCTCGATCGGGACGAAGCCGGACCTGATGCGCTCGCGCAGCTCCTCACCGGAGTCGCGCTCGGTGCCCGAGGGGTCGAACACGAAGATGGAGCACCGGTGACCCCGTTGCTCCATCATCCGGATCAGGCGGAAGATCGTCATGTGGCCGCCCGAGCCCCGGTCCCAGGGCGGTAGGACCCAGGCGAGCGTGAGGCTCTCCTTCTCCGCGACCGAGCCGGGTGCGGGCTCGAGGGTCAGAGGACGGCGGGGAAAGCCGGACCGCACGAACGAGAAGTAGTCCCGCGGACGCGGGCGCGCCGAGGCGGGCAGCGGCCCCTCTTCGAGCAGGGGGCTGGCCGGGACCTCGACCGGGCTGAAGGTCGAGCGCCCGTCAAGCGACAGCGCTTTCCGCACCGGTGCCGGCAATCGGTCCGCGCGCGCGCCGAGACCGGACCCGAGCGCGCGGACCGCATGGTGCCTGGCGCTGCGCGCGAGCGCCCGGCGAAGCGGGAGCCCCTCCATCCCCTGGCCCTTCATGAACTCGCGATCGAGCCGGGTCTGGTGGAAAACCGTGCGCGCGGCGTGCTCGAGCCCGAACGGCTCGACGTGTCCGAGCACCTCGCGGAGGCTTCGAAACTCGTCGAAGTAGCGGCGCAGGAAACGCGCCGGCGGGTAGTCGTGGGAGTGATACACGGCGGCGCCCGGGTGGAAGACCTTCGCGTAGCCGGCCTCGATCATCTCGCGGGCGATCAGCTGGTCTTCCGCGTAGGGGACCTCGCGATAGGGGATCTGCTTCCACGCCCAGCGCGCGACGGCACCGTTCACGTCCGAGAAGAACTGGAGCTTGTACGGATATCGCCGGTAGTCGGCGATCGTCTCCGACGATCGATCCAGCCGGTGCACATCGATCCGCTCGCCGCCTCCCCACGTCCGGAAGTGGTCCCGCATCTCGCGTGCGAACACATGGCTGTGCCCTGGCCGGGCGATGTGAGGGCCGAAGACCAGCGCGACGTCGTCGGCCTGCGCGAAGCCCTCGATCATCGAGGCGAGCCACTGCTCCGATGCCGGCGTCGCGTCCTGCGTGAGGAACACGACGGCATCGCCCTTCGCCTCCGCGATCGCGAGGTTCCGCGTGCCGCCGTGAGAGAACTCGGCGCGAGGGATCTCGATCACGCGGGCGCCGAGCCGGCGCGCGATCTCGACCGAGCCGTCGGTCGAGCCGGAGTCCACGATCAGGACCTCGACCGGGATGTCGACGTGCTGCCGCCCAACCGCCCGCAGCACCTCGTCGAGGTACGCGGCTCCGTTCAGGACGGGGATCGCGATCGTGACGGAGGCGATCTTCAACGGCGCCTGAGCGCGTTCTGAGACTTGCGGACCAGCCAGCGAACGACCAGCCTCGCGAGCCTCAGTGGAGCCGTTATCCGCCACGAGAAGGACGCCTCCCGGCTCTCGAGTAGATGCTTGTAATGCGCTGCGTCTGCACGTTCGGCGGCAATCCGGTGATACGCCTCCCAGGCCTCGGCGGCCCGGCGCTCGGCGTCCTCGGCACGCGCTTTCCAGTCGATCCCTGGCTCTGCGTTCCCTTCGCCGGACACGGCGGAATCATAGGTAACGCGTCCCCGGGGGGCGCCTCTGCGGCAGAACGTGTGAGGGCCTCGGTATCCTCCCCGCGCCGATGACCCAAGACATCAGCGACTACTCGCAGGTACATCGTCACTTCCTGACGAACGAGCTGCCGACGCTCCTGCTGGAAACGGCTGCCGCGCAGCAGCGAGGCTCGGTCGCCGACCTCGGCGCCGGGGACGGAGCCGTGCTGTGGGCGCTCGAGCAGCGCCACCTGCTCGGGGATATGGCATATGCGGTGGATATCTCGCCCGAGCGCGTAGCGGCGGCGAAGCTGGTCTCGCCCCGCATCCGTGGCGTGGTCGCCGACGCCACCGATGTGCGGGAGCTGCCCGACGAGTCCGTGGACGGGGTGATCGTCTCGCAGGTGATCGAGCACATTCCCGACGACCGGCAGCTGGCGCCGGAGGTTGCGCGTCTGCTCAAGCCGGGCGGATGGTGGTACGTGGGCAGCGTGCTCAAGGGCCCGCGGGCATGGTGGTTCTACCGCGTCGACGGCGTCCGTCGCCTCGATCCGACCCACGTGCGCGAATACGAGTCGCCGGACCAGCTCGTGAAAGCGCTCGCGCACCCGAGGCTGGGTGTCACCGACGTGAAGGTCACATCCATGTCCTTTCCGGTCGTCGACCTGGCCGCGCGCGCCGGCGCGCTCGCCCGGCTGTTCCCGTTCGAGCGGCTCTCGACGATCTACGTCAAGCGGCCGGCGCTCGCACGACTGCGCAACATCCGCATGAGGGTGCCCGGCTACAGCCTGGTCGAAGTCGCGGGCCGCAAGGCTTCCTAGAGCGCTCGGTCCCGGACCATCTCGCGATCCTCCGCGCCCGTCAGGTCGAACGTGCCGAACGGCGGAACGATCCGGTCCTGCTCGAGCGTCATGCGCTGCCTGGTCGCGTCGGTGCGCGCACGCTGGAGCGCCGCGAAGCGGCGGACGTACCAGTGGCGGAAGTGGATCCGGTAGGCGATCGCGAGCGTGTCGACGAACATCCACCGGACCGCCTCGCTCGTGATGCCGCTTCCGGAGAAACGGTAGTTCAGCCTGATCGGGGTCTCCTCGACGCGGTCGAAGCCGAATTCGGCACCAACCGCCAACAACTCGAGGTCGTACGCGTAACGCTTGATCAGAAGCAGCGGCACGACCGTCTCGAGCATCTCCCGGCGGAAGAGCTTGGCCCCCACCTGCGTGTCGCGCACGTTGATCCGGAAGAGCATCCGTACGAGCAGCTGAAACCCGGCGGAGTAGACGCGGCGGATCAGCGGGTAATGCACGCGGCTGTCCGGGTGCCGCTTGCTGCCGATCACCGCGTCGACCTCGGGGCCGCGCTCGAAGCGGCGGGCCGCGTCCACGATCACCTCGGGATCGACGTCGCGGTCACTGTCGAGCCAGCCGATCAACCGTCCGCGCGCGTGCGCCAGCCCGCAGGTGACCGCCACTCCCTTCCCGTGGTTGTCCTCATATCGCAGCACTCTCACGCGCGGATCCCCGATTGCGCTTGCGAGTTTCGCGGTCCCGTCGGTGCTGCCGTCGCAGACCACGATCAGCTCGCACGGCCGCTCCAGTTGGTCCAGCGCGTGCAGCATCGCCCGCACGCTGTCCTGGATGAAGGCGGCGCCGTTGTGAACCGGCGTGACCAGCGACAGGTAAGGATCCTGCTCGGTCACAGGCGGTCTCGAATCGTGTCTCGGGGAGCCATCAACAGCCGGTGGAAGGCGAGCTCGTTCCCGAGCAGCACCGCGCCCGCAACGACCGCCTGCACGACCGCGATCTGGGTGGGCGAGTCGTGGAACAGCGTGATGCCCGTGATCTGCAGGAGGATCCCGGCTCCGATCAGCATGCTCCACCGGCGGTCCTCGATCGCCACCGAATAGATCACGAGCAGATAGAGCAGCGCCATGCCGGCCCCGGCGCAGACGATCGGCAGCACGCCGTTCGTCGCCCCCAGGTAGTCGGCTCCGAACATCGTCCGGATCACGAGCTCCGGCTGCAGGGCCGCGGGAACGGCCGCGATCACGGTCGTAACCACGACGAGCATCGCCGCGATGCGCAGCACGCGCCCCGCATCCCGGCTCGAGTGCCGCGCGCGCGCCGCGTTCGGCACCATCACCACGGCCACCGCGCCCGGCAGGAACATCACCACCTTGCCGATCGTGGACAGGGCGGCGTAGAGCCCGACCTCCTTCGAAGGCAGGAACAGCTTCGCCATCAGGATGTCGAGATTGCTGATCACGGCGAACGCGATGAAGGCAAGGCTCGCCGACACGGCCCGCGCGTCGGGCTTCCGGCGCAGGCCCGAGGTCGCCGCGCCGGTACCCCGCCGGATGATCAGGTCGCCGCGCAGCAGCCAACACGCGCACACCAGCACGACTCCGACTCCCAGGGCCTGGCCCGCCAGCGCGCCGCCCGAGCCCCCCGCGGGGCTCAGAGCCCATGGCACTCCGAAGGCGACGCGCGAGACGGCGATCGCGAGCAGCATCGAGCCGTATGCGAGATAGCGGTCCATCCCCTGCAGGGTTCCCATCGCGACCGGCAGGAGGAAGGTGAGCATCACGAGCGGGGCGAGCGCGATCGCGGGGCCCGTGGCCTGAAGGTCGAGCAGGTCGACGATCAGCGGGATCGACAGCGTGTAGAGGACGCCGACCGCGATCGCGATCACGGTGACGTGCGCGAACGCGTAGCGAATCAGGTAACCGACCCGGTCGAAGCGACCCTTCGCCCGGTAGCTCGCGACGCGCTCGGCGATCACCGTTTGAGCGGCGCCGGTCGGGATCGTGATCACGACGAGCAGCGCGAGCAACGCCGTCAGGTCACCGTAGCTGGCGGGCTTCAGCAGCCGGCTGAAAACGAGGTTCGAGCTGTAGTTCACCGCGCTCCCGACCAGCGTCAGCATCACCATCAGCGACGCGCCCTTGCCCATCCTGGACAGAAGCGTGCGGGGCGACGTCACGAGCTGAAGGTCGGGCTGCCCGCTTGGCGGCTGCGCGTTCGCGCCGCCCGCCGGTGCCCTCGGCGTTTGCTCGAGGCTTGCTGGAGATCTGCTCATTGCTCGATGTGCTCGGAGGTCGCCTCGTCGGCGACAGATGAGCCACCGGCGGCATCATTGCCGGTATGGGCCGAAAGCGCCCGCTCGCGCTCCGGGAGGAACCCCCGTTCCTCGAGGCACCGGACGATCCGGTCGGAGGGACTTTCGGGAAGGCGGATCGGCTCGCTCCGAAGGCGCTCGGGGTCGTCGAGGAACTCCCGAACGGTCGCGAGGTCGCCGCGCGAGAGCACGACCGAGCCGCCGAGCCCCGTTGCGTGCTCGGTGGCGGTGCGGTGGATGAGGCAGGGGTGCCCCATGAATGCGCATTCCTCCTGGCTGCCGCCCGAGTCGGTGACGAGAAAGACGCTCTTCTTCAACAGGGAAAGGAAGTGAAAGTAGCGCTGCCGGGGGATGCGCACCAGTCGCTCCCCGTCGAAGAGACTGCTCAGTCCGGCTGATTCGACGGCGGCGGCCGTGATCGGATGGTCCACGAACAGCAGGCGCACGCCCCGGTCTGCCGACTCGCGAAGGACCTGGAGCACCGCGCGAAGCCCGTCCTCGTTGTAGAGGAGCTCCTGCCGGTGGAGGGAGACGAGCCCGAAGGGCTCGGCCGGCACGTCGATGCCGGGCGGGAGCTCGGCGGGGATGTCGCCGAGGTTGTCGCTGATCGTGTTGTGAGCCGTGTCGATGATCTCGCCGCGAACTCGCTCCGCGGTCAGGTTCGCAACGGAACCGGGCCCGGGAGCAAAGTGGATCCGGGTCAGCCTCGCGGCGAGCTTGCGGTTGAGCTCCTCCGGGAAGGGATTGCGCCAGTCGCCGCTCCGCATTCCAGCCTCGATGTGCGCGACGGGGACTCGAAGAAGCTGGCCGATGACGGCGCCAAGGACGGTCGTCATCGTGTCCCCGTGAACTACGACCAGGGGCCTCCCCTCACCGCTGCGGATCTGCGAGGCGAGCTTGCGACGGTGCCTGGCAAAGTTGACCGACACCTCGCCGAGCCAGCGGGGGATGTGGCGAGGGCGCTCGAGGTCCTCGCCGCGATACCCGTGTCCCAGCCACACGTCCGGCGCGGACAGGCCGAAGTCGGAGAGCATCGGCAGGATCTGCCCGGCTTGCTGAGCCGTGCACAGCCTCAGCAGCGGAGCGCCGCGGTCCTCGAGCCGGCGGAGGACCGGCGCAAGCTTGATCAGCTCACCGGTGGTTCCATAGGCAAACGCGATCATCGAAGGCGCGCCCTCAAGGCCATCGCGCCCCCGCGCCAGATACCTGCCGAGTAGGCGGCGGCGAACGGGCCGCTGAGCGCCGAGAACGCGACGACGTCGGCGGGCGGGCGCCCGAGGCTTGCGGCCCAGGCCGCGGCGAGCACCGGGACCCCCGCCGCGATCGCGCCGGCCCACAACGGCTTCTTGGCGGCAAGTGCCGCGAATGCCACCGAGGCGGGAAAGAAAGCGATTACGACCGGGAAGAAACGAGTGCCGCGCCTGCCGAATCCGTCCACGAACACCGTGCCGCGGTGGAAGGAGTGCCGGAGGAAGCGGTGCAGCGACTCGCGCGCGTGGTAGCGGCAGGCGAAGCCCGGCGAGAGGTTGATCCGCTGGCCACGCGCGATCGAACGGATCAGCACGGTGTCGTCGTTGGCGAACCGAGGGTCGTCGTACATGGAGCGAAACTCCGTGAGGGCGCTCAGGAGCGATTCGCGGGGTGCCAGGAAGCAGGTCGTGCCCTTCGGATAGCGATCGTAGTCCTCGAGCCCGAAGCTCATCGTGCGCGGGTTCCGGAGATAGTCGGGCCACGCGGCGAACGCGACCGTCCGCCAGAAACGAGCGAACGGATTGCGCGCGACGTCGACTTCTACATGCCCGTTCCAGACGGGAAGCTCACCGTCGATTCGCGTAGAGACGAACCGCAGCGCGTCGGAACCGATCAGCACGCGACTGTCGAGCAAGAGCACGAGGTCGCCGCCAGCCGCCTGGATGCCCGCCTTGCGCGCCTCGAACCGGCCCCGATTTTCCTGCGTGATCGTGCGGGTCGGCACTCCCGGCGCCAGCGCGGCGAGCGCTTCCCTGGTCGGCTCGTCGGAGCCGTCGTCGACGATCACGATCTCGGTGACGTCGGCAAACGGGGAGCTTCGAACCGCTCCGACTGCGTCCTCCACGCAGCGGGCGATCCAGTCTGGCTCGTTGTAGACCGGAATCACGATCGACAGGCTGGGGGCGGCCGTCAACGCCGGCCCCCGCGCGCAAACGTGAAGGACGTCCGGCCCACCGAGATGCCGATCGAGCGAGGGTCGGGCTGACCCGTGGTCTCGGTGATCGATTGCGGCCCGGGATCGCTTCGAACCCGCAGCACGAGCTTCCGGTTGAAGTGCACCGGGAACGTGATCTCTCTCGTCTTCGTCACGTACACACGCGCGAGTGGCCGTCCGCCGGGCCCGTCGATCTCCACCCGGCGGGGCCGGTCGAACGTCCCGACACTCACGCTGACCTTGCCCGCACAGCTGTTGCACGACCCCTGGATCTCGATCGTCCCCCCGCGCTCCACCATCCACTGGAAGGGACCGTCGGGCCCGCTCTCGGTCGGCGAGAATCCCTTCATCGGCGAGACGAGCACCTGCTCGCCGGGCTGGACGAGCTCGTAGAGCGAGACCTGGGAATCGCGGAAGACCGGCCGGAGGACGCGTCCCGGTTGTCCGGGATCGGCGAGACCGGCCGCGACGAGATCCCGGCGAAGCAACACATAGCGCACACCAAGGGCCTTGAGGCCGCGCGGCGTCGCGGGGTCGGAGAGCTTCGCGAGCCTCAGCGCCCGGCCTTCCTCCGGGCTGCCCTCGAGGTAGCCGTTGACGATCGGCTTGTCGTACCACGACTGCCAGAACGTGTCTCCGTACTGCGACTGCGGAGCCGGCAGCAGCGGGTACTCGGCGGCGATGCCGTTTGGCAGCCCGGCCAGCCTGTGGTATGCCGCGGGCACGGTGAACCGATTGACACCTTGCGCCGGTCGAGCCCAGAGGTCTGCGCCGATCGCTCCCAGCAGCAGGACGAGCATGGCGCCCTGCACGACCAGCGCGCGCCGTCTGACAATCGCCTGGATGCCGAGGGCGGCGAGGATCACGAGGCCGAGCATCACGACCATCGCAAAGCGCGAGAACACCCGCCACGTTGTGGTGATGTCGAAGATCAGCTGCGTCGGCGTCGGAACGTCGACGCCGAAAAGCTTGACGTGCGGCGGCGCGGAAAACGCGAACGCCGCCGCGGCCATCGCGGCCGATGCGATTGCGACCCGCCGGGGCAGGCCGGGGCGGCGCACCGACGCGATCAGGCCCACCAGCGCCAGCAGCATCACGGTCACGCCGAGGTAGATCGTGTTCTCCGAGGCATTCGAGCCGTGGAGGTGCGAGGACCGATAGCGCTGCGCCTGGTCGCCGAAGAAGGGCTGCTCTCCCGTGGGCACGACGTATTCGGGAGCCCGCGCCGAGAAAGCGATCACCTCCTGGATCGTGTGGGTACGGACCTCACTGCGAGACGAGGCCTGGTTCACCAGGACCATCGCTCCCAGCCAGGTCACTCCGATCGCCGCCGCGACGCCGAGCCCGCCGACCATCGGCCGGAGCAGGTCGCGCCGCCAGGCGAAGAAGAGCGTGACGAGGCCCACGGACGCGGTCATCACGGCGCCGAAGAGGATGTGGTACGGCGTCCAGGCAAAGATCAGGATCAGCGCCAACCCGGTCCACACTCCGTTCCGCACGCTCGGTTTCTCCATTAGCTCGACGAGCCGCCACAGCAGCACCACGAACACCCATCCGTGCACGAAATCGGGGTGTCCCTGCGCACTGATGGCCACGAACGGATAGAAGGCGTACGCGTAACCGGCGATGAACGCGACCGCGGCCGAGCCCACGATCCGCCGGACGAGGAGAAACGTCGCCAGCCCGGAGAGGGTGAAGCCCAACAGCGTGTAGAGGTTCAACGCCGCGATCTGCCCGAACATCGCCGTCAGGACGTACAGGAAGCCGAAGGACGGCAGCGTCGAGATGTTCAGGGTCCACCGGATGTCGAGCCCGCTGGGAGCCGCGAAGTCGTTGATCGTCCCCGCCGCGAACGGGAAGTGTCCTCCTTCCAGCAGCTCGCGCATCGTCGAGACCGCGCCCGTCCCGTCGCCGACCGGGCCATAGATCGCCGAGTCGATGTGGAGCACCAGGGGCCACGTCAAGAAGACGGCGAAGGCGAGATATGCAAGGCCCGCGGCGATGGCCTGGAACCGCCGGCCCGATGCGAGTGCGCGCGCCCGTTCGCGCGCCCGCGACGCCGGCGCCCGGTACGCCGACCCGCCTTTCCGCGCAGCGCTCTGCGAGGTGTTTTGGCCGATGGTCTCCCCTTGCGCGCGAGACATGAGAGGGCTAGGAGGATCCCCGGAGCTCCACGACCCGGTACTGCGTGTCCTGGGTGAGCAGCCGCCATCCGCCGAGCGACGACGACCGGCGGAAGCAGGTGCTGATGTTCTCAGCGACGGGCAGATCGACGATCACGTACCGCAGGCCGTCGCCGCGCAACTGCTTTAGCGCACGGCACATGGGCTGCACGGCGGCGCTCAGGACGCGTGGTGGAGCGTCGGCGATCGAGCAGGTATTGACCAGCGGCTTCTTGTGAATCAGCTGCGCCATGCACGCTCGCTGGGGCTGCCCGCCGAGAATCCCCCATGGGAAGACCTCGACTGCTGGGGCCTTGGGCGCCTTGGCGAGCGCCTCGAGGGCCGGTGGGTGAGCGGTCAGCTCGGCCGGCATGCCGGGAGGGCTTGTGCCAAGGTCGAGGGCAACCAGCACGGCAATTGCGGCGGCCACCGGAAGCAGCCCCACGCGCGGGACGCGGCGCAGGAGAGCGGCCGTCCCCAGGCCCGCGAGCACCGCGGCGCCCGCCATCAAGGGCATGACGAAGCGCTGGCCCGCACGCAACCCGGGCGTGACGTGGAAGAACAGCATCGACGGCGTCGGGATCGCATGGTGTGCGACGCGCGGCGGCATCGAGCAGAGGAAGCAGGCGACCACCGTGCCGAGTGCGAGCAGCGCTGCCACCGCCTGAGGCGAGGGTCGTCCACGAAAACGACCCATGAGCCAGGGGCCGAGATTGGCGAACACCGCGATCGCGCCGAGCGCGATCACCGACAACCCGATATACAGGTTTGCATTCGCGGCCCGCGGGACGTGACGCACAAGCGTGTCGTAGGGCCCGGCGCCCCAGTCGGATGCGTAGCCCGGCAACACATACATGAGCGGATGGGCTGCTTGCTCGTAGAAGTCGGACAGCGGCCTGTCGGGCGCGTCCGAGAACGACGTCGCGACTCCGATCCCCACGTACACGACGAGGGCCGCGACCCACGGCACCGCCACCAGGCCGAGCAGCTTGCGCTGGAAATCGATCCGCGGACCGATCAGGAACAGCACGATGCAACACGCCGTCGCGAGCACCGAGACGTGCAGCGCGTAATACGGAGTCCAGAAGATCGAGGGCACGAGCGACGCCCCGGCGAGCAGCGCGTTGCGGCGAGTCGGCGCCTGCGACAGGTTCCAGAACGCCCAGAGCGCGACGATGAAGAGCCACATGTGCGTGTAGGTGGTCGCGGCATATGCCATCAGGTAGAGGTGGGGGAAGAAGCCGTAGGCGATTCCGGCTACTAGGCCGGCGCCCACGGAGCCCGTCACGCGCCGGACGAACAGATAGGTGACGGTGCCCGTGAGAAAGAAGCCGAGCACAGCGAGTAACCCATGGGCCTGGACCGGCCCGATCGCGGCAGACCCGACCCACAGGTAGAGAGTGCTCAGCCCCGCCGCGCTGTCGAGGCCCGGCGTCGTATGGAGGCCGTCCGGAAACCCCACCGCCGTGATGCGGTCCGAGACGAAAGGAACCGCTCCGCTCTGAACGATCGCGCTGAACTTAGAGATGCTGGTCGAAACGTCCCCGCCGGTCGGGGCCATAACGACCGTTGAAGGCCTCAGAGCCCATGGCCAGGTCGCCGAGAGCGCCAGTGCCAGAAAGACGAACGGCGGCAGCCAGCCGGCGATGCGCTCGAGGCTGCCGGACCGCAGACGATCGAGGCGACGAGTCCCGGCTTGGTCTCGCTCGAGATCCGCGGCCGGGGGCCGGAGAACCTCGTTCGCCGCGTTCGCGGCTGCTTGGCTGCCCGTCGGCTTCAACACTCCGATGACTGCAACACTCGCTGCGCAGCCGCGGAGCGCGCTGTCGCGTGAGTCGCAACCGCGTTGAACAACGTTCGCCGCGTCCCGAGCCCGATCCGCAGCCTGCTCTTCGGCACATTGTCGAAGTCGAAGCGCTCGGTCGCCCGCTCGATCTCGGCCGCCGCGGGCGCCGGCTTCAGCCGGCCTGCGTGGCCGAGCTCCTGGACCTTGTAGCCGTGATCGCGCAGTTGCGCGATCAGGCTGGTCGGGCTGCTTCCGTGCTCGTAGAGCATCTCCGCGTTGAGCTCCAGCATGATCGCGTCGGGTGGGGCCTCGGCGAGCGTGCCCTCCAGGCCTGCGAGGACACGGTACTCGAAGCCCTCCACGTCGATCTTCACGAGTCGCACGCGTGCGGGTCCCCGAGCGTCCAGATAACTGTCGAGCGTCGTGGTCGGCGCCGTGACCGAGCTCAGCTCGGCTCCGACCGTGTAGTCGCAGGTCGAGTTTCCGACAAGCCGCTCGTCGCGGAGCCCAAGGCTGACCTCCCCCTCCTCGTCGCTCACCGCGACTCGGCTCGGCTGGACGTTCGCGAGCCCGTTGAGGGCGATGTTCGCCCGCAACCGCTCGAAGTTCGCCGGAACCGGCTCGAAAGCGTGAACCTCCCCCGCGGGACCTACGAGCCGCGACGCGAGCAACGTGAAGAGCCCGACGTGCGCGCCGACGTCGAGCACGACGTCACCGGCTGTGAGCCACCGCTTGAAGAAGCGAACGGCGGGCGCCTCGTAGCAGTGGTAGTAGAAACGTCGTTGCATGTACTCGTCCGGGTCGAGCGCCATCTGCGAGCCGAGCACGTCCACCGTGCGGATGCCGCTTCCGAGGTGAAAGGCTCGATGCGCGCGCTCGGCGACCAGCGGATACCAGCCGGGCACGTGTGGGCCAGGGAGGCGCAGCGCCCGGACAAGGGTCTCACTGAGTGCCGTAGATAGCGTCATGCGACAGGATTCCCGCCCGGCGGCGACGCATTGGGGGGCGAGGCTGCCGCCGTCCTCGACTCGCGAACGCCGCGGATGATACAGCCACGAACGGACCGCCCACGCGCCTCCGATCGAGTTTGTCAGCCCTGAGTAAGCAGCTCGCGATAGCGCGGAACCACGGCCTTGTGCGACTCGCCGGACTGCTTGATCGCACGCGCCGTGGACAGGGCGGCGATGCCGTCCCAGCCTGTCACGGTCGCCGCGGCGGGATCGCGCAGCGCCCCCAGGAACGCTTCCCATTCGACCCGGAGCGGCTCGCGCCGCTCGAGCGCGTAGCGAACCATGTTGCCCTCCCCCGTGCCCCGGACGACGTTCAAAGCGTCCCACTGGATCGTTGCCAGAGGGTTCTCGTAGAAGAAGAGGTCCTGGGTCAGGTAGTTGACGACGAACATCCCGCGCTCGCTCGTGACGCTGAGCTCACGCACCTTTGCAGGGGTCATCCAGTTGACCTCGAGCAACCCTGTCGATCCGTCATCCATCCTCAGCGAGGCGCAGATGAGGTCTTCGGCAACCGCGTGAGCCCGCTGTGCCACCTCCGCGTAGACGCGGGTCACCTCGCTTCCGGTCAGGTAGCGAATGATGTCGAGGTCGTGCGTGGCGAGGTCGAGCGAGACTCCCAGCAGCGAATCGCGGTCGGGGTACGGGCTCAGGCGACGCGCGTGAATCTGGAAGATCTCCCCCGCCTCCCCCTCGTCGAGCTTCTGCTTGAGCAGCATCACGGCCGGATTGAACCGCTCGACGTGGCCGACGCTCAGCAACAGCCCGCGCGACTCTGCGAGGCGGATCAGCTCGAGCGCCGCGTCCTCGTTCGGCGCCATCGGCTTCTCCACGAATACCGCGAGCCCGGCCTCGAGCGCGAGGCGGCCGAGCGGCGGCAGGTGCTCGACCGGAACGGCCAGGCACGCGAAGTCGGCTTCGACCGCGTCGAGGGTCTCCGGCAGATCCGCAAAGGCCGGGAGCCCGCGGTAGAGCTCCAACGCAGCCCCCCGTCGCTCTTCGCTGGGGTCGACGGCCGCGACCACGTCGACGTCGGGCAACAGGTTCAGCACACGCAGGTGGTACGTGCCCATGCGCCCCAGGCCCACGACGATCCCGCGGTACGCTTGCCGATTCATGCGCGGCAACCTAGACGATCGATCCTGAACCCGCGCTCCCCGAGGCCGAGAGCGCGACAGGCGATCACGGCACTTGAGCGAATAGCGAGACCATGGCAGTGAAAGCCCTGGAGGAGGTCGAACTCCCCGGCGCCGGCCGCGGCTCGGTCGCCGTCTGCATACCCGTCACCGGCGCGCTCGACATGCTCTACCGCTGCATCCGCAGCGTCGCGGAGCACACGCCGGGTGACGTGCCCGTCGTGATCGTGGACCGGGCGCCGACGGATCCTGCCCTGGAGCGGTTTCTGTCCGACCTCGACCGGCGGTTCCGGCTCATTCAGCTCAGCGGCTCCCTGGGAGAGGCGACGCTTGCGAACGCCGCGCTCGATGCGACCGGGAAGGCCGACTGCGTGCTCCTCGCCAGCCACGCCGTCGTCTTCGAGGGGTGGCTCGAGCGCCTCAGCGAGGTGGGGAGGTCGGACACGACGGTCGCGACCGCGAGCGCACTGGGCAACAACGCCGGCCTGCTGTCGGTGGCGGGTCCGTACGAGCCGCTTCCGGCGCACCTCGGCCTCGAGCGGCTGGCCGCGGACATCGCGGCGTCGTCCCCACGCCTGCTGCCGCGCATACCGACCGCAGACGGCCACTGCATCTGGATCTCCCGGGCCGCGCTCGAGCTGGCCGGGCCGCTCGATGAGAGCTTCATGCGCCTGCGCTCGGCCGTGATCGACTTCGCCCAACGATGCGTCCTTCACGGCCTCGTCAATCTCGCCGCCGACGACGTCTTCGTGCCGTCGGTGATGCCGGAGCTCTCGGCGGAGGGCAGCCCGTTGCCGCTCGGCGAGGACCGCCACCTGCTCGAGCGGCGCTACCCGTATCTCGGGCAGGCTCTCGAGGAGTCGCCGTCGCCGGTCTTCTCGCAGTCGATCTCGGCGGCTCGCCGGGCGCTCGGAAAGCTGTCGGTGACGATCGACGCGCGCATCCTGCGTGGCTCGGTCTCGGGTCCCCAGGCAGAGACGCTGGAGCTGATCGAAGCTCTCCACAGAACCGGCCGGGTGGACGTGCGGGTGCTCCTGGACCCGGCGGCCGGGGGCGACGACGCGCTCGCAGCGCTGGACCGGATGCCCTCGGTCGAACGCCTGTACCCGGACGACGTCGGGCCCGGGCTCGAGCGCAGCGCGATCGTCCATCGCCCGTACCAGGTCACGTCGGCCGAGGACTTGGAGCTCTTGCCGCGCCTCGGCGAACGGGTCGTGATCACCCACCTCGACCTGATCGCCTTCCACAACCCTGGATACGTCGGCTCCTTCGAGCGCTGGTCGCAGTTCCGGCGCGTCACCCGCCAGGCGCTGGCGCTGGCGGACCAGGTCATATTCCTGAGCCGGCACGCGGCCGATGACGCGATCCGAGAGGGTCTCCTGGACCCCGCCCATGCCCGCGTCATCCCGATGGAGGTCAACCGGCAGCCTGAGCCGGGCGAGCAGCGTCGACCGGCGGACGGGCCCGATGGGCACTTCCTGCTGTGCATCGGCAACGACTTTCGCCACAAGAACCGCATGTTCGCTCTGCGGCTGCTCGAGGAGCTCCGCGAGCGAGGCTGGGACGGGCGCCTCGTGCTGGCTGGCGCGCACGTCGGCCACGGCTCCTCGAGGGGTGACGAAGCCGCCTTCCTCGCCGCGCGGCGGACGCTGTCGGACGCCGTGCACGAGCTGCCCTCGGTCAGCGAGCCCGAAAAGGCGTGGCTCTACGCGAACGCCGCAGCGGTCGTCTATCCGACCGTCTACGAGGGGTTTGGACTAATCCCATTCGAAGCAGCGGCGGCCGGTACGCCGTGCCTGTTCGCGCCCCAGGCTTCCCTCGGGGAGGTGCTGCCGTGCGAGGCCGCGACGCTCGTGCCGTGGGACGCCGAGGCCTCGGCCGAGCGCGTCGAGCCACTGTTGCGCGACGGTCCGGAACGCAGTCGTCACATCGAGCTGATCGCCACGGCTGCGCGTGCGATGCACGACTGGGACTCGATCGGAACGGAGTTGCTCGAGACTTACGAGCAGACGACGCAGCAGCCGTTCCGGGAGGCTTCGGCGCTTGCCGCCGACGCCAAGGCCCGTGAGGCGGAGCTGGTCAAGTGGGTCGGGCTCGAGGAGAACATGGGCGAGCTCGTCGGCGCGGACGCGTATCTCCCGGCCGACGTTCAGCGCGCGCTGCTCTCCGTCGCGACCCGAAAGCGGCTGCGCCGGCCGCTGTTCTGGCTCCTGCGAGTCTTCTACCGGTTCGGCTACCGCGCACGGCGGCGCAAGGCCTAAGACCTCTACCGCCAAAACCCCCGGAGCTCGTCTAGCCGAGCCCCGATCAGCTCGCCGACCGCGCGCGGCGAGTACAGCGCTTCGATCCTGCGCCTGGCCTGCTCGCCCTTGACCCGCGCCTCCTCCGGCTGCTCGACCACCCTGCGCATCGCCGCAGCCGCCGCCTCCAGGTCCGGGTCGGCCCAGGTGCCGTCGGCCGGATAGATCTCGCAGTCGGCGCCGACGCGGGTCAGCCCGTAGGGCACCGGGTAGCTGTTGCCCTCGGTCATGAAGTCCGTCGTCCCGGAATACGCGGTGCCGATCACCGGCTTGCCGAGCGCCATGCACTCCGCGAGCGTCAACCCGAAGCCTTCGCTCCGGTGCAGGGAGACGTAGCAGTCGCACCCCGCGACGAGCGCGTCGCGCTCCCGGGCGCTCAGCGAGCGGTCTACGACGTGGACGTCTTCGCGCCCTCGCGCTGCCCACAGCACCTCTTCGAGCGCCTCGGGCCGGTGCACGCCGTTGATCGTCTTGATCACGAGCTGCGGCCCTTCGCCGGGCGCGAACGCCCGCCTGAAGCTCTCGATCAAGCCCACGGGGTTCTTGCGCTGGATCGTGCTGAAGAAGTCGAACATGAAGAGGAACTGGAAGCCCTCCGGCACGCCGAGCGCCAGCTCCACGTCACCGGGGTCGGGCGGCGAGACGGGCGGGGGCACACGCTGGACCGGGATCGGCGAGACCGCGCCGATGTTCTCGGCGACGTAATCGGAGTACACCCAGATCTCGTCGAGCAGCCCGAACGCCCTGCTCCAGCGCGCCGGGATCCGATCGGTCTCCCAGGCCCAGACCCCCACCGCGGGCCGTGACTTGAAGAAGTCCTCTCCGGCCGACTCGGCGAACGCGACCAGCTCGTCGGCGTTGATGCATACGAGGTTGAAGCCCGCGTCCCCCGCGCCGGCCAGGTCCGTGAAGTCGACCTGCGCGTAGGTCTCGTGCGCCGGCCCGGTGAGTTTCACGAACTCGCGGATGTCGACGGTCGAGGTCGAGACCGGGATGCCGGCTTCGCCGAGCGCTCGAACGTACCCGCGCGCCGCCTCCCCCAGGCCGAGCGTGCCCTTCAACAGCCCGGTCACGTTCATCGAAAGCTCCGGCCTGGCGCCGCGTGGCAGCGCTTGTCCCCGCGTGAGCACGGGCGCGTGCCAGGAGGCGGCCGCGGGGTCGATGCTCGGTGGCCGCGGCGGCAGGAAGCGCTCCGGCACTCCCATCTCCCGCACACCGAAGACCCACGCCCAACCGGCGAAGCCCTCGCTGTCGGCGCCCCCGGGATCGGGGTAGGCCTGCACAACATCGTCTCGCTCGCGGTGCACCTGAGACAGGTAGCGACTGACCCCGGCCGGGCTCCCCGGAACGGAGGACGCCTCCATCCACCGCATGAACGCCTCGGTCCCTTCCTCGGAGAAGATGTCCTCCGGCGCCTCACCGGCCGCAGCGGCCTCCGCAAGAAGGTGCGACAGGCGGTCGTCGAAGACGATGCCGTTCGCGAGGCGGCGGCCGACCTCGGCGCGGCGGCGTTCGTCGCGCCAGCCTGCTTCCGTGAGGCGCTCGGCGTAGGACTCGCACAGCTCCGCGAGCGCCAGGCTTTCGCTCGTCCGAATGCGGTCGAACCTCGGATTGAGCAAGAACGGCCGGTATGGGTCGAAGCCCTCGAAATGCATGAACCGGAGCGGCCGGCCGTCCACCGTGGGAACCCCGTCGGCGTCCGCGAGGTGACGCCTGTGCAGATTCCAGTAACTGACGGCGCTGCCGGTGTCCCCGAGCACCGCGACGCCGTCGAACACGCTCGGGGCGAGGTCCATCCAGTAGGAGAGCGCCCGTGAGGCCCATGGTTGCCGGCCGGTCGAGGCCGCCGGAGACAGCCGCGCGGCGCGCGTGAGCCGCTCGGCCCACCACCCGACCAGCTCGACCGCCACCGGCTGGCGGCCAAGCGCAACCATCGAGGCGCCAAGCCGCCCCGCCCGGCGCAGATCCTCTTCGGTGGGGCGATGGCCGTCGTCCGGCAACGCCCCCAGCACGCGGGGAGCGACCACGGCGCCGTGGTGCTCGAGCATCGTCGCCACGAGCCGGAGCGGCGCGTGCACGTCGACCGCCACGTCGAGGTACACGGAAGCCTCGGCCCCTTCGGCGATCAGCCGCCTCAAGAGATGGGGCTTGAAGAACTCGGTCAGGTCGGGCCACCGGGCCTCGAGCATCAGCTGCTCCCACCCGCTGACCCCCAGCTCAGCCGGTCGCAGCACGTCGAACGGCTCGCCTCCGGCGCCGACGCGCTCGGGGCCGAGCAGGAGCACCGTGAGACGGGAGTCCGGATGGTGCTGCCGCAGTCCCTTCGCCAGCACCCACGCATGTGGCAGCTGCGCCGCGTGCGCGATCGTCGCGAACCTCAATCCGCCCTCGCGACGACCGCGTACTCGCTTTCGCGGTATCGATCCTGCTCGATGTCCCCGCTGCCGAGCGGATGGAACACGTACGCGGAGCCAAAGCCCGCGATCCGGCAGAGGACGAGCATCACCTCGGGAAAGAGCGGATGTTGGTGAGTCGGGTCCACCCAGAAGGTCTTCAGCGCATGGGGCGCATGAGGGTTGACGGTCTCAGCCACGAACAGGCCGCCGGAGCGCAGCCTCGAGCGCGACAGCCGGAGGAACGCGGTCAGGTCGGCATACGGCAGATGCTCGATCACCTGGGCCGAGAACACCGCCCCAAGCGTTCCTTCGGGAAGGCGCTCGAGGTACTCGTTCGCCGAGCCCGCCGTCACGTCGGCGTGTCCCTTCGCGCGGCAGCGCTCGACCATCCCGGCGTCGATGTCCACGCCCGTGTAGGCGATTTCGTGCTCCCTCAGCAGGTCGAGCAGCTCCCCCCGTCCGCATCCTGCGTCCAGCACGGGCTCGTGTCCCTTCAACACCTCGAGATACGCCTTCTGCCGCTCGCTCACCCGGTCTTCGGGGCCTCGGAAGACCTCCTCGAAGTCGCGGTAGGGAGCGCCCGAGGGACTCGCAGAGGCCGCGCCCTGATCGCGATAGCCGAGCACCACGCTGCCCGAAGGGCCGGGCAGCTCCTGCAACGCATCCCCGGCCACGTACGGCAATGCGCGGCTCCCGGCGACCAGCTCCTCGCCTCTCGCGACCCGCGCGCGAAGCGCCTCGAGCGCCAGGGCGAAGTCCTCGGTCAGCAGGTCGAGCTGCAGCCGCTCCTGCCCGCGAAGGCGCCGATCGAGGTCGTCGATCGCGTCGAGCAGCCGGTTGTCGATCATCTGCTGACGCGCGCTGAAGGGACGCGCCAGGCGAAGCAGCAGACGGCGTGCGAAGCTACGTAGCGGCCCGGCACCCGGAGAAGGCGAACCGGCGCCCTCGGCGATCAGGCGACGGGCGGCATCCGCAGGATGCGATCGTGCTGCGGGAGAGTCGGACAGGCGCGTCATGCTAGTGCCGCCGGTGGCGCGGGCCGGCTCAGCCCCGCCACCCCGGTCCATACACTGAAACCTCGTGGCCGCCAAGCGACGCGACAACGCCACCCGCCCCGCGATCGTCGTGGACCGGGTCAGCAAGCAGTTTCGCGTTCCGCAGGAGCGCTATTTCACGTTGAAGGAGCGCGTGCTTCACGGGTTCCGCCGCACGCGCTTCGAACCGCTGGAAGGGCTTCACGAAGTCTCGTTCAACGTGCACGCGGGCGAGTTCCTCGGGGTCGTCGGGCGAAACGGATCGGGCAAGAGCACGCTGCTCAAGTGCATCGCAGGGATCTATCGAGTCGATCGGGGCGACATCCGGATCGCGGGCCGCATGTCCACCTTCATCGAGCTGGGAGTCGGCTTCAACCCGGAGCTGGCGGCGCGGGACAACATCATCCTCAACGCGATCCTGCACGGGCTCACACGCCGCGACGCCGCCGCCCGCGTCGACGAGGTGATCGAGTTCGCCGGCCTCGAGGAGTTCACCGAGCTGAAGCTCAAGAACTACTCCTCCGGCATGTACGTGCGCCTCGCGTTCGCGGTCATGGTTCAGATCGACGCCGAGATCATCCTGATCGACGAAGTGCTCGCGGTGGGAGACGCCGCCTTTCAGCAGAAGTGCTACCAGGAATTCGACCGCATGCGGGACGACGGGCGCACGATCCTCTTCGTGTCACACGACATGAACGCGGTGAACCGCTTCTGCGACAGGGCCGTGCTGCTCGAGCGTGGCGAAGTGATCGCGATGGGCAAGCCGAGCGACGTGACGGGCGAATACCTTGCGGTCAACTTCAAGCGCGAGCGTGGTGCGGACGCAACGGAGCTGATCGGGACGCTTCGCGATCGAGCCGCGTACGTGGCCGATGCGTGGATCGAGGACGAGGGTGGGTCGCGCCGTGAATATCTCGAGCAGGGCCGCTCCTATGTCTGCAAGGCGCGCGTCGAGTTCAACGAGGACCTCGAGGACCCGAGCTTCGGCCTGGCGATCGAGAGTGCCCGCGGACCGACTGTCTTCACGACATCGAGCGGTTGGGCCGGGCAGCATCCGGGCAGCTTTCGCGCGGGCGAGCATGTGGTGTTCGCGGTTGCGTTCGACAACCCGCTGGCGGCGGGGCGTTACTACGTGAACGCCCAGCTCGAGATCCTCGAGGGACCGCAGGCGGGCGTCGTGGACCGTCGCGATCGGGCAACCGCATTCGTGGTAACGGGAACAGACGCGGAGGGGAGCCTCGTGAGCATCCCGCACGACTTCACGTTCCAGCGCGTGGCCGCGCAGGAGGTGTCGAGTTGAGCGCGCAGGCCTCTGCCACGGGGACAACGATCGCGGGGCTTCACAGCGACGACCGGGCGGTGCGCTTCCTGCGCCTCACGTTCAGCCTCGCGGTGATGGAGTTCAAGATCCGTTACTTCGGCTCGGTGCTCGGCTATCTGTGGTCCCTTATGCGGCCGCTGATGCTCTTCGGCGTCCTCTACGTGGTCTTCACGCATGTCGTGCGCTTCGGCGGCGGCATCACGCACTATCCGCTCAAGCTCCTGCTCGGGATCGTGCTCTGGACCTACTTCGCCGAGGCGACCGGCCAGGCCGTCCAGTCGCTGGTCGCGCGGGAGGCCCTCCTGAGGAAGATCCCCTTCCCCCCGGCGGTGATTCCGCTGTCGGTCGGGTTGACGAGCGCGTTCAACCTCGGCCTGAACCTCTGCGTCGTGATCCTGTTCGTGCTCGTGAGCGGGATCGGCCCGGCCTGGTCGTGGCTGGAGCTGCTGCCACTGCTAGTGCTGCTCCTGACGGTGACGGCCTCCGTCTCGACGCTCCTGGCGGTCCTGTACGTGCCGTTCCGGGACATGTCGCCGATCTGGGAGGTCGTGAGCCAGCTGCTCTTCTGGGGCACTCCGATCATCTACGTGATCGAGACCGTTCCCAGCGGCGCGCGCGAGCTCCTCATGATGAACCCGCTCGCGGCGACTATCGAGCAGGCCCGTCACGTGCTGATCGATCCTTCCGCGCCGAGCGCAGCGGCGGCCAGCGGGGGCGCGGTGCGGCTGCTCATACCGCTCGCGATCGTCGGGCTGGTGCTGGGCGCGAGCCTCGAGCTCTACCGCCGCATGCGACCGACGCTCGCCGAGCGCCTGTAGCTGCGCGCCGTTATGCCTGTCGCTGCGGGGCGCCCTGCGAGAGCAGCTCGAGGTCCGCGTCGACCATCAGCTTGATCAGGTCCTCGAAGCTCGTCTTGGGCACCCAGCCGATCTTCTCGCGCGCCTTCGAAGCGTCCCCCACGAGGTGATCGACTTCCGCGGGGCGGAAGAAGGCCGGGTCGGCGCGAACGTAGCCCTCCGGGTCGAGCCCGACGCGTTCGAACGCGACCTCGACGAGCTCCCGGACGCTGTGCGCCTCGCCGGTGGCGATCACGAAGTCGTCGGCCTCGTCCTGCTGCAGCATCAGCCACATCGCCTCGACGTAGTCCTTCGCGTAACCCCAGTCGCGCTCGGCGTCGAGGTTGCCGAGCGTCAGCTTGTCCTGGAGGCCGAGCTTGATCGCGGCGGCTCCGTGAGCGACCTTACGCGTCACGAACTCGAGCCCCCGGCGCGGCCCCTCGTGGTTGAAGAGGATGCCCGAGCAGGCAAAGAGGTCATAGCTCTCGCGATAGTTGACGGTGATGAAGTGCCCGTAGGCCTTCGCCACGCCATACGGGCTACGTGGATAGAACGGCGTGCTCTCATTCTGCGGAATTTGGCGCACCTTGCCGAACATCTCCGACGACGAGGCCTGGTAGAAGCGCGCGTCGGCCGCCGCCTCGCGCATCGCCTCGAGCATCCGCGTAACGCCTATGCCAGAGAACTCCGCCGTCAGCACGGGCTGGTTCCACGATGCCGCGACGAAGGACATCGCGGCGAGGTTGTAGATCTCGTGCGGCTCGCATGCGCGCATCACGTCCACGAGCGAGCGCTGGTCCAGAAGGTCGCCGGTGTGAAGCTCGATCGCGTCCCGGATGTGCTTGAGCCGCTCGAACGCCTCCGTCGACGAGCGGCGGACGAGGCCGTGTACCTCGTAGCCCTTGTCGAGCAAGAGGTCCGCGAGGTGGCTTCCGTCCTGTCCGGTGATGCCGGTGATGAGCGCCCGGCGGGGCGCGCTCACGTGCTCACCTCCGCGGCGGATCGCTCCCGCCACCATTCGAGCGAGTCTTGGAGCGTGCGCTCGAGCGGGATCTTCGGCTCCCAGCCGGTGGCCGCCGTGAGCTTGTCGCGTGAGCCCACGATCTCCATCACGTCGTGCTTGCGCAGCAGCGCCGGGTCGACGCGCGCCTTCAGGTCGAGCGGCGTGCTGTCCGCGAGGCCGTCGAGCACGTCGCGAATCTCGACCGACCTGCCGCTGCAGACGTTGTAGGCGCCCGGCTCCGCTCGCTCCAACGCCAGCCAGTAGGCCTGCACGACGTCGCGCACGTCCGTGAAGTCGCGCCGGACCGCGAGGTTGCCCGTGACGAGCTCGACCTCACCGGCGCTCGCGCCGCCCTGCTCGGCAATCGCGATCTGGCGCGCGAAGCTGGCAACCACGTACTGCGGTCCCTGTCCCGGCCCGGCGTGGTTGAAGGCCCGCGCCTGGATCACCCGCATGCCAAAGGTGTCGGCGTAGAAGCCGGCGGTGAGGTCCGCCGAGGCCTTCCCTGCCGAATAGGGGCTGCGGGGCCGGAGAGGATGACGCTCGTCGACGGGGAGCCGCTCCGGAACGCCGTACTCCTCTCCCGAGCATGCGATCAAAACGCTGGCGTCGGGGGCCTGCTGCCTCAAGGATTCGAGCAGGTTCAGTGTGCTGGAGACGTTGTCGAGCACGGCGGCGGTGGGATCCTTCCACGAGCGTGCAACCGATGCCTCGGCGGCCAGGTGGAAGACGTGATCCGGAGCGGCCTCTGCAACTGCACGCCCTGCCGCGTCCCGATCGAGCAGGTCGGCGACGAGGTACGTCGCGACGTCCCTGAGCGCACCGTCTTCGTCGAGCGCTCGCCGGCCCAGACCGATCACCTCGGCACCGTGGGCCGCGCACCACTCGGCGAGGTGCCGCCCGGCGAAGCCGGTGACGCCGGTTATCAACGCTCGCATCGCGTCAAGGTACCGTGCACAGGCTTTTGGGTAGCAACCCGCGAGGCCGGTTATGTTTCGCAGACCGGTGGGTTTGGCTACACGTCACGGAGAGACGCTCGCAGTCGCGCTCGTGTGCCGTCCGCAGCTTCTGCGGCTTGGCCTCGAACGCCTGCTCGGCGAGGCCGGCTTCCGCGTGACGTCGAGCCAATCGCTTTTCACCCCGCCGCGGCCGGCCGCCGTCGCGATCCTCTGCGAGCGCGAGCAGCCCGCCCTCGAAGCCCTCTGCCGCGAGGCGGCCGGGACCCTCGCCGACGAGCTCCTGGTGGTATTCCATGCGCCCACTCCGGAAGCCGTGCTCGACTGCGTCGCGGCCGGGGCGCGCGGCTTCGTCGGTGAGCACGATCGCCCGCGCGAGCTGGTCCGCGCGGTCGAGGTGGTCTCCGCGGGCGACTATCACCTCGCGCCCGGCGTGCTTTCGCTGCTGCTCGACTGGCACCGCGCGAGCCGCCGATCCCGCGGCGCGCGTGCCCGCGATCGGGATCGCGACCTGCTCGGGCTGCTTGCGTCCGGCGAGACCACGGCCGCGATCGCGGCCCGGCTCGGGATTGCCCCGAAGACCGTGCGGAACCGCTCGTCGCTCCTCTACCGCCGCCTGGGCGTGCGCTCGCGGGCCGGGGCGGCGAAAGCCGCCGAAGAGCGCGGCCTGCTCGACTGACTGCGCCCTGGCTGCGCGGGGGTACCGTAGCCAGGCACGGCAAGCACACGATCACGGAGGTGCGCGATGGAAGCAGGCGGCACGATCACCGCGAAGCGCGTGTTCGGAAAACCGGTCGCAAAGAACGGCGTGGTCGTGATCCCGGTCGCGAAGATCGGCGGAGGGGGCCGCTGCGGCTCGCCGCGGGCGGGGCTCGGCCTCGGGCCGGGCGGCCGTCCGGTCGGCGTCTACGTGATCCGCGGGGAGAAGGTCCGCTGGAGGCCGGCGATCGACGTCAACGGCCTGCTCCTGCGGGCGCAGATGATCGCCGCCGCGACCGCGATCATCGTGGTGGCGCGGCGCCGCCGCTGACGGCGGCTTGCGGAACCGGGAGTGAGGCACCTCCGAGCACGACCCGCGTGGCCGCGCGGCCCCGCCCCTCCAGCCACGAGACGGTGAGCGGAGCGGTCTTGCTTGCGCCCAGCACTGCGAGAAAGCCGACACGCCGCCGTTCGGTCTCCGGATAGCCCTGCGGCTGCGCCGGCTGGACCCCGTTGTGCGGGTAGATCGAGCGAACGAAGCTCGCGGCGAACACGGCCGTCGACTTCAGCCGGCGCCCCTGCCGGTCGACCAGCGCCACCTGCGGCACCTCGAGCCGCAGCTCTCGCGACGACTCGTTTCTGACCTTGCCGACCAGCACACGCGCGCCCGTCGAGGACGCCCGCACGACGGGCGTCCCGTCCCACGCCAGGCGCGCCTTCGCCGGTCCGCCGCCTCCGCTATTCCCGCCCCCGCCGCAGCCGCAGCCGACCACCAGCATGGCGGCGGCGAGCAGCCCGAGTCGTGCGCTCAGGGCTGGGGCTCGGGCGGCACGGTGAACCAGCTCGTGCCCGGAGGGGTCTCGCACCCCGGCGGATCGGTGTTGGTTTGCGGGTCCCACGCCACGCACGGCACGAGGAACGCCGACTTGGAGCCGTTCGGCGGCCGCGGGACGTCGATTCCCGGGCACGCGGGCAGCACCAGCGGCGGCGGGTCGCTCGTGTAGATGCCGCCGTCGAAGCCCTGGTTGCCGGCCCAGCAGTTGCCGAGGCCGTCGCTTGCGTCGCTGCAGGCGCCCGGGTCCTGGTCGACCTCCGGACAGTCGGTTCCCTCCTGCTCGTCCCAGTAGAAGTCGACGCCGTTGCGATCGTGGGTGCCCTCGCACGCCGCGAAGTCGACCTGGTTGGGGTCGAGCGACACCGGCCGCGTGTCCACGCAGTTGCCCTGCTGGCGGTTGTTGTTGGACACGTCGGACTGCCTGGAGGGGTCGTTCTCCCCGCGCACGGCAGCGGGCACGTAGATCAGCATCGTGCCGAGTCGCCAGTTGTCGAAGAAGTAGTTGTTCTCGACGATGTCCGAGTTGGCGCCGGCGAGCAGCAGCCCGGAGCCGACCGGGATCATGAAGGACGGGCAGACCACCCGCAGGTCGCGCTGGCTCACCGGCTGCTTGCAGTACTCGTCGCGGCCCGTCTGCGTATCGTCGGTGTAGGTGCCAGGCGGGATCGGGCCGTCGCTGAAGAGGTTCTTGTTGTTCGAGTAGAAGAGGTTCTCGCTCAGCTTCATGTGGTCCGGCGGCATCCCCGGGTGGCCCGAGACCAGTGCGTCCGTCACGAAACCGGCGCCGTTGTTGTGGAACTTGTTGCGGTAGGCCCAGGTGCCATTCCCGGACGTGCTCGACCAGCCCATCGTGTTGTCGTGGGAGTCGCAGTCGTGGACGAGGATCCCGTACACGTGGCCGTGCGCGTCGGGCTGGCCGTGGCGCGCGTTCGGGCCGGACCCGGGATAGAGCCCCGAGTCTCCGTTCCCGTAGGCCTCGCAGTTCTCGTAGATGCCGTGGTCGCTGGTGAACGAGAGGATCCCGTACTCGCGGCTGTAGGCGGTGATCACCTTCGAGAAGCGGAAGCCGTTGGTCTCGAGGAAGTAGACGTTGTTGAAGTCCGAGTACTCGAACTTCATGTTCGTGACTACGATCCCGTCGGCACGGTCTGCGCGCAGCAGGTTCAGCCGCTGCGTCGGCCCGGAGAACCGGTTGCCCTGGACCAGCACGTCTTCGGGCGAGGCGCCGGTCCCCTCGATCTGGATGTTGCACTTCGAGTCGCAGATCCGGTTGTCGTTCGTGTCGCCCATCACCGCGATCAGGTTCTTGGCGTGGGGGCACTGTCGCTCCTGCTCGTAGGAGAGCACGATGTTGCCGCTCTGGACCTGCGCGTAGGTCGCCTCGCAGCCCGCGGGCGGCGGGCCCAGGCTCGGGAGCTCCTTGTAGACGCCGGGCATCACGAGGATCGTGGTGCCGTTCGTGGCGACGTCGACGGCGCGCTGGATGTTGGCGAACCGGCAGCGTCTCAAGAGGCGCTGGTTGCGCTGGCGCAGCGCTCCCTCGTAGTCGGCGATGCGCTGGTTCGTGTCCTTCCTGCAGACCACGATGCTCGGGGCATCGGATGCGTGGAAGGCCGGAAACGCGCCCTGGTTCGGGTCCGGGAACTGGGTCCCCCGCTCGGAGTGCCCGAGCGCGGCGCACGGCACCGCCAGCGCGAACGCGCCGAGCGCCACGCCAACAGCAAGTGCGCGCATGCGGCCGATCGTGAATCCCCGAACGCTCAGACCTCGCAACGAACCCTCCCCTGGTACTCGTTGGAACACCCACCGGCGGCCGGTTTGTCGAATCGGCCGGAGTCGCGATCCTACCGCTCCCGCGGCGCTGTTGCAGGCCGCCTGACTATTCAGTAGGGTTCCAGCCTTCCAGGGGTTCCTGATCAGGGGGGGGACGTGACGTCTTCAGCTGCTCGCAGAACGCTCGCCTGCGTGATCGCGCTGGCCGCGTTTCTGCTCGTGCCGTCCGCCGCATCCGCGGCCGTCCAGCCCTACCAGGCCAACGACTACGGCGGAGGCGGCTTCCACGACATCCTGCCGCCCGGCGCCTACGGCAGCTTCAACGCCGCCGACTTCTCGCAGTTCGAGCTGTCTCACACGTACCCGCCGCACGCGACCGATCAGGCCTCGATGTACGCGGACCTGGTCTACAGCACGCCCGGCCTCACCTACGGCCAGATTCCCAACTTCTTCAAGGACTCGAGCTTCGGCACGCAGCCCGCAAACGTCGAGCGCACCTACAGCCCGCGCGCGGGCTGCACGATCCAGCGCGACAGCTTTGGCGTCGCGCATGTCTACGGCGACACGCGCCCGGACACCATCTTCTGCGCCGGCTACGCCGGGGCGCAGGACCGCCTGTTCTTCATGGACGTCCTGCGCCACGCCGGCCGGGCGCAGCTGTCCGGGTTCGCGGGCGGCGCGAACAAGGGGATGGACGCGGAAGTTTGGGCCAACGCTCCATACACCGAGGCGGACCTGCAGGAGCAGGTCGACAAGGCCGACGACCTCTACGGCACCGAGGGCGCGCAGCTCCAGCAGGACGTCGTGGACTACGTCGCGGGCATCAACCAGTACATCTCGGAGGCGCGCGCGGACTCGTCCAAGCTGCCCTACGAGTACGGCGCGATCGGCAAGCCGCTCGAGGATTGGAAGCCGACCGACGTGATCGCGACCGCCGCGCTGATCGGCGGCATCTTCGGCAAGGGAGGCGGCGACGAGGTCGGCAACGCGCTCGCGCTCGTGGCCGCGAAGGCCCGCTACGGGGGAGCCGCAGGTGAGCAGGCATGGCGCGACTTCCGCCGCCAGGACGACCCAGAGGCGCCGACCACGGTGAACCCCACCAGCGGCTCGTTCGACTATCCGCGCAGCCGCGGCTCGAGCGGCGTCGCGATCCCCGATGCCGGCTCGATCGTGAATCCGCCCAACAGCAGCTCGGGCCCGATCGCCAGCGGCACCGCCGGCGGGCTCCTGGACGGCATCGGCTCGATGGGCGCGATGTCGAACGCACTGCTGGTCTCGGCGGCGAAGTCCGAGTCCGGGCATCCGGTCGCCGTGATGGGCCCGCAGGTCGGCTACTTCATGCCCGAGATCCTCGTCGAGGAGGACCTCCACGGGCCCGACATCGACGCGCAGGGCGCCGCCTTCGCGGGCGTCAGCCTCTACGTCCTACTGGGCCGCGGCCAGGACTTCGCGTGGTCTGCCACGTCGGCGGGCCAGGACATTGTCGACACCTTCGCCGAGAAGCTCTGCGAGCCCGACGGGTCGCAGCCGACGGTGCAATCGACGTCCTATCTCTACAAGGGCCAGTGCCGCCCGATGGAGATCCTGACGCGCGTCAACGAGATCACGCCCAACCCGGGCGATCCCTCGCCGCCGGAGACCTACACGCTCCAGGCTCAGCGCACCGTGCACGGAATCGTGTCCAAGCGCGGCACCGTCGACGGGCAGCCCGTCGCGTTCGCGCGCCAGCGCTCGACCTACTTCCACGAGGCCGACTCGGCGCGTGCGTTCGCGGACCTCAACCGGCCCTCGAAGGTCCAGAACGTGCAGGACTTCCAGCGCGTCGTGAGCAACGTCAACTTCACCTTCAACTGGTTGTACGCCGACGACAAGGACATCGGCTACTTCAACTCCGGCGACAACCCGGAGCGCGCCGCCGGCGCCGACCCGGACTTCCCCAACTGGGGCACCGGCGAGTACGACTGGAAGGGCTGGGAGACGACCTTCAAGACCGAGGACGTGACGCCCTTCGCCGAGCACCCGCAGGTCGTGAACCAGCCCTACCTCACGTCCTGGAACAACAAGCAGGCGGCCGGCTACGACGCCGCGGACGGCAACTATGGCTACGGGCCGATCTATCGCTCGCAGTCGCTCGACGAGCAGATCAACCAGCGGATCGCCGGCTCCGACAAGATGAGCCTGCCCGAGCTGATCGACTCTATGGAGCTGGCCGGGACCACCGACCTGCGCGCGACGCAGGTGCTTCCGCTCCTGCTCCAGGTGGTCGGCACGCCCAGCGACCCGCAGGAGGCGGCCGCCGTCAACACGCTGCAGGCGTGGCTCGACGCCGGCGCTCACCGGATCGACCGTGACCAGAACGGCAATTACGACAACGAGCAGGCGGTCCAGATCCTCGACGCCTGGTGGCCTCGCCTGGTGGGCGCCGAGTTCAAGCCCGAGATGGGCAACGGCTTCTTCGACGCGGTCCACAACATGCAGGGATTCGACAACGACCCGAACAACCACGGCGACCACCTCGGCAGCGCCTACCAGGACGGCTGGTACGGCTTCGTCTCGAAGGACCTGCGCCGGGTGCTCGGGCAGCCCGTCTCCGACGGCTTCTCCCGCACCTACTGCGGCAGCGGCTCGCTCACGGCCTGCCGGGACGCACTTCGCCAGACGCTCTCCGACGCGCTCGGCGACTCGCCGGCCCAACTCTACGACGAGAACAAGAGCACGCCCGCGACGGACCGGGTCGACACCTGTCCCGCCGGCAAGAGCGACCAGTGGTGCTGGGACTCGGTTCGCTTCCGGCCGATCGGCGGCATCACGCTGCCGACGTTCCACTGGATCAACCGGCCCACGTTCCAGCAGGCCGTCGAGATCCTCGGCCACCGCGCGCGTGGCTACGCCCGGCCGAAGGGCGCCACGCCGCTGCGCGTATCGCTCGTGCCGGCCTACCGCGCCTGCACCGCTCCCAACAGGGTCCACGGCGCGCCGCTGGCATTCGGCTCGTGTGCGGCGCCCGTCCAGCGCTCCGACTACCTGACGGTCGGCACCGGGGACGCAAACGGGAAGATCACCAACTCGGTCGGCTCGGTTCGGTTCGACGTCGCCGTCGGTGACCCGTCGACCGCCGCCGACGAGGCGGACGTGCTCGTCCAGGCCTCGCTGAGCGATGTCCGGAGCCAGTCCGGCCTCGGCGACTACGCCGGCGAGCTCGGGGTGGGCTCGACACTCCGGATCACCGACCGGAACAACAGCAGCGCGGGGCCCTCGGGCTCCGATCCGGCAACCGTCTCGGACCTGCCGCTGGGCGTCACGATGCCGTGCGTCGCGACCGCTGACCCAAGCATCGGGGGAAGCTGTGCGGTGTCGACGTCGCTCGACTCGCTGGTCCCGGGCACCGTCCGCGAGGGCGACCGCTCGATCTGGCAGCTCGACCAGGTGACGGTTTCGGATGGCGGCTCGGACGGGCTCGTTTCGACTTCGCCGAACACGCTGTTCGCGCGCCAGGGCGTCTTCGTTCCGTAGCGCGGCACCGGCCCCGCCACATTCCGGGCGCTGACTTGAGCGACGCCGAGCGCTACCGGGTGGCCCTGCTCGACTGGCTCGCGTGCGCTGTCGCGGGCGCGGCGGAGCCCGCGGCGCGCGCCGCGCGCGCCAGCGGCGACGGCTTGCTCGAGCGGGTCGCGGCGGCCGGCTGCGCCGGGCACGTGCTCGACTACGACGACACCTACACCCCCGGTCTCGTGCACGCGAGCGCGCCGGTCGCGCCGGTCGCGCTGTTGCTGGCCGCGGAGGCGGGTGCCGGCCTCGCAGCAGCGCTGGAAGGGTTCGAGGCGGGCTTCGAGGCGACCGCCGCCCTTGCCCGGGCCGGCCACCCGGCACTCTACGAGCGCGGCTGGCACCCGACCGCCGTCTGCGGCACGGTCGGCGCCGCGGTCGCCGCCTCCCGGCTGCTGCGACTCGACGAGCAGACCGCCTCCAACGCAGCCGCGCTGTCCGTCCTGCATGCGGGCGGCCTGCGCGCCGCCTTCGGCACGCACGGCAAGGCGATCCAGGTTGGCGGCGCCGCTGCCGCCGGGCTGCAGGCGGCGCGCCTCGCCGCGGCCGGCGCGACCGCCCCGCTCGACGCAGTCACGCACGGTCCGGCCGGCTACGAGCATGCTTACGGGGGACGCTGGGCCGTGCCGGGTGACGTGCCGGCGATCCGCCTGAACTGGATCAAGGCGTATCCGTGCTGCCTTGCGACGCACAGCGCGATCGAGGCGGCGCTGGAGCTACGCGCCGCCGGAGCGCCGCCTGCACCGATCACCGTGCGGGTCCACCCGATCGCCCGCGAGGCCGCCGCCCGGGACGACGTCTCCGATCCCCTTCAGGCCAAGTTCTCGATTCCCTACGTGACCGCGTTCACGCTGCTCCACGGCGCCCCCGGGGTGGCTGCGTTCGCGGCCGTGGACGACGAGGCTCGCGCGCTCGCCCGCGAGGCGATCTCGCTCGTGCTCGATCCCGGGCTGGGCGAGATGGAAGCGGTGATCGAGGCCGGCAGCCGGCCGCGCGCACGGGTCGAGGCGGCGCTCGGCTCCCCCGCCCGCCCGATGGATGCGACACAACTCCGGGCGAAGGTCCGCGAGCTCGCCGGCACACGGCTCGACGGGGTGCTCGACGATTCCTCCGCACCCGCGGCCGTGGTGGCCGCGGCGGCCGGCATCGGCTGACGGGCGGTCAGGCGGCGGAGTCGGGCTCGCGCTCGAGCAGCGCCGCCCGGAAGAGGCGTTCCTCCTCCGCGAAGAGCTCGCCGAACGCGCGCTCGCCGTCGAGCAGGATGCGCCGCTTCGTCTCGACCTGTGCCGCCCGGGGCATCGCAGCGATTCGCTCCCCGAGCGCGAGCGCGCGCTCGGGGAGCTGGTCGTCGGGGCATACCTCGGTGACCACTCCGAGCCGCAGCGCCTCCTCGGAGCCGATCACCCGCCCGGTCAGGCAGAGCTCTCGGGCGGCACCCGGGCTCATCGCCGTGCGGACCGCCGCATAGCTGGGCGGGATCCCGATCGCAAGCTCCGGATAGCCGAACGTCGCGCGCTCGCCGGCGATCCTGATGTCGCAGATCAGCGCCAGCGCAAATCCGCCCGCGAGCGCGGCGCCGTTGACCGCCGCGATCACGGGCTTGGGGCAGCGCCCCACGGCGCCGAATGCGCCGGTGCTGGTCTCGACCAGGCGCCTGCGGTGGTCGGTGTCCCCGCCGAACTGGGTCACGTCCATGCCCGCGCAGAAGGCCGATCCGGCGCCGGTCAGCACCACACAGCCGACCGAGTCGTCGGACGCGAGCCGCGCGAACGCGTCCGCGAGCTCGACCCGGAGATCGATCGACAGCGCGTTTCGCTTCTCCGGCCGCTCCAGCGTCACCAGCGCGACATCGCCGTGCTCCTCTATCGCCAGCAGGCCGGCCACCGGCGCGGAGGCTACAGGCGAAGGCGGCCGGGGCCGGCGGGCCTGGCCTAGGGGACGAAGACGCCCTGCGTGGCGAACAGCGTGTTCGGCGCGGTCGAGACGACCCCGTCGGGACCGCCGTCGAACACGTTCACCTTCGAGAGCGCCCAGATCGCACGCTTGGCCTCCACGATCGAGCCCGGGAGGACCGAGTTGAAGGTCGTGAGGGTCGCGCAGGTGCTGCCGACCGTCGTGCTCGTCGTGGCGGTGCACGGCACCGTTACCGGGAAGTCGACGCCTCCGGTCCCGGGCTCGGTCTGCGTCGGGCCGTTCATCTTGTCGGTCACGCGCGCGCTCAAGACCAGCTGCACCTGCCCCGTGTAATCGGCCAGTGAGGGCTGCTTCTGGCGCACGTCGGAGAAGCTCATCGCGATCCTCACGTCGGCTTCGTTGGCAGGCGTCGCGGGGTCCCCAGGGGTCACGTCGAGTCGCACCGATCCGATCGAGTTGGCGTCGGCGCCGTTTGAGTCAAAGGTGCCCACGGTGAGCTGGCCCGAGGCCTGGACCGGCGGGTTGCAAGATGGGAACGCGAGCGGCGCCCCGTGGGTCCGGTTGGCGGACGTGCATGGCTGGTAGGCGGGGACCATCGACACGCGCACGGGCGTCGCGCCCTTCGGCCGCGGATAGAGGTCGACCGTCGCCGAGTAGACGTCGCGCACAGCATCGGTGTCGGAGCTGATCAGCGACTCCCGGGTGTTGAAGAAGACCACGCGGCCGTCGACCGATACGTCGTCGAAGAACGCGCTGAGGGCGGCGTTGCCGCCGTTGGGGCCGAAGCTGATGCGCGTGGTCGCCCCGCTGAAGCGCTCGTAGACGTCACTGAAGACATCGGTATCGCCGGGCTCCAGCGACTCGGCTGTCGCGAAGAACACGCGCTGGCCGTCCTGGGAGATCCCTTCGAAGAACGAGTCGAAAGCGCCATTGCCTCCGCTCGAGCCCGTGGACACCCAGGACGTGGCTCCCGCAGACCTGTCATAGACGTCGCTGCGCGTGTCGGTGTCGGACGCGACGAGCGATTCTGCCGTGTCGAAGAAGACGTGCGTACCGTCGGCGGAGGCCCCGTCGTAGAAGGCGTCGATCGCGCCGTTGCCCCCGGTCGGCCCGGACGAGGCCTGCGTGGTGGTGCCGCCGGAGCGGTCGTAGACGTCGCGCTGCGCGTCGGTGTCGCCGCTCACCAGCTGCTCCTGGGTGTGGAAGAACACGTGGGTCCCGTCTTGGGCCGCGCCGTCGAACAGCGCATCGAAGCCGCCGTTGCCCCCGGCGGGGCCGGTCGAGACGCGCGTGGTCGTGCCGCCGGCGCGCTCATATACGTCGATGCACGGCTGGTCGAGCGAGATCCCGCAGGTGGCGGGGTCGGCGTCGCCCGGCTCGAGCGACTCCCTGGTCTCGAACCAGACGCGCGCGCCGCTGCTCGAGTTGCCCTGGTAGGTCGCCCCGAACGCGCCGTTCCCTCCCGAAGATCCGGTCGAGACCAGCGTGGTCGTGCCGCCCGCGCGATCGTAGACGTCGAGTTGCGCGTCCGTGTCACCCGCGGCCAGCGGCTCGTCCGTATCGAAGAAGACGTGCGTGCCGTCCGCCGACACACCGTCGAAGATCGGGCTGAAGGCGCCGTTCCCTCCGGCCGGGCCGGTCGAGACCAGCGTCGTGGTCCCCCCCGACCGCTGGTAGATGTCGTAGTTGGTGTCGGTGTCGGTCCCGACAAGCGGCTCGTTGGTCTCGAAGAACACCCGTGAGCCGTCCTGGGAGGCGCCGTCCCAGGTCACGTCGAAGGCGCCGTTGCCTCCCGTGGGCCCGGTCGAAAGCAGCGTGGTGGTGCCGCCCGACCGCTGGTAGAGGTCGATGGAGCTGTCGGTGTCGGCCGGGACGAGCTGCTCGGCCGTGTCGAAGAACACCTTCGTGCCGTCGGTGGAGGTGCCATCGAAGAAGGCATCGGAAGCGCCGTTGCCGCCACTGGGCCCGGTGGAGACGAGGTTGGTTGTCCCCCCGGTGCGCTCGTATATGTCGAAGACGCCATCGGTGTCGCCGCTGACGAGCGACTCACTTGTCTCGAAGTAGGCATGGGTGCCGTCCGCGGAGGTGGCATCGAAGAACGAGTTGATCGCCCCGTTGCCGCCGGTGGTCCCGACGGAGACCTGCTCCTTGCTGGTGTGATTGGCGCCGGCGCCCGCCGCGAGCAGCAGCAGGAAGATCGCGCCGAGCGCGATCGATACTCCCACGATCCGTCGCTTACCAGTCACCGTCCCCCCTCGAGCGATCGGCATGCCGCCTGGGCGGCAAAGCCTTGCGCCACTAAACACAAGCTGAGCGCCTATGTCAACCCCGCTGGACGCCTGTTGCAATCCCACCGGCACCGTCCGGCCGCGGCGGGATTCTTTCGCGAGACCTTCGCAGACCGATACGACAACCGAGGCTGTTGTATGAATCGGCGCTAATTGGGGAACAAGTTGCACCCACCGGTAGAGGAAAGTAAAGTCCGGTCATAGGTTTCTAGAAACATGAGACATACTTAACGCACCGAAGTCATGGCCGACTGGAAATTCTTCACAAATCACGCTTTGGTCCTGCTCGCTGTGGCAGCGGATCCGGAGATCCTGCTTCGCGAGATCGCCGAGGCGGTCGGGATCACGGAGCGCGCCGCGCACCGGATCATCGGCGACCTCGAGACCGGCGGCTACATCACGCGCAAGCGCAAGGGCCGGCGCAACTTCTACCAGGTGCACCTCGAGGCCGTGCTGACGCAGCAGGGCCTGAACCACCCGCTCCTCGAGGGCCGCTCGATGGGCCAGGTAGCCGCGCAGTACCTATCCGCCGGCAGGAGAGACGTCGGCGAGGACCTGGGCGTCGCCGAAGCCCTCCAGGACGCGCGCAACCGCATCGCCGCGCGCGCCACGACCAGCAGCCGCTAATCCCTAGCGGTCATCGCAGCGCTTAGCGGCTGCTCCAGGGGCCGTCTGGCAAGGACGCAGGGAGGAAGCGATGCTGGTGGCATCGCGACGACCCGAGGACGCCGCCAGGCGGTTCCTGGATCAGCCGCTGTCAGCTGTAGAACGTCATCCGAATGTCACGAGCGCGTCATCGGCTGTCCCACCGTTCTAGATAAGTTAGGGCCCGACGCCAGTTTGCGGCAACCGCGCCAGGCCCTCTTCGTGTCGCCATAGGCCCTAGGCAGCCTGTCCGTAACCAGCGAGGTCACGCCGCGTCAGGAACTGCAGGAAGGGGTCGAGCGCTGTAAAGGTGCTGGCCTCGTCACGAAGCTTGCTATTTGTCGCGTGCTCCCAAAAGAGCACGTGTACCTGCAAGCCGCGTTCCTTGAGGGCGCGAGCTGCCGGCACGTAATCACGGTCCCCGGCCACGAGCACCGCGGCGTCATGACGGACAGGGCACATTGATGCCCATGCGTCCTTGACCATCATCGCCGTCAGCGAGGTGTCGACTGCCTTCTCGCGGTTCCTAGCGTTTCTCTCCTCCACCACGACCTGGAAGCCACGGCTCTTCGCACAAGCCCACACCGCGCCCTCGGGCGGAACAGATCCGAATAGCACCTTGCGTCCGATCAAACTGCCGAGCGGGCAGAGGAGCTCGCGCGCCGCTCGCGAACTCGACAACTAGCCGAGCACGCGAACTTGGATTGGCTCGAACAACTTTTTAGTTAACGGCAAGCCCTTCCACTATCCGAGATCGCCTGGCTCAGGCGAGCAGGCACTCGGATCGGCTCGCGCAACAGGGTGCGAAGGACCAAGGTCAACCTCACCGTGTCTCCCGCTTGGCCAACCGGTTCCCGCCGAAGGACTGTCTCCCAATCGTCGCCCAGACCTCTTACCGCCTCGGGCCTCGGCTCAACCACGATCAGGTAGTCGCCCACAAACGTGCCGTCGATGAACGGGTCATCGTCCCACAGCTCCTCAAGATCGACCGTAGCGGCGCGGTGCAGCGTGAACCGCTCGAAGATGCGCAGCAGCGCCGCTCGCACCGCCTCGACGCTGGCCTGCCCGGTGATTTCACCCGCCAGCGCGGCTCGCAGCTCAGCGAGATAGCGCAGCGTTTCCTCCTCGGCGTCTACCGCGTGTAAACGGTCTTTCGCCCATCGCGTTGACGTTGATCATTCGGATGTCGCCATGACGGGCAGTTGTCTTTTCGAACACGAGCTTCCTACCGTCTGGGGACCAGGCGACCGGCCCCATTGCGCTGGTCAAGCGCCTCTGCCCTGTGAAGTTCGGCGCGCTGAAGTACAGCGCATTCAGAAGATGTACTTGATCTGACCCGAGAGCCCAGACCCGGCCGAGCCTCTGCGGCAATCGCCCGACGAACTGCAACCCTCGTTGCGACAGGGATTTGACCGGACTTGTTGAAAGTTAACTCCGGACGTGTCACTTGAGCACGAGGGGCGAAGCGCCAAGCCTTTTTCGCTGGGCCTCCGCCGATAACAAGTGATGCGATGAAACACGATCGCGGCGTTTCAAGCCGCAAGGAGACGCACATGGCCGGCGACGTCAACCAAGTCTACGAGTCGATCGACAACGGGTACGCCGAGTCCGCCGCGTCACGTATTGGCTTGGTCGCCGGAGCCGCCGCGAGATTGGGCGGCATGGGGCTGCTATTGCTCGCGTTGGTGGTGACGCTGGCGCTCGCGAGCAGCGCCCGGGCGGCGGCGCCAGTACCCCTTGGAACGGCCGACAATTTCGCGGTTCTGGCTGGCTCCACGGTCACGAACACAGGTCCTACCGTGGTCAACGGGGATCTTGGGTTGAGTCCAGGCACTTCGGTGACGGGATTTCCGCCCGGAACAGTGAACGGGACGCAACACATAACCGACGCTGTCGCAGCCCAGGCTCAAACCGACTTGACCACCGCGTACAACGACGCCGCTGCACAAGCACCTACTGGCACCGTGTCCGCGGACCTCGGCGGCCAACGGCTGACGCCCGGTGTCTACAGGTCAGCGTCCTCGCTTGGGCTGACGGGGGCTCTCACGCTCGACGCCCAGGGCAACGCGAATGCGGTCTTCATCTTCCAGGCCGGCTCCACGCTCACCACGGCATCGGCCAGCAGCGTGAACCTCGTCAACGGCGCCCAGGCCTGCAACGTCTTCTGGCAGGTCGGCAGTTCCGCGACCCTCGGAACGGCCTCTACCTTCAGGGGAACCATCCTGGCTTTGACATCAATCACGGTGACGACCGGCGCGACGGTGGACGGCAGAGTGCTAGCGCGGAATGCCGCTGTCACGTTGGACACCAACACCATCACGCGATCGCAGTGTGCGAGCGCGCAGCCGACCCCGGGCGCGGACCGGAAGGCGCCGCGCGTGGGCCTCACGATCCCCGGGGCCGGCAGGCGCTGCACGAGCCGCGGCTTCAGTGCGCGGTTAAGGGTCAGCGACGCGTCGGGGCTCCGGAGGGTCGACGTCTTACTGAACGGCAAGCGGATCAAGCGCACCACGCGGAAGCGGTTCTCCGTGCGGATCGGCGTCGGGCGGTTGCGCGCCGGTCGCAACACGATCCGGGTGGTGGCCACTGACCGCGCGGGTAACCGAAAGACCCTCACGCGGAGCTTCACGGGGTGCGCTCCCCCGCGCTTCACGGGCTGAGCCGGGCGCTGTCGGAGTGAGCCCGGGTCGCGTCGGGGCCCGCCTCGGGCTTTGTGCCTGCGTGCTGCTC
>JBBQKG010000006.1:0-111429 GCA_038326655.1 Solirubrobacterales bacterium
CAAGCCCTTCCACTACCCGGAGCTCGCGGCTCGCGTGGAGGCGCTGCTCAGGCGCTCGAAGGGGCGCCAGGGGCAGGGCGTGCTCCAGGTCGGCGAGCTCAGGATCGACCCGGTCGCCCGGGAGGTCACCTTGGGCGAGCGCAAGATCGATCTGTCCGCGAAGGAGTTCGCCCTCCTGCGAACCATCGCCGGCGAGCCGACGCGAGTTTTCACCAAGGAGGAGTTGCTCCGCGGCGTATGGGGCTTCCAGCTGATGGGATCGACCCGGACACTCGACTCACACGCGAGCAGGCTGCGGCGCAAGCTGGCACCCTCGGGGCGCCGGTGGGTCGTGAACGTGTGGGGGGTCGGCTACCGGTTGACAGATCGCGAGTCGTGAGCGGCTGGGCAGTCTTCCCGGCCGGCGCGGCGCTCGGCGCGTTCGCGGCTGCGGCGCTCCTCGGCGGCGCCGTCGCGACGCGGCGCCGGGCGCTGTCCGAACCTCTGCACGAGCTGCGCGGAGCGCTCGCCGCGCTTCAGCTCGGCCTCTTCGCGCTGGAGCGGCGGCGCCCGGTCTCGGCGGTCGGCGAACGAATCGACGCGCTTCGGACCCAGGCCGAGCGCGCGCATGTCGCGGTCGAGGACATCGACGCGATCCGGTTGGTACGCAGGCCTGTGCCCGGGCGGGTCGAGCCGGTCGAGGTCGGCATGCTGGTCCGGCGTCGCGTCGCCGCATGGTCCCGGCTCGGCGAGACCCGTCGGCGCGGCGTCGAGCTGCGGTGGGCGATCGGACCGGCGGTCGTGCGGATCGACCCGGGGCGGCTCGGTCAAGCGCTCGACAACCTGATCGTCAACGCACTCGACCACGGCAGCGGCATCGTGCGGGTGTCGGGCACGCTCAGAAGCGAGGCGGTCAGGATCGCCGTCTCGGATCAGGGACCCGGTTTCGGCCGGCCGCTGAACGAGCTGCTGCGCCCGGCCTGGCACGCCCGCCATGGTCACGGGCTCGCGGTTGCGGCGCGCGCGGCTGAGCTCTCGGGCGGGCGGCTGACGGCGACTTCCGGCCGGATCGGATCACGGGTCGAGATCGAGCTGCCGCTTGCCGAGCCGCTCCCGCGCGAGGCGCCGCGCGCCCCAGCCCCGCGCTCGCCACAACGGATCCTCGAGCGCGCCTCGTGAGCCGGCGCGCGCGCGGCCTCGCGCTGTTCGGAGCGGCTGCCGCCTGTGCCGGGCTTGCCGCCTCGGCGGTGAGCCGTTACACGAACGACGTCCGCGCTCAGGTTGGGCCGCTGCTCCCGGTCGTGGTCGCCGCGCGCGACATCCCGCCGGGCCGGCTGATCACTCCGGCGGTCGCCGCGTCGTCGTTCGTGCGTCGCGAGGTACCGCAGCGGTACGCGCCGCGCGCAGCGATCCACGACCCCGGCTCGCTCGTCGGCTACCGCCCCGCCGTCGGGATCAGGCGCGGGGACTATGTCTCGGGGTCGAGTCTCGCGCCGAGCGGTGGCGAGGGCGCCGCCGAGGCCGCGCCGGCCGGACGCGTTGTCGACGTCTCGGTCGCCGGAGCCTCCTCGTTCGCGGACTTGCTCCGGCCGGGCGCGCGGGTAGACGTTCTGATCACGACCGATCGCGCGGCGGGCGGGGGGCGGACGTATCTCGCCCTTCAAGGCGCCGAGCTGGTCGCGTTCGCCGCCGGGAGCGGCGGTGAGGGGAAGGCGACGGCAACGCTGCGGGTGAGCCTTCGGCAGGCGGTGCTGCTGACGGCCGCGCAGAGCTTCGCCAGGGAGCTGCGGCTCGTCCCGCGCGCCGACGGCGACCACGCGCGGCTTGGCCCGGTGGCGGTCAGCGCGGACGAGCTCGGGCGGTGAGCAGCATGGAGGATCTGGCGCGCGGGCTGCGGCGGCGACTGGTCGACGAGGCGGCTCGCGCGCGGACACCGCTCACCGGCGACCGCGCTGCGCTGCGCGACCGGGTCTCCGAGCTCGTGCACGGACAGGCCGTGCCGTTGGACGGCGACGAGCGTGATCTGCTCGTGGACCGTGTGCTGTCGAGCGCGATCGGCCTCGGCCCGCTCGAGCAGCTCGTCGCCGACCCCTCCGTGGACGAGGTGATGGTGAACGGGCTCGCTGCCGTCTACGTCGAGCGCGGGGGCCGCGTCGAGCAAACCGGCATCGCCTTTGCCTCGGAGGACGAGCTCATGAACGTGATCGAGCGGATCCTCAGCCCGCTCGCCCGGCGGGTCGACGAGGCCAGCCCGCTCGCCGATGCGCGACTGCCCGACGGTTCCCGGGTGAACTGCGTGATCCCGCCGCTCAGCCTCGGCGGGCCCCTGCTCACGATCCGCCGCTTCCGCCGCCACGGCTTCTCGATGGACGACCTCGTCGCAAACGGAACGCTCGCGCCCGACCTGGCTTTGTTTCTGACCCAGTGCGTGCGCGCGCGTGCGAACGTGGTCGTGAGCGGAGGTACCGGGTCTGGCAAGACGACGCTTTTGAACGTGCTCTCGTCGCTGGTCGACGGCGTCGAGCGGATCGTCACGATCGAGGACGCGGCCGAGCTGCGTCTCCAGCAGGAGCACGTGCTTCGGCTCGAGAGCCGGCCCGCGAACCTGGAGGGAGCCGGCGCCGTGACGATTCGTCACCTCGTCCGCAATGCGCTGCGGATGCGGCCGGACCGGATCATCGTGGGGGAGGTCCGCGGCGCGGAGGCCCTGGACATGCTTCAGGCGCTGAACAGCGGCCACGACGGCTCGATGACGACCGTGCACTCGAACTCTGCGGCCGACGCCCTGCGGCGGGTCGAGACCCTGGCGCTGATGGCCGACGTGGCGCTGCCGCACGCGGCGGTACGCCAGCAGCTCGCCAGCGCGCTCGACCTGGTCATACATCTCGAGCGCACGCGTGAGGGGGCAAGGCGCATCAGCGAGGTGGTCGAGGTCGTACGCTTCGCGGGGGACGTCGGCGTCACGTCGCTGTTCGAGCAGAGAAGCGGCGGGCACGCGCTTCGCGAGCCGAGCCACGAGCTTGCGCGGAAGCTTGCGGAGGCCGCTTGACCCGTGGCGCCGGGATCGCGTTTGCAGGCGCTGCGACGGTGCTCGCCGCGGCCGGCATGCGACTGTGGCTCGCCGCGTCACTCGCACAGATCGCCACGCGGGCGATCGAGCTTGCGGGGAAAGTCGGAAGGGGAGTGGAGGAGGTTGTGGCGCCGCTTCGCCGGGCTGGGGCCGAAGGTCGCGACGCAACGCGTCGCGAGCGCCGCCGTCTACAGCTTGCTTTCGCGGTCGGGTCGCTGCCGCTGGCCTGGGTGCTGGCCGACCCGCTGGTCGCGGCCGGCATGGCGGCCGGCGGGGCTCTGCTGGCTCCCCGTGCGCTGGTCTGGCGGCGCGAGCGCTACGTGCGGCGCCTGAACGATGGCGCTGCGGCGGCGGCGACGGCAATCGCCGATGCGCTCGCCAGCGGGCACTCGACCCGGGCAGCGGTCGGGCTCGCCGCCCGCGGGCTCGACGGGCCGATCAGTGCAGAGCTCCGTCGCACCGCCGCCGACATCGAGCTGGGCGCCGCCACCGACGCGGCGCTGGGCGCCCTCCGCGAGCGAGCCTCGTCGCGGCGCATCGATCTGCTGGTTGCGGCGATCCGGCTGCAGCGCCGCTCGGGCGGGAACCTCGCGGCGCTGCTCCGCGACGTCGCGCGGGCGCTCGACGATCAGGCTCGCCTTGAGGCCGAGGCCCGCGTCGAAACTGCACAGGCGCGGTTCACGTCGACCGTCGTGCTGGCGATGCCGCTCTGCGTGGTGTTGCTCGGCGAGCTCGCATCGCCGGGGATGCTCGGCCGGATCGCCGGTTCGGGAGCGGGCCTGTGGCTGCTCGGCAGCGCGGCGATGCTCCAACTGCTCGGGGCGAGCCTGGTCCGTCGCCTCGCTCGCGTCGGAGCGTGACCTTCGCCGCAGCGGCGGCCGGCGCGGCGGCTGCGCTGGCGTGGCTCGCCGCTTCGGAGGCGTCGAGGCCGGTCGCCTCGCGGCTGCGAGGCCTCGGCGCCCGTGGGCGCAGGCCGAGTCCGCTCGCGCGGGCGATTCGAGCGCTTGGCTCGCTTCCACTCGTGCAGAGGCTGCGGCCGCCGACGGATCTCTCGGCACGGCTTGCCGCAGCCGGCGACCCGGGCAGCCTGCGCCCGCGCGACTGGGTCGCGGTCAAGGCCTGCAGCGCCGCCGCGGCCACGGTCCCGGCCCTGGTCGTGGTGGCCGGCGGTCCCAGCCGCATCGCGGTGCTGCTCGCAGTCACGGCGCCGCTTGCCGGGTTCGTGGTGCCGGAGCTGTGGCTCGCGCGGGCGGTTCGTGCCCGCTGCGACGCGGCGGTCCGCGACCTTCCAGACATGCTCGACCTGCTTCGAGTCGCGGTCACGGGCGGCGTCGCGCCGATCCGCGCGATGGGAGACGTCGCCAGCCAGTTCAATGGTCCGCTCGCCGCCGAGTGGCGGCGGGTCGCGGTCGCCGCGGCACTCGGCGAGCCGCGGGCGGCCGCGCTCGAGCGGCTGCGCAAGCGGTTGCCCGTCGAGCAGGTGACCTCCTTCGCCGACGCCTTCGTTCGCGCCCAGCATCACGGCCTGCCGCTCGGCCCGACGCTAGCCGCCCAGGCCTCGAAGGCACGGGAGGCGCGGCGGCGCAGGATCCGCGAACGAGCCGCCCGCGCTGCGCCGAAGATGCAGCTCGTGGTCGCGCTGGTGCTCGTGCCGTCGATGCTGCTGATCGTGGCGGCGCTGCTGATCGCGGAGCTCGAGCCGGGCCTCGGCTGGGCGCTCTAGACCGGCTCCCGAGCATCCTCAGGACGCCCATGTGGGAGAAATTTCCATTTGGTGTTGCAAAGTGGGACGGAGTGGGGTACTGTGGGGCCACTTCAGACCGGACCGGGATGGCGAGGTTCCTCCCACTTCGCCATCCCAGGCCCGGCTAGGCCCGATGAAGAGGAGCATGTTGGTTGTCGTTTCTGGGGCAGTACGAGCACACGCTGGACTCGAAGAACCGACTGACGATTCCGGCAAAGTTCCGCGGGCAACTCTCGGATGGAGTCGTTCTCGCGAAGGAGCAGGAGACCTGCATCGCAATCTGGCCTGCGGTGGGGTGGGAGCGCTTCACAGAGGACATGAGGCGCATGGGCAACCCCTGGGACGAGACATTTCGCGGCTTTCGCCGCCACTACACCGCCGGCGCCTTCGACGCCCAACTCGACGCGGCCGGCCGCATCATGCTGCCGCCGCCGCTGATCGAGCGCGCGAAGCTCTCGCGCGAGGTGGTGCTGATCGGGAACCTCGACACGGTCGAGGTTTGGGACCGCGAGCTCTGGCATTCGGAGCAGTCGCGGCTGGAAGCGGCCGCGCCGGAGCTGGCACGGCGCCTGTCCGGGTCGGGGGTCGGTGACACTTCTTCTTGACATGACAAAGGCCTCAAGCCACGTCCCCGTGCTCGCGGGGGAGCTGATCGACGTGCTCGACCCCGCGCCCGGCCAGCTCGCGATCGACTGCACCTTCGGCGCCGGCGGCCACGCACGCCTTGTCGCGGACCGGCTCGGCGCTTCCGGCGAGCTGGTCTGCATCGACCGCGACCCCGAGGCGGAGGAGCGCTTCGCGGCGTTCTCCGGCGAGGTCCCCTGTGCGACCCGGTTCATCCACGGCAACTACGCCGACGTGCTGCCCGAGCTCCTGGACGAGGGCGTCCAGGCCGACCTGCTCTATCTCGACCTCGGCATCTCCTCGCTCCAGGTCGACACGCGCGAGCGCGGCTTCTCCTACGCCTACGACGCGCCGCTCGACATGCGGATGGACCCCACGCGGGGGCTCGACGCGCGCACGATCCTGAACGAATGGCCGGAGCAGCGGCTCGCCGCGGTGTTCCGCGAATACGGCGAGGAGCGCTACGCACGCCGCATCGCGCGTGAGATCGTGCGGCGCCGGGCGCGCGAGCCGATCCAGACCACGACCGAGCTCGTGGCGGCGATCAAGCAGGCGATTCCGACGCCCGCGCAGTTCGCCGGCGGACATCCGGCGCGGCGCGTCTTCCAGGCGATCCGCATCGCCGTGAACGAGGAGATCACCTCGCTCGAGCGGGCGCTGCCCGAGGCGTGGCGGCTGCTTCGCCCTCGCGGGCGCATCGCGGCGATCTCGTTCCAGTCGCTCGAAGACCGGCTCGTCAAGCGCTTCTTCGTCGACCGCGCACGCGGATGCATCTGCCCGCCGGAGTCTCCGATCTGCACCTGCGGTCACGAGCCCGAGGCGGAGCTCCTGACCCGCCGCCCGCTGCAGCCCACTCCCGAGGAGACCGCGGCAAACCCGCGGAGTCACTCGGGCAAGCTCCGGGCCGCCCTGAAGATTCGCGAGGAGCAGCCGCTGACCGGCGACCGGATCGGGAGGTTCGCGCGTTGACCCCCCCGAGCGCCAGCGCGGCCCCCAAGCGAGCCCCCGCGCGCCCCGGGCAGCGCACCCGTGTCCACCGGCGTGTCTCCGGCCCCGTGCGGGCTCCGCGCGCCGCGACGGCGCCGCCGATCCCGCAGCGGCTGCCGCAGGCCCCGCCGGCAATCGAGCGCGCCGCTCGCCTCGCGATCGAGGCCGCGCGCAGGCTGCGCGACTCGCAGATGGTCGACCGCCTCGTCCGCGGGCGAAGCTGGATCGGGCTTCTGTGCGTGCTGCTGATCGGCCTGGTGGCGCTCAACGTGTCGCTGCTGAAGCTGAACGCGGCCGCGGGCCGCAACGCCGAGTGGGCGAAGAAGCTGCGCATCGAGAACGCCGACCTGCGGGCACGCGTGTCCCGGCTCGGCTCGGGCGAGAACATCCAGACTCTGGCCCGCCGCCAGGGCCTCGTGATGCCGGCCGCCGGGAGCGTCCACTACATGACCTCCCATCCGGCGGCGGATGGGAGGCGCGCCGCTCGCCACGGCAGCTTCGTACCGCTCTCCTCGACCGATGACCTCGTCAGCGCCGCGCCGCCGCCCGTCGCGATCGCGCCCGTGGCGCCCGTCCAGGCAGCGGCGCCCGCGACCGGGCCGACCGGCTTGCAGAGCGCGACCGGGACCACCGGCGCCCCGGCCGCAGCCGCACCCGCGGCCACCGCCACACCGGCCCCCGCGACGACGGGCGCGACCGGCGCCACAGGAGTCACGACGCCCTGACCGGCGCGCGCGCGACAGGGAGGATCGCGCCCGCAAAGCTCGTCGAGCGTCGCATCGGGCTGCTGTTTGCGTGCTTCCTGCTGCTGCTCGGCCTGGCAATCGCGCGCGAGGCCTACCTGGTCACCTTCAAGGGCAGTTCGCTGAAGAGTCTCGCGGCGACCCAGCAGGTCGAGAAGGTCGACCTGATCGCCAAGCGCGGGACGATCACCGATCGCCATGGCACCGAGCTGGCCGTCTCCGAGGATGCCTCCACGATCTACGCGAATCCCTTCCTGATCAAGGACCCGGTCGACGCCGCGAAGAAGCTCGGACCGATTCTCGGGCAGTCCCGCGACGAGCTCGCGGCCACGCTGGCGGACCGCAAGAAGGGCTTCGAATACCTCGCCCGGAAGGCGAGCCCCCATGAGGGCGCCCGGATCCAGCGCCTGAACATCGAGGGGATCGGTGTGATGGACGACTCGCGCCGGCGCTACCCGGGCGGCGACCTGGCCGCCCAGGTGATCGGCACGGTGGGGATCGACAACAAAGGCCTGCTGGGCATCGAGCAGCGGCTGAACGACAAGCTCGGCGGGAGCGACGGTGAGCAGCGGATCGTCAAGGACGCACGGGGCGACCCGATCTCACTCGAGCAGGTGAAGGACATGCACCCCGGGTCGGACATGCGCCTGACGCTCGACGCCTCGCTCCAGGCGCGAACCGAGAGCGTGCTGTCCGAGGTCGGCGCCGCCTACCAGCCCAAGGGCGCGACCGCAATTGCGATGAACCCCAACAACGGCGACATCCTCGCGATGGCGAACTGGCCCGAGGTGAACGCCAACCACGTCGACGAGGCGCCCGCCTGGGCGCGACTCAACCGCGCGGTCGGCATGACCTACGAGCCCGGCTCGACCTTCAAGGCGATCACGGTCGCAGGTGCGCTCTCGGAGGGCGCCGTGCGGCCCACGACGCAGTTCCGGGTCGGGCCGCAGATCCAGGTCGCCGACCGCGTCATCAACGAGGCACACGGAACGGGTGGCGTGTTCACGGTGTCGGACATCCTGGCCCGCTCGTCGAACGTGGGCGCGGTCCGGATCGGGCTGCGCCTCGGCTCGATGCACTTCGACAAATGGGTGCGCCGCTTCGGCTTCGGCCACTACACCGACCTGCCGCTGCCGGGCGAGTCGCCGGGCATCGTGCCCCACGTCCAGGACTACTCGGGATCTTCGATGGGAAACCTGCCGATCGGCCAGGGGCTCGCCGTGACCCCGATCCAGATGATGCAGGGCTATGCCGCGATCGCCAACGGCGGCATCCTCGTGAAGCCCCGGCTGGTGCTGAACGGCGAGCCGGCGAAGGGCGAGCGGGTGATTCCCCGCCGCAGCGCCTCGCAGCTTCAGAAGATGCTCGAGGGCGTGCTCGGCCCGACCGGCACCGCACCCGAGGCCGCGGTCCCCGGATACGACCTCGCGGGCAAGACCGGAACCGCCGAGAAGCCGGAGAACGGCGTGTACTCGAAGACCAAGTACGTCGCCTCGTTCATCGGGTTCGCCCCCGCACGCGACGCGAAGCTGCTGATCGCGGTGATCGTGGACGAGCCCAAGGGCGGCGTCTACGCGGGCGGCCAGGTCGCCGCGCCGGCTTTCGAGAAGATCGCAAGCTACGCCCTGCCCTACCTCGGCATCGCGCCAAAGTAGGGCCTACGGCCTACGGCCGCCTGCAGACTTAACATTTACGGACCATGACCCTCCGCGCCCTCCTCGCCGGCGCCGGGATCGAGGCGTCGGGGCCGCGGAGTGCCGACGCCGAGGTCGAGGCGCTTGCCTACCGCAATGAGAGCGTCACTGCGGGGGCGCTCTTTTTTTGCGTGCGCGGGTTCTCGGTGGACGGACACGACTTCGCCCCCGACGCGATCGCGCGCGGCGCGGCCGCGCTCGTGTGCGAGCGGCCGCTCGGCCTCGGCGTGCCGGAGGTGGTCGTGCCCGACATGCGGGCCGCGATGCCGGCGCTGGCGGCGACCTTCTACGGCGATCCGACGCGCGAGCTGCGCGTCGTGGGCGTGACGGGCACCAACGGGAAGACCACGACCGCGTTTTTGCTGCGCCACCTGCTCGAGCGCGCCGGGATCCGGACCGGGCTGCTCGGCACGATCTGGTCGGTGATCGGCGGGCAGCACCGCGAGGTCGAGCGGACGACGCCGGAGGCCGTCGATCTGCAGCGCACCTTCCGCGAGATGCGCACGGCCGGCGACGAGGCCTGCGTGATGGAGGTGTCCTCCCATGCGCTCGAGCTTCACCGCGCCGATGCGATCGACTTCGACTGCGCCGTCTTCACGAACCTCACCCAGGACCACCTCGACTTCCACGGCTCGCTCGAGGACTACTTCGGCGCGAAGCGACGGCTCTTCGTCCCGCACGCGGGGGCGACGCCGCGGGTGCCGGTCGTGAACGTCGACGACGAGTGGGGCGCACAGCTCGCCGAGGAGCTCTCCGAAGGCGGCCATGGAGCGCTCCAGACGTTCGCGGTCGAGCGCGAGGCGGACGTGCGGGCGCTCGACATCAGCTCGAGCGCGTCGGGCTCGCGCTTCACCTGTGCCTCCGGCGAACGGGTCACGGAGGTGACGCTGCCGCTGCCCGGCCTCTTCAACGTCTACAACGCGCTCGGCGCGCTCGCCGCCGCCGAGGCGCTCGGGGTCGGTTTCGCCGACGGTGCCGCGTCGCTCGCCTCTGCGCCGAGCGTGCCAGGCCGCTTCGAGCCGGTCGACGAGGGCCAGCGGTTCAGCGTGCTCGTGGACTACGCGCACACGCCGGACTCGCTCGAGAACGTGCTCACCGCCGCCCGCGAGCTGCTCGCCCAGACCGGCGGCGGGCGGCTGATCTGCGTGTTTGGCGCCGGTGGAGATCGGGACCGCGACAAGCGCCCGCTGATGGGCGAGGCGGCGCGGCGGCTGGCCGACCATGTCGTCGTCACGTCGGACAACCCGCGCTCGGAGCAGCCGGAGGCGATCATCGCGGCGATCGTCGAAGGCGCCGAGCGAGCCGGCGGCAGGTCGGCGCTCGAGGTCGAGCTCGACCGGCGCGCGGCGATCGAGCGGGCGCTTGCGCTGGCCTCAGACGGCGACCTCGTCGTGATCGCCGGCAAGGGACACGAGCAGGGCCAGGAGTTCGAGGGTGGCCGCAAGGTTGCCTTCGACGACCGGGAGGTCGCGCGCGACGCGCTTCGCGCGCTCGCGCGCGGGGCGGCGTGATCGAGCTCACGCCCGCCGAGATCGCGCTCGCGTGCGGTGCCCGGCTGGTGTCGGGCAGCGAGCGGGCGATGGCGCACGACCGCCCCCGCAAGGCAACGATCGACTCGCGCGGGGTGGAGCCCGGTGACCTCTTCTTCGGGCTTCCCGGCGAGCGCGCGGACGGCGGCGAGTTCGCCGCCGACGCGGTCGACGCGGGCGCCTGGGGCGTCGTCGTGAACGAGGCGCAGGCGGCCGGAGTCCCCCGTGCCGGCGCGCGCGTCTTCGCCGCGAGCGAGCCGCTCGCGGCGCTCGGCGGCCTTGCGGCGCGGTGGTTGGAATCGCTTCGCCGCAGCGGATGCCGGGTGGTCGGGATCACCGGCTCGACGGGCAAGACCTCGACGAAGGACATCCTGCTGGCGCTCGTGCGGCCCGCCGCGGCGGGCCGTGCGCACGCGAACCGCGAGAACTGGAACACCGAGATCGGGCTGCCCCTCACGATCCTCGAGGCCGAGGAGGGAGTGCAGCTGATGGTGCTCGAGATGGCGATGCGCGGCATGGGGCAGATCCGGGAGCTGGCCCGCATCGCGCGGCCCGAGGTGGGCGTGATCACGAACGTGGGGCCGGTTCACCTGGAGCTCCTGGGGACACTCGAGCGGGTCGCCGAGGCGAAGGCGGAGCTGATCGCGGAGCTGGCGGGGGGAGCCGCCTGCGTGGTGCCGGCCGCCGAGGAAGCGCTTCGCCCGCACCTGCGCCCGGACGTTCGCACGATCACGTTCGCCCAGTGGCGGGGCCTCGCCGAGGACCCGGACCCGCTGGCTCATGCAGCCGCGGTCGCGGACGCCTCGGCCGACGTGCGTGCGCTCGAGGTGACCCCGGTGGGGGGCGGCCTCCGTGTCGAAGTGGCCGCCGGCGCAGAGCTCGAGACCTTCGAGTTGCCGTTCACGCAGCCCCACAACGTCGCGAATGCGCTCGCCGCGATCGGCGCCGCGCACGGCCTGGGAATCGGGCTCCAGGCGCTCGCCGAGGGCGCGCCCGACATCCGGCTCTCGAGCCTGCGCGGCGAGGAGATCGAGCTTCCGGACGGCGTTCTCATCATCAATGACTGCTACAACGCCAACCCCGTGTCGATGCGTGCCGCACTGGATCATCTGGCGCAGGTCGCGGCACGCCGCGGCGCGCCGAGGGCTGTCGCCGTGCTCGGCGAGATGCGCGAGCTGGGCCCCGACGCCGCTCGGTACCACGAGGAGGTCGGCCGTCATGCCGCCGCCACGGCATCCGCGCTGGTGGCCGTCGGCCCCCATGCGAACGCCTACCTGCGCGGGTACGCCGAAGCCGGAACGACCGCCGCCGCCGCGGACGCGACCGACGCCGCCGACCTCGTGCGGGAGCTCTTGCGCGGCGGCGACGTGGTGCTGGTGAAGGCCTCGCGCGCCGTGGGGCTCGAACGGGTCACGGAGGCGCTCACGGCCGGGGCGGGCGAGGGCTGATGGGCGAGATCCTGATCGCGGGGCTCGCCTCGCTGCTGATCTCGATCTTCCTCGGCCCGAAGTTCATCCAATTCCTACGGGACCGCGAGTTCGGACAGCACATCCGGGAGGAGGGCCCCGCCGAGCACCACGTGAAGGCCGGCACGCCCACGATGGGCGGGCTGGTGGTCTTCACCGCGGTCGGGATCCCATACCTGATCCTCTCCGACCGCGACGCGGCCAGCCTCGCCGTCTTCGGCACCGCGCTCGCCTCGGCCGCGATCGGGTTCGTCGACGACTGGCTGAAGATCGTGAAGGCGCGCTCGCTGGGCCTCTCGGCGCGCACCAAGCTCGCGTGCCAGCTGGTGATCGCGATCGGGCTCTGGGCGATCGCGACGCAGGTGGTCGGCCTGAGCGACAACCTCGAATTCCGGATCTTCGCCGGCCACGTCGACATCGGCGGGTTCTACGTCGTGCTGATCTTCCTCGTGCTCGCGGGGGCGACGAACGGCGTCAACCTGACCGACGGCCTCGACGGCCTCGCGGCCGGCTGCGCGGCGATCGTGCTGCTCACCTACACGGCGATCGCGTTCATCACCGGCGGCCAGGACGGGCTCTCGATCACCGAGCAGGACGGCCTCTCGCTGCTCGGGGCCTGCCTGGTCGGGTCGAGCATCGGGTTCCTGTGGTTCAACTCGTTCCCGGCGGCGATCTTCATGGGAGATACGGGCTCGCTCGGGCTCGGCGGCGCGATCGCCGGCATGGCCGTGATGACGAAGTCCGAGGTGCTGCTGATCGTGATCGGCGGCATCTTTGTGATCGAGGCGCTTTCGGTCGCCGCGCAGGTGTTCACGTTCCGGGTGTTCCGGCGCCGCATCCTGCTGATGGCCCCGATCCACCATCACTTCGAGCTGATGGGGTGGTCGGAGACGAAGATCATCGTGCGGTTCTGGATCACGGCGGCGATCGCGAGCGCGATCGGGTTCACGCTCTATCAGCAGAGCATCGGTGCGTAGTGGCCCGGGGACGCGGGACCGCCCGGCGCTGCCGGACGGTCCGTATCTAGTCGTCGGGCTGGCGCGCTCGGGGGTCGCGGCGGCGCTCGCGCTGCGCGACGCCGGCCGGGTCGTGGCCTGCGACTCGGCTTCCCCCCGGGAGGTCGCGATCGAGCGGGAAAGGCTTGCGCGGGCGGGCGTCGAAGTGCACGTGGATAACGATGGAACGCAGCTTCTGGCCGGATCGCCGCCTTTCCGGACGCTCGTCAAGAGCCCCGGTGTGCCTCAGGACGCCCCCGTGGTGGTGGGTGCGCGCGAGCGTGCCATCGAGGTCGTCGGCGAGCTCGAGATCGGATGGAGGCTGCTGCCGAACCGGTTTGCAGGGGTGACGGGCACGAACGGCAAGACGACCACGACCGAGCTGCTCGGAGCGATCTACCGGGCTGCCGGCCGGCCGGTGGCCGTGGCCGGCAACGTCGGCACGCCGGTCAGCGCGCTCACGGACACGCTCGAACCGGCTGCCACGGTCGTCTGCGAGGTATCGAGCTTCCAGCTCGAGGACAGCCCGGCGTTCGCGCCCGAGACGGCGCTCTTCCTCAACTTCGCCGAGGACCACCTCGACCGGCACGCAACCGCAACGCAGTACCTCGATGCGAAGCTCCGCATCTTCGCCAACCAGCAGCCGGGCGACGTCGCGGTCCTGAACGCCGCGGAGCCGGTGCTCGCCGGCGCAGACCTCGGCAGCGCCCGCCGGGTCTGGTTCGGCGCCGGCCCCGAGTGCGACCTGCGGCTCGCCGGCGGCATGCTCCGCTGGCAGGAGGAGCCGTTGATCGAGACCGACGAGATCGCCCTGACCGGCAAGCACAACCTCGAGAACGCGATGGGCGCGGCCGCTGCGGCGCTCGCGGACGGGCTGGAGCCGGCCGCCGTGCGGCAGGCGCTGCGTGCCTTCGCCGGGCTTCCGCACCGCATGGAGCCGGTGCGCGAGCTGGACGGGGTCTCCTACGTGAACGACTCCAAGGCCACCAACGTGGCGGCAGCCGCCGCGGCGCTCGGCTCCTTCGAAGGCGGCGTGCACGCGGTCCTCGGCGGGTCGCTCAAGGGCGGCGGGTTCGCCGCGCTTGCGCCCGCGGTCGCCGCGCACTGCGCTGCCTGCTACCTGATCGGCGAGGCGGCCGAACGCCTGCACCGCGACCTCGCGGGCACGGGCGTCGAGCTCGCCGACTGCGGCGACCTCGAGCGTGCCGTCGCCGCGGCCGCGGCCCACGCGCGCTCGGGCGACACGGTGCTGCTCGCGCCCGCCTGCGCGAGCTTCGACCAGTTCGCCGACTACGCCGAGCGTGGCGAGCGCTTCAGGAAGCTGGTGCAGGCGCTCGGGGAGGGCCGATGAAGCTGCGGCTCCCGCAGCGCTCCGCGGGCGCCCGCGAGGCGATGACATTCGAGCACTCGATGCTGCGCACGGCGACGCTCTGCCTGATCGCCTTCGGCGCGGTGATGGTCTACAGCGCGAGCTCGGGCACGTCGCTGCTCCAGGGCGGCGGTGACAGCTCGCAGTACCTGAAGCGGTACCTGCTCTCCGCAGTGCTCGGCCTGGTCGCGCTCGGGTACTTCTCCAAGCACGGCGTCGCGACCGTGAAGCGCTTCACCCCCGTGATCCTGTTCGCCTCGCTGGCTGGCCTGGTGCTCGTGCTGATGCCGGGCTTCGGGATCCAGGCGAACGGCGCCCAGCGCTGGATCGGTGCCGGTCCACTCCAGATCCAGCCCTCGGAGCTCGCGAAGCTCGCGCTGGTGCTCTACGCCGCTGGGCTGATCGCTGCAAAGCCGAGGCGCACGCGGTCGCTCAAGGGGGTCGGGCCGCTGATCCTGATCGCGGCCGTGATGGGGCTGCTGATCATCGCCGAGCCCGACCTCGGCACGACGATCGTGATCTCGCTGACGCTCGGCGCGCTGCTCGTGGTGGGCGGAGTCCCGATGCGCCACCTCGCGATGCTCGCCGGCACGCTGGTGTTCCTCGTGCTGGTCGTGGCGCTGCTCGAGCCCTACCGCCGCGCCCGCCTGACGGCCTTCCTGAATCCGTGGGCCGACGCCCAGGGCAGCGGGTTCCAGTCCGTCCAGGCGATGATCGCAATCGGCTCCGGCGGCCCGTTCGGCGTCGGGCTCGGACAGAGCGTTCAGAAGCTCTTCTACCTGCCGGAGGCGCACACCGACATGATCCTCGCGGTGATCGGCGAGGAGCTCGGCTTCGTCGGCATCGCGGGCGTGCTGTTCCTCTACGGGATGATCGCCTATGCGGGGCTGCGTGCCGCCCGCCTTGCACGCGACCTGTACTCGAAGCTGCTCGCCGCTGGCATCACGTCCGTCATCCTGATCCAGGCGACGGTGAACTTCTTCGCCGTGCTGGGCGTGCTGCCGCTCACAGGCGTGCCGCTGCCGTTCATCTCCTACGGCAACAGCAACCTGGTCGTGCTGCTCGCCGGGATGGGGATCCTGATCAACGTCGCGCAGCGTCCCGCCGCGCGAGCCAAGCTGCGCGTGGTCCAGGGAGACCGCAGCAGGCCCAAGCCGAAAGCCAAAAGGACAGCCGATGCCGACAGTCGTGATCGCAGCCGGGGGAACCGCCGGGCACGTGGTGCCGGCGCTGGCGGTCGCCGACGAGCTGCGGGATAGGGGCGCACGGGTCGTCTTCGTCGGCACGCGCGGGCGTGCCGAGGAGGATCTCGTGCCGCGTGCTGGCTACCCGATCGAGTTCCTGTCCGTGACCGGGATCGACCGCCGCAACCCGCTTCGGGCTGCTGCCGCGGCCGCGCGGGCGGCGCGCGCCGTGCCCGCGGCCGCGTTGCTGCTGCGCCGTCTCGGCGCAGACGTGGTGCTCGGTGGCGGCGGATACGTCGCGGGGCCGGTGGGGCTCGCCGCGGCGCTGCTTCGAAAGCCGCTCGTCCTGACCGAGGCGGACAGCCGCCTCGGCTTCGCCAACCGGCTGCTCGCGCCCTACGCGCGGCGCGTGTGCCTCGCGTTCCCCCTGGCCGGCAGGGTGGGCACGCGATACGTGGTCACCGGGCGCCCGGTTCCGCGCTCGGTCGTGGTCACCGACCGCGGTGGCGCCCGCGCCCGTCTGGGCGTGCCCGCCGATGCCCGCTGCCTGCTCGTCTTCGGAGGAAGCCTCGGCGCGCGGAGCCTCAACCTCGCCGCGGTCGATGCGTTCGCCGCCACCGATGAGCCCGCCGTCGTGCACGTGTCCGGCCGGCGCGACCACGCCGAGGTGGCCGCGCGGCTCGAGGCCGCTGGGCAGCCCGCGCACTACCGCCTCTTCGAGTACCTCGACTCGCTCGCCGACCCGCTGGCGGCCGCGGACCTCGTGCTCGCCCGGGCCGGAGGGTCGATCTTCGAGATCGCCGCCGCCGGCCGGCCCGCGGTGCTGGTCCCGTACCCGCACGCGAGCGCCGGCCACCAGAGCTCCAACGCGCGCTGGATGGCCGACGCGGGCGCGGCGGTCGTGGTGCCCGATGCCGAGCTCGACCCCGTGCGCCTGGGTCGCGTCGTCGAGGAGCTGTTCGCCGACCCCGTCCGGCTCGGTGCGATGGCGACGGCCGCGGGCGCGCTCGCCCGCCCCGACGCCGCCGCGCGCGTGGCCGACGAGGTGCTGCCGGGCGCGGCGGGGAGTCCCTGGAGCGGCCGGCGACTGCACTTCCTCGGCATTGGCGGCGCCGGCATGAGCGGGCTCGCGCTGGTCGCGGCGAAGCTCGGCGCGGAGGTGAGCGGCTGTGACCGCGCGGAGTCGCCCTACATGCGCGAGCTTCGGGAGGCCGGCATCGAGCCGCAGATCGGCCACGACGCCGGCCACGCGGTGCCGGGTGTCGAGCTGGTCGCCTCGAGCGCGATCGCCGATCACGAGCCCGAGCTTGTCGCGGCCCGCGAGCGCGGGGTGCCGGCGCACCGGCGGGCCGCGTTGCTGGCGGAGATCGCGGGGCTGCGGCGCGTGATCGCGATCGCCGGGGCCCACGGGAAGACCACCACGACCGCGATGACCGCGGCCGCGCTCGAGGGCTGCGGCCTCGACCCCTCCTACCTGGTGGGAGCGGAGCTCCGCCTGGCGGACGGGATGCGCGTCTCCAATGCCCGCTGGGGCGGGGGAGAGTGGATCGTGGTGGAGGCCGACGAGTCCGACCGCTCGTTCCTGGCCCTTTCCCCCGAGGTCGCGGTGGTCACCAGCGTCGAGCTCGACCACCACGCGACCTACGCATCCGAGCTCGAGCTGGCCGAGGCCTTCCAGCAGTTCCTCGAACGCCTGCCGGAGACCGGCACGGCGGCCGTCTGGGAGCACGCCGGGTTGAGCGCACCCGGCGGGCGCACGACGATCACCTACGGGCTCGGCGACGGCGCCTCGGTCCAGGCCCGCGCGGTCGAGCGCGCCGGTGCCGGGATGCGGTTCGAGCTGCTTCGCGACGGCGCGCCCGTGACCACCGTCTCGCTCCCGGTGCCGGGCCAGCACAACGTGTTGAACGCGCTGGGCGCGCTGGCCGCGGCCGAAGCGGCGGGCTGCCCGCTCGATCGCGCGGCCGCGGCGCTCGCGAGCTTCCGGCCGGCGGCGCGGCGGTTTGAACCGGTCGGCGAGGCAAACGGCGCGCTCATCTTCGACGACTACGCCCACCACCCCACCGAGGTCGAGGCGACCATGCGCGCGGCGCGGGCGCTCGAGCCGAAGCGCCTGGTCGCCGCCTTCCAGCCCCACCTCTACTCGCGCACGCTCCATCTGCACCGCGAGTTCGGCCGGGCGCTCGCGCTCGCGGACGTGGTCGTGGTGCTCGACGTCTACGGGGCGCGCGAGCAGCCCACCGGCGAGCTCGAGGGCGTCACCGGCAAGCTGGTCGCCGACGCGGCCGCCGACCACGCAGGGGGCCGCCAGGTCTGGTGGCTGCCCACGATCGAGGATGCGCGCGCGATGCTCGCGCGCCACCTCGAGCCGGGCGATCTGCTGGTGACCCTCGGTGCGGGTGACGTGGACCGGCTCGCGCGGGGGCTCGCCGAGAGCCGGTGAGCGGCCCTGCGAGAGTTCCCGGGGGCGTCGAGCGGGACTATCCCCTGGCGCGGCTCACGACGATCCGGACGGGCGGACCGGCGGAGCACTTTGCCCGCGTCGACACGCAGGAGCGTCTGGAGCGCCTGCTGAAGTGGTCCCAGGAAGCTGGCCTCGAGGTAGGAGTCGTGGGGTCGGGATCGAATCTGCTCGTGGCGGACCAGGGGGTCCGCGGGCTTGTCGTGAAGCTGGACGGAGGACTGGCACGGATCGAGCACGAGGATGGTCACCTGACCTGTGGGGGCGGAGCGCGCCTGCCGCAGGCCTCGGCGCGTGCGGCCGCGCTCGGCCTCGCCGGCCTCGAGTTCGGCGTGAACATCCCCGGGACTGTCGGCGGCGCGGTGCGCATGAACGCCAACGCCTACGGCGGCGAGCTGGGGCAGGTGCTGGCCTGGGTCGACGTCGCGACTCCGGCGGGCACCGACAGGCGCCGTCCCGGCCAGCTCGGCTTCGCCTACCGCACCTCCAACCTCGGGCACCGGGAAGTCGTGGCGCGGGCGTCGTTTGCGCTCCAGCGCTCCGACCCGGCCACGGTCAAGGCGGTGCTGGCCGACATGCGCGCGCGCCGGCGCGAGGCGCAGCCGTCGGGCATCAAGACCTTCGGCTCGACCTTCAAGAACCCCGAGGACGCACGCGCGGAGGGGCGGACCGCCGGGCAGCTGCTCGAGGCCGCGGGCTGCAAGGGCCTCCAGGTCGGCGGTGCCCGGTTCAGTCCCAAGCATGCGAACTTCATCGAGAACGTGGGTGGGCGTGCCACCACCGGCGACGTGCTCGCGCTGATCGCCGAGGGGCGGCGCAAGGTGCGTGATCGCTTCGGCGTCGAGCTCGAGACCGAGGTGCAGCTGCTCGGCGACCCGGGCCGCAGGGGATGACGGTCGCCCGCAAAGCCGTGCTCGGCGCAGGGGCGGTGGCGGTGCTCCTGGCCGCGTGGCTTGCCTGGGGCTGGTTCCGGGACTCCTCGCTCGTGAAGGTCCACCACGTCGAGATCGCCGGCGTCAGCAACGGCCCGGACGCGGCCGCGATCAAGCGTGAGCTGAGCCAGACGGCACGCGAGATGACGAGCCTCGACGTCCACGAGGGAAAGCTCGAGCACGCGGTCTCGGCCTATCCGGTCGTCCGGTCGGTGTCGGCGTCGGGCAACTTTCCGAGCACCGTGCGCGTGACGGTCCACGAATACGTCCCGGTCGCCGCGCTGGCCGGCCCGGACGGCCGCTCGGTCCCGGTCGCCTCCGACGGCACCCTGCTCCCGCATGCCCGCGGGCACAAGCTTCCCGCGGTGGCCGTCACCGCGCTGCCGGAGCGGGACGGGTTCGAGAGCCGCCGTGTGAGCACCCTCGTACGGGTGCTGGCGGACGCGCCCGCGCCGCTGCGGCCGCAGCTCGGCCGAGCCTATCTCGTGAAGGAGGGCGGCATCCAGGTGTCGTTCCGGAGCGGCCCGACGCTCGAGCTCGGCACGTCTGCACGCCTGGCGGCGAAGTGGGCGTCGGCCACGCGCGTGCTCGCCGCGCCGTCGTCGAGCGGCGCCAGCACGATCGATGTCCGGCTGCCGGAACGACCTGCCGCCAGCGGTTTCGGCGGCCAGCAGGCGCAGTCGAGCCTGGTGAACCCTCAAGGTTGAGTCGAGGGAATCATCCCTCCAGTTCCGGTTGAGGCGATCGCCGGGCCGCGGCCGAGATCCTGCAGCGCGATTGCACCGATGCGGGAATTCGCCTATCGTGCCGAACTTACGTATGCAGGGAAAGCTTCGCGAAGGCTCGACCCGCGCTTGAGACTCGCATGGAAAGCTCCGGTTATCTCGCTGTCATAAAGGTCGTCGGAATCGGCGGCGGCGGTACCAATGCGGTCAACCGCATGGTCGACGCTGGCCTCAAGGGCGTCGAGTTCATCGCCGTCAACACCGACAACCAGGCGCTCCTGATGACGGACGCCGACATCAAGCTCAACATCGGCTCCGAGCTCACGAAGGGACTCGGCGCGGGCGCCAACCCGGAGGTCGGGTACGCCGCGGCCGAGGAGAGCCACGACGAGATCAAGGAGTCGCTGAAGGGCGCGGACATGGTGTTCGTGACCGCCGGCGAGGGCGGCGGCACCGGCACCGGCGGCGCGCCGGTCGTGGCTGAGATCGCCAAGGAGGAGATCGGGGCCCTGACGGTGGGCGTCGTGACCCGCCCGTTCGAGTTCGAGGGCGCGCGCCGCGCCGAGCAGGCCGAGCAGGGCATCCGCGAGCTTCGCGACAAGGTCGACACGCTGATCGTGATCCCCAACGAGCGCCTGCTGATGATGGTCGAGCGGCGCACGAGCATCCTGGACGCGTTCCGCGAGGCCGACAACGTCCTGCGCCAGGGCGTGCAGGGCATCACCGACCTGATCACGGTCCCCGGCCTGATCAACCTCGACTTCGCCGACGTGCGCACGATCATGCGCGACGCCGGCTCCGCGCTGATGGGCATCGGCGTCGCCTCGGGCGAGAACCGCGCCGGCGAGGCCGCCAAGAACGCGATCTCCTCGCCGCTCCTCGAGGAGTCGGTCGAGGGGGCCACCGGGATCCTTCTGAACATCACGGGCGGCCGCGACCTCGGGCTCTTCGAAGTCAACGAGGCGGCCGAGATCGTCACCTCGGCGGCCGACAAGAACTCGAACATCATCTTCGGCTCCGTGATCGACGACTCGCTCGAGGACGAGGTCCGCGTGACCGTGATCGCGACCGGTTTCGACGGGCACCGCCCGCGCAGCGGCTCACGACGCGCGACCGGCGTCGGCCCGCGCGATGTCGTGATGGACGACCGCACGCGCCGCGGCCTGGAGATCGGGGACGATGAAATCGATATCCCCGAGTTTTTGAAGGAATAGGGAATAACTGGCCAAATTTCTGCGAGCAGAAATTTGGGTTAGGTGAGGGTTCGCGGTGGTGAAGCTTCCGGTGGGTGAGCCGCGCCGCCGGCGCTACGGCAGGCGCCCGAACCAGGCCAGCGAGAACACGCCGCCCAGCATCATCAGGGCCAGGCCGCCCGCTGCGAAGGCGGCGGTCAGCTCGCGATGCTCCTTCTTGAAGCCGATCCGCGAGCCGAGGCTCTTGTAGATGCCGCTCAGCTTCTTCGCGTCGGCGGTGGCGAAGAACGTGCCGCCGGTGAGGTCCGCGACGCGCTTGAGCGTCGAGCGATCGGGGGGCACCTGCACGGTGCGGTATCCGCCGACCGGGTCCGCGACCTGGACCACTGCGTTCTCCGTGCCCAGCGCGACGGTGTAGACGGGAACGTTCAGGTCCTTGGCATGCTGGGCGGCGCGCACCGGCGGGAGCCCCGTGGTGCTCTTGCCGTCCGAGAGCAGCAGCACGACCGCGGGCGGAGCGCTCTTCTTGGCCGCGGGGTCGGCGGCCTGCTTCTTCTGGGCGTCCTTCAGCACCGGCTTCAGCGCGCCGAGCGCGGTCTCGATCCCGCTGCCGATCGCGGTACCGCCGCCCGCCCGCAGCGTGTCGAGGCCGGCCTTCACCCGTTCGCGGTCCGAGGTCGGCGGCACCAGCAGCTGCGAGTTGCTGTTGAAGGTGATGAAGCCGAGGTCGACCTTGTCCGGCGTCTGGTCGACGAAGTTCTTGCCGGCGTTGCGTGCGGCGATCAGGCGGGTCGGCTTCACGTCGCTCGCGTCCATCGAGCCCGAGGAGTCGGTCACCAGCATCACGGTCGCTTTGCGCTTGGCCACGTTGACGGTCTCGTGCGGCCTCGCAACCGCGAGCGCGAGCGTCGCGATCGCGATCAGGTAGAGCAGCGGCGGGATGTGGCGGCGCCAGCTCGGGGTGTCGGAGACCACTCCCGCGAGCAGGTCCATGTTCGTGAAGCGGACCGCGAAGCGCCGTCGCCTGCGCTGCGCGGCGGCGTAGACAAGCATCGTGAGTGGGACGAAAGCGAGCAGCAGCAGCGCGGCCGGGTACTGGAAGCTCATCGGCGTCGCTTCCCGCGGTTCAGGTGCCGCGCGAGCTCGCGCAGCCAGTCGCCGGCGGTCGAGAGCACGATGTGGTCGGCGCCTGCTCGCCGCAGCTCGGCGGCGAGCGTCTCGCGCTCCTCGGCGGCACGCGCGGCGAAGCGCTTGCGGAGCCGGGGGCTGTTGGTGTCGACGCGAAGCTGGCGGCCGGTCTCGGGATCCACCAGCCACAGGTCCCCAACCGCGGGCAACTCCTGCTCACGCGGGTCGCGGACCTCGATCGCGATCACGTGGTGGCGGTTCAGCAGACGGACCAGCTGCGGGCGCCAGTCGAACCGGCCCCTGAAGTCCGACACGACCACGACCATGCCGCGCTGGCGTGCGAGCTGCGAGGCCCGCCGGAGCGCCTCGCCGATCTCGGTCGCGCCGACGCCGTCCGGGGTCGGCTCGGTGCGCAGCGCAAGGCGCACGTTGAGCAGTCCCTGCCGGCCCTGGCGAGGGCGCATCGGCACGCGCTCCTGGCCGCCGAAGGGAAGGATCCCGAGGCGGTTTCCCTGGCGCGTGGCGAGATGGCCAAGGGCCAGCGCCGCCCCCTCGGCGACGTCCGCCTTCCGGCGATCGGCCGTGCCGAAGGCCATCGAAGGCGACGTGTCGAGCAGGAGCCACGTGGTGAGCGTCCGCTCCGCGACGTGGACCCGCACATGGGGCTCGCGCATCCGCGCGGTGACGGCCCAGTCGATCTGGCGGACGTCGTCGCCGAGCTGGTAGGGGCGCACCTGGGCCAGCTCCGTACCGGTGCCGAGCGCGGGCGCACGGTGCTCGCCCGACACGAGGCTGTCGATGCGACGGCGGATCGTGAGGTCGAGCGCGCGCAGGACCGCCTCGGGCGTCGGCCCGGGCCCCGGCGCGCCGGGGCTCCGCTGTGAGCTGAGCGTCAAGCGGCCGCTTCCTCGCCCTTCGAGAGCGATACGGCCGGCGCCTTGACCGCGGCCACGACGCGGTCGAGGATCGTGTCGGCGTCGATCTCGTCGGCGAGCGCCTCGTAGGTGAGCACGAGGCGGTGCCGCAGCACGTCGTGGGCGAGCGATTCGACATCCTCGGGAAGGACGTATCCGCGCCCGCGGAGCAGCGCGAGCGCGCGGCCGGCGTGGATCAGGTTGATCGAGCCGCGCGGGCTCGCGCCGTACTCGATGTAGCGCGCAAGGTCGCCGAGCCCGTAGTCGGCGGGCTTGCGCGTCGCCGCGCACAGTGCGACGGCATATTCGTTCACCCCTCGGTCCACGAAGATCTCGGCCGCGGCGCGCTGGCTTTCGATCAGGCGCTCGGGCGACAGCACCTCCTCGACGTCCGCGGCCGGCTCGAGTGAGCGGTCGACGACGAGCGACTCCTCGTTCGCGGACGGGTAGTCGACCAGCACCTTGAACATGAACCGGTCGATCTGGGCCTCCGGGAGCGGGTAGGTGCCTTCGGACTCGATCGGGTTCTGCGTCGCGAGCGCGAGGAACGGGTGGGGCGCCGAGAAGGTGTCGGGGCCGATCGTGACCTGGCGCTCCTGCATCACCTCGAGCAGCGCGGACTGCACCTTGGCCGGCGCGCGGTTGATCTCGTCCGCGAGCAGGAAGTTGCAGAAGACCGGGCCGAGCTCGGTGTCGAAGCGCCCGCTGTCGGGCCGGTAGATGCGCGTGCCGACGAGGTCCGAGGGGACGAGGTCGGGGGTGAACTGGATCCGCTTGAAGGTGCCCCCGAGCACGTCGCTGACGGTCTTGATCGTCATCGTCTTCGCGAGGCCGGGCACTCCCTCGAGCAGGATGTGGCCGTCGGCGAGGAGGGCCACGAAGACCCGCTCGAGCATCGTCTCCTGGCCGACGATCCGGCGCTTGACCTCGAACAGCGCGGTCTCGAAGGTCTTGCGCACCTGGTCCGGCCCGCCAGCGGCGGCAAGTCGCGGCTGCTCGATCGTCATCTCGCTCCTCTCGCGTTTGTTCACGTGGGCGAGCCCCAGAGCCCCCGCCCGAGACTGATATTTGTAGCGGGAAGGCGTTAAGAGCGTGTAAGAATGCGCACCCTGCGGTCCGCCGGACGGCGCCGGAACTGGTTGCTAGGGTTTTTCGAGTCGTGTCCACGACGGCCGCCGAGCTCAGGAAGACCCCCCTTCACGGCGCCCACGCCGAGGCCGGCGCCCGCCTCGTGCCGTTCGCGGGATGGGACATGCCGGTGCAGTACGAGGGCGTGCGCCAGGAGCATGTCGCCGTGCGCACTCACGCGGGCGTCTTCGACGTCTCCCACATGGGCGAGATCGAGACCACCGGCCCGCGCGCCCGCGAGTTCCTTCGCCACCTGCTGAGCAACGACCTCGAGAAGGTCGGCTCCGGCGGCGCCCAGTATGCGCTGCTGTGCCGCGAGGATGGCGGGGTGCTCGACGACCTCTTTACCTACTGGCTGGCCGACGATCGCTTTCTGACCGTCGTGAACGCGTCGAACGCCGGCTCGGACTTCGCTTGGTTCGCCGGGCAGGCGGCAGGCTGGGACGGTGTGGACGTACAAGACCGCTCCGCGGACTACGCGATGCTCGCGCTCCAGGGCCCCGCCGCGGTCGGGCTGATCGAGCCGCTGCTCAGCGCGGGAGAGGTCCCCGGGCGTTTTCGGCACGGCGAGGCGACCGTGGGCGGCGCGCGAGCGCTCATCTGCCGGACCGGCTACACCGGCGAGGACGGCGTGGAGCTTTTGGTCGCCCCCGCCGGCGCGGAGGCGGTCTGGCACGCGCTGACCGGCGCGGGCGCGGTGCCCTGTGGCCTCGCTGCGCGCGACACGCTGCGCCTGGAGGTCTGCTACCCGCTCTACGGCAACGACCTATCGACCGAGCGGACTCCGATCGAAGCGGGGTTGAAGTGGGCGTGCGTGCTCGACAACGACTTCATCGGCGCCGAGCGCCTGCGCCAGCAGGCAGCGCGGGGCACGGAGGAGAAGCTCGCGCCGTTCAGGTTCACCGGCCCGGGCATCCCGCGCGCCGGGAACGCCGTGCTGAGCGGCGGCGAGCGGGCGGGCGTGGTCACAAGCGGTACGCTCTCGCCCTGCATGGAGGCCGGCATCGGGATGGCCTACGTGCGCTCCGATCTGGCTTCCCCTGGGACGGAGTTGACCGTGGACGTGCGCGGCAAGCGGCGCGCGGCACGGGTCGAGTTGAAGCCCCTCTACAAAAAGGACTAGCGATTGGCTGACGAGAGCTACCCCGAGGACCTGCTTTACCACCCCGAGCACGACTGGGCCCGCATCGACGGTGAGGAGGCGACGTTTGGCATCACCTGGTACGCGCAGGAAACGCTCGGCGAGGTCGTGTTCTTCGACCCGCCCGAGGTCGGCGCCTCCGTGACCGGTGGCGAGTCCTATTCAGAGGTGGAGTCGGTGAAAGCCGTCTCGGACGTGATCGCCCCGCTTTCCGGTGAGGTGACGCACGTGAACGAGGCCGTCTCGGAGACCCCCGAGCTGATCAACGAGGACCCCTATGACGCCGGCTGGCTCGTCAAGGTGAAGCTGAGCAGCCCGGCCGAGCGCGACAACCTGCTCGACGTGGCCGCCTACAAGGCGCAGCTGGAGCTGGGCGAGTAGGGACCGCATGACGCGCTACACGTCGGCAACCGACCAGGACCGCGAGCGGATGCTCGCGAAGATCGGCGTCGCCTCGGTCGAGGAGCTGTTCGAGGACGTGCCCGAAAGCGTGCGCCTCGGCCGACCGCTCGAGCTCCCCGACGGCAAGCCCGAGGCCGAGGTCTACGAGCGGCTCTCCGCGCTCGCCGCGCGCAACGCGCACGCGGAGCGGGAGGTCAGCTTCCTGGGCGCCGGGATGTATGACCACTACGTGCCGGCGATCGTCGACTCGATCTGCCAGCGGTCGGAGTTCCTCACCCCGTACACGCCATACCAGCCGGAGATCTCGCAGGGCGGCCTCCAGGCGATGTTCGAGTACCAGACCGCGATCTGCGAGCTGACCGGCATGCCGGTCTCGAACGCCTCCCTGTACGAGGGCCCGTCATCGGTCGCCTCGGCCGGCTATCTGGCGAAGCTCGAGACGGGCAGGCGTCGGTTCGTCGTCTCGCGCGGCCTGCACCCGCACAGCCGCGAGACGCTCGAGACCTACTCGGTCGGCTACGGGACCGAGGTGGTCGAGGTTCCGCTCGACGAGGGCGTGACGGACGCGACCGCGCTCGCGGAAACCGTCGACGACGAGACCGCGGCGGTATTCCTCCAGTACCCCAACTTCTTCGGCGCGATCGAGGACCTCGCGACGCTCGCGCCCGTGGCGAAGTCGACCGGCGCGGTGCTCGTCGTATCGGTGGACGCGCCGACGCTCGGGATCCTCAAGCCGCCCGGCGAGCTCGGCGCCGACGTCGTCGTCGGCGAGGGTCAGCCGCTCGGCAACCGGCTCGACTTCGGCGGTCCGTCGTTCGGCTTCTTTGCGGCTCGCGAGCAGTACCTGCGGCGGATGCCGGGCCGGATCGCCGGTGAGACCACCGACGTGGACGGCCGGCGGGGCTTCGTGCTCACGCTCCAGACGCGCGAGCAGCACATCCGCCGCGAGAAGGCGACCTCGAACATCTGCACGAGCCAGGCGCTGAACGCGCTCGCGGGTGCGATCTACCTGAGCTGGCTCGGCCGCCAGGGGATCGTCGAGCTCGGCAGCCTGATGGCGCAGCGCACCGCCTACGCCCGCGAGCGACTCGCGTCGCTCGCGGGGGTCGAGCTGCTCCACCGCCGCCCGGTCGTGCGGGAGTTCGCCTTGCGGCTCGAAGCGCCGGTGGCGGCGGTCCTGCGCCGCTGCGCTGAGCGCGGCGTGAACGCGGGCTACCCGCTCGGCGCCGACTATCCCGAGCACGCGGACGGGCTGCTGGTCGCGATCACCGAGCAGTCCTCGCGCGCCGACATCGACCTGCTCGCGGACACCCTCGGCGCGGCGGTCGCAGCCGAGCGCGAGCACCGTGCGGTGCGCGCATGAACAGGCCCATGCAAAGGCCGCCCGCCGACGCCTCGGCCCCCACCCCGATGCAGCGCGAGCCCACGATCACGATCTTCGAGAAGTCGCACGAGGGGCGGCGGGCGGCGTACCTGCCCGAGGCCGGCGTCCCGGAGCGCCCGCTCTCCGAGCTGATCCCCGGCGAGTTGCTCCGCGGCGAAGCTCCCGGGCTGCCGGAGATCTCCGAGCCCGAGATCGTCCGCCACTACAACCGGATCTCCCGGCGCAACTTCGACCTCGACTCGGGCTTCTACCCACTCGGCTCGTGCACGATGAAGCACAACCCGAAGGTCAACGAGCGGGTCGCGGCACTGCCGGGGCACGCTCGCCTGCACCCGCTGACGCCGTCCGAGCGCGCGCAGGGCGCACTCGAGCTGATGTGGCTGCTCCAGCGGTCGCTGGTGGAGATCTGCGGGCTGCCCCACGTGAGCCTCCAGCCTTCGGCGGGCGCGCACGGCGAGCTTGCCGGCCTGCTGCTGACGCGTGCCTACCACGCCGATCGCGGCGAGCACCGGACGAAGGTGCTGACTCCCGACACCGCGCACGGGACCAACCCCGCGACCGTCACGATGGCGGGCTATGAGGTCGTGAAGGTGGCAAGCGACGAGCGCGGCGGCATCGACGTCGACGACCTGCGCGCGAAGGCCGACGACGACGTCGCCTGTCTCATGCTCACCAACCCGAACACCCTCGGCCTCTTCGACGAGCGCATCTCCGAGATCGCCGAGATCGTGCACGGGACGGGCGCGACGCTCTATTACGACGGCGCCAACCTCAACGCGGTGATGGGCATTTCCCGGCCGGGTGACATGGGCTTCGACATCGTGCACGTCAACCTGCACAAGTCCTTCTCGCAGCCGCACGGCGGCGGCGGCCCGGGCGCGGGGCCGATTGCCGTGTCGGACCGGATCGAGCCGTACCTGCCGCGGCCGCAGGTGGTCCGCGGCGAACAGGAGAACGGAGGCCCGCCGATGTTCCGGCTGGACTTCGACCGCCCCAAGTCGATCGGGCGGCTGCGCGGCTTCCAGGGCAACTTCGGCGTGTTCGTGCGCTCCTACGCCTACATCCTCAGCCTCGGCGGCGACGGGCTGAAGGAAGCCTCGGAGACCGCCGTCCTGAACGCGAACTACCTGCTGGCGCTGATGAAGGACGGGCGCGCCGGGCGCTACCTGCCGGTCGCCTTCGACCGCCTGTGCAAGCACGAGTTCGTGCTCTCGGGCGCGAAGGCGAAGCGCGACCTCGGCGTGAAGACGCTCGACGTCGCGAAGCGGCTGCTCGACTTCGGGTTCCACCCGCCGACCGTCTACTTCCCGCTGCTCGTGGACGAGGCGCTGATGGTCGAGCCGACCGAGACCGAGACCGCCGAGATGCTCGACGCGTTCGCCGAGGCGGTCGAGGAGATCCTGGCCGAGGCAGAGGAGCACCCGGAGGTCGCACGGTCCGCGCCCTACACGACTCCGGTCCGCCGGCTCGACGAGGTCGCCGCCACGAAGCGGCCCGTCGTGCGCCAGCCGCTGTAGCGTCCTGGCCATGACCGAGGACGACGTCGCGGTCCTCCTGAACGGCTACGCCGCCTGGAACCGCGACGAGTTCGACACGATCTTCGAGTTCATCGACCCGGAGATCGCCTGGCTGCCGACGGCCAACGCGATCGAGTCTGGCCTGCACACCGGGCGCGGCAGCCTCCGGGAGTTCATGGAGTCCTGGCGCGAGAGCTTCGACGATCTACGCGTCGAGCCCGAGCTGCTGATCCAGAAAGACGACACCGCGATCGTGATCGCCCGCCCGAGCGGCCGCGGTCACGCGAGCGGCATCGAGCTCGGCGCCGAGGTCGTGCACGTCTGGACGGTCCGGGAGGGCCGTGCGGTTGGCTTCTGGGCGGCAGGGACGCGTGAACAGGCGCTGGAGGCGCTGCAGGAGGAGACCGTCACGACCACGCTCCGCAGCTACGAGGCCTTCAACCGGGGGGACCTCGAGCGTGCGGTCTCCGCGTTCGACCCCGAGGTCGTGTGGCACACGTGGATCGTGCCGGGTCCGGGTGGCGCCACCTACAAGGGCCACGCGGGCATCCGCGAGCTCTGGAGCGACGCGCGCAACGTCTTCGGCGACTTCCGTAACGTGCCCGAGCGGATCGTCGTCGCGGGCGACAGGATCGTCGCGTTCGTCTGTGTACGCGGGCGCGGCAAGGAGAGCGGGGTGGAGGTCGAGGGCCGCATTGCCCACGTCCACACGTTCCGCGGCTCGAAGATCACGAGGGTCGAGTCCTACCAGGACCGCGACGAGGCGCTGAAAGCCGTCGGCCTGACGCCGTAACTCGCTTCTAGTGATCGGCGACGACGCCGCCGTCGGGCTCGAGCGGGAGTCCCTCTTCCGCCCAGGCCGCGATCCCGCCACGCATGTTGTAGGCGTCGAAGCCGACCGCCCGGAAGGCGTCTGTCGCCAGCGCGGAGCGCCTGCCCATGCGGCACTGGAAGATCACGGGCTTGTCCTTCGGCAGCTCGTCGGCACGTCCGGCGAGTCGCTCCAGCTCGATGTGCTTCGCGCCGGCGATGCGCCCGGCATCCCACTCGTAGGCCTCGCGCACGTCCACGAGCTCGGCTTCGCCGGATTCGATCAGCTGCTTGACGCGCTGGGGATCGAGGTCGAAATCCGTGTCTGAGAAAGCTCCCACGGCCCCTAGTCTAGGAAGCTCACGTAATGCGCGGGTGGCTCGCGGCCGGGTGCCGCGGTCTCCTGCATTGCGTTGCCGAGGTGGAGCAGCCCGATGAAGTCTTCGCCGGGCGGCATCCCGACCGCCTCGCGGCCGGCGCCGGTGCGCAGCACGCCGGGGGTCCTCCAGTAGCCGGCAAGCCCGCGTGCATGGGCCGCGAGCAGCACGATGTAGGCGGCCACGGCGGTCGCGTGGCGGTCCTCCTCGCGCTCGACGGGGTGATCGGAGCGGACCACCGAGCAGACCACCAGCGTGGGCGCCCGGTCGAGCTTCGCGGCCGCTGCACGCGCCACCTCGACCGCGTCGGCGCTGGGCGCGCCGGCGGCCGCAACCTCGCCTGCGACCCGCTTCAGCCGCTCCAGCGACGCCGGGCCCAGCACGCGGAAGCGCCACGGATTGGTGAGGTGGTGGTTCGGTGCCCACCGGGCCAGCTCGAGCAGCTGCGCGAGCGTTTCGCGCTCGACGGGCTGGGGCTCGAATGCCTTCACCGTACGGCGCGACCTGATCGCCTGCTCGACGTTCATGCCTCCGACGTTATAGAAAGTGCTGCGTGCAGCAGCTGACTCTCGTCGAGGCGAAGCGCGTCGAATGGACCGACGCGCCCGAGCCGACGCTCCAGGGCGCCGGCGAGGCGCTCGTCCGGCCGCTGGCCGTGGCGCTCTGCGACCTCGACGTCAACATGGTCCGCGGGGACTTCCCGGTGCAGACGCCGGTCGCGCTCGGGCACGAGTTCGTCGCGGAGGTCGTGGACGCCGGTGACGCGGTCGGCTCCGTGCGGCCGGGCGACCGGGTCGTGGTGCCGTTTCAGATCTCCTGCGGCGAGTGCGCGCGCTGCAGGCGCGGGCAGACCGGCGACTGCGACTCCGTGCCGCGCCTTTCGATGTATGGCTTCGGCGCCTTCGGAGGCGACTGGGGGGGCGCCCTGAGCGACCTCGTGCGCGTCCCGTATGCCGATGCGATGCTGGTCCCGCTGCCGGGCGGGGTGGACGCGGCAGCGGTCGCGAGCTCGAGCGACAACATCCCCGACGGCTGGCGCACGGTCGTGCCGCAACTCGAGCGGCGCCCCGGTGCCGAGGTGCTGGTGGTCGGGGGCGGCGGCCGCAGCATCCCGATGTACGCGATCGAGATCGCGCTCGCGAAGGGCGCGTCGCGGGTCGTGTACCTCGACACCGACGCGCGACGGCTGGAGCTGGCCGCCGAGCTCGGCGCGGAGACGGTCGAGGAGGCCCCACCTCATCGCACCGGCCCGTTTCCGATCACCGTCGACGCCAGCGGGACGCGCGAGGGCCTCGCCTGCGCGCTGCGCTCGACCGAGCCGGGCGGCTTCTGCACCAGCATCGGGATCATCGTCGAGCCCGAGACGCCGGTACCGCTCTTCGAGATGTACACGAACGGGATCGAGTTCCGGACCGGCCGGGTGATGGCCAGGCCGATCATCCCGGAGGTGCTCGAGCTGGCCGCGGCCGGGCAGCTCCACCCGGAGCGCGTGACGTCCCGGGTGGTCGCCTGGGAGGACGCTCCAGAGGCCGTCGGCGAGCCGGAGACGAAGCTGGTCGTCACGCGCTAGGGCTACCCTTGCCTGCGTGGCAGCGGCCTCTGTCAGCGCTCCCGCGCGCGAGCGGGTCTTCTCCGGCATGCGCCCCACCGGAAGGCTTCACATCGGCCACTGGTTCGGCGCGCTGTCGAACTGGGTGAAGCTCCAGGAGGTCTACGACTGCGTCTACTGCGTCGTCGACCTGCACGCGCTCACGACGGGGTTCGACGACGTCTCCAGGATCCACGAGGACGGGATCGAGATGCTCGCCGACTGGATCGGCGCGGGCGTCGACCCCGAGCGCTCGATCGTCTTCCGGCAGTCGCAGGTGCCCGAGCACGCCGAGCTGGCACTGCTGTTCGGGATGATCACGCCCAAGTCCTGGCTCGAGCGCGTGCCGACCTACAAGGGGCAGATCGCCGAGCTGGGCGAGCGGATCGATACGTTTGGCTTCTTCGGATACCCGGTGCTGCAGGCGGCCGACATCGCGCTCTACCACGCCTCGCGCGTGCCGGTCGGCCAGGACCAGCTTCCTCACCTCGAGCTGGCACGCGAGATCGTGCGCCGCTTCAACCATCTCTACGGAGAAGTCTTTCCCGAGCCGCAGGCTGTGCTCACGGAGGCACCCGTGCTGCTCGGGATCGACAACCGCAAGATGTCCAAGAGCTATCGCAACGCGATCGAGCTGGGCGCGCCGCCGGAGACCGTGCGGGAGATGGTGGGCCGGATGATCACCGATCCGTTGAAGGTCCGCCGCGGCGATCCCGGCCGCCCCGGGATCTGCAACGTGTTCAGCTACGACAAGCTCTTCGGCACGCCCGCCGAGCGAGTCACGGAGATCGACCGGACCTGCCGCACCGGCGAGCTCGGGTGCCGCGAGCACAAGGACGAGCTGGGCGAGCGGATCGTCGAGTATCTGCGGCCGTTCCGCGAGCGGCGCGAGCAGGCGCTGGCCGACAGAGGCGAGCTCGAGCGGCTGCTGGCCCGGGGCGCGGACCGCGCTCGCGAGATCGCCGTGCCGAACCTGCTGGCGGCGAAGGAAGCAATGGGCCTGTGATGGAGAAGGGGCCCATGACGGAGCGGAGCGTCCAACCCGCCACAAACCCGACCGTCGCCTTGGCGACGGTCGGCCTTTCTCTCGATGTGTTCGAAGGGCCCTTCGACCTCCTGATCACGCTGATCCTCAATGAGGAGGTGGACCTGCTCGAGGTCCATCTCGCCGACGTCGTGCTGGCCTACATCGAGCGGCTCGAGGCACGTGGTGAGCTCGATCTCGAGGCGGCGACCGAGTTCCTGATCCTGATCGCCGCGCTGCTCGAGTTGAAGTCGCGGCTGATGCTGCCGGGCGCGGAGGTCGACGGCTTGCAGCTCGAGCCGCAGGAGGCGGTCGAGGAGCTGCTCGCGCGGCTGCTCGAGTACCGGCGCTTCCGTGGGGCCGCGGACTGGCTGCACGAGCGCCTCGCCTCCGAGCAGCGGTTTCGCTACCGCGCCGCGCCGCTGCCGCCGGAGCTCCGGCGCGTCACGCTCGAGGCCGCTCGCCCGGTCTACAAGCCCGAGCGGCTGGTCGGCGCGATGCGGGCGCTGCTGCGGACGCCGCCCGAGGTCGACCTGCGGCACATGCACCACCCGACCGTCTCGCTCGAGCGCCGGCTTGCCCACCTCCGCGACCTGCTCGGCAGCCGGGGGAGCTTCTCGTTCGAGCAGGCCGTCGAAGGCGCAGACCGCATGACGCAGGCGGTGACGCTGTTCGCGCTGCTGGAGCTCTACAAGAGCGGCGAGCTCGTCTGGCGGCAGCGGGAGAATTTCGGCGAGATCGAGATCATGGCCGGCGAGACGAGGTGAAAAACATGGGCCCGATCGCGCGACAGGTGTCCGCGCTGCTGTTCTGTGCCCTCGAGCCGGTCGCCGTTCGCGAGCTGGCCGAGGCACTCGAATGCGAGGTTCAGGACGTCGACGAGGCGGTTGCCGAGCTCCGCGAGACCTTCGCGGAAGGCGGCTCCGGCATCGTCCTCCGGGAGGTCGCCGGCGGCCTCACGTTCGCCTCCGACCCGGAGGCCGACACGGCCGTGAGGCGCCTGCTCAGCAGGCCGCGGACGCCGCCGCTGTCGCAGGCCCAGGCGGAATGCCTGGCGATCGTGGCTTACCTCCAGCCGGTCTCACGCCCGGAGATCGCGCGGATCAGGGGGGTCAACTCGGACTCGGCCGCAGCGACGCTCGAGGAGCGCGGCCTGATCGAGGAGAAGGGGCGCAGCCAGTTCGGCGCGATCCTCTACAAGACGACGCCGTTGTTCGAGAAGCTCTTCGGGCTCGAGGACATCGGCGCGCTGCCCGACTTCAAGGCGTTCGAGCCGAGCGTCGAGGACGCCGCCGAGCTGCGGGACAAGCTCCTGCGGGCAGGCGAGCAGCGCGTCAGCTGAGTCTGTCCCGTAGCGCCCGGCGTTACTTGCCGGCGACGGTCGAGACGTAGGTCGCGACCGCGTCGGCGTCCTTGCCGGTCACGATGTTGGCGGGCATCGTGCCGCTGCCGAGGCCGCCGTTCTTGATCGCCGCCAGCACCCGCTGCTTGTCCGGCTTGACCGTGTCGAGCACGGGCCCGACCTTCCCGGAGGTGCCGGCGTCGGCGAGCGTGTGGCACGTGCCGCAGTTCTGCTGGAAGATCTGCTTGCCCTGTGCAAGCGCGGTCGCGTTGGAGGAGCCGCCGCCGGCCGCGGCCTTCTTCTGACCGCCGCTCTTCTTGCTGCTTCCACCGCTGCCGCTGGCTCCGGTCGAGGTCGTCGAGGTGCCGCCGCCGCTCGGCGCCGCGGCGGCGGTGCTGCCGCCTCCGCCGGAGGTCTTCGACTTGTGGTCGTCGATCACGAGCGCGGGGATGCCGAATCCGAACACCACCGCGATCGCTCCGAACACGAGCCAGCCGGCGGGCAGGGCCCGCAGCAGCAGGCCGCCCACGCAAAGCGCGAGGCCGATGAGGAGAAGGACCCAGAGCGTGTCCAAGGCGGCGGGGATTATGCCATGGGCGGGGGCGGCGACCGCCCGCCCGCCGGTGGGGGAATATTGATCAGGTGAGACTTGCCAAGTACCTGGCCCATGCGGGCGTCTCGTCGCGGCGGGCCGCTGAGCGGCTGATCACGGAGGGCCGCGTGTCCGTCGACGGGCAGGTCGTGAGAGACCCGGCGCGCGACGTCGACCACGCAAACGAAGTGGTGGCGAACGGCGACCCGGTGCGTGCCGAGCCGCTCGAATACCACCTCGTGAACAAGCCCGTCGGAGTGGTCTCGACCGCGCGGGACCCCGGAGGCAGGCCGACCGTCGTGGAGATCGTCGACTCTGGAGCACGCCTCTATCCGGTCGGGCGACTCGATGCCGAGAGCTCCGGCCTTGTCCTCCTGACCAACGACGGCGAGCTTGCGAACCTCCTCATGCACCCCCGCTACCAGGTCGAGAAGGCCTACCGCGTGTGGGTGCGCGGCTGGCCTTCGAAGGCGGCCCTGGGGGCGTTGCGGCGTGGCGTCGAGCTCGAGGACGGCCGCACCGCGCCGGCGCGGGTCGAGATCCTGCGGTCCCGCGGCCAGGAGACAGAGCTCGAGCTGACGATCCGCGAGGGGCGCAACAGGATCGTGCGACGCATGCTCGACGCGGTCGGCTACCCGGTGATCTCGCTCGTGCGCACCCGCCTCGGGTCGCTCGAGCTGGGCCGCCTGACGCCCGGCGGGTCGCGACGTCTGCGCCCGCCGGAGGTGGAGCGGCTGACCCGCGCTGCAAGAATCCCGCCTGGTGGACGACAGGGCTGACATCAGCAGGGTGCACGCGCTGCGCGGCGCGACCTCGGTCGACGCCAACGACGCCGAGGCGATCCTCGAGGGCACGCGGGAGCTGATGACCGAGCTGATGCGCCGCAACGAGCTCGGCCCGGACCAGATGGTGAGCTGCATCTTCACCGCCACGACCGACCTCAACGCGCAGTTCCCCGCGGTCGCGGCCCGTGACCTCGGTCTCGGCCGCGTACCGCTGCTTTGCTCCCAGGAGATCGACGTCCCAGGCGCGCTGCCGCGCGTGATCCGGGTGTTGATCCACTACTACGCCGCGGACGGGCACGAGGCCCGGCACGTCTACCTGCGCGAGGCCCGCAGCCTGCGCACGGACCTCGAGTCGGCACAATGAGCCTTCCATGAGCCTTGCCTTTGCCCAGAAGCTCGCTCGTATCCCGCACTACGCCGCCGGCGCGGAGAGCGCGGACGCCGCCTCGCAGGCGGACACCGTCGTGATGCTGGCCTCGAACGAGTCGCCCTTCCCGCCCGTGCAGGGAGTCATCGACGCGGTCGTGAAGGAGGCTGGGTCCGTGAACCGGTATCCCGACCCGAGCGCGCGCCGCCTGCGCGGAGCGCTCGGCGCTCGTTATGACCTGCCGACCTCCCGGATCGCCGTCGGCAACGGCTCCTGCGAGATCCTGCTCGCGGCGGCCGCCGCGCTGCTCGAGCCCTGGAGCGAGCTGGTCTACGCGTGGCCTTCGTTCTCGATGTACCCGCACCTCGACGGCGTCACGGACGCAAAGGCGGTCCGGGTGCCGCTGACGGACGGCTACGTGCACGACCTGGACGCGATGCTGGCCGCGATCACCGACCAGACGCGCATGCTGATCGTGTGCAACCCCAACAACCCGACCGGGACCTACCTCGCGAGCGCCACGATCGCGGGCTTCCTGGACGAGGTCCCCGAGCGCGTGCTCGTGATCCTCGACGAGGCCTACATCGAGTACCTGACGCTGGAGGACCCCGACACGACGATCGACCTGCTGCGCCGCTTCCCCCACCTCGCGATTCTCCGCACGTTCTCGAAGGCCTTCGGCCTCGCCGGCCTGCGCGTGGGGTATGCGCTCGGCCCGGAGGCGTTCGTGCATGCCGTGAACGCCGTCCGCCAGCCGTTCACGGTGAATCACCTCGCCCAGGTGGCCGCGACCGAGGCGCTTCGCCACCAGGACGACGTCACGCGCCGCGCCGAGTGGAACGCGGCCGAGCGGCTGTGGATGGAGGAGCAGCTCGCGGAGATCGGCTTCGACGTCGCCGACAGCCAGGCCAACTTCTGCTGGATCGGGCTCGGCGAGCTGGAGGAGGCGGACGTGATGGCCGCGCTCGCGCGCGCCGGTGTCGCGGTCCGTCCCGGCAAAGGGCTCGGCGGACCCGGCTTCGTACGCGTCACGTACGGCACGCGGGCCGAGAACGAACGCTTCATCGCCGCGCTGCGCGACTGCCTTTAGTCCTGCCCTTGTCGGCCCGCTTTGGGCCGGAAAGTGGACGTACGCGCGCCGGACCTGCTACAAACTGAGGCAGTGAAGGAGCGCCTCAACGCCGTTGCCCCATCCGCCCGCCTCGCGGGCCCGCAGTGGCGCGCCTCCTTTTATTGCTGGCGATTTAGCTAGGCGTTCGGCCGACCGCCGCTTTCACCCGTTTCCAGAGCACAGGTCGAGCGCCGAAACTCCGCACCCCCGGGCGGTGGGTCCCGTTCCGCCCGATACACGGCCAGTGGAAACCAGGTAGAAACCAGCGAGGCGAAAGATGATGATCGTTATGAAAGAGGACGCGACGCAGGAGCAGATCGACTCCGTGGTCAAACGCGTCGAGTCGGTCGGAGCACACGCGCATGTCTCGGAGGGCGAAGTGCTCACCGTGATCGGCGCGATCGGCGACCGTGAGCGGATCGCGAACCTCGACCTGCTCGGCACGGACGGCGTCGACCGCGTGGTGCCGATCAGCAAGCCCTACAAGCTTGCCTCGAGCCAGTTCAAGCACGGGCAGGCCAGCGTCGTCGAGATCGACGGCCGGCGGGTCGGCGGCGGTCACTTCTCGCTCATGGCCGGTCCGTGCACGGTCGAGAGCCGCGAGCAGCTGCTCGCCACCGCCGAGGCGGTGAAGAGCGGTGGCGCCTCGATGCTGCGGGGTGGCGCCTACAAGCCGCGGACCTCGCCGTACAGCTTCCAGGGGCTCGGTGGGGAGGGGCTGCGGCTGCTCCAGGAGGCGAAGGAGCAGACCGGCCTGCCGATCGTGACGGAGCTGATGGACCAGCGGGACCTCGACCAGGTGCTCGAGGTCGCGGACGTGATCCAGATCGGCGCCCGCAACATGCAGAACTACTCGTTGCTCGCCGAGCTCGGGCGAGCGGGGAGGCCGGTGCTGCTGAAGCGCGGGCTGGCCGCGACGCTCGAAGAGCTGCTGATGGCGGCCGAGTACATCCTGAAAGAGGGCAACGAGAACGTGATCCTCTGCGAGCGCGGGATCCGGACGTTCGAGACCGCCACCCGGTTCACGCTCGACATCATGGCCGTGCCGGTCCTGAAGCAGATGTCGCACCTGCCGGTGATCGTCGACCCGAGCCACGCTGCCGGGCGGCGTGACCTCGTGCTGCCGCTCTCGCTTGCGGCCGCCGCGGCGGGCGCGGACGGGATCATCGTCGAGGTCCACAACAACCCGGAGACGGCGATCTGCGACGGTCCCCAGGCCGTGCCGGCGGACGACTTCGCCGACTTCGCCGAGCAGGTGCAGCGGGTCGCGGCCGTGGTCGGCAACGAGCTCTCGGCGCTCTGATGGTGGCTCTCTGCGCATAGCCGTTCTCGGCGTCGGGCTGATCGGCGGCTCGATCGGGCTGGCCGCGCGGCGGCAGATCGAGGACGCGAGCGTGAGCGGGTTCGACCCCGACCAGGGCGCGCTCGCAGCGGCACAGGAGCGCGGCGCCGTCGACGACGCCTTCGCGAGCGCCGAGGAGGCGCTCGAGGGCGCCGAGGTCTGCTTCGTCTGCGCGCCGGTCGGGGTGCTGCCCGAGCTGGTCCTGACGGCGCTCCGGGCGGGCGGCGACTGCGTCGTGAGCGATGTCGGCTCGACCAAGCGTGCGGTCGTCGAGGCGGTCGCGTCGTCGGGGCTCGCCGAGGCCGACCGCGAGCGCTTCGTGGGCGGCCATCCGCTCGCGGGCGCAGAGGCGGCGGGGGTGGAGCACTCCCGGCCGGAGCTCTTCGAAGGGGCGACCTGGTACCTCACGCCGATCGAGCGCACCAGCGGCCTGCTGTACGAGCGGCTGTACCGCACGGTTTCCGCCCTCGGCGCGCGGCCGGAGGCGATCGCCGCAGGCGTGCACGACCGCGTGATGGCGACCGTCAGCCACCTCCCGCACGTGCTCGCGAACGTGCTCGCCAACCAGGCTGCCGGCGCGCTCGTCGACGACGCGCAGCGGCTGCCCGCCACCGGGCCGAGCTTTCGCGATGCGACGCGGGTGGCGGGCGCCAATCCCCGCCTCTGGCGCGACATCCTGCTCTCCAACAGCGACGCCGTCGCGGCCGAGCTCGACGCCTTCGGGGCGGCGCTCGAACGAATCAGCGCCGACCTTCGCCTGGGCGACGCGGGGGCGCTCGAAAGCTGGATCGGCCGGTCGCGGGTCGACCGGCGGCGGCTCCGCGAGGCGGATGTCGCAGGTGGCCCCGTGACGGAGGTGCGCGTCTCGGTGCCGAACCGGCCGGGAATCGTCGCCCAGCTCGCGCTCGCGGTCGGCGACGCCGGGGTCAACATCGTCGACATGGCGCTCTACCCGGCGGCCGACATGCAGTCCGGAGCGATCGCGCTCTGGGTCGCCGGCGAGGGCAGCGCCGAGCGCGTCGTGGCGCTGATCGGCGAGCTGGGCTTTGCGGCCTCCGTCGTCGACGGCAACGCCTAGGAGGATCGAGCGGTGGCGCGGGTCGAGCCGGCAACCCGTCTCGCGGGCGCGCTCGCGCCGCCGGCGGACAAGTCGATCTCGCACCGGGCCGCGATCCTGGCCGCGATGTGCGCGGGGCGCACCTCGGTCGAGGGCTACCTGCGCTCGGCGGACACGGACTCGACGCTCGAGGCGATGCGCCGGCTCGGCGCTCTCGTCGAGGTGCACGAGCAGGGTGAGCCGTCGCTGGTCGAGATCGAGGGTGTCGGGCTGCACGGCGCAAAGCCGGGCCGGATCGACGTCGCCAACGCGGGCACGCTGCTGCGGCTCCTGCCGGGCTGGCTCGCCGGGCAGCGGGCCGGGGAGTGGACGCTCGACGGCGACGAGAGCATCCGCCGCCGGCCCGTCGACCGCGTCGCGGAGCCGCTCAGGCTCATGGGGGCCGTGGTCGAGTGTCGCGACGGGCGCCTGCCCCCGCTGCTCGTGCGAGGGGCGGAGCTCAGCGGGATTCGCTACGAGCTGCCCGTCGCGAGCGCCCAGGTGAAGTCCTGCGTGTTGCTGGCAGGGCTGCTCGCCGCGGGTGAGACGACCGTCGTGGAGCCGGTGCGAAGCCGTGACCACACCGAGCGCATGCTGGTGGCTGCCGGTGCGCCACTCGAGTCTCGTGACGGCGTCGTGACCGTGCGCGCACCGCAGGCCCTCGAGCTCGGGCGCATCGTGGTCCCTGGCGACTTCTCCTCGGCGGCCTTCTGGATCGTCGCCGCGACGCTCGTGGCGGGCTCGGAGCTGAAGCTCCACGCGGTCGGCCTGAACCCCACGCGGATCGGGCTCCTGCGCGTGCTGGAGCGGATGGGTGCGGCGGTCGAGGTGGTCGACCGGCGGATGGTCGGCATGGAGCCCGTCGCCGAGTTGCTGGTGCGAAGCGCCTCGCTGGGCGCGACCGCGGTCGCGCCGGGCGAGGTCCCGCTGTTGATCGACGAGCTGCCGCTGGTCGCGCTGCTCGGGGCGTTTGCGGAGGGCACGACGGTCGTGACGGGCGCCGAAGAGCTGCGGCACAAGGAGTCGGACCGGATCGAGACAGTCGTCGAGGGCCTGCGGTCGCTCGGTGCGAAGATCGATGGGCGCCCGGACGGGTTCGCGGTCGAGGGCATGGGCGGGCTGCCCGGCGGGGTGCTCGATGCGGCCGGCGATCACCGGCTTGCGATGCTCGGGGCAGTCGCGGGCCTCGCCTCCCGTGGCGGGGTCGAGATCCGCGGCGCAGAGGCGGCGGCTGTCTCGTATCCACGCTTTTTCGACGATCTCGGCCTGATCACCTCGTAGAGTCCCGTCGGATGGCACCGGGGAGGCCTCCGCGACGAGGTCCGCAAGGATCTCGTGCGGCGCGCGAGGAGATGTATCGCCGTCGCCGGCGCACGGCGCTCGCGGCCCTGGCCGCGTTGTTCCTGCTGCTGGTCTGGGCGATCGCCACGAGCGGAGGCGGGGGCGGCGCGAGCGCCGACAGGGCGAAGCCTCCCGAGCTCGCCCGCGGTGGGCGCGTGCTGCTCCCGAACTACCGCCTGGTGGCGTACTACGGCGCGCCGCAGCACGACGAGCTCGGCGCACTCGGGATCGGGACGCCTGACCAGGCGGGGCGCAAGCTGCTCCCGCAGGCGGCCGCGTACAAGCGGCCGGGACGGCCCGTGATGCCCGCCTTCGAGCTGATCGTGACGCTCGCGCAGGCCGACCCGGGCGAGGACGGCATGTACCGGCTGCGCCAGACCCCCGACGTGATCCAGCGCTACCTCGACGCGGTCCGCCGGATCAAGGGCGTGCTGATCCTCGACATTCAGCCGGGGCACGCGAGCTTCGAGGAGGAGGTGCGGGCGCTCGGGCAGTGGTTGATCGAGCCGGACGTCGAGCTCGCGCTCGACCCCGAGTGGCATCTGCCGCCCGGCGTCGTGCCCGGCAAGCAGATCGGCTCGACCGACGCCGCCACGATCAACGAGGTGTCCTACTACCTGGCGCGGCTGCGGCGGCTGAAGGACCTCCCGCAGAAAGTCTTGATCGTCCACCAGTTCACGGAGGGAATGGTGCCCGACCGCGACAAGGTGCTCGAACGTCCCGGGGTCGCGATCGTGCACAACATGGACGGCTTCGGGACCCCCGAGATGAAGACCAGCGTGTTCAACCAGCTCTCGTACCACCCGGCGCCGGGGGAGGCGCGCACACGGCCCGCGGGCGGTGGGCGCTTCACGGGCTTCAAGCTCTTCTACAAGGAAGACACCAACCTGATGGCGCCTGCACGCGCGCTCGGGCTGCGGCCGCCCCCCGACGTGGTCGTCTACGAGTAGCAGCAGACCAACCGCTGCGCCGCGCGAAGCGCCTGCCCGCCTCGATCCGCTCCAGATGTGTCGATGGACGGATCGGCTTGACTTGATTTACTCTGGAGACATAGAACGGCAGGGACGTGCCTGAATGGACACGCAACCACAACGGAACTAGGGGCAGGGGTGGAAGCAAGCGGTAAACAGGTCGCTCCCGGCGACCTCGAACTGGTGCGCCAGTTCCTGAACACGCGCGACGTCGAGGACGGCATCGACAAGATCGCTACGCCCGCGGCGATGCACGAGTGGCTCACCTGCCACGGGTTCGACCCGGGCCCGCAGCTGGGCGAAACGGACGTCGAGCGAGCGGTGGCAATGCGCGAGGCACTGCGGGCGCTCCTGCTCGTCAACAACGGCGAGCCTCTCAACGGGCAGGCGATCCCGACGCTCAACTCGATCGCCGGCCAGACGCAGCTGGCGGTCCGCTTCGACACTTCGGGCCGCTGCGCGCTCAAGCCGGCCGGCGACGCCGCCGACACCGTGCTCGGCGAGCTGCTCGCGATCGTGTTCCGCGCGATCGCGGACGACACGTGGAGCCGGCTCAAGACATGCCGTGCCGACACCTGCCAGTGGGCGTTCTACGACCGCTCGAGGAACCGTTCGGGCACCTGGTGCTCGATGGCGATCTGCGGCAACCGTGCAAAGGCGCGGGCGTATCGCAGCCGCCACGCCACCACCCCTTAGTCCCCGCGGTCTACGCTTCAGCGCGATGATCATCGCGATCGACGGGCCCGCGGGAAGCGGGAAGAGCACTGTCGCGCGTGGCCTTGCGCGCCGGCTCGGCTACACCTACCTCGACTCCGGGGCGCTGTACCGGGCGGTGACGCTCGCAGCGCTCGAGTCGGGCACCGACCTCGACGACGGCGATGCGCTCGGGCGCCTCGCGGCAGACGCCCGCATCGAGCTGCGCGAGCGCGACAATCCCTACGTCCAGGTGCTGCTCGACGGCCGCGACGTGAGCGAGCAGATCAGAGCGCCGAGCGTCACGGACGCGAGCTCGCGCGTCGCCGCGCACGGGCAGGTCAGGGAGGCGCTGCTCGCCAAGCAGCGGGGACTGATCACAAACGGCGACTGGGTCGCGGAGGGACGCGACATCGGCACCGTGGTGGCCCCCGACGCGCCGGTCAAGGCGTTCCTCACCGCCGATCCGGCCGAGCGCGCCCGGCGGCGGGCGGCCGAGCTGCGCAAGCGCGGGATCGAGGTGGAGGCCGGCGACGTCCACCGCGCGCTCGAGCAGCGCGACCGGGTCGACTCCACGCGCTCCTTGGCGCCGCTGCGCCCCGCGGACGACGCGGTCCTGATCGACACGACCGGGCTGCAGGCCGACGAGGTGATCGAGCGCGTGCTGGGGCTCGTTCGACAGCCGCGCTGATGCCCCCTCGCCGCCTTCCGCGGGTCGCCGTCGTCGGGTACCCGAACGTCGGCAAGTCGACGCTGGTCAATCGCCTGAGCGGCACGCGCGAGACCGTCACCCACGCGGAGGCGGGCGTCACCCGCGACCGCAAGGAGGTCCCGGCCGAGTGGAACGGCGTCGACTTCGCGCTGGTCGACACCGGGGGCGTCGACCTCCTCGACGAGCGTGAGCTGTCCCGGCAGGTGCAGGACCAGGCGCGCCAGGCGCTGGCCGACGCGGCCGTGGTATTGCTCGTGGTCGACGGCACGGCGGGCATGCGGCCGGGTGACACGGAGCTTGCCGAGATCCTTCGCCGCTCGCCGGTGCCGGTCGTGGTCGCCGTCAACAAGCTCGACCGGGGCGCCGATGCCTACGCGGCAGCCGAGTTCCACGGGCTCGGGCTCGGCCAGCCGGACCCTGTGTCGGCCGCGCACGGAGTCGGCACGGGTGATCTCCTCGACCGCGTCGCGGCGCTCGTCCGCGAGCACGCGCCCGAGCCGCAGGAGCCCGACGCGGACGAGATCCGGCTCGCGGTGATCGGCCGGCCGAACGTGGGCAAGTCGTCGCTCGTGAACGCCTTCCTGGGCCAGGAGCGTGTGATCGTGAGCGAGCAGGCCGGCACCACCAGGGACGCGATCGATACGCGCCTCGAGGTGGACGGCCGCCAGATGGTGCTCGTCGACACCGCGGGGCTGCGGCGCCGTGCGAAGGTCGCGGGCACGGTCGACTACTACGCACAGCTGCGCTCCGAGCGCGCCGCCGAGCGCGCCAACGTCGCGCTCGTGGTCTGCGACGCCCGGGACGGCGTCACCTCGCAGGACCTCGCGGTCGCGGGCCTCGCGATGAAGAAGGGTTGCGCCACGATCGTGGTGCTGAACAAGTGGGACGTCACGCAGGCCGACCTCGAGGACGCGAAGGTGCGCGTGAAGTTGAAGCTGCGCCTGCGGCCGAAGGTCCTGACCGCGTCCGCTGTGACCGGCCGAAACGTGACCCGCCTGCTGGTCGAGGCGGTCGCGCTCGCCGACCGTGCAAAAGGCCGGGTCGCGACCGCGGAGCTCAACCGCTTCCTGTCCGAGGTCACGTCCGAGCGCCAGCCGCCGGCGGTGCGCGGGCGCCGGCTGCGGCTCTACTACGCCACGCAGGTGGCGACGGGTCCGCCGCGGTTTCGGGTGTTCGTGAACGACCGCGGGCTGATCGCGCGCGATTACGCGTACTTCTTCGAGAACCGGCTTCGGCAGCGGTACCGGCTCGAGGGTGTGCCGCTGATCATAGATTTCGCCGACCGCGAGCGGCCGGCGCGCAGCGCGGCCGCGGTCGGCGGCCGGGCGCGCGGCGCATGAGGAACGCCGTCCGGGCGGTCCGGGCCCGGTTGACCGTGAACCGGCTGCTGATCGCGATCGTCCTCGTGGCGGCGTTCCTGGGGGTGCTCGCGCTGCTGCAGGACAACAGCTCCGCCCATACCGACCATGCGATCGCGCTGGTCCCGCCGAACGCGCTGCTCTACGCCCATCTGGAGGTCGATCGTGGTTCGAGCCAGTGGCGAAACGCGCGCCGGGCGCTCGCGCGGCTCAGCTCGCTCGCGCGCCTGCGCGACCAGACGCTCGGGCGCCTCGCCGCCGGGCGAACGCCCAAGCAGCTCGACGCCGAGCTGAAGCCGTGGCTGGGCGGCGAGGCGGCGCTGGCGCTCCTGCCGAGCGGGCGTCAGGCGACGTCGCTCGTGCTGCTCAAGGTCGGGAACCTCCAGCGGGCCAAGTCCTTCCTGGCCGGCGCCGGCCGCTCCCGGATCGAGCTCTACCGCAACATCCGCGTGCGCATCTACAAGACGCTCTCGGCCGCGTTCATCGGCGACTTCATGGCGATCGGCCGCCTCTTCAACGTGCACGCGGCGATCGAAGCGCACTTCGGTCGCGGCCTCGCGGACGACGGGGTCTTCCGCCAGGCCCGGGATCGGCTGAGCTTCGACGGGCCGCTGCTGTACGCCTACTCACCCGGCGACGGCGTGCGCCGCCTGCTCGCACAGCAGAAGGGCCTGGTGGGGCGGATCGGCGGGCTGCTCACCCGCCCCGCCCTGCGGGGCGCGGCGGCTGCGGTGCGCTTCGAGCGCAAGGGCCTGCGGGCGTCGGTTGCGACCGTCGACTATCCGAAGCTGGCCGGGGCGATCGACACCGATCCGGTTTTCGAGCCGCAGCTGCCGCGATCCGTGCCGGACGACGCGATTGCCTACTACGGGATCGAGGGCGTCACGAGGCTTTCCCGGCGGCTCGATGCGATCTCGGGCGGCAGCACGTCCGCGCTCACGCGCGGCATCGAGCGGGTGCGCCGCTCGCTGGGGCGGAGCGGACGGCGCGCGCTCGCCCGCGCGCTCGCCCCCCTCGACCGGCGCGAGGCCGCGCTCGTCGTCACGCCGCCCGACGACTCGCCGACCGTCTCCCTGATCGTGAACGACACCACGCAGCGGGATGGGGGAGACGTGCTGCTCGCGCTGCAGCCGCTGCTGTCCCGCGTGGTGCAGTCCACCAGGGGCGGCCAGGCGTCCACGCTCGTGCCCGGAAACGTCGGCAGCATCGACACTCTGACGCTCCGGCTCAACCCCGATCTGGCGCTCACGTACGCGTCCCTGGGCGACCGGATCGTGGTCTCGACCGATCCGGAGGGCGTGCGCCAGATCAGCACGGCCGAGCACACGCTGGCCGGCTCTGGTGCCTTCGCCCCGGGCATGCGCGACCTCCTGAAGCAGGCGACCTCGGTAGTCTTTCTGGACCTTCACCGCCTGTCGTCGCTCGTGGAGCGCGCCGGGCTTGGCACGACGCCGGAGTATCAGGCGATCAGGCCCGACCTTGCGAGGATCGGAACGGTGAGTGTGATCACGCAAAGCCAACGGTCGTCTCAGACGGCGCAGGTATTCGTAGAGGTGCCATGAATTCCACCAGCCAGCTTTCATCGAACGAGTTCCTCTTCACGTCCGAGTCGGTGACGGAGGGACACCCCGACAAGATCGCCGACCAGATCTCGGACTCGGTGCTCGACGCGATCATGGCCGACGACCCGATGGGGCGCGTGGCCTGCGAGACCTTCGTGACGACCGGCCTGATCGTGGTCGGCGGCGAGATCACGACTGACACCTACGTCGACATCCCGAAGCTCGCTCGCCGGGTCGTCAACGAGATCGGCTACACGCGTGCAAAGTTCGGCTTCGACGCGGAGACGTGCGCCGTGCTGACCGCGATCGACGAGCAGTCCCCCGACATCGCCCAGGGCGTCGACGAGGCCTACGAGGCGCGCCACGTGCCGGGCGACGACGACCCGCTCGACCGTGAGGGCGCGGGAGACCAGGGAATGATGTTCGGCTATGCCACGCGTGAGACGAAGGAGCTCATGCCGATGCCGATCCAGGTCGCGCACACGCTGGCGCGGCGCCTGACCGAGGTTCGGAAGGCCGAGATCGTGCCCTACCTTCGGCCGGACGGCAAGACGCAGGTGACCGTTCGCTACGAGAACGGCAAGCCGATCGAGATCATGAAGATCCTGATCTCGACCCAGCACAGGCCGCAGATCGACTGCGAGTCGCTGATCAAGCCGGACCTGTGGGAGCACGTCGTGGAGCCGGTGCTCCACGCCGACTATCGCGAGCTCTACACCGAGAAGGACCTTCGCGAGAACCTCCTGGTGAACCCCACCGGCAAGTTCGAGATCGGCGGCCCGATGGGCGACGCCGGACTGACCGGCCGGAAGATCATCGTCGACACCTACGGCGGCGCCGCGCGGCACGGCGGCGGCGCGTTCTCGGGCAAGGACCCCTCGAAGGTCGACCGGTCGGCCGCCTACGCGGCTCGGTACGTGGCGAAGAACGTGGTCGCGGCAGAGCTTGCCGATCGCTGCGAGGTCCAGGTCGCGTACGCGATCGGGGTCGCGCATCCGCTCTCGCTGATGGTCGAGACCTACGGCACCGAGCGGGTGCCGCAGGGGAAGATCGTCGAGCTGGTCGAGAAGCATTTCGACCTGCGGCCCGGCGCGATCATCCGCGACCTCGACCTGCGCCGCCCGATTTTCCGCAAGACCGCCGCCTACGGGCACTTCGGCCGCGAGGACGCCGACTTCACGTGGGAGAAGACGGACAAGGCCGAGGTGCTGCGGCGGGAGGCGGGGCTGGAGAAGGAAGCGGCGAAGGTCTGACGGCTGCGTGAGGAGGGAACCCCCTGCTCCGCGGGACTGAGACGTCCGCTCGCGGCGGGGCATCCCCGCCCCTCCGAGTCCGGGGGGAGGCCGGTTCCAGGCCCACCGCCGTCCGCCCCTCGGCTTAGGTTGAGGGAGATGGCGATTGCCAAGGTTGAGCCGCTCACCACGGCCCGTGCGCTGCGCGGGCCGTTCGATTACCGGATTCCCGTGCACATGACCGGCGTAGGCGTCGGCTCCGTGCTGGTCGTGCCCTTCGGGCGGCGGCGGATCCACGGCCTCGTGGTCGACGTGGTCCCGACCAGCGAGCTTCCGGCCGAGCGGCTGGTCGAGCCCCTCGAGTGCCTGGATGCGGGCGTGCCGCCGGAGCTGGTCGACCTGGGCCTGTGGGTCGCAGACCGCTACTGCTCCACGCCCGCCCGCGGGCTCGCGCTCGTGCTCCCGCCCGGGACCGGCACCGCCGGCACCGCCGCGGGCGCCCGCGCCCGCGAGCTGCTCACCGCCGAGCTGACGCTCGAGGGCCGCCGCGCGCTGCGCCCCGGCGGGCCACGGCTCGGCCCGCGCCAGCATGCGGCACTCCATGCGCTCGTGGAGAGGCCGCTGCTCGTCACCGACCTCGGCGCCCGCACCCAGATCGGGCACGCGGCGCTGAAGAGCCTTGCGGGCCGCGGTCTCGTACGGCTCGCCGCGCATGCCGTCGAGCGGCGTCCGGCGGCGGTGGACCGCGGCGGCGCCGGCCCGCGGGTGGCGAGCCCACCGGCGCTCACGGATGCCCAGCGCGACGCGCTCGACGCGGTCACGGCGCCGCTGCGGGAGGGGCGCCACGAGCGGCTGCTGCTCCACGGCGTGACCGGAAGCGGCAAGACCGAGGTCTACCTGCGCGCGGCGGCGATCGCGCTCGAGCTGGGTCGCTCGGCGATCGTGCTCGTGCCCGAGATCGCGCTCACGCCGCAGACGACCCGCCGCTTCGAGGAGCGCTTCGGCGAGCGCGTGGCGGTGCTGCACTCGAAGCTCGGCATGGGCGAGCGCTTCGACGAGTGGCAGCGCCTTCGCCGCGGCGAGGCACGCGTGTGCGTCGGGCCGCGGTCGGCGATCTTCGCGCCGTTGCGAGACGTCGGCCTGATCGTCGTGGACGAGGAACACGACCCCGCCTACAAGCAGGAGAGCGATCCCCGCTACGACGCGCGGCGGGTGGCCGAGCGACGAGCCGAGAGGGCGGGCGCGGTGCTGCTCTGCGGGAGCGCGACGCCGCGGCCGGAAAGCTGGGTCGCGACCCGCCGGCTGACCCTGCCGGACCGCGTCGGTCCGGGCGGCGGCCTGCCGGAGGTCGAGCTGATCGACATGCGCGGCCTGCGGCACGCGCTTCATCCGCAGTCGCGCGCGGCGCTCGAGGACGTGAAGGCCGCGGGCGGAAAGGCGATCGTGCTCGTGAGCCGTCGCGGCTGGTCGGCCTTCTGCGTCTGCCGTTCCTGCGGCCATGCCTGGAGCTGCCCCCGCTGCGACGTGACGCTGACGCTGCACCGGGTGGCCGGTTCGGAGAGCCTCGTGTGCCACCACTGCGGCCACCGCGAGGCGGTGCCGCGCCAGTGCTCGGAGTGCCGGTCGACGACGATCGCGCAGCACGGCGCCGGCACGCAGCGCATCGAGGCCGAGATCGCCGAGGCGATGGAGCCTCTCCCCGTGTTCCGCCTGGACGCCGACGCGGCCCGGCGCAAGCACGGAATCGCGGGCCTGCTGGACAGCTTCGGCGCGGCGGCCTCGGGAGTGCTGGTCGGGACGCAGATGGTCGCGCAGGGACACGACTTCCCCGAGGTCGAGCTTGCGATCGTGCAGGACGCGGACGCTGCGCTGCGGTTTCCCGACTTCCGGGCCGAGGAGCGCACCTTTGCGCTCGTGTCGCAGCTCGCCGGCCGCAGCGGCAGGGGTCCGCGGGGGGGACGCGTGCTCGTGCAGACGCTGGTGCCCGAGGCGCGCTGCCTTGGCCACGCCGCTGCGCACGACGCCCCCTCCTTCCTCGCCGAGGAGCTTGCGCGCAGGCAGGCGCTGCGCTATCCGCCGTTCGCGCGGCTCGTCCGGGTCGTCACGGGCGCCGCCGAGGAGGCTGCGGCCCATCGCGCCGCGCAGGCGGTGCGGACGAGGATCGAGGGCGGCGGACTGGACGTGCTGGGTCCGGCGCCGCTCTTCCGGCTGAAGGATCGCCACCGCGCGCTGCTCCTGCTGAAGGCCCCGGCGGAGGGGCTCGACATCGGCGCCGTGGGCGCCGCGGTTCACGCCGTCGCCTCCGATCGGGCGCTCCGCGGGGTGACGTTCTCGGTCGACGTCGACCCCCAGTGAGGCCCCAGTGAGCTGCGGGGACCGTCGGTAAACTCGCCCTCATGAGCGACGAGCACCGCGACGTAGAGGTCGAGCCGGAAGTCGAGAGGGAGAGCCCCGGGCTCGATCCCGAGGCGCGCGAGCGCCGGCGCCGCGCGCTTGCGTTCGTGAGGACGTTCGGCGATCCCTCGCTGCGGAGCAAGGGGCTCGAGGTGACGCGCTTCGATGACCGCCTCGCGGTCGAGATCGAGCGCATGGGCGGCCTGATGGACGACGCGGTCGGGCTCGGCCTGGCCGCGACCCAGCTCAGCGTGATGCATCGCGTGCTCGTCTACCGCGTCGGCTACGACGCGCCGCTGGTCCCGGTCGTGAACCCGCGGCTCGAATGGTCTTCCGCCGAGCAGGAGGAGGCCGAGGAAGGCTGCCTGAGCCTGCCGGGCGTCGCGGTCGACGTCGAGCGGTCGCTGTACGTGCGCGTACGGGCACAGGACCCGGCCGGTGCGGAGATCCTGATCGAGGCCTCGGGCCTCGAGGCCCGCGTGCTCCAGCACGAGATGGACCATCTCGACGGCGTCCTGATCCTCGACCGCACCTCGAAGGAGCAGCGCAAGGAGGCGCTCAGGGCCCTGCGCGAGGGAGCCGAGATGCTCGAGCCTCGCTCGCTCGGCCGCGAGCGCGTCCCGGCCGGCTGAACGCCACGTGCGGACCGTATACCTAGGCACCTCGACCTTCGCGGTCGATGTGCTCGGCGCGCTGGCGGCGTCTCCGCACCGGCCCGCACTGGTCGTGACGCCGCCGGACCGGCCGCAGGGCCGCGGTCGCAGGGTCTCGCCGCCGCCGGTCGCGCGTGCCGCGCGAGACCTCGGCCTCGAGCTGCATCAGGCCGCGACCGTCAACGATCCGGGGGCGCTGGACCGGATCGAGCAGGCGGCGCCGGAGGCGATCTGCGTCTGCCAGTTCGGCCAGCTGATCAAGGAGCCGCTGCTGTCCCGGTTCGTGATCCTGAACGTTCATCCGTCCGTGCTGCCCCGCTGGCGCGGCGCCGCGCCGATCGAGCGAGCGCTGATCGCCGGCGACACGGTCACCGGCGTCTCGATCCTCCAGATCACCGAAGGGCTCGACTCGGGCCCCGTCGCGCTCGTACAGCACGAGCCGATCCGGCCCGGGGACACGGCCGGAACGCTTGCCGCGAGGCTCGCGCCGATCGGCGCGAGCCTGCTGATCGAGGCCCTCGACGGCGCGGAGGCCGGCGCGCTCGAGTTGACCGAGCAGCCCGGCGACGGTGTCACCTACGCCGAGAAGATCGACCCCCGTGAGCGCCACCTCGACCCCCGGCGCCCGGCCGGCGAGCTCGAGCGAGTCGTGCGGGCCCTGACGCCGGCGGTCGGCGCCTACCTCCAGCTGGCCGACGGCGAGCGCCTCGGCGTGGAGGAGGCACGCGTCACCGAGGCGGCGCTTCCCCCGGGTGAGCTGGCGGTCGTGGACGGGTGCCTGCTGCTGGGCTGCGGCGAGGGAGCGCTCGAGCTCGTCCGCGTGAAGCCGCCCGGCAAGCGCGCGATGCGCGCCCTCGACTACCTTCGCGGCCATCAGACGCCGCCTCGCGCGCTGCCGCCCTCGAGCACGTGAGCGCGACCGCATCGCGCCGCTGCGCGTACGCTGTGCTGCGACGCGTGTTCGAGCATGGCGCATACGCGGACCGCGTCTTTCGCTCGGAGGCCGAGCGGGCCGGGCTCGCCGGGCGCGACCGGGCGTTCGCGATGCGTCTCGCCTACGGCACGATCCAGTGGAAGGCGACGCTCGATCACGTGCTTGCCCCGCTCGCCCGGCGGCCGCTCGAGAAGCTCGACCCGCCCGTGCTCGCCGCGCTTCGCCTGGGCCTGTACCAGCTGCTGTTCATGGAGGCGACGCCGGACCGGGCCGCGGTCGCAGAGAGCGTCGAGCTCGTGAAGCCCTCCAGCCCGCACGCGCACGCCTTCGTGAACGCGGTGCTCCGGCGCGCGGCCCGGGAGGGACGGGCAGCGGTCGAGGCGCTCGACGACTCGACCCCCGAGGACGCCGCAGTCGCGCTGTCGCATCCCGCCTGGGTCGCCGAGCGCTGGTTTGCCGAGCTCGGGGCCGACGAGGCCCGCGCGCTGATGGCGCGTGACAACGAGCCCGCCGAAAGTGCCGTCCGCGCAAACCGCCTGCGCGCGACCGCGCCGGAGCTGCTGGAGCTGCTGCGCGCGGCCGGCGTGGAGGGTCACCTCGACTCGCTCGTCCCCGAGGCGGTCGTGCTGGAGGCCCCGTACGACGTCCACGCGTCGCCCCTTTTCGAACGCGGTCTCCTGATGCCGCAGTCACGCGCCTCGATGCTGGTCGCGCGTGCGGCCGACCCGCGTCCGGGCGAGCGCGTGCTCGACCTCTGCGCGGCGCCCGGCGCCAAGACCACGCATCTCGCCGCCCTCATGCACGACGAGGGCGAGGTGGTCGCCGTCGAGGCCGATGCGCGCCGCGCGGAGTCGGTTCGCGAGAACGCCCGCCGCCTCGGTGCGACCTGCGTAGGGGCCGTCGTGGGCGACGCCACCGAGCCCGCGTTCGGAGAGGGCTATGACCGCGTGCTGGTCGACCCACCCTGCTCGGACCTCGGCACGCTGCAGTCACGCCCGGACGCTCGGTGGCGCAAGTCCGCGGCCGACGTCGAGGAGCTTCGAACCCTGCAGCGCCGGATCCTCGAGGCCGCTTCGGGCGCCGTTCGCCCCGGCGGACGCCTGGTCTACTCGACCTGCACGGTGAGCGCGCCGGAGAACGAACGCCAGCTTCAGGACTTCCTCGCCTCGCACCAGGACTTCCGGATCTGCGACCTCGCGGCCTGGCAGCCGACGCTGGCCCGTGCGGCGGTCCCCGGTTTCCTTCAAACTCTGCCCCACCGCGACGCAACCGACGGCTTCTTCATCGCAGCCCTCGAGCGCGCCGCGTGACCGCCACGCGAACTCGACGGAGCACGGAACGACCGAGACACCGACCGGCGAGCCTTACGAGGTCGGGCCGAGCTGCCCGACCTGCGGCGAGCCGTGGCTGCGGCCCACCCAGCTCGCCGGGCGCTATCGCTGCGTGTTCTGCCTGCAGCGGTTCCAGCTGATGGCGTACTGCCCGTCGTGTGGCGAGCACTCGACGATCATGCGGATGAGCGACACCGAGGAGCTGACCTGCGTGCGCTGTGGCGGGTCGATGCTGAAACCGGTCTAGCGGGCGCTCGGTCAGCGCCCGATCGAGCGCATCATCTCTTCGGTGTACCGGTCGCCGGCCGGCTCGGGCAGCGCCTCGGTGATCTGCTGGACCTCTTCCTCGGTGAGCTCGATCTCGACTGCGGCCACGTTCTCCTCGAGATAGCTCCGGCGCTTGGTCCCCGGGATCGGGACGGTGTCCTCGCCGCGGTGAAGCACCCACGCGAGCGCCAGCTGCGACGGCGTCACGCCCTTCTTGGAGGCGAGCTCCCTGATGCGCTCGACGAGCGTCAGGTTCTTGTCGAAGTTGTCGCCCTGGAACCGCGGCGAGTAGCGGCGGTAGTCGTCGGGCTCGAGATCGTCGATCGAGTTGATCGCCCCCGATAGGAACCCGCGCCCCAGTGGCGAGTAGGCGACGAGGCCGATGCCGAGCTCGCGCAGGGTCGGGATCACCTCGTCCTCGATGTCGCGGGACCAAAGCGAGTATTCGCTCTGGACGGCCGTCAGCGGGTGAGTCGCGTGGCCGCGGCGGATCGTCTCCGGCCCGGCCTCGCTGAGCCCGAGGAAGCGCACCTTGCCCTCGTCGACAAGCTCTGACATCGCGCCGACGGTCTCCTCGATCGGCGTCTCGGGGTCGACGCGGTGCTGGTAGTAGAGGTCGATGTGGTCGACGCCCAGGCGGCGGAGCGATCCCTCGCAGGACTTCCTGACGTATTCGGGCCGGCCGCTGATGCCGCGTGCCGCCGGGTTCTCGGGGTCGCGGACGATCCCGAACTTGGTCGCGAGCACGACCTCCTCCCGCCGGTCGGCGATCGCGCGGCCGACCAGCTCCTCGTTCTTGTACGGGCCGTAGATGTCGGCCGTGTCGAGCAGCGTGATGCCGAGCTCCAGCGCGCGATGGATCGTCGCGACCGACTCCTCGTCGTCGCGGCCGCCGTAGAACTCGGACATGCCCATGCAGCCGAGGCCGATCGCGGACACGGTGAGGCCTTGACGGCCGAGGCTTCGAGTGGTCATGCCGCGCATGGTGTCAGACTCCGCGCTGCCCTTGGAACCCGCGGAGATCATGAGCGCCCCTCGAGTCGAGCCGTCGATCCTGTCGGCCGACTACACGCGCCTCGGCGAGCAGGTCGCCACGGTGATGGATGCCGGGGCCCGCGCGATCCACGTGGACGTCATGGACGGTCACTTCGTGCCGCCGATCACGATCGGCCCAGTGATCGTCGAGTCGCTCCGCGACCAGGTCCACGAGGCCGGGGGGCTGATCGACTGCCATCTGATGATCGAGCGGCCGGAGCGCCAGATCGCCGCGTTCGCAAAGGCGGGCGCCGACGCGATCACGATCCAGCTCGAGGCGACTCCGAACGTGCACTACGCCCTGTTGCAGATCCGCGAGCACGGGTGCCGGGCGGGCGTCGCGATCAACCCGGGCACCCCGCCCGAGGCGGCGTCGCAGGTGGCCGACGTGGTCGACCTGGTGCTGTGCATGACGGTCAACCCGGGGTGGGGCGGCCAGGCGTTCATCGAGCGCTCGCCCGCGAAGGTGAGGCAGTTGCGGAAGGTGCTCGGCCCGGGTGTCTCGATCCAGGTCGACGGCGGGATCTCGGTCGAGACGGTTGGCCTCGTGAAGCGCGAGGGCGCCTCGCTGTTCGTCGCCGGCTCGGCGATCTTCGGCGCCGACGACCCCGCCGCCGCCTACCGGCAGCTCGCCGAGGCGGTGGGGGCGTGAGGACGTGCAGCGTCGTGCACGCCCCGCCGCGGCGCTCCCGCTCCTAGGTCCCCTCGTCCGCAGCCGCGAGCACGCCCTCGACCTCCTCGCCCGACCCTGGGCGGATGCGCCGCTCGCCGCGCCGGGCGGGGCGCCGGTAGGTGACGTAGAGCAGCGATGACAGGATCGCCGCGGTCGCGATGAACGCGACCTCGACCTCGCGCACCTGCTCCATGTCGGCCACCAGCAGGAAAGTCACGAAGAAGGTCGCCGACACCGCCCACGAAGCCGACGCGATCCGAGCCCGGCCCTGTGCCAGCACCGCCTGGTTGAGCGTCGTGGAGGCGAGGTAGAGGCCCATCCCGGCCGCCACCAGCGCGAGGCCGCCGCGGTCGTAGTCGAACTCGGAGCCGAACAGGAGGCGCATTGCGGCCGGGCCCACGAGCAGCACTCCGACCACCGTCGCGGCGCCGAAGGCGAGGCACGCGGCGACCGTGAGCCGCACGCTGCGGCCGAAGTCGCCGGCGTGCGCGCCGTCTTGCTCGGTGACGATCAGCCGGGTGAGGTGGGGGAGGAGGGTGGTCGAGACCGCCTGGAAGAGCTGCAGCGGGGCGCGGGCGATCATCAGCACGGCAAAGATCAGCGCCGACAGCGAATCGCTGCCGGTCTGCGCCTTCACGATCAGCACGCCGGAGTTGAGGATCGCCTGCTCGGAGACCATGATCACGAGCACCGCACCGGCGAAGCCCAGCCCGTGGGAGAGCGTGAACTCGGGCTCGCCGCGGTCCGACTCGCTCGCGGCCGACATGCGCCGGACGTGGCCGCCGAGCGCCCACGGCACGACGATCAGGCTGAGCAGGGGCGCGGCGGCGATCGCGACACCCGCGGCGTCGGGTCCGTTCAGGGCACCGGCCACCAGCAGCACCCCGAACACCACGCGTGACGCCGATTCCATCATCACGAGGCCTCCGTAGAGGCCGAAGCGGCGCTGCCCGGCGAGGAACCCGCGCGCGAAGTAGCTGGCGGCGTAGAAGGTGACCGCCGCGACCAGGCACCAGTAGAGCGTGTGGCTGCCCGAGAACAGCTCGTCCTCGATCGTGCCCTTCACGGGCAGTGCGATCGCGATGAAGGCGACCGCGAGGACGAGCTGGATCGTGGCCGCCACGCGGAGCGCCGAGCCGATCGAGCGGCCGCGCGCCTGGCGCTCGGCGATCGTCCGCGAGAGCAGCTGCTCGACCGGGCGATAGATCACCGAGGCGATCAGGAACACCGCCGCCCAGAGCACGCCGACCGCTCCGTACCCGTCCCGGCCGAGGGCGTGGGCGGCCAGCGAATGGAAGGCGTAGGTCATCACGCCCGTGACGCCGATCAGCGCCGAGAGCAGCGTTGCGCCGCGGCTGAACGACATGCCGCCCTCGGTCGGCTTCCGGCTGTCGGGCGGCGGGGTCAGACCCGCACGAGCGCCATCGTCCACGGCGGCGGCGAGCGCAGCTCGACGATCTCGCCATAGCGGCCGAGGAGCCCGGCGAACCCGCGCTTGGACCAGTGGTGGAGGTGCCCCGGAGTGTTGCCGAGGTCGCGCACGTAGGCGCCCCGGGCGAGGTTCAGCGCCCTCCACAGAGGCTCGCGCGGCACGCTCACCAGCAGCCATCGCGACGCGACCCGGGACATCTCGGCGAGCACCGCCTCCGGCGCTGGCACGTGCTCGAGCACCTCCATCGCGGTGGCGGCTTCGAACTCGCCGTCCGCGTACGGAAGGTCGTCCGCCGAGCCGGCGCGGAACTCGAGGTTCGGGAGGGTGCGGGTCTCCCACTCCGAGCGGAGCTTGGGGTCGTCGAGGTCGACCCCGACCACGCGGCCGGAGACCTCGCGCGCCCACTGTTCGGTGAGCACGCCCTCACCGCATCCGACGTCGAGGATGGACTGCGGTTTCGCGAGGTCCAGCAACTCGCCCGTGTCGCGCTCGAAGCGCGTCATCAGACGGCGCACGACCGGGTTGGCCGAACCGTACTTGTCGTAGGTGTTACCGGTCGGGACGGCGGCCGTCATCGGAATGAAGGGTCGTCCGCCGGCAAGGCGGCGGACGGGGTTGTGGCGGGCTCCTCCGGCAAGCGGGCGGTCGGGTTTGTGGCGGGCTCCAGTTCTGTGTCAGCGGCTCGCGGGCCCGTACGCCGCTCCCCTGGCTCGTAGTGCGACGGCTCGACGCCCACCTTCAGCTCGATTCGCCGCGTGCGCTCCATCGTGCGCTGGATCAGCACTCTGTTCGCGGCGAGGAGATCTCCGATCACCCCGAGCGCGGCAAGCTGCACCGCGACCACGAACAGCATCGAGCCGAGCACCACGGACTGCACGTGGCCCTGGCCGTTGCCGGTGATGAAGAGCACGAGGAAGCGCCCCCAGACCGCCATTCCGACCAGGCCCACGACCGCGGCCGCGGCGAGGAAGACGCGCAGCGGCTCGTACTGGGTGTAGATGCGGAAGATCGAGGCCGTGTTGGTGCGCACGTAGGACCACATCGACCCGAACAGGCGCGACTCGCGCATCATCGGGTTGGTCCTGATCGGGACGTGGTCGATCGCGACCAGCATCTTGCCCGCCTGGATCACGGACTCGAGGGTGTAGGTGAAGCGGGAGACGACCTGGACCTGCAGCGCGGCCTCCCGGTTGTAGGCGCGGAAGCCCGAGGTGGTGTCGGGCACGGTCGTGTTGGAGGCATGCCGGACGACCCAGCTGCCGAGGCGCTGGAGCAGCTTCTTGACCCCCGAGAAGTGGTCGATCTGCATCACCTCGCGGTCGCCGATCACCATGTCCGCGTCGCCGCGCGTGATCGGCGCGACCAGCTTCGGGATGTCGGCGGCGTTGTACTGGTTGTCCGCGTCCGTGTTGACGATCACGTCGGCGCCGAGCTTGAGGCTCGCGTCGAGGCCGGCCTGAAAGCCCTGGGCGAGTCCCTTGTTGTTCGTCAGCCGCACGATGTGGTCGACGCCGTGGGCCCGCGCGACCTCGATCGTGCGGTCGGTGGAGCCGTCGTCGATCACGAGCCATTCGACCTCGTCGAACCCCGGAACGCCGCGCGGCAGCTCCGAGAGCGTGACCGGAAGCGACTCCTCCTCGTTGAGGCAGGGAATCTGAATGATGAGCTTCACGGCAGGGGTATTGCGTAAACTGGCGGCGCCATTATCGCGCAAGGCCAGGAGGGTGCCGTGCTCGGACGAGCAAAGCCTGGCCGCCCTCCCTGTGCTCACCCTGAGCCCGCACCACCACGCCGACGTGGAAAGCGCAACCGTCCAACGCCCCACGCCGGGTTACGCGGGTCTCTACCGCCGGCTCCGCGCGCTCCCCGCCGACGCGATCGCCCCGTGGGCGTTCGGGGCGCTGACGGTCGTTGCGATCGTCGGTTTCTTCGTCCGCGTCACCTATCCCAACTACGACAGCTACTACTCGCTGATCTGGGGAAGGGAGGCGATTCACGGCCACCTCCCCAGCTTCGAGGCCTACCGGGCGCCCACCGAGCACCCGCTCGCGGTCGCGCTCGGCGCGCTGCTGTCGCTGTTCGGAGAGCACGCCGACCGCCTCTTCGTGCTGCTCACGCTGCTCTCGCTGATCGCGCTGGCGGCCGGCGTCTACCGCCTCGGCCGCATCTGCTTCACGCCGCTCGTGGGCGCGGTCGCGACGTTCCTGATCCTGACCCGGTTCGATTTCCCGTCCCTGGCGGTGAGGGGATACATCGACATCCCGTTCCTGGCGACGGTGGTCTGGGCTGCCGCCCTCGAGGCGGCGCGCCCACGGCGTGGCACGGTCGTGTTCGGGCTGCTCGCGGCGGCGGGGCTGATGCGACCGGAGGCCTGGATCCTGTCGGGCCTCTACTTCCTGTGGATGAGCTGGGACGCGTCGTGGGGAGATCGCGTGCGCTACGCGCTGCTGGCTGCGATCGGACCGTTCGGCTGGATGGCGACCGACCTGATCGTGACCGGTAACCCGCTCTTCTCGCTCACCTCGACGAAGGACCTCGCCTCCGAGCTCCAGCGGACAAAGTCGGGCTCCGGAGTGCTCTCCGCGCTGCCGACCAACCTCCGCATCACGGTCAAGACGCCGGTCTTCTTCGCCGGGCTGATCGGGATCGCGATCGCGCTCTGGCGGTATCCGGTGCGGAGCGTGATCCCGTTCGTGCTGTTCTTCACCGGCACGTTCACGTTTGTCGCGACCGGCCTTGCCGGCCTCTCGGTGATCGTTCGCTACCTGCTCGTCCCGGGAGTGATGATGACGCTGTTCGCGGCCGTCGCGCTCGGGGGCTTCACGATGCTGCCGCGCGGCTCCGGCGGCCGGCGGGCGTGGGCGGCGTGGGCGGCGGTTGCGGTCGTGCTCGGCCTCGTCTGGACGGCGTTCCACCCGCCGAGCTTCGTGCGATTCAACAACGAGCTCGTGTTCCGCGGCGAGTCGGGCCGCAGTCTCCACGCGCTGCTCCAGGATCCGGACGTGAAGCGGGGGCTGCGCTGCGGTCCGCTCTCGCTGCCCACGCACAAGTTCATCCCAGACGCCCGCTGGATCCTGGACGCGCCTCAGCACGAGGTGCTCGCGCGCTCGCAGAAGGCCGCCGCCGTGCGGCGCAGGATGCGCTACGGGGTCGCGGTCGTCACGACCTCGCGCCAGAACCTCGTCCGCAACGGCTTCACCGACACGACGAAGGCGATCGCGGCCGTGCCCCCGCCGGGCTTCCGGCTGCTCGAGGTCGACCGGTACTTCGCGGCCTACGTGCGCTGCCCGGGTGCATAGCTGCCTGTGCGCTTGCGGTCGCGGTGCTTCGCTTGCAGAACGGCGGTTGCATGGCCACGCCGGACGGTGCTCGCGCCGCCCCGAGTAGAATCGCCCTTGCGGCTGGCCTCAGGCAAGGCGGTCAGCCCTTCGTCGCAGACGCCGGGCTCGCCCTCCGCAAGGCCGCTGTGGGAGCATTCTTGACAGAGCAGCACCTGCGTCACATGGAAAGGGCGATCGAGCTCGCCGAGCAGGGACGCGGCCACACGCGCCCGAACCCGCTCGTGGGCGCCGTCGTGGTGCGTGACGAGGAGGTGCTCGGAGAGGGCTTTCACGTCGCCTACGGCGCCGACCACGCCGAGGTCGCAGCGCTCGGGGCCTGCCTCCAGGACCCGATCGGCGCGACGCTCTACGTCACGCTGGAGCCCTGCTGCCACCACGGCCGCACGCCGCCCTGCACCGATGCGATCGTGGCGGCCGGCATCAAGCGCGTCGTGGTCGCCTCCGACGACCCGACCGAGAAGGCATCCGGCCGCGGGCTCGGCATCCTCCGGGACGAGGGCGTCGAGGTGCTGACCGTCGACGGCGAGGTCTCGCACTCCGCGCGGCTGCTCAACCAGCCCTTCCGCAAGCACGCGCGCACCGGCAGGCCGCACGTGATCTTCAAGTCGGCGATGAGCCTCGACGGCAAGGTCGCGACCCAGACCGGCGACTCGAAGTGGATCTCGAACGAGCGCAGCCGTCAACTCGTCCACCGCTGGCGTGGCCAGGTCGACGCCGTTTGCGTCGGGATCGGGACCGCGCTCGCCGACGACCCACTGCTCACGGCGCGGGCGGAGGGTGTCACGCGCCAGCCCACCCGCGTGGTGTTCGACTCCGAGGCGCGCCTCCCGCACGAGAGCAACCTCGTCCGCACCGCGCCCGAGGTGCCGCTGGTCGTGGTCGTCTCGCGGGCCGCCGACCGCGGCCGCGCCGAGGCGCTGCGCGCGGGTGGCGCCGAGGTCGTCGTGGCGGCCGGCGGGACCGAGCGCGAGCGGGTGATCGACGCCCTCGACAAGCTCGGCGCGCTCGGCATCCAGAGCCTGCTGCTGGAGGGCGGTCCGCGGCTGGCGGGCTCCTTTCTCGACGCGCAGCAGCTCGACGAGATGCGCCTGTTCCTGGCTCCCATCGCAATCGGCGGGCGGGGCGCGCGGATCCTGCTCGAGGGCGAGGGGTCGGGCTCGATCGCGGAGGCCCAGCGGGCGGACTCCGTCGAGGTCGCGATGGTCGACGGGGACGTATTGATCACCGCTCGCCTGCGCGAGTGGTAGGGAGCGAAGCGACCGGTCTCGGGTGTTCACGGGGCTAGTCCAGGACCTGGGCCGCGTGGTCGAGTCGGCGCCGCACGCCGGCGGCGCTCGCCTGCGGATCGCCGCGCGTTGCGCGGCGGAGCTGGCGGAGGGCGACTCGGTGCTGGTCAACGGCGTGTGCCTCACGGCGACCGCGTCGGGAGACGGCGAGTTCGGTGCGGATCTGAGCGCCGAGACGCTGAGCCGCAGCTCCCTCGCGGCGCTGATACCCGGCGCCAAGGTCAACCTCGAGCTGCCGTTGCGCCCGGCCAACCGCCTCGGGGGGCACATCGTGCAGGGTCACGTCGACGGGCTCGGCACGGTCTCCGGGATCCGCGAGGCGGGCCTTTCGCGGGAGGTCCGGATCGACGCTCCGCCGGAGCTCCTGCGCTACGTCGTAGAGAAGGGGTCGATCGCCGTCGACGGCGTCAGCCTCACCGTCACGACCGTGGACGAAGGCGCCTTCGAGGTGTCGCTCGTGCCGGAGACGCTGGAGCGGACGAACCTCACAGACGCCGTTCTCGGACGCCGGGTTAACCTAGAGGTGGACGTGATCGCAAAATACGTGGAAAAGCTGGTGAAACGCACGTGAGCGAAAACCGCGCATTCGCCTCGATCGAGGAGGCGATCGAGGACATCCGAGCCGGGAAGATGGTCGTCGTCTGCGACGCGGAGGATCGCGAGAACGAGGGCGATCTGACGCTCGCGGCGCAGTTCGCGACGCCGGAGAGCATCAATTTCATGGCGCGCGAGGGCCGCGGCCTGATCTGCGTCGCGCTCACGGCCGACCGCTGCGACGAGCTCGGCCTCGACCTGATGGCGGCCAAGAACGAGTCCGCCTTCGAGACCGCCTTCACGATCTCGGTGGAGGCCCGCGAAGGGGTCACGACCGGGATCTCCGCGCACGATCGCGCGCACACGATCCAGGTCCTGATCGATCCACGCTCCAAGCCCGAGGACCTGGTGCAGCCGGGCCACGTCTTCCCGCTCAAGGGCCGCTCCGGCGGAGTGCTCGAGCGAACCGGCCAGACCGAGGCCGGCGTCGACCTCGCGCGGCTCGCGGGGCTCATCCCGGCCGCGGTGATCTGCGAGATCATGAACGACGACGGCTCGATGGCACGGGTCAAGGACCTGACCCCATACTGCGGGCGCCACGGCCTCAAGATGGTCACGGTCGGCGACCTGATCAAGTACCGCCGCCGCAACGAGAAGCTCGTCGAGCGCGTCGCGGAGGCCAACCTGCCGACCGAGCACGGCGACTTCCGGGTGGTCGGCTACCGCGCCCTGCTCGACGAGAAGCACCACGTCGCGCTGGTGAAGGGCGACGTCGCCGAGGCGGCGAAGCGCGGCGAGTCCGTGATGGTCCGTGTCCATTCCGAGTGCCTGACGGGAGACGTGTTCCACTCGCTTCGCTGCGACTGCGGCCAGCAGCTTCACGACGCTCTGAGCAGGATCGAGTCCGAGGGACTCGGAGTTCTCTTGTACCTGGCCCAGGAAGGCCGTGGCATCGGGCTCCTGAACAAGCTTCGCGCCTACAAGCTCCAGGAGGGCGGGCTCGACACGGTCGACGCCAACATCGAGCTCGGGCTGCCGGCCGACCTCCGGGACTACGGCATCGGCGCCCAGATCCTGGTCGACCTGGGCATGCGCTCGATCCGGATCCTGACCAACAACCCGAAGAAGATCGTCGGCATGGAGGGGTACGGGCTCGAGGTCACGGACCAGATCCCGATCGAGCAGCCCCCCGGCGAGCACAACCGCGATTACCTGCGCGCCAAGCGCGACAAGCTCGGCCACACGCTGCACCACCAGGGCCTGCCGCTCGACGAGGACCTCTTCCGCGCCGAGCGCGAGGCCGACCGGCGCAAGAAGGAAGTCGAGTCCCGCCTCGTCGCGGGCTTGGTGGAGCAGTCCGACCTTCAGAATGAATAGGGATCCGGCGGCAAGCCGCCGGATCCCCGCGGCCGAGGGTCCGGCAAGCCGCCGGATCCCCGCGGCCGAGGGTTCCTCTGCCACGGGTGGCCGGTTTGCGATCGTGCGAGCGACCTTCTACGGCGACCTTGCCGAGCGGCTCACGGCCGGGGCGCTCAAGGGGTTTGCGGAGGAGGGCGTCGAGGAGTCAGCACTCGACGTCTTCGACGTGCCGGGCGCGTTCGAGCTTCCGCTCGCCGCGAAGGCGTGTGCGAGCGGGAAATACGCCGGCGTTGCCTGCCTGGGGGCGGTGATCCGGGGCGAGACCGACCACTACGACTGGGTCTGCTCCGCAGCCGCGCACGGGATCGAGCTGGTGCAGGTCGAGACGGGCGTGCCGTGCGCATTCGGCCTGCTGACGGTCGAGAACCTCGAGCAGGCGCTGGCCCGCTCCGGGGGCGACAAGCGCGACCAGGGCTACAACGCCGCGCTCGTGGTCGTGCGCATGGCGCGGCTCGTCGCAGCCCTGAACGCCTCCCGGCACCTCTGACCCCCGCCCACACGCGGGGTTCTGCAACCTCTAAACTCACGCCGCGATGGCCAAGGTCTGTCATTCGTGCGGCAAGGGTCCCGCCTTCGGGAACAGCCGCAGCCACTCCATGGTCGCGACGAAGCGACGCTTCAACCCCAACCTCCAGAAGGTCAGGATCGAGGTCCGCGGCGCCTCACGTCGCGTGTACGTATGCACCCGCTGCCTCAAGGCGGGCAAGGTGGCCAAGGCGGCGTAAGCTGCCACGGCGCGCCGCTCCCGTGGCCGATCCCTCCATAGAGCGCTTCAGGAACGTCGTCGCATCGGCCTGCGCGCAGCTCGAGGCCCGCCGGGAGGAGGTCAACGACCTCAACGTGTTTCCCGTCGCGGACGGCGACACGGGCGACAACATGGTGCAGACGCTCCGTGCGGTGATGCAGGAGCTCGACCGCCTCAACGGCCAGAGCGTCGACGAGATCGGCCGCGACCAGATCGTGCAGGCCGTCGCCCGCGCGGCGCTCCTGGGGGCGCGCGGCAACAGCGGCGTGATCCTCTCGCAGGTGGTGCGGGGCGCGGCCGAGGAGCTGTCGAGCCGGCCGGGCGAGCTGGTCGACCCGGTGCTGGTCTCGGCCGCGATGGCGCGGGCAGCGGACGCCGCGTACTCCTCCGTGCGCGACCCGGCCGAGGGCACGATGATCACGGTGGTCCGGGAGATGGCGCACCGGATCGCGACCGAGCTTGCCCACATGAACAAGCCGCGACTCGGGCCCGACACGACGGACGAGGAGCAGGACGCGGTGCTGGCCGAGGTCGTCGAGAAGGCGCTGGCGGCCGCGCAGGAGTCGGTCGAGCGTGGCCCGGACCTCCTACCGGTCCTGCGGGAGCACGGCGTGGTCGACGCGGGCGGATACGGGATGACGCTGCTGGTCGCGGGGCTGCTGGCGGGCCTTCGCGGCGAGGGGGCGAGCGTGCCGGAGGTCGCTCACCAGGAGGTGGCGCTGAGGCCCCACGGCCCTCACCACGAGGACAGCGAGTTCCGGTACTGCACCAACTTCGTGGTCTCCGGTCGCGGCCTCGCGCCGGCCCGGTCCTTCGTGCCGGGACTGGAGGAGATCGGGGACTCCGTGCTGGTCGTGGGAGACACCGCGACGCTTCGGGTGCATGTCCACACCGATCAACCCGACCGCGCGGTGGGGCTGTTCGACGGCACGGGCGCGGTCGAGCGCCTCGACGTCGCCGACATGCGCGAGCAGCAGGAGCAGCGCACCGCGCGCCTCGGCGGGGAAAACGGCGCCGCCGTCGCCCCGGCGATGGTCGGCAAATGCGGGGTCGTGGCAGTCGCCGCCGGCGATGGGATGAAGCGCCTCTACCGCGAGCTCGGCGCCCACGTCGTCGAGGGCGGCTCGAGCCTCAACCCGAGCACGTTCGAGCTGCTCGCCGGGATTCACGGCGTGCCGGCCGACGAGGTGATCGTGCTGCCGAACAGCTCCAACGTGATCATGGCCGCCGACCGTGCGGCGGAGCTCTCCGAGAAGGTCGTCGCCGTGGTCGAGTCGCACTGGCCGCAGGCGGGGCTCGCCTGCCTCGTGGAGCACAACTCGGCGCTCACTGCCGAAGAGAACTCGCTCCGCCTCTCGCGCGCGCTGTCGGAGGTCGAGGTGGGTGCCGTCGCACCTGCCGCGCGCGACGACCGGCAGGGCCGTTTCCTCCAGGGCGAGGCGGTCGGCTTTCTGGGCGATGAGATCGTCGCCTGGGGCACCCCGGTGGAGACGCTCGGCGTCGTGATCGGGCGGCTCGCGGAGGGCAGCGAGGTGATCAGCTGTCTCTCGGGCGAGGGTGCGCCGCTGGGGTCGGGGGAGATCGCCTCGATCAGGGAGCGGGCGGCTCCGCACGTCGAGGTCGAGTGCCTCGAGGGCGGCCAGGCGCACTACTGGTGGCTGCTCGCCGCCGAGTAGGGATCCGGGCGGCGGGCTCGTCCCGTCCGGAAGACCGCGCTTAATCTGATCTCGATGAGCCATACGACTCCCGAGGCGCCGCGTGCGTTCGGCAGCGGCGAGCCACAGTCCCGGGCCGAGCTGCTCCGCGTGCCGCTGCGCTCGCTCCCGCGTCCGAGCGCACTCGGACGCCCGATCACCGATCTGCCCGGCGTCGGCCCCGCGGCCGTGAAGCGCCTCGCGAAGCTCGGGATCGAGACCGCCGGCGACCTGCTCGAGCACCTGCCGTTCGACCACCGCGACTACGAGGAGCGGCGCACGGTGGCGGAGCTCGCGATCGGGGAGGAGGCGACCGTGCTGGTGCGCGTCCGCACCTGCCGCTTGCGCCCGACGCGCCGGCGGCGGCTGCAGATCGTGGAGGCCCGCGTCGCAGACGAGACAGGCCCGCTGCGCGCGCTCTGGTTCAACCAGGCCTACCTTGTCGACCAGCTCGCGGAGGGCACCTTCGTGCTGCTTCGCGGGCGGCTCGAAGGCGGCCGCGACGGGCCCACGTTCCGGGTCGCCGAGCACGAGATCGCCCGCGAGGGAGACGACGAGCTGGGCCGCCACACGACCGGCCTCGTGCCGGTCTACCCGGCCACCGAGGGCCTCTCGGCGCGTCGCATCCGCGAGCTCGCTTGGTCGCTGCGCGGCTCCGAGCAAAACACGATCGAGCCGCTCGGGGCCCACGTCCGTGCCCGCGAAGGGCTGCCCGGGCGGGCCGATGCGCTGCACGCGGCGCACTGGCCGGAGCAGCTGCTCGAGGTTCCGCCGGCCCGGCGCCGGCTCGCCTTCGACGAGCTCTTCCTGTTCCAGCTCGCGCTCGTGGCGCGCCGTCGCACGCGCCAGGAAGCCCGCAGGGCGGAGCGGCCCGGACCGGCGGGCGCGCTCGTCGAGCGCTGGCTCGGGGCCCTGCCGTTCCAGCTCACCGCCGGCCAGCAGGACGCGGTCGCCGAGATCGACGCCGACCTCGACACCGGCCGGCCGATGCAGCGCCTGCTGATGGGAGAGGTGGGCTCGGGCAAGACGGTGGTCGCCCTCTACGGGATGCTGCGGGTCGCCGAGGCGGGTATGCAGGCGGCGCTGATGGCGCCCACCGAGACGCTCGCCGAACAGCACTACGCGACTGTCGAGTCGCTGATCCCGCCGGACCTCTTCGCCGGCCAAGATGCCACGCGGCTCGGGCCTCCGATCGGGCTGCTGACCGGCTCGACGCCGGCGCGCGAGCGCCGCGACGTGTTGGAGCGCCTCGCCTCCGGGGAGCTGCGGCTGCTGGTCGGCACGCACGCACTGATCGAGGAGAGCGTGCGCTTCGAGCGCCTCGCACTCGCCGTCGTGGACGAGCAGCATCGCTTCGGCGTGCGTCAGCGGACGGCGCTCGACCTGAAGGCGCGCGGCGGGCTGGCGCCACACCTGCTGCACATGACCGCCACGCCGATCCCGCGCACGTTGTCGCTGACGCTCTACGGTGACCTGCACACGACGGCGCTGCGCGAGCTGCCCAAGGGACGGCAGGCGGTGAAGACCTGGGTGGTGCCCGAGGAAAAGCGCGCCGGCGCCTACGACTTCATCCGCGAGCGCCTGCGGGAAGACCGACAGTGCTTCGTGGTCTGCCCGCTGGTCGAGGAGTCGGAGGCGTTGCAGGCAAGGGCCGCCACCGTCGAGGGAGAGCGGCTCGCTCGAACCGAGTTCCGGGACTTCCGCGTGGCCGTGATGCACGGGCAGATGCACTCCCGCGACAAGCGCGAGGCGATGGCGCGATTCGCGGCACACGAGGTGGACGTGCTGGTCGCGACCAGCGTGATCGAGGTCGGCATCGACGTGCCGAACGCGACCGTGATCGTGATCGAGGAGGCCGACCGGTACGGGATCTCGCAGCTCCACCAGCTGCGCGGCCGGGTCGGGCGCGGCGCCGAGCGGTCCTACTGCCTGCTCTTCTCCGACTCCCACGGCGAGCTTGCCCGGCGCCGGCTCGCTGCGGTCGAGGCCGAGCGCGACGGCTTTCGCCTCGCCGAGGTGGACCTGACGCTGCGGGGTGAGGGCGACCTGCTGGGCACGAAGCAGTCGGGACTGCCGGAGTTCAAGGTCGCCCGCCTTCCAGAGGACGCCGCGCTGCTCGAGCGGGCGCGGCAGGCGTCGATCGAGGTGCTTCGCGCGGACCCGGAGCTCGCCGATCCCGAGCACGGCGTCCTGCGCACGGCGCTCGAGATCCGCTTCGGCGCGCTCGAGACCGAGCCGATCGCGGCCTGACGTTGCGGGTCGTCGCCGGCACGTTCAAGGGCCACCGGCTGCGCGCGCCGCGCCGGGGCGGGACGAGGCCCACCCAGGATCGCGTCCGCGAGGCGCTGTTCAGCATGCTCGGCCCGCTCGACGGGCTCGACGCGCTGGACCTCTACGCGGGCTCGGGCGCGCTCGGCATCGAGGCGCTCTCGCGCGGTGCGGCCAGCGCCACGTTCGTCGACTCGGATGCCGCCGCGATCGCGACCGTGCGGGCGAACCTCGAGCGAACCGGCGCCGAGGGCGATGTCGTGCGCGCGGATGCGCTCGGCTTCCTGCGCAACGCCGCCCGCCGCGGCGAGCGCTGGAACTTGGTGTTCTGCGACCCGCCGTATAGACTCGCCGCCCGTCTCGGGGAGGGGTTGGGCCGCCCGCTGGTCGCGGTTCTCACGCCCGGGGCGCGCCTGGTTTGCGAGAGCTCCGTCAAACAACCGCTCGAACTCGACCTGCCGCTCCTAAAGGAGCGGACCTACGGTGACACGCGCATCGCCATATACCTCGCGCAGGCGTAAACCCATTGGGCTGCTTGCAGCCCAAACGGCCAGTTTCATGAAGCTCGCAGCCCAACGGCCAGTTTCATGAACCTGGACGGCACAGTCGCGGTCTGCCCGGGCTCGTATGACCCGGTCACGTACGGCCACCTCGACATCATCGCGCGTGCCGCACGGGTTTTCACGCGCGTCGTGGTAGGCGTGGTGAACCAGCCGGTGCGCAAGCCGGCGACTCTCTTCCCGGCCGACGAGCGCAAGCAATTTCTCCTGCAAGCGACGGAAAAACTGGCAAACGTGGAAGTCGACGTCTTTGATACGCTCCTCGTCGATTTTGCTCGGAAGCACGGAGCGGGAGCGCTCGTCAAGGGATTGAGAGCGATCTCGGACTTCGAATACGAGTTCGAGATGAACCAGCTCAACCGCAAGCTTGCGGCCGACATCGAAAGCGTTTACCTGATGGCATCGCCCGAGTACAGCTTTCTCAGCTCCAGTGGGATCAAGGAGCTGGCGACGTTCGGCGCCAACATCGACGACCTGGTGCCGGCAAACGTCGCAAAGGCTTTGCACGATCGGTTGTCGAGGCAGGGCGCGTAGGACCCTTTTCGCTGCATAGCGCGTAATCTTCAACGGCCTGGAGGCCTTCTCAGTGGACGTTCTCGTACTGATAGACAAGCTCGACGACTTGGTGCACAACGCCAAGCCTGTGCCCCTGACGGACCAGGTGCGCGTCGACCGGGAGGAGATCTACGACCTCCTCGACCAGATGCGGGCGACGATCCCCGAGGAGATCAAGCAGGCACGCTGGATCGTGAAGGAGCGCCAGGAGATGCTCGCCGAGGCCAAGCGCGAGGCCGAGCGGATCGTGAAGGAAGCACGCGACCAGCAGCAGCGCCTGATCTCGCAGGAGGAGATCACGCGCCAGGCCGAGCGGGCCGCCGAGGAGATCGTCGAGGACGCGAACACGCGCGCTCGGGAGATCCGGCTCGGCGCCGAGGACTACGCCGACGAGATCCTCAACACGCTCGAGGTCAACCTCCAGAAGTTCACTGCGGCCGTGCAGCGCGGGCGCGACCGCCTCGCCGGTCGCGAGCAAGAGCCCGCCGAAGTCGGCTAGCGCTCCGTTCGAGCGCCTCACCGGAGCGTTTCTCACAGTCTGGCGGAAAGCGACCGTTTAGCATCTCCGCCCGTGGCTGCCATCGAGGTACGGCAGCTCCAGCGTCGTTTCTCGGAGGACGTCCTCGCCGTGGCAGGGATCGACCTGGAGGTGGCCGAGCAGGAGATCTATGCCTTCCTGGGGCCGAACGGCGCCGGGAAGACGACAACCGTGCGGATGCTCACGACGCTGCTGAAGCCGAGCGGCGGAACGGCACGGGTGGCCGGCTACGACGTGGTCGCCGACGCCTCCAGCGTGCGCCGCTCGATCGGGGTCGCACTCCAGGAGGCGGCGCTCGACCCCCTGATGACCGGGCGTGAGCTGATGCAGCTCCAGGCGACCCTGCACGGGCTCTCCCGCGCCGAGACCAACCGCCGGTCCGAGGCGCTCCTGAACCGGGTGGGCCTGATCGAGGCGGCGGACCGCCGCGTGGGGACGTACTCGGGGGGCATGCGGCGCCGGCTCGACCTTGCGAGCGCGCTCGTGCACGACCCGAAGGTGCTCTTCCTCGACGAGCCCACTACCGGCCTCGACCCGGTCAGCCGGATCACGATCTGGGAAGAGGTCCGCAAGCTCAACGACGAAGGTACGACCGTCTTCCTGACGACCCAATATCTCGAAGAGGCGGACCAGCTCGCGGACCGTGTGGGCATCATCGACGACGGCCGCATGGCCGCGGAGGGTACGCCCGCGGTGCTCAAGGCGCAGATCGGGCGGCCGCGGCTCGAGCTGACGATTGCCGACGGCGGTGCGGAGCGTGCCGAGCAGATCATCGTGGGATTCGGCGAGGCGATGCCGGCGCGCGACGGGGTGCTGATGGTCGGCCTCGAACGCGGCGCCTCGGACATCGCGCCGATCGTGCGGGCGCTCGACGAGGCCGGGCTTCACGTCGAGTCGCTGAACCTGGTTCACCCGACGCTCGACGACGTGTTCGTCGAGAAGACCGGCCGGCACCTCGAGGGTGCTGGCGAGCAGCCCGAGGAGGCCGAGGCTCCAACCGCGTGAGGAAGCGTCTCGCAGCCCACGCGCGCGTGGTAGCAGCGCTCAGCCGGCGGTCGATCCGGCAGGCCTTCCGGCGCCCGCAGTTCCTCGCTCCGATCATCGTGTTCCCGACGCTCTTCCTGGCCGTCAACACTGGTGGCGCCGGGCGCGCGGTCGACCTCCCGGCGTTCCCGAAGGTGCACGGCTTCCTCGACTTCCAGCTCGCCGGCTCGATGACGCAGTCCGCGATGCTGGCGGGGGTCTCGGCCGGGATCGCGCTTGCGCTCGACATCGAGATCGGCTTCATCGACCGTCTGGTGGTCGCGCCGATCTCGCGCGCTGCGATCGTCCTCGGCAGGCTGTCGGCGACCGCCGTGCTGGGCGCCCTCGCGGGTGTCTGGTTCCTGGTTATCGGCCTGATCTTCGGCGCCCACATCCAGGGCGGGGTGGCCGGCTTCCTCGTCGTGGTCGCAGAGGCGTCGCTGTGCGCGGGCGCCTTTGGCGCGCTCGGCGCCGCGCTCGCGCTGCGCGCCCAGACCGCGAGCGTGGTCCAGGGCATCTTCCCGCTCGTGTTCGTGGTCCTCTTCCTGTCGTCGGCGTTCTTCCCGCGCAACCTGCTGCTGCAGCCCGCGCGGACGATCGCCGACTGGAACCCGATGAGCCTGATCGCGGAGGGCCTGCGGGACCCGATCGTCTACGGGCTCTCCTGGTCCGCGGTCGGCAAGGGCCTCGGCGGGATCGCGATCGTCATGAGCCTCGGCGGAGTGCTGAGCGCCCTCGCGATGCGAAGGAGGCTGTCGGTCGGATGACGCTGGCGGCCGAGTTGAGGACCGTGTGGGCGCTGATGCGCCGCGCGCTCAACGAGCTCGTTCGGGTGCCCGGGGCGGCGATCCCGGGCGTGCTCGCGCCCGCCATCTTCATGCTCGGCCTCACCTCGGTATTCGGGAAGCTGACCCTGCTGCCGGGCTTCACCACGAACGACTTCATGAGCTTCCTGATCCCGGTGAGCCTGCTCCAGGGCGCGGGCTTCACGGGCGCCGCCACCGGCGTCAATTTGGCGCGCGACATCGAGCTCGGGTGGTTCGACCGCCTGATCGTGGCTCCGCCGGCGCGGTCCGCCCTGCTCGCGGGGCTCGTGCTGTCCGCGAGTCTCCGCGCGCTGATCCCGATGACGTTCCTGCTGATCGTCGGCCTGGCGTTCGGCGTCCACTTCCCCGGCATCGGCGGCCTGCTGATCGCTGTCGTGCTCGCGACCGGGTTCTCGGCCGTCGCGGCATCGTGGGGAATCACGGTCGCGCTTCGCTTCAAGACGCAGTCGGCCGCGCCGCTGATGCAGGCGGGGATCTTCATGGCGGTGCTGTTCACGGCGTCCTACGCGCCGCTCGACCTGCTCACCGGGTGGCTGCACACGGTCGCGACCTACAACCCCGTGCGATTCATCATCGACGCGGCTCGTCAGGGCTTCGTCGGCGACGTGTCGTGGGGCACGACGTGGAAGGGGCTGCTCGCCCTCGCCGGGCTTGCGGCGGTGATCGTCTCGTTGGCACTGCGCGGGCTCCGGCACGCGAGCGACTGACGGGGCACGACCCCAAATGTCCGACTGCCGGCCGGGGCTACCATGCGTGGTGACCCGTGCCGCAGCGCTTCGACACGATCGACCTCGACACTCTGAACCTCCGTCCGGGCGAAGGGCGGCACGTCGACGCGCGCGTGCGGATCGAGCCGGTGTCGCTGGCGAGCCAGCCCTACGAGCTTCGCGACGGAACCGTTGACGGCCGGCTCGACGTGTCGCGCACGCTGCAGGGACATGCCTTGAGGCTGCGCTTCGAGGCGCCGCTCGAAGGCGCCTGCATGCGCTGCATGGCGGATGCGCGCCCGGTGATCCCGGTCGACGCCCGCGAGGTCCACCAGCCCGGCGAGGTCGAGGAGCTGCACAGCCCCTACGTCGCGGACGGGACGCTCGAGCTCGCGGCCTGGGCCCGGGACGCGCTCGTGCTCGCGCTGCCGGGAAAGGTGCTCTGCCGCGAGGACTGCCGCGGCCTCTGCACGATCTGCGGCGCCGATCTCAACGCGCCCGAGGCGGCCGACCACCGCCACGAGGACGAGGGCGACCCGCGCTGGTCGAAGCTGCGTGAGCTAAAGCTTTAACATCCTGCCGAGATGGCCGTACCCAAACAGAAACAGTCGCACTCGCGCACCAACAAGCGCCGCTCCCAGCACAAGGCTGCGGTGCCGACCTGGAATTCGTGCCCGCAGTGCCACGCGCCACGGCTTCCGCACCGGGTCTGCCCCGAATGCGGGTACTACGGCGGGCGCCAAGTGGTCTCCGAGGGCGGTTCCTCGGAGGGCCCGTCGCAACAGTCGCGGTAGACGCCCTCGGCGCCGACCGCGGCATCGGCGAGGTCGTCGAGGCGGCGATCGAAGCGACCGCCCGCGGCACCCAGTGCCTCCTCTTCGGCCCCGGTGACACGGTGCGGGCCGCGCTCGGCGCGAGCGGCGAGGGCATCGCGGTGGTGGATGCGCCGGACGAGATCACGAACCTCGACGAGCCCGCACACGCGGCCCGCGCGAAGCCGGATGCCTCGATCGTGCAGGCGGCGCGGGCGCTCGCCGACGGCCGGGCGCAGGCGGTCGTCACGACCGGCTCGACCGGCGCCGCGCTCGCGGCCTCTCTGATCCACGTCAAGCGGCTGCCCGGCGTCTACCGTCCGGCGCTCGCGGTCGTGGTCCCCGTCCCGGGACGCCGGTTGCTGCTGCTCGACGCCGGCGCGAACGTGGCGGTGCGGCCCGAGCACCTCGTCCAGTTCGCGTTCATGGGAGCCGCCTTCAGCACCGGAGTCCTGGGCGTCGCCCGGCCGCGCGTCGGCCTGCTGTCCGTGGGCGAGGAACCAGGCAAGGGCACCGAGGACGTGGTCGCCGCTCACGAGCGGCTGGCATCGCTCGCGTCGCCTCCGTTCGAGTTCGCCGGCAACGTCGAGGGCTTCGACCTGGCCGCCGGCGAGGCCGACGTGGTGGTCACGGACGGGTTCACGGGAAACGTCGCGCTGAAGACGCTCGAGGGCACCGCGAAGACGGTCGTCGGCGCGATCCGCGACGCGATTCGCTCGGCGCCCGTCTCGAAGCTGGGCGGTCTGCTGGTCCAGCACAAGCTGACGCCGCTGCGCGAGACCTTCAGCCCGGAGTCCGTCGGTGGCGCGTACCTGCTCGGGCTGCGCGGGCTCGTGGTCGTCTGCCACGGGAATTCGAGCCGGCGTGCGATCGCGCGCGCGATCGCCCTCGCCGAGCGCGGGGCGGACGAGGAGGTGGTCCAGAGGACCGCCACGTCCCTCGCCTCCGCGGGCGTGCTGCGGGCGCGCGAGCCCCGTGCAGCCGCGTCCGTGGGCGCTGATAGCTTGCCCGGACGCTCATGACTGCGCAGAGGAGTCAGGCACGAATCGCGGCCCGTCGATGACTCCGACCCGCGCAGAGGTCGTGGAGCGCATCCGATCCCACCTGTCCGAGGAGCTCGGAATCGATGCTGAAGAGATCCGGGAGGAAAGCAGGTTCAAGGAGGACCTCGAGGCCGACTCGCTCGACCTCGTCGAGCTCGTCATGGAGCTCGAGGACGGTTACGGCATCCGGATCGCCGAGGATCAGGCCGAGCGGATCAAGACGATCGGGCAGGCAGTCGACTTTGTCGTGTCTCACGCACCCGCGCACCCGGCCTCCTGACCGCCCCTCAGAAGAAGCTCCAACAGCTATTCGACAAGCTCCCGCAGAGCCTCACCGAGCAGGCTTTCTCGCATTCCTCCTGGGTCGCGGAACGCTCGCACTCCTACGAACGGCTCGCGTTCCTCGGGGACAGCGTGCTCAGCATCGCGGTCTCGCGGGCGCTCTTCCCGCGCTTCGAGCGCTCGAGCGCCGGCCGGCTGACGAAGATCCGGGCACAGGCGGTGAGCCGCCGGTCGTGCGTGGAGGTCGCAAACGCGCTCGGCGTGCCGGCGCGCGTGGTGGCCGTGGCGCCGCCGGGCTACGAGCACCAGGCCAAGCGGCTGGTGGAGTCGGACAGCGTGCTGGCCGAAGCGGTCGAGGCAGGCATCGGGGCGTGCTTCCTCGAATTCGGCTTCGAGCAGACCGCCGACGCGGTCGCAGACGCGTTCGACCCACAGATCTCCGATGCGGTGGCGCACATGCTGGACTTCAAGAGCGAGCTCCAGGAGCGCCTCGCGCAGCGCGGCGACTTCGTCACCTACCGCGTCGTGAGCGAGCAGGGGCCGCCGCACGAGCGTCGCTTCGAGACGGTCGCGGAGGTCGACGGCGCCCCGGTCGGCTCGGGCATGGGGCGCAGCAAGAAGGAATCCGAGCAGGAAGCGGCAAGAGGCGCGCTGGAGAACCTCTTCGACGACACAGACCCGGGTTGAGGGTGCTCTAGGCCGATGTACCTGAAGTCGATCTCGCTCAAGGGCTTCAAGTCGTTCCCCGATCGCACGCGGCTCGAGTTCGGGCCCGGCATCAGCGTGATCGTCGGGCCCAACGGGAGCGGCAAGTCGAACATCACGGACGCGGTCCTGTGGGCGCTCGGCGAGCAGAGCCCGCTCGCGGTCCGGGGCCAGTCCATGCAGGACATGGTGTTCGCCGGCGGCGAGGGCGTGAAGGGCCGCGCGGCGGCGGAGGTCGAGGTCGTGATCGACAACGCCGACGGCCGCCTCCAGACCGAGTTCGCCGAGATCGCGATCACCCGCCACGTGGACCGCTCCGGCGAGGGGACATACCTCCTGAACGGGGCGCGCTGCCGGCTCGTCGACCTGCTCGAGGTGCTCTCGGACTCCGGCCTCGGCAAGGAGATGCACTCGGTGATCAGCCAGGGCAAGGTCGAGGCGATCGTCCACTCGAAGGCCGAAGACCGCACCGCGATGATCGAGGAGGCCGCCGGCCTGACGAAGCACCGTAAGCGGCGCCACCGTGCCCAGCTCAAGCTTCGCCGCACCCAGGACAACCTCGACCGCGCGCTCGACGTCGAGCGCGAGGCGCGCTCGCGCCTGCGGCCGCTGAAGAGGCAGGCCGAGGCCGCCGAGCTGCACGCGCGGCTCGAGCGGCAGGGCCTCGAGGCCCGCGGTGACCTGGTCGGTGACGAGCTGGTCGGGCTCCGGCAGGAGCTGGCCGCGGCCGAGCGGTCGGCGAGCGAGGCCCGCGCCGGACGTGAGGCGATCGACCGGGAGCTGATCAGCGGCGCCCACGCACGTGAGGAGGCGGAGCGCAGCTTCGCCGAGCACGGCCGCGCCCGCGAGCAGCTTGCGGGGCGGCTCTTCGCCGCGCGCTCGGCCGGCGAGCGGCTCGAGATCCGTCTCGAGTCCGCGCGCCAGGCGCTCGAAGCCGTGCGGTCACGTCTACAACGCTCGGAGCGCGCGCTCGCCGAGCCCCGCTCGACTCCTGAGGCGGAGCCGGAGGGGGGGCGGCTGGCCGAGCTCGAGACCGAGCTGGAACGGCTCGAACGTGAGCGTGCCGCGAGACTGGACGCCGAGCTTGCGGAGGTCGAGGCCGAGCGTGCCGCCGCCGAGCAGGCCGGCACAGAGCTCGAGCACCGTCTCCAGGAGATCGAGCAGCGCCTCGAGGAGGCCCGCGCCGGCGCCGAGGAGGCGGCCGCCCGCGGTCGCGAGCTGACCGGCCGCGGATCCGAGCAGAACCGCGCGCAGGCGAAGCTCGAGGTCGAGCTGGAGGGCCTCGAAGAGCGGTTCAGGCTGGCCGGCGAATCGGCACGCGAGAGCGGTTGGCGCCTGGCCGACCGGGTCGACGTCGACAGCGGCTACGAGGCGGCCCTGGGCGCCGCGCTCGGAGGCCGGCTCGGTGCGCGGGTGGTCGGGAGCGTCGCCGAGGCGGCGGCCGCGGTCGAGCGCTCAGCGGACGCCGGGATGCGCGCGATCGTGAGCCGCGGGTCGGCCGCCCAGCCGGCTCCGAGCCGCGTTGCGCCGGCAACCGGCGCCGAGCGGCTGCGCGAGCACGTGCGCCCGGCCGAGGAGGTGCGCTCGCTGGTCGACCGGCTGCTTCGGGACGCCTGGGTGTTGCGACGGATCGCCGACGTGCCCGACAGCTTCAACGGAGTCGCGGTCACGCGTGAGGGTGTCGCCTACGACGGCGCCTCGCGCGAGGTGTGGAGGTCGCCCGCGGGTGGCGCCGAGCGGGCAATTGCCGAGCGCGCTCGGCGCGAGGAGTTGCACGCCCTGCTGGAGGGTGCCGCCGCTGATCACCGCCGGCTGCATGAGGAAATCGAGCGTGCCGCGCTCGTTCAGCGTGAGGCCTCAGAGCGACGCGACCTGCTCGAAGGCGAATTGCGCGATGCACGCCGCCGCCGCTCCGAGACGCTCGAGTCGGTGCGCCGGTGCGCCTGGCTGATCGAGCAGCGCCGCGAGCACGGCGGCGGCCCGGAGGAGGCACGCCGGGCCGAGCTGAGCGGCGAGATCGCAGCCGAGCGCCGACTCGGTGAGCGCCTCGAGCGCGAGCGCTCCGAGCGCGCCACCCGGCGCCGGCGCCTCGAGTCGCTGGCGGCACGCGACCGGGAGCTGGTGCCGGCCGCGGAGCGCCTCGTGAGCGCGATCGCCGAGGCAGGGGCGGCCGTCGCAGCCCGGCGGGATGCCCTCGATGCCGAGCTCTCCGCCGACCAGGCGGCCGGGGAGGAGGTGGCCGCGCGCCTGCGCGAGCTGGCCACGCACGAATACGAGCTACAGGCGAGGCTTCGAGAGGCCGCCGAAGCGCTGACCCACGAGGAGGTGAAGGTCGCGCAGGTCCGCGACCGAGAGGCCGCCGTGGCGCAGGACCTGGCCGCCGTCGGCAAGCGCCTCGGGCTCGAGCTCGCGCCTCCGGCGGAGCGCCTTCCCGGAGAAGGCCGGGCGGAGCTCGAGGCAAGGCTCGAGCGACTCGAGCGACGGCGCGAAAGGCTCGGTCCGGTGAACCCGCTCGCCGAGCGCGAGTACGAGGAGGCGGTTGCCCACGTCGAGGAGCTCGAGACGCAGCGCACGGACCTCGAGTCCGCGCTGGCCGAGCTTCAGGGCCTGATCCGCGAGACGGACCGCCTGATCCGCGACAGTTTCGACGAGACCTTCGAGGCGGCGGCGAAGAACTTCGAGGACGTGATCGAGCGCCTCTTCCCGGGCGGACGCGGACGCCTGCGCCGCGTGAGCGCCGCTCGCACCCCGCGCCCCGTGCTGGGCGGCGAGGAGGGCGACGAGCGGGAGGAGGCAGCCACGTTCGGCGAGCGTCCGGCCGGAGCCGAAACCGGAGCAGCCGATGATCATCCTTCGATAGACCCGGCCGCGGGCTTGCCCGCGGACGGCACATATTCCGATCTCAATGCCGTAGGCATCGAGATCGAGGTCACCCCCGCCGGGAAGACCACGCGGCGCCTGTCGCTGCTGTCGGGCGGGGAGAAGTCGCTGGTCGCGCTGGCCTTCATGTTCGCGGTGTTCCTCGCGCGGCCGTGCCCGTTCTACATCCTGGACGAGGTCGAGGCGGCCCTCGACGACGCGAACATCGACCGCTTCCTGGCGCTGATCCGCGCGTACTCCGACCGGGCGCAGTTCATCGTCGTGACCCATCAGCGCCGCACGATGGAGGCCGCCGACGTGCTCTACGGCGTGAGCATGGGCAAGGACGGCGTCTCGAAGGTCCTCTCTCGCCGACTCGAACGGGAAGCCGAGCCGGAGTCCCGGGCGCAGGCCGCCTGAACCAGATCCTCACGCACGCATCCCCGGAGCGCCGGGCGGTTCATCTGACATACGACGACGGGCCCGGCCGCGGCACGCCCGAGCTGCTCGATCTGCTGGCGCGCCACGACGCTGCGGCCACCTTCTTCCTGGTGGGCACCGAGGCGGAACGATTTCCCGAGATCGCACGGCGGGTCGCCGCCGAGGGGCATGCGGTCGGATCGCACACGCGCTCGCATCTCGACCACGAGGCGGTCGAGCCCGAGGAGGCGGTCACCGACATGCTCGCCGGCGCGGAGGCAGTCGCCGGCGTCGTGGGCTTCGAGCCCGTGCTGTACCGCGCGCCCTACGGTCACTTCGTCCCGGCCACGATCGCCGAGGCCGAGCGGCGTGGCTGGACCTGCGTGCACTGGAGCGCACTCGGGTTCGACTGGGAAGCGGATGCCACGCCGCGGTCGATCGCGGACCGGGTGATCGAAGACCTCGAGCCCGGCGCGATCGTGCTGCTCCACGACGCGCGGCGCGCGAGGCCGATGGACCCGGGGCCTGTGATCGGCGCGACCGCGCTCTTGCTCGAAGAGATCGCCCGGCGGGGGTTGCGCGCCGTCTCCCTGGCAGAGATGCTTTGACGATGGAACGACCGCGGTTGCTGCTGGTGCCGACGCTGACCGAGCTGGAATGGCAGATTCGCCCGCTGCTGGAGGAGTGGGCAGAGGTGGTCTCCTACGACGTCCCCGGTGCGGGCGACGAGCCGCCGGGAGAGGACCCGAGCGTCGCCGAAACCGCGCGGCGAGGGTTGGAGCACATCGCGCGCCGCGGCTGGAACCAATGCGTCGTGGTCGGGGACGAGGCCGGAGTCGAGGTGGCGGTCGAGGTGGCCGTGCAGGCGCCGGGGGCGGTCCAGGCGCTGGCGCTGGGGCACGCTCGACTGTCGGATTCCACGCAGGGCACGCGCCCGGCGCTGAACCCGGAGGTGTACTCGGGCTACGCGTCCCTGATGCGAAGCAATCCGCGCTCGTGGGTCCGCCAGATCTTCCGGGCCACGGGCGGCGAGCAGATGGAGGGCGGCCTCGGGGAGGAGATCGCCGAGGAGTACCTGCGGCGCGTCCCGCCCGAGGTGTTGCTTCCTTACTGGGAGGCCCACTTGCTCGCCGGAGACTTCGCCCGAGAACTTGCCGCGCTCGAGATGCCGATGCTGCTGGTCCAGCACAGAGGCTGTGTGCTGTTCACGGCCGAAGGCTTCGAGGAGGCGGTCGCGGCGCTGCCCGGCGCCACCACCGCCGTCATCGACGAGAAGCCGAGCACCTGCCCGGAGTTCGCACGGCTGCTCGAGGCGTTCTGCCACGAGCAGGTACTGCTGACCGCCTAGGGGGGCCTACAATCGGCCGCCGTGGCGAAGACGTGGAAAGAGGTGTTCCTGACTGCGAACGGTGCGGCGCCCGAGACAGGGGCCGAGCCGGAGGCCGAACGGCGCGGTTTCCTTCGCCGCCTGCGCCAGAACCTCTCGAAGAGCCGTGAGGCGCTCGCGGGAGAGCTGAGGGCGACGTTCACCGGGCCGCTCGACGAAGAGACCTGGGAACGGCTCGAGGAAACGCTGATCTACGCCGACGTGGGCGCCCGCACGACCGCGAAGGTGGTCGAGCGGCTCGAGCGAGAGGCCGAGGAGGGCTCTCTGCAGAGCGGCGAGGAGCTCTCCGACCGGTTGCGCGAGACGCTGGCCGAGCTTGCGAGCACGGGCGACGATCACATCGACGTCTCCCACGAGCCGTCGGTGATCCTCACCGTCGGCGTCAACGGGACCGGCAAGACGACGACGATCGGCAAGGTCGCCTGGCATCTCCAGAAGGAGGCGGGCCTGTCGGTCGTGATGGCAGCGGGCGACACTTACCGGGCGGCTGCGCAGGAGCAACTCGCCGAGTGGGCGCGGCGGGCCGGTTGCGACATCGTGGGCGCGACGCCGGGATCCGATCCGGGCGCGGTCGTCTACGACGCGATCGAAGCCGCACGCGCGCGCGGCCACGATGTCGTGATCGCCGACACTGCCGGTCGCCTGCACACGCAGGTGCCGCTGATGGAGGAGCTCGCGAAGATGCGGCGCGTGATCGAGAAGCAGATCCCGGGCGCGCCACACGAGACGCTCCTGACCGTCGATGCCACGACCGGGCAGAACGGCTTGCGCCAGGCAAAGCTCTTCCAGGAGACCGTCGACGTCACCGGGATCGTGCTGACGAAGCTCGACGGCACCGCCAAAGGCGGCATCGCGCTCGCGATCGCGGAGGAGCTCGGCCTGCCGGTGAAGCTGATCGGGATCGGAGAGTCGCTCGAGGACCTGCGCCCGTTCGACCCCAACGACTTCGCGCGCGCTTTGCTCGAAGGTTAAGGACCCGGCGCAAACCCGTCAGCGGGCTGGCCCGCTGACGGCCAGTCATTCAAACGGCGCATTCGCCTTCGCCGCGCACGACCTCGTAGAGCTCGTTGCGGCTCCAGTCGATGAAGTGCGTGATGTGCTCGGGGCCGAACTCGACCGGCATCGCGAGGTCCTTCACGAGCCCCTCGAACTGGTCCGCTCCGACACGCTCGACGAAGTCGTTGAAGACCTCGCCGTCGGTCCGGTCCTGCTCGTAGTGGCGCACCCAGCGCTCGACCGCGTCGGGCACCCGCTTCGCAGGGATGCGTGACTTGAGGCGCTTGCCCATCACGACCTCGCCGCCCTCGTAGTTGCCTCCGAGGTGTGCGATGTAGGCGGGCAGCTGGCGGCCCCCGACCTTCATCGCGGCGCCGTAGAAGCCGATGTTGGCGATGTGGTGCTGCGAGCACCCGTTGGGGCAGCCGCTCATCTTCACGTGGATCTGGCGGGTGAGGGGATCCTCGATGTTCATCTCCTCGAGCCGCGCCTGGACCGCCGTGTTCAGGCCCATCGAGCTCGTGATGCCGAGCTTGCAGCTGTCGGTTCCGGGGCAGCTCACGACGTCGGTGATCTGGTGCGCGCCGGGGTCGCCGAGGTCGAGCTCGCGCAGACGCTGCCAGACGTCGTACACGCTCTCGTCCCGGACCCACCGCAGCAGGAGGTTCTGGTGCACGGTGGTGCGCGCGTAGCCGCCGGTGAAGTCGCGCATCACCCGCGCGAGCCCGCTGAACTGCTCCGGCGTGAGGTCGCCACGCGTCACCTTCACCTCGACGGTGGAGAAGCCCTCCTGGCGCTGCGGCTTCACGTTGGCGGATGCGAAGCGGGCGAACTCGCTCTTGTCGCCGTTGGGGGTTCCGTGCTGAAGCGGCGCGGCCGGCGCGCTGGCCTGCTCGTCGTCGGCGAACAGGAGCGGGTCGGGATTGAAGTCGCGCTCGGACACCCAGTCGCCCTGGAGCTCAGCTTCGACCATCCGGCGGAACTCGTCGATCCCAACGCGGTCGATCAGGAACTTGATCCGGGCGCGGGCGCGGTTCGCGCGCAGCTCCTCCTGGCGGTCGAAGATGCGCAGCACCGCCTCCGAGACCTTGAGGTACTCGCCGTCGTCGACGGATGCGAAATCGCAGAAGGGCGCGCCGACGCGCGGCATGATCGAGGTGCCGCCGCCCGTGCGGATCTCGAAGCCCTTTACCTGCTGCCCGTCGATCTCGCGGATCCGGGGCACGAAGCCGAGGTCGTGAATGTTCGTGATCGCGCGGTCCTCGTCGGTGGCCGTGAAAGCGACCTTGAACTTGCGCGGCAGCAGCTGGCAGACCTCGTTGCGAACGAAATAGCGAACGAACGCGCCGACGTAGGGGGTCGGGTCGAACAGCTCGTCCTCGCAGACGCCCGCCCACGGGTCGCCGGTGACGTTGCGCACGGTGTTGCCGCAGGCCTCCCGGCTGGAGAGGCCCGCCTCGCCCAGCATCCGGATCGCCTTCGCGGCGTCCGAAAGGGGGATGTGGTGGAACTGGAAGTTTTGCCGTGTCGTGATGTGGCCCTTGCGCAGCGGCGTGTACTCGTCGGCGAGCCGGCCGAAGGCATCCATCTGCTCCGGCGTGACGCCCCCGAACGGAAGCTTCACGCGGATCATCTGGACGTCGGCCTGGCGCTGCCCATAGACGCCTTGCTTCAGGCGGAAGCCGATGAACTGGTCCTCGGGGAGCTCGCCGCCCAGGAATTTCGTGGCTTCGGTGTCGAAGTCGTCGAACTCGCGTTCGAGCACCGGGATCACGTGACCGGGGACGTTCTCGATCACCTCGGGGTTCTGCAGTGAGCCCTTGCGGCCCTTCGGCTTGCTCTCGACGGATACTGGCTCCATGCGGCTCCTCCAGGCGGGGCTTCCAGGTCGATCGAATATAGCAAAAAGGCGGGCGGATTTAGGGTATTTCCCTCCGGCCGGGTGGCGCCGAGATGCGCGCCGCTAATCTGCCGCGATGGACGAGGCCCGGCTGCGAGAGGAGATCATCCGCCTCGGGCCGTGGCATTTCGACCTCGAGGTGGCCGAAGGCCTGACCACGCGGGTCTCGCTGGAGGCGCCGCCCGGGACCTACCCGGAGTCCTTCGGGCCCGTCGTGTTCCAGGACCTCCGGGCCGAGCACCGCCTCTATCTGAAGAACCTGTACCCGGACGGGCTCGAGGGCCGCACCGTGCTCGACTGCGCGTGCAACAGCGGCGGGTTCCTGTTCTGGTCGCGAGAGCTCGGGGCGGGCAGCTGCTTCGGCTTCGACGTGCGCGAGCACTGGATCCGGCAGGCGCGCTTCATCCAGGAGCACCGGCCCGACGCCGGCGACATGCGATTCGAGGTGATGGACCTCTACGACCTCCCGGGCCGCGGGCTCGATCCCTTCGACCTGACGATCTTCAGGGGGCTCTTCTACCACCTGCCCGACCCGGTCACGGGGCTCAAGATCGCGGCCGACCTCACGAACGAGGTACTGATCGTCGACACCAACACGCGCGCCGGGATGCCCGACGGCACGCTGGCGCTCGAGCAGGAGGGCAGGGAGGCGCTGATGCTCGGCGTGCACGGCCTCAACTGGCACCCCACGGGGCCCGAGACCGTGATCCGGATCCTCGAGTGGGCCGGCTTCGTCGATTTCCACGTGATCAGCTGGGTCCGGGAATACGAGCCCGGTGTGGGCCGTTTCAACATGGTCGCCTCGAAGCAGCCGGGGCGGCTCGACCACTGGAAGCGAAAGCGGGTCGACGCGCGGTTCAGCGAGCCTGGGTAAGCGCCTATCCTTTGGGGCGTGTTCGACGCCCTCTCAGACAAGCTCCAGACCGTGCTCTCCGACGTGCGGTCGCGCGGCAAGCTCAGCGAGGACGACGTCAACAAGGCGATGCGGGAGATCCGGCTGGCGCTGCTCGAGGCGGACGTCAACTTCCGGGTCGTGAAGCAGTTCACCGCCGCCGTCAAGGAGCGCGCGCTCGGCCGTGAGGTGATGGAGAGCCTCAATCCCGGCCAGCAGGTCGTAAAGGTCGTGAACGAGGAGCTCACGACGCTGATGGGGGAGTCCTCGCGGCAGGTGACGCTCTCGCCGACGCCTCCGACGGTGATCCTGATGGCCGGCCTGCAGGGCTCCGGCAAGACGACCGCATGCGGCAAGCTGGCACGCCTGCTGAAGGAGGACGGCAAGGACGTCGCGGTGGCCGCCTGCGACGTGTACCGGCCGGCCGCCGTCGAGCAGCTCGTGAAGGTGGGTGCTGAGGCCGGCGCGACCGTGTACGAGCAGGGCATCGATTCGGACCCGCGCGACATCGCCGAGTGGGCGCTCGACCAGGCCAAGCGCGACGGCCGTGACGTGCTGATCATCGACACCTCCGGCCGGCTCCACGTCGACCAGGACCTGATGAAGGAGCTCGCCGACATCAAGCAGCGGACCCGGCCACACAACGTGCTGCTGGTGGTCGACGCGATGACGGGTCAGGACGCCGTCAACGTCGCGGAGCAGTTCGCCGAGGTCGCGGAGTTCGACGGCGTCGTGATGACGAAGCTCGACGGCGACGCGCGCGGCGGCGCCGCGCTCTCGATCAAGGAGGTCACCGGCAAGCCGATCCTCTACGCGTCGACCGGCGAGAAGCTGGGCGACTTCGAGCCGTTTCATCCCGATCGCATGGCTTCGCGGATCCTCGGCATGGGTGACGTGCTGTCGTTCATCGAGCGGGCCGAGAAGACCGTCGACGCCGACAGTGCAGCCGAGCTGGAGCGCAAGATCCGCAAGCAGGAGTTCGGGCTCGACGACTTCCTCGACCAGATGAAGCAGATCAGGCGCATGGGGCCGATCGGCGGGCTGCTCGGCATGCTGCCCGGCTTCGGGCAGCTGAAGCAGCTCAAGAACGCGAAGATCGACGAGCGCGAGCTCGACCGTCTGGAGGCGATCGTGACCTCGATGACGGTCGCCGAACGCCGTAACCCGAAGCTGATCGACGGCTCGCGCCGGAAGCGGATCGCCGCCGGCTCCGGGACGACGGTTCAGGCCGTGAACCAGCTCGTGAAGCAGTTCGCTCAGATGCAGAAGATGATGCGGGCGCTCCAGCAGGGCAAGATGCCCTCGATGGAGCAGCTCATGCGGGGCCAATAAGAAAAGGCCGTCCGGCCCGCGAGCGGCCGGGCGTGTTTGGCGAGGGCCCCCTATCCTTCTGCCATCAGTTCACCAGCGACGGAAGGAAAGACTTGTCGGTAAGGATTCGGTTGACGCGCGTCGGCGCACGCAACAACCCCGTCTGGCGGGTGGTCGCGACCGACCAGCGCTCGCCGCGCGACGGGCGCTTCATCGAGGTGCTCGGCCAATACAACCCGCAGACCGATCCCTCCACGATCGAGCTCAACGAGGAGCGGGTCCGCAACTGGCTCGCGCGCGGGGCTCAGCCCTCCGGCACGGTCAAGCAGCTCCTGAAGGCGAAGGGGATCCGCGGCTGAAGGAGCTGCTCGAGTTCCTCGCCCGCACGCTGGTCGACCGTCCCGACCAGGTCGAGGTTTCCGAGTTCGAGGAGGAGGACGGCACCGTCGTGCTCGAGCTGAATGTCGCCGAGGACGATCGAGGCAAGGTGATCGGCCGGCAGGGACGCACCGCGAAGGCGCTCCGCGGCATCATGAAGGCTGGTGGCATCAAGGAAGACAAGCGCGTCCTCGTCGAGATCGTCGACTGAGAAGAACAGGCCGGCATCTGCCCAGGCGGATGCAAGGGTACGGGTGGGGTTCGTGGGACGGTCGCACGGGACCGCGGGAGCGTTCGTCGTGAGGGACCCGACCGAGCGGCTGGAGCTGCTCGAGCCCGGGAAGGCCGTGTCGGTCGCGGACCGCGAGCTGTCGGTCGTCTCGCGTAAGGGCACCGGCGCCAGGCCGATCATTCAAATCACGGGCGTCGAGAGCCGCGAGGCAGCCCGCGATCTGCGCGGCGAGGCGATCGAGGTCGTGGTCTCGGCGCTGGAGCCGCTGGCGGAGGGCGAGTTCCTCGTGGACGACCTGATCGGCTGCGAGGCGTTCGACGGCGAGCGCCGCGTCGGGCGCGTGAGCGACGTGCTGCTGCTCCCGTCGGTGGACGCGCTCGAGGTCGAGCGCGAGGGCGCGGAGGCGCTGCTCGTGCCGCTCGTGGCGGACGCAGTCCGCTCCGTCGACGCCGAGGCAAGGCGCGTGGACCTCGACCTGGGCTTCCTCGATGCAGATTGACGTTTTCACGTTGTTTCCGGAGTGGTTCGAATGGTTCCTCGGGCAGCGCCACGTGCGCAACGTGCTGCGGCTGGGCCACGACCTGCGGCTCTTCAACTACCGCGACACGACGCCGCTTGCCGCGGGCCAGGTCGACGACTCTCCCTACGGCGGCGGGGCCGGCATGGTGCTCCGGGTCGACGTCGTGGACGCCGCGCTGCGGGCGGTCTACGGGCCCGACACCGACGCCCTCAGAGCAAGGCGCCCCGTGATCGTGCTGGCCGCATCGGGCCGGCCGCTCGACGAGGGCGTGGCCGAAGAGCTGGCCCGCTCGGACGGATTCACCCTCCTCTGTGGCCGCTACGAGGGCATCGACGAGCGCGTCACCGAGCAGCTGGCGACCGACTCCCTGTCGATCGGGCCCTACGTGCTGTCGGGCGGGGAGCTGGCCGCGATGGTGGTCTCGGACGTCGTGCTCCGCAAGCTTCCGGGCGCGCTCGGGCATGCCGACAGCGCGCTCGAGGAGTCCTTCTCGAGCGCGCTCGACGGCGCGCCCGAGTATCCGCACTACACGCGGCCCGCGTCCTACCGCGGATGGGAGGTCCCCGAGGTGCTGCTCTCCGGGCATCACGAGCAAGTGCGCCGGTGGCGGCGAGAGGCGGCTGCCAAGCGGAGAGAAGCGCGCCCCTAGTCCGCTAACATCACGCGTCCCGCGACGGTCCGGCGCCGGCCGCCCGCTCGGACACGGCGGCCCCTCATCGATGAACGAGTTGATCCAGAGTGTCGAGCGCCGTCAGCTGCGGCCAGTTCCGCAGTTTCGAGTCGGCGACCGCGTGCGCGTGCACTTCCAGGTCGTGGAGGGCACCCGTCGCCGCACCCAGGTCTTCGAGGGCGTCGTGCTGAAGATCCAGGGGAAGGGCGCGCGCCGCACGTTCACGGTCCGCAAGCTCTCGTTCGGCGTTGGCGTCGAGCGAACGTTCCCCGTGCACTCGCCCAAGATCGAGAAGATCGAGGTGGCGGCACGTGGCGAGGTGCGCCGCGCCAAGCTGTACTACCTGCGCGGCCGTGTCGGGCGCAAGGCGCGCGTGCGCGAGAGCAGGGACTTCCGTCCCGAGGACGTCCAGATGACGGTCGTGCCCGAGGCCGGGGCGGACGAGCTCCAGGCCGAGCAGGACGTCCTGCCCGCGGCCGATGGCGCGCCCGATGGGGCAGAGGCGGCGGTCGAGACGGTCGAGGCGGCGGAGGCGGAGGCAACCGGAGAGGCCGAGGCGGCAGCGCCGGAGGCTGAAGCAGCGGCCGCCGAGCCGGAGGCCGAAGCGACGGCCGAGGAGCCGGCAGCGGACGGGGGCGAGCAGGAAGCGGGCGAAGCGGAGGGATCCGGAGACGCCGAGTCGGAGAAGCCGGAGGGGGCCCAGCAAGAGGGCCAGTCCGGTTGACGACCGGCGAGCGGAAGGTCGTGGCGCGGCGCGGTCAGAACTCGCTGCTGGAGCTGGTCGTGATCGTCGCCGTGGCGATCGGGCTTGCGCTTCTGATCCAGGCATTCCTGATCAAGCCCTACCGGATCCCGAGCGAGTCGATGGAGCCGACGCTCGACGTCGGCCAGCGCGTGCTCGTGAGCCGGTTCAACTACCACTTCAGCGACCCGGATCGAGGCGACGTGGTCGTCTTCCATCCGCCCAAGGGCGCCGGCAGCAATACGTGCGGCCTCCAGAAGCCCGAGGACCAGGCCTGTGCCAGGCCGACCTCGCAGGAGGACAGCGTCAACTTCATCAAGCGGATCGTGGCCGTCCCGGGCGACACGCTCTCGATCCGCAATGGTCACGCGATCGTGAACGGCAAGCCCCAAAAGGACGACTTCACGCAGCCCTGCGCCCCCGGGACGTGCAGCTTCCCCCGCCCGATCAAGATTCCGGCGGGTCACTTTTTTATGATGGGCGACAACCGTGGTGCAAGTGACGACAGCCGGTTCTGGGGACCCGTCCCCGAGAAATGGATCATCGGACAGGGCTTCGCCACCTATTGGCCGCCAAAGCGATGGGGCATTTTGTGAGAAAAGGCGGTCAGGCGGCTTGCCGCCTGACGGGCTCGAGAAACTGCCGCCAGGCGGCAAGCCGCCTGGCGGGTTAACCGAGGGCTCACCGAACGCTCCCAAGGCTCCGAAGCGCAGCAAGAGCGCGAGGCGCCTCTTCAAGTTCGACCGGGCCTACGGGCGCCGCTACGTGGCGGGCGCCGACGAGGCGGGGCGCGGGAGTCTCGCGGGGCCGCTCGTGGCGGCGGCGGTCCTGTTCGACTACGAGCGCCTCGGCCTGCGCGAGGTGCGCTCGCTCACCCGCCTCGACGACTCCAAGGTGCACGACGTCGAGGCTCGCGAGGCGCTCTATCCGCTCGTGATGAAGGCGGCCATGCATGTCTCGATCACCTCGCGTTGCGTGAGGGGGATCGACGATCGCGGACTGCACGTGACCAACCTCGCCGCGCTGAGCGACTGCCTGGCGCGCATCGCGCCGCCCGGCTGCCTGTGCCTCGTGGACGGCTTCCGCGTCCCCGACTGCGGCCAGGAGCAGGAGGCGGTGATCGACGGCGACGCGCGCAGCGCCGCGATCGCGGCCGCGTCCGTGGTCGCCAAGGTCACGCGCGACCGCTACATGCAGCGCGCGGCCGACGAGCTCCCCGGGTGGCACTTCCACACGAACGTCGGCTACTCGACGCCCGAGCACCGGGCCGCGATCCAGGAGCTGGGCATCAGCGGACTGCACCGGCGCTCGTTCCAGTCGATCGCCTACCAGCAGCTCGCGATCGACGGCTGAGCGCCCGGCAGGGCACTAGAACGCGCCCTCCACGTGCTCGATCTCGAGCAGGTCGCCGGCCGGCGAGAGCACGATCCCGATCGCGTCGAACCGAAGCGCATGCCAGCCGCCGCCCCGGTGTGACGCGAGCCACACGCGCGCGACGCGGCGAACCTGCGCGCGCTTTGCGGGCCCGACGCCCTCGAGCGGCGTCGCCGGCCCGGCCGCGGGGCCGCCCGCTCTCGCCACGAGCGTCTTGACCTCGCAGAACACGAGCGTGCCCCGACGGCGCGCGACGAGGTCGATCTCGCCCTCCCGCGCGCGGAAGTTGCGCTCCACCACTACGTAGCCGCGGCGCTCCAGGAGCGCCGCGGCGAGCGCCTCGCCGCGCTGCCCGGTGCCGCGTCTCGGGTCGGGTGGCACGATCGCCAGCGTAGGCTCGCCGGGCATACGGATCGTGCGCCGTTGGTGCCGATTTCGCGCTGCTTCCTGTGCAGGCGCGAGCCCACCTGCGACGGCCCTGCGCGTAGCGTGGACACGGTGCTGGCCCAGACCGTGACGTTCGCGCTGGTCGGCGTCGACGCGGTCAGGGTGACGGTCGAGGCCGACATCCATCCGGGGCTGCCCTCGTTCACGATCGTCGGCCTTCCCGACGCGGCCGTGCAGGAGTCGCGGGAGCGGGTCCGGGCCGCGCTGGTCAACTCCGGGTTCGAGTTCCCGCTGCGGCGCATCACCGTCAACCTCGCCCCCGCGGACCTGCGCAAGGCCGGTCCCGGCTTCGACCTCGCGCTCGCGGCCGCCCTGCTGGTCGCCTCGGGCCAGCTGTCGGGCGCAACGCTCGCCGACCATGCCATCACCGGGGAGCTCGGCCTGGACGGCAGCGTGCGGCCGGTGCGCGGCGCGATTGCGATGGCCGACGCGGCCTCCCGCGCCGGGCTTCGGGGGCTGGTCGCTCCGCGCGCAAGCGCGGGCGAGGCCTCGCTCGTGAGCGGCGTCGAGGTCGTGGGAGTCGACTCGCTGCGGGCACTCGACGCCTTCCTGCGAGGGGACGAGCGGCCGCCGCCGGACGCCGTGGACGCGGACGCCGTGCTGGCGCAGCCGCCTGCGGACGGGCTCGACCTCGCTCAGGTGCGCGGACACCACGCGCTCAAGCGGGCACTCGAGATCGCCGCCGCCGGGGCCCACAACGTGCTGCTCCTGGGGCCGCCGGGCAGCGGGAAGTCGATGGCGGCGCGGCGGCTTCCGTCGATCATGCCGCCCCTCACGCTTCCCGAGGCGCTCGAGGTCACGCGCGTCCACAGCGTGGCAGGGCTGCTCGGCGGGGCGCCCCTGGTCTCGCGCCGGCCGTTTCGGGCGCCCCACCACACGGTGTCGAGCGCGGGGCTCGTGGGCGGCGGCCCCGGCCCGAGCCCCGGCGAGGCCAGCCTCGCCCAGCACGGCGTGCTCTTCCTCGACGAGCTCGGCGAGTTCTCGCGGCCGGCACTGGAGGCGCTGCGCCAGCCGGTCGAGGAAGGGTCGGCCCACATCACGCGCGCACAGCGCAGCGTCACGTTTCCCGCCCGGTTCATGCTCGTCGCGGCCACCAACCCGTGTCCGTGCGGGCACCTCGGGGACGTGCGCCGCGCCTGCGCATGCCATCCGAGCGCGCTCAACCGGTACTCGTCCAAGCTGAGCGGCCCGCTCGTCGACCGGATCGACATGGTCGTGCGGGTCGAGCCGCCGGCGCGCGAGGAGCTGATGGGTGACTGAGGCCCGCCCGAGTCTCCCGCCGCCCGCGTCCGGGTCGCGGCCGCACGGGCCCGGCAGGCACGCCGTCTTGCGCCGGGAGCTTCGCGGTGCAACGGCGAGATGACCCCGGCGGAGGTCCGCCTGCACTGCACGCTCGAGCCCGCCGCGCGCGCGGCCCTCTACGCGGCACACGAACGCCTCCGGCTGAGCGCCCGCGGCCACGATCGCGTGCTGCGGGTGGCCCGCACGATTGCCGACCTGGACGGTCGCGACGCGATCATGCGGGCCGACGTGGCCCAGGCCGTCGCCTACCGCGAGCACCGTCCGGCCGATGCGCTCGCGGCCGCGGGATGAACGCGTGCGACTCCTGCCTGCGGCGTTCGGCGCTGCTCGCGCTGCTGGCGCCCTGGATCGCGCGGGCGCTCGGCGCACACCGGCGCCTGCCCGCCGTGCTCGCGCTCGACGACGAGCGGCTCGTGAAGGCGATCTGCGGCCCGCGGCGTGGTCCCGTCGACGAGGCGCTCGGGCGGTTCGACCCGCGCGCCGCACGGGCCCGTGCGGCCGGAGCCGGGCTGTCGGCGGTGTGCCGCCACGATTCCGCTTTTCCCGCCGGACTGGCGCAGGCCTCGGACGCAGTCTCCGCGCTCTACATGCTGGGCGATCCCGCGCGCCTGGCCGCGCTGGGGTGTGGGCGCCCGGTCGCCGTGGTCGGGGCGCGCCGCGCGTCCGCGTACGGACTCGAGGTCGCGCGCATCCTCGGCCGCGACCTCGCGGCGGCCGGCGTTCCCGTCGTGAGCGGGATGGCGCTCGGCATCGACTCGGCCGCCCACGAGGGCGCGCTGGACGGCACCGGGCTGACGGCAGCCGTGCTCGCCGGCGGCGCCGACGTGCCATATCCGCGCTCGCGCGCCGGCCTGCACCGGCGCATCGCAGCGGCCGGGCTCGTGGTCTCGGAGCTGCCGCCGGGAACGAGACCGCAGCGGTGGATGTTCCCCGCCCGCAACCGGATCATGGCGGGCCTCGCGGCGATCACCGTGGTGGTCGAGGGCACCGAGAGCTCGGGCTCCCTGATCACGGCGACGTTCGCCGAGCAGCTCGGCCGCGACCTCGGTGCGGTGCCCGGCCAGATCACCTCGGCGCTCGCGGCGGGCCCCAACGGGCTGATCGCGGAGGGCGCCTGCGTGGTCCGCTCGGCCTCGGACCTGCTCGACGCGCTCTACGGCGCGGGGGCAAGGCGGCCCGCGCCGGCGCCGCCCGCGCCGCTCGAGCCCCGGCTCGCGGAGCTGCTCGCGGCGGTCGAGCGCGGCGAGGCATCGCCCGATGCGCTTGCCGCGCAACCGGCGGATGTCGCGGCAGTGCTCGCGGGCATGACCGAGCTCGAGCTGCTCGGCCTCGTGCGCCGGGTTGGTGGAGGCGGCTACGTGCGCCGCGCTTGAGCCGAAAGCGGGCTACCTATGCTTTTGTGCGATGGCGACGTCGCGCATACCCCGCGTGCTGTCGATCGCCGGCTCCGACTCCGGCGGCGGCGCAGGCATTCAGGCCGACCTGAAGGCGTTTGCGCGCTGCGGCGTGCACGGCATGACCGCGATCACGGCGATCACCTGCCAGAACACGGTCGCTGTCGAGGGCGTCACCCCGATCCCGCCCGAGGCGATCGTGGGCCAGGTGCGCGCGGTCGCCGAAGACATCGGCATCGATGCGGTGAAGATCGGGATGCTCGGGACGCTCGAGACGATCGCGGCGGTCGGGCAGGCGCTCGACCTGATCGAAGGGGCGCCCGTGGTGCTCGACCCGGTGATGGTCGCCGAGAGCGGCGCGCCGCTGCTCGCTCCCGAGGCCCGGGAAGCGCTGGTCGTGCTGCTTTCGCGCGCGACGGTCGTGACGCCGAACCTCGCGGAAGCCCGCACGCTGGTCGAGACCGGCGGAGGGACCGCACCGGCCGGGCCGGAAGAGCTTGCGCGCGCGGTCGCGGCGCTTGGCCCGGCCAACGTGGTCGTGACCGGGGGGCACTCGGAGACCAGCGAGGCGGTCGACGTGTTCTTCGATGGCACGCGCTTGGAGCGGATCGGGGGGGCGACATACCCGGGCGCCGCGGCGCACGGTTCCGGCTGCACGCACTCCTCGGCGCTGGCGGCGCACCTCGCCCTCGGCCGCGATCCCCTGGGGGCTGCGCGAGCGGCGAAGCGGATCGCCTCCGAGGCCGTGCGCGACGGCCTCGAAGAGATCGGCGCCGGTCCCGGACCGGTGAACGTCTTCGGCCCGATATTCTTTTCCGGGTGAAGTTTCTGCGGTTGATGCCAGGCAAGGGCGAGGTCGTGTTGGCCGAGGGCGACCCGCGGCTGTCCGAGGACGAGGAGCTGCTCGTCGAGGAGTTCCGCAAGCAGCTCGACGCCGGCATGTGGGCCGCGGTCCCGGTGACCAAGGGAGCGTCCGGCCGCCGCGAGGCGATCATGGTGCACGACTTCGCCGAGATCCCCGAGGGCACCGAGCGCGTGATCTTCTTCCCGCGCGCCGCGGGCGGCTGACCGCACGCCGATCGTGTCGGCCCCGGCCTTCGTCGTGCTGGCGCTGATCGCGCTCGCGCTCGGCGCCTACGTGGCCTCCGGCGAGCTGCGCGCGGTGCACCGGCGCCGTCGGCTTGCGCGCCCCGCCCGGCGGCCGCAGGAGCGCGTCGACCCCGGTGTCGAGCGGCGCGCCGAGCTGAAGGCGCGGGCGCTGCTGCGCTCGATCGTCAACCCCGAGGAGTGGCAGATGTACGAGGACCTGGGGTTCATCCGGGTGATCGGGCACGGGCCGGAGGCCCGGGACGGCCATCTCGCCCGCGACCCTGATGCCGCCTTGGCGGCCTCAGGCTTTTCATTCTTGATCTACCCCCACAAGCCGATCGTCGCCTACCTGCCGGGCTCGAACAGCCTGCTCAGCGAGTACTGCGTCGAGTTCCCGGACCGCAGTGAGCGGCTGTACGGACCGCGCCTGCCCGACTCCGACGACGTGCTCGCCAAGTGGATGATGATCAAGGCCGACGAGGAGCGCCTGCTGCGTGGCGCCAACATGCACCTGCCGGGACGCCAGGTCGACCCGCAGCGGGTGCGGCGCGACCTCTGGCGGCTCGCGGAGTGGGAGCGGGGGCGCGCGGCCCGCACAGCCCAGCGCCAGCGGAGCGAGGCATGAGCACGACCGATACGACAAAGACCCGACGGCTGCCGAGCCGCGCGGTCGTCGAAGGCCCCGACCGGGCCGCGGCTCGGTCGTACCTCTACGGGATCGGCCTGACGGACGACGATCTCGCCAAGCCGATCGTGGGCGTGGCGAATACGTGGATCGGCACGATGCCGTGCAACTTCCATCTGCGGCGTCTCTCCGCGAAGGTGATGGAGGGCATCCGCGCGGCGGGCGGCACGCCGCTCGAGTACAACACGATCGCGATCTCCGACGGCATCACGATGGGCACGGAGGGGATGAAGACCTCGCTCGTGAGCCGCGAGGTGATCGCCGACTCGATCGAGCTCGTCGCGCGGGGCCACCTGTTCGACGCGGTCGTCGCGCTCTCGGGCTGCGACAAGACGATCCCGGGAACCGTGATGGCGCTCGCGCGGCTCGACCTGCCTGCGCTGATGGTCTATGGCGGCTCGATCGCGCCGGGGCGCTTCCACGACCGGGACGTCACGATCCAGGACGTCTTCGAAGGGGTCGGAGCACGCGCGAGCGGCAAGATCGACGACCGCGAGCTGTCCGCGCTCGAGCACGCGGCGTGTCCCGGCGCGGGCGCCTGCGGCGGGCAGTTCACCGCCAACACGATGGCGACTGCGTTCGAGGTGATGGGCATCTCGCCGATGGACAGCGCGATGGTGCCCGCGATGGATCCGCGCAAGGACGAGGTCTGCTTCGAGGCCGGCCGGCTGGTGATGACCCTGATCGAGCAGGAGCTGCGACCGAGCGCCGTGATCACGAATGAGTCGATCGAGAACGCGATCGCCGCCGTGGCCACGACCGGCGGCTCCACCAACGGGGTCCTGCACCTGCTTGCGGTTGCCTACGAGGCCGGGATCGAGCTCGCGCTCGAGGACTTCGACCGGATCAGCGCCGAGACGCCCCTGCTCGCCGACCTCAAGCCGGGCGGGCGCTTCGTCGCCGCCGACCTTTACCACGCGGGCGGCGTGCGGCTGGTCGCGCAGCGGCTCCTGGAGGCGGGCATCCTGCACGAGGGCGCGATCACGGTGACCGGCCGGACGATCGGCGAGGAGGCGCGCGAGGCCGAGGAGGCCGAGGGACAGCGCGTGGTCAGGCCGCTCGACGATCCGCTGAAGCCGACGGGCGGCCTGGTGATCCTCCGCGGCAACCTCGCACCCGGGGGCTGCGTCGTGAAGGTGGCGGGCGAGGAGCGCACGAGCTTCCGCGGCCCCGCGCGCGTGTTCGAGTGCGAAGAGGACGCGATGGACGCGGTCACCGCGGGCCGGATCGAAGGCGGCGACGTGGTCGTGATCCGCAACGAGGGCCCGGCCGGCGGGCCAGGCATGCGTGAGATGCTGCTCGTCACGGCGGCGCTCGTGGGCGAGGGGCTCGGCGACTCCGTCGCGCTCCTGACCGACGGCCGCTTCTCCGGCGCGACCCACGGCCTGATGGCCGGTCATGTCGCTCCGGAGGCTCCGCACGGCGGGCCGATCGCAGCCGTGCGCGACGGGGACATGGTCGAGTTCGACATCCCCGGCCGCCGCCTCGAGCTGGACCTGCCCCAGGACGAGATCGAGCGCCGTATCGCGGAGTGGACGCCACTGCCGCCGAAGTACGAGCGCGGCGTGATGGCCAAGTACGCCCGCTCGGTGTCCTCGGCGTCCGAGGGTGCAATTACGAGATAAAGGCGCTCAGTCTGCGAGAAGACTGAGCGGTTTGTGGCGGGAAGGCCGCCGCCAAGGTCCGAACCGCGAAAAACCGGCACTCCGCTCACCCCTTTCCGAAAGCGCGCGCACACAAGCAATTGAGCCTTCGCTTGTGCTCCGCGCGACGAACCCGTGCGCTCCGTCACCTGAGCGACTCGAAAGGCCCATCCCGACATCCGTACAAGCCGGTTTTCCCGAGCTGACGCCGCGCCGCCAAGGGTCCGAACCCCAACCCGAACCCAACCCCAACCGCTGACCGTCGCTCAGGCAGATTCCGCCAGGAACCCTTCGACGAGCTGGTTGAACCGCGCGGGGCGCTCGAGCATCGGGACATGCCCGGTGTCCTCGAAGATCACCCGGCGTGAGTTCGGGATCAGCTGCTCGTACTCAGTGGCGCCCGAGACGGGCACGACGTGGTCGTTGCGGCCCCAGACGATCAGCGTCGGGACTGCGATCTCGGGCAGCCGATCGCGGAAATCGTAGTTCGCGATCGCGTTGAGCGCGTCGAGGAAGCCGGGCTTGCCGGCGCCGCTTGCGACCTCGTAGACGAGCTCGGGCTCGAGCCGCTCCGGATATCGGGCGACGCCGTAGAGCATCCAGCGCCGGGCGCGAGGCCGGCGCACGAGGTGCTCCCGGCGGGCGAACAGGGCGGCCATCGCGGGGTGGAACAGACGGGCGACGCGTTCGATTGCAGTGGCGCGGCGGTTCCCGACCCGCATCAGGCCCGCGGCCGACACCAGCACGAGCTGATCGACGCGGCTTGGATGGCTGATCGCCGTCTCGGCGGAGATGAAGCCGCCCATCGAGTTGCCGACCAGCGTGGCATGCTCGATCCCGATCTCGCCGAGGAAGGCATCCACGAAACGGCCGTAGCCCGGAATGCTGATCTCTTCCTGGGGCAGCTCCGAGTCGCCGAACCCCGCCAGATCGAGCGCGACCACGCGGTGGCGGCGCGCGAGGTGCGGAATGTTCTCGAGCCAGTTCTGCCAGCAGCCGGAGAGCCCGTGGACCAGCACGACCGGCGATCCCTCGCCCATCTCCACATAGTTCACGCGGGAACCGTGCACCACGTGCGACCGCAGGTGCTGCTGCCAGTCGATGTCCAGCCACTCCGAGCGCTGCGCGACGCCGTAGCCGTCGAGCTCCGGCATCGGGCCGACGAAGTTCGATCTGTCCGGGCCGGTGGTGGTCGCCATCACGGTCAGCCTAATCGCCCGAGCGTCCCGGCGCTATGCGTAGCCCATCCGCTCGAGCACCGGGATCTCGTGGATCTGGGATGGCTGCAGATGGTCCCACAGGATTCCGGCCGGACGCTCGAACGCCCGCTCGACCTCGATCGCCGCGCGGGGCGTCGCGATCAGGTCGACCGGGATGTCGTGACCCGTCACGGGCACGTTCTCGCGGAGGATCTGGATCGGGTGGACGGTGGTCGCGACGGTGGTCTTCTCCGAGACCATGCCGGCCTCCGCCAGCATCGCGTACTCGAGGTCGTTGAAGCCGCCGCCCTTGCCGATCCGGGCACCCTTGAGGTTGACCGCGACGGAGCCGCACAGGATCAGGTCCAGCTTCGGCACCTGCTCGACGTCGATCACCTCACCGTGCCTGAGCGCGCCCTTGATCGTGGCAGCCTCGCGCAGCTTCTTGGCGGAGAGCTTCGACGGGTCCAGCAGCCGGAACGGGTGCGCGTCACGCAGCCGGGGGACCGCCATCACGAGCGTCTTGCCCTGCTCCAGCGCGAGCCGGCGAGAATGGGTTTGCGGCGCGTCCGGGTTTGCCTTGATCGTCTTCGCGCGCGTCCAGGCCGAGTGGCGCGCGAGCCGTTCGGCCGCGGCGCGTGCGTTGGCGAAGTTCGGGATGCGCTCGTGCGCGCCGGGAAAGCGGGAAACGCCCTCGCGGTCCATCGCGTCCCACACCGAGCGCCGGATGGACTGCTTGGATCGCACGAATTCATCCTAGCCACACGCCCAGAGGCGCTTTCCGGTACCGGCGGCCACAGGGAATAAACTGCGCAGCGAATGCCCGGCAAGCGGATCCTGATCACGGGCCTGTCGACGTACTGGGGCGGGCGTCTCGCGCAGACCCTTGAGCGCAACCCGTCGGTGGAGGCGATCATCGGCGTCGACTCCGAAGACCCGACGCGCGAGCTCGAGCGCACGGAGTTCGTGCGCGTATCGACGCAGCACACGCTGCTCCGGCGGATCGTGAAGGCGGCGGAGATCGACACCGTGGTCGACAGCCGCCTGGTCGTGGACTCCTCGGTGACGTCGCCCCGGCTTGCCCACGAGAACAACGTGATCGGCACGCTCAACATCCTGGCCGCGTGCTCGAACCCGGACTCGCCCGTGCGCAAGCTCGTGTTCAAGAGCTCCGGCCACTACTACGGCTCCGGGCAGGACGACCCCGCGTTCTGGGCCGAGGACATGCGCCGCATGCACGAGCCGCGCACGCCGCTGAAGCGCGACATCGTCGAAGCCGAGGCCGCGGTCGCCGACTTCAGCGACAAGAACCCGCAGGTGACGGTGACGAGGCTGCGGTTCTGCAACGTGCTCGGGCCGGACATCATGACCTCGCACGCGCGGCTCTTCAGCCTCCCGCTTGTCCCGATGATCCTCGGCTTCGACCCGCGCTACCAGTTCATCCACGCCGACGACGTCGTGGCCGCGCTCGAATACGCGGTCGACCACGACCTGCCGGGCGTCTACAACGCCGCGCCCGACGGCGTGCTCGCGCTGTCGGAGGTGATCGGGATCCTCGGCAAGCGCCCGCTTCCCGTCCTGCCCCCCTGGGGCACGGGCCTCTCGGCCTCCCTGCTGCGGCGAGCCGGCTTTCAGCTGCCGCCGGAGATGATGCTCCAGCTGCGCTACGGCCGCGCCCTGGACAACCGCAGGCTGAAGGCGTCGGGCTTCGGCGTCAAGCACACGACGCTCGAGACCGTCACGAAGTTCGGCGAGCATCTGCGCCTGCGCTCGGTCCTGCGCGGCGTCAAGGAGCCGTACCGCTACGAGAAGGAGGTCGAGGACTTCCTGCGGTGGAGCCCGAGCGTGCGGGAGCGGGTCGAGATCGAGCGGCCCCCCAGATACTTCCCTCCGGCGCCCAATCCGGCCGCCCTCGGCGGCGAGCCGGCGTCGCCAGCCCGCTGACGGGGTAGACCTTCCAGGCGGGGATTCGCGGGCTCGGCGCGAATCAACACAACGTGATGGCGCGCAAACAATTGACACTGCTGATCTCGGTGGCTGCTGCCGCCATGGTGCTGCTCGCCGTGGGCGCGTACGCTTACGACAACTCGCGCGACGATCTCGTCGTGCACGGCGTCACCGTCGCGGGAGTGGACGTGGGCGGCCTGCACGCAAACGCGGCGCGACGCAAGCTCCACGCGCAGCTGAGCGGGGCGCTCGAGCGCCCGGTGCGGGTGGCCGTGGCCGGCCGCCACTTCCGGCTCACGCCTCGGGCCGCGAGCCTCACCGCAGACGTCGACGGCATGGTGGACGAGGCGCTTGCCCGCAGCCGGTCCGGCGGTCTGCCCGGACGGGTGTGGCGCGGCGTCACGGGCTCCCACGTGAACGCGGACCTGCCCGCGCAGGCAACCTACTCCACGATCGCGGTGCGCCGCTTCGTACGGCGCGTGAAGCGCTCGATCGACCGCCCGCCGCGTGACGCCGACGTGCGCTTCGCGACGGCGAGCCTTCCCGCGGTCCCCTCCCAGACCGGGCTGAAGGTGAGCTACCGGCGGCTCCTGCGGCTGGTCGACGGCGCGCTCGTCGCGACGGGTTCGTCACGCTTCGTGCGGGCGAAGGTGAGGGTCAGCCATCCGAAGGTCACGACCGCAGACCTCGCGAAGAAGTATCCGGTGGTAGTCACGGTCGACCGCCCGGCCTTCAGGCTCCGGTTCTTCAAGCGGCTCAGGCTTGTCAAGACCTATCCGATCGCGGTCGGGCGCGCGGGCCTCGAGACGCCCGCCGGGCTCTACCACATCCAGGACAAGCAGGTGAACCCGTCCTGGCACGTGCCCGACAGCGCCTGGGCGGGCGATCTCGCGGGCAAGGTGATCCCGCCTGGGCCCGACGACCCGATCAAGGCCCGGTGGATGGGAATCTTCGCGGGCGCGGGCATCCACGGCACCGAAGAGATCGGCTCGCTCGGCAGCGCCGCCTCGCACGGCTGCATCCGGATGTCGATCCCGGACGTCGAGGAGCTCTACGACCAGGTGCCGATCCTGTCGCCGGTCTTCATCCAGTAGCGCCCGGCCCGGCGCCGATCTGGTCGACCGGGACCTCTTCCCATCCCTGGGAGGCCAAGGAGGCCTGTCGGGAGCCGTGCCGAAAACACAGGAGGCCGATCCACGCGTCGCGTGCCCGGCCCTCGACCTTCTTTCGCAGGACTGCGTAGAGAGCGGTCGAAGCGTCATTTGGTCCCTGCAAGGGGTGCCACGGTAGCTCCGGCGGCATGCGGTCGGGCGCCTCGCCCGCCTCGATCAGCTGGGCGTGGGTCGCGACCCGGCCGTCGTCGACGTTGATGAAGAACCCAGCCACGCACGCAGATCGTAGGGACGAGGCCGTCGAAGACGCGCTCCCCGGCCCCTGGCGCGAGGCGCTCGTCGAGTTCGACCGCTCGCTCACGGCGCGCGGGATGGCGGAGAAGACGAGGCGTGCCTACGGACAGGACGTCGGCCAGCTCGCGCGCTGGGCCGCCGCGGCGGGCGTGTCCCCGGGCGACGTCGGACATCGCCTGCTGCGCCGGTACGCCGCGCATCTCGCCTCCGCGCCCCGCGAGGGCGGCCGGGACCTGTCGCGTCAGACCGTTGCCCGCAAGCTTGCGGCGATTCGATCGTTCTATGGATACATGGTTGAACGCGGCGCGCTCGACCAGAACCCCGCCGACCTCGTTCCCTCGCCGCCCCGGCCGAGGGGGCTGCCGCGTGCCCTCCGCGCCGACGAGGTCGAGCGCCTGCTCGACCGGATCCCCACCCGCACACCGCTGGAGACCCGCGACCGGTCGCTGTTCGAGCTGGCCTACTCGTGCGGACTGCGCTGCGAGGAGATCGTGAACCTGGACCTGGACGCGATCGACTTCGACGCCGAGGAGCTCCGGGTGCTAGGCAAGGGCTCCAAGACCCGTTTGGTGCCGGTCGGCGAGCCGGCCCAGCTTGCGATCGAGCGGTACCTGAGCACGGCTCGGCCGGCGCTTCGCAGCGACCCCGCCGAGCCCGCGCTGTTCCTGTCGAAGACGGGCCGGCGCCTGTCTGCCTCGGACGTCCGCCGCCGCCTGCGCGTCTGGCTGCGCCAGGCGAGCATGGCGGCCAGCGTCTCACCGCACGTCCTCAGGCACTCGTTCGCGACCCATCTGCTCGAAGGCGGGGCCGACCTGCGCACGATCCAGGAGCTGCTCGGCCACGCCAGTCTGTCCACGACCCAGCTATACACTCGGGTAGAGTCAAGCCGGTTGCGTCGCCAGTACGCAAGGAGCCACCCGCGGGCGTAGCTGTCCAAGCTTCGCCCGAACTATTTGGAGTCATTCACATGCGGCAGACCGACCTCAAAGACGTTTGGTCGCGCTACAAGAAGACCGGCGACGAGAAAGCACGTGAGCAACTGGTGCTCGCCTATTCGCCTCTGGTCAAGTTCGTGGCGGGCCGAATGTCGAGCGGCCTCCCGGCGCACATCGAGGAGACGGACCTCATCTCCTACGGCCTGCTCGGGCTGATCGGCGCGATCGAGCGCTTCGACTTGCAGCGGGAGATCAAGTTCGAGACCTTCGCCGTCTCCCGGATCAAGGGCTCGATCATCGACGAGCTCCGCTCGCTCGACTGGGTGCCGCGCTCGGTGCGCGCGAAGGCGCGCGAGATCGAGGGCGCCCAGACCAGGCTCGAACACGAGCTTGGCCGCGTGGCGACCGATCAGGAGGTCGCGGACTCGCTCGAGATGACGCTCCAGGACTTCCAGGAGAGCCTGCTCCAGATCTCCAACTCGACTGTGGTCGCGCTCGACGAGCTTTGGACGGTCTCGGACTCGAGCGGCGACCAGGTCTCGCTGCTCGACACGATGAAGGACCCGAACGCGGTCGACCCCGCCCGCGAGCTCGGCGTCAGCGAGCTGAAGGACCGCCTCGCAAACGCGATCTCGCGGCTGCCCGAGCGCGAGAAGCTCGTGATCGCGCTCTACTACTACGAGAACCTGACGCTCCGAGAGATCGGCGAGGTGCTCGGCGTGACGGAGTCACGGGTGTCTCAGTTGCACACGAAGGCAGTGCTCCGCCTGAAGTCACGGCTTCAGACCGAGATCGAAGTCCCCGCCGACTGAAGCAGTTGCGGCCTTTCCTCAACTCGTAGAATCCGAGTCTCGGGCCACCTACGAGGGAAGGGAGGCAGCTGATGGCGCACAAGGGCGCGCAGCGCATCAGGAACATCGCGATCGTCGGCCACCGGGGATCGGGGAAGACGTCGCTGAACGAGGCGATCCTCTACGAGGCGGGCGTGATCAACCGCCTGGGAGTCGTGGGCGACGGCACCACCGTCTCCGACTCCGAGCCGGACGAGGCCGAGCGGGAGATGTCGATCTCCGCCTCGCTCTCGGCTTTCGAGCACGACGATCGCAAGATCAATCTGATCGACACGCCGGGCGACCCGAGCTTCATCGCCGACGCGCTCGCTGCGCTCGGCGTCTGCGAGAGCGCGATCTTCGTCGTCAACGGCGTGATGGGGGTCGAGGTCTCGACCGACCGGCTGTGGCAGCGCGCCCGGGAGCGCGAGCTTGCGCGCCTCGTGTTCGTGAACATGCTCGACCGCGAGCGGGCCGATTTCTTCCGCACGCTGGACTCCCTCAAGGACGCGTTCGGGCCACACGTGGTGGCGACCGAGATCCCGATCGGCGCCGAGCACGAGCTCCGGGGGATCGTCGACCTGATCGACATGAAGGCATTCGAGTACGCGGGCGCCGGCCGCTCCAGCGGTACCGAGATCCCGATTCCGGACGACGTCGCCGCGCAGGCCGAGGAGTACCGCGAGAAGCTGATGGACGAGGTCGCCGAGAACTCCGACGACCTCATGGAGCGCTACCTCGACGGAGAGGAGATCTCGCACGACGAGATCGTCACCGCGCTGAAGGACGGCGTCACGAGTGGCACGATCTTCCCCGTGACCTGCGGGGTCGCGACCAAGAATCTCGGCACCGATCGCCTGCTCGACGCGCTCGTCTCCGACCTGCCGTCGCCCGCCAAGAAGGGCACTGTCAAGGCGCGAGACGCGGAGGGCAACGAGGTCGAGATCTCGCCGGACGAGTCCGCGGACACGGTCGCGTTCGTCTGGAAGACGTTGGCCGATCCGTTTGCCGGGCGCATCAACCTGTTCCGGGTCTACTCGGGGCTGCTGAAGGCGGACTCGCACCTCACCAACCTGCGCGCACACAACAAGGAGCGGATGGGCCAGCTGCTGATGCCGCAGGGCAAGGAGATGGGTCATGCCGAGGAGTTCGGCCCGGGCGACATCGGCGCGGTCGCGAAGCTCAAGGAGACCCACTCGGGCGACGTGCTGTCCTCGAAGGACTCCGGGATCTCGTTCCCGGCGCTGGGGCTGCCGGGCGCCGTGATGGCGTTCGCGATCGAGCCGAAGTCGAAGGGCGACGAGGAGAAGGTCGGCAGCGCGCTGCGCCGCCTCCAGGAGGAGGACCCGACGCTCGACTTCCACCGCGATCCGCAGACCGGCGAGCAGATCATCGCCGGGCTGTCGCAGGTTCACGTCGAGGTTATCGTGGACCGGATGAAGCGCCGCTTCGGCGCCGAGGTGAACCTCAAGCCGCCGCGCGTGCCCTACCAGGAGACGATCAAGGGCTCCTCGAAGGCGCAGGGCCGTTACAAGAAGCAGACCGGCGGCCGCGGCCAGTTCGGCGACTGCCACATCGAGATGGAGCCCCTTGAGCACGGCGGCGGCTTCGAGTTCGTCAACCGCATCAAGGGCGGCGTGATCCCGACGAGCTTCATCCCGGCGGTCGAGAAGGGGATCCGGGAAGCGATGCAGGAGGGGGTCGTCGCGGGCTACCCGATGCTCGACGTCAGGATCACCCTGTACGACGGCTCCTACCACACGGTCGACTCGTCGGAGATGGCCTTCAAGATCGCCGGCTCGATGGCTTTCAAGAAGGCGGCCGAGCAGGCCCAGCCGACGCTGCTCGAGCCGATCATGGAGGCGCGCGTGGTGGTGCCCGAGGACGCCGTGGGCGACGTGATCGGCGACCTCAACGGACGCCGGGGCCATCCGCTCGGCATGGAGCCGAAGGGCGGCATGACCGAGATCAAGGCTGAGGTCCCGATGGCGGAGATGCTCAACTACGCGCCCGATCTTCGCTCGATCACAGGCGGGCGCGGCGAGTACTCGATGGAGTTCGCCCGCTACGAGGAGGTGCCGGCACACCTCGCGCAGAAGGTGATCTCAGCCGCGCAGACCGAGGAGGAAGCGACCGCAAAGGCCTGAAGCGGTCGTTTCATGACAGTTCCCTTGTCGCGCCGGGGGTGCTCGACCCCTACAGTTAGGGCTGGTAATGAGCCGTTTGCCGCAGATAGAGGAGCACACCGCCTGCGACGTCTGCCATCGGACGATGCTCAAGGGCGAGTGGGCCGAGCCGTACCTGACGCCTTCCCGCGAGCGGCGCCTCGTGTGTCAGCTCTGCGCGCCCCACGCGCAGCGCGAAGGCTGGATCCGCGAGTCCGCCGCGCCGAACGCGCCGGCCCAGCCACAGCGCCAGCCGGAGCGGCGAGGCTTCCGGCGGTTCGCCGCCCGGCGCCGCGAGGCCGCGTCGACCTTCAGGGAGGCGGCCGCGGAGCGGGAACCCGAGAACCAGCCCCCCCGGGAGGACACGACCGAGGGCAACGGCCACGACGAGGCGAGCGCCGCTCCCGTCCTGGCCCGCCTGCGCAAGCGGGCCGAGCCGCGGAAGCCACGGCAGATCCATGCGGTGCCGACCAATGCCCAGCTCAAGATCGGCCGGGCGCTCGACCTCTTCAACGCCTCCGAGCATCCCCGCACGATCGGCGGCCTCGCCCGCACGCTCGGCGCGCCCAGCGCGAGCGCGGTGCCGGCAAAGGCCTCGGCCGCAGAGATCGCCCTGACGATCGCCTGGGAGCTTTCGTGGTACCAGTTCACGGTCGACCTGTCCGATCCGCACGAGCCGGTGCAGTTGCGTGCGCAGGGCCAGGAGCTCGCCGAGCTGGACGAGGGCGTGCGCGCCTGGAACCTGGAGACCGACGAGGAGGGCTGCCTCGCCCCGATCGGCTCCTCCGAGCAGGACACCAAGCCGGAGCCGGTCGCGGCCACGCAATCCGGTGGCGAAGCGCTCGACTAGCGCCTATTCTCGTTCAGAGCCCTCGTGCCGCCCCTGTGCGGGGGAGGACCGCAACGCTGCGGGGCGAACCAAAGGAGTCGCATGATCTACTGCGTGATACCCGAGGCGCTCGCCGGCGACCTCTTCGACAGGCTCGAGAAGTACTACGAGGACGATCCCGGCGTCGAGGTGATCGTCGACCGGCGCAAGTCCGAGCGCCGCGAGCGTGGCTCGACCGGCGGCGGGCAGCGCGAGCTTCGCGACCGGCGACGTCGCCGTCCCGGCGCGTTCTTGAGTACGAACGTCCCCTCCTGACTTGAGCGGCCCCGACCGCGTTGTCGTCCATGTGGACGGCGGCGCGCGCGGAAACCCGGGGCCGGCCGGCGTGGGCGTCGTGCTGACCGACGAGCGCGGGGCGGAGGTGGGGCGGGCGAACGCCTACATCGGCGAGGCGACCAACAACGTGGCCGAATACCGCGCGCTGCTGCTCGGCCTCGACCGCGCGCATGCCCTGGGCGCCAGCGAGCTCGAGATCGTCAACGACTCGGAGCTGATCGCACGCCAGCTGACGGGTCAGTACAAGGTCAAGAAGGAGGATCTGCGCATGCTGCACGCACAGGCACGGCAGGCGCTGAACGCCTTCGAGCGCTGGTCGATCCGGTCGGTCCCGCGCGCGCAGAACGAGGTCGCCGACGCGCTCGTGAACGAGGCGATCGACGCCCGTGCGTCCACGACCGGCTGAGGCGTCGCGGCGCAGGCGCGAATCGGCCTGGCGAGTGCCCGTACAATTGGAGCGCGGCAGGACGTCCGCACTCCCCACCTGATGGCAGGAAACGACCCCACCGAAACCGGCGGACTGTTCATCGGCCGCCGCCCCGGCACGGCACCGCTGCGCTATCGCGGCAAGCCGGCCGATGCGCCCGGCGGACGCCGCCGCGCCGACGCCGTGCTCGCTGCGGGGATCCTGGTGGTGGAGACCCTGCTGCTCTCGACGCTCTGGGGCCCGCAGCCTGCGGGCTGGCTCTGGATCGGGTCGCAGCTGTTCCACGCGACCGACTCGGTCAGCTTCGGCCTCCTGGTCGCGTTCGTGGGGATGCTGGGCACGATCTTTGCGACGATCGCGCTCGCGATGCGTCTCGACCGCGCGTGGAAGCTCGTGCGCCGCGCGAGCGGCCACGAGCAGAAGAAGGGGGCGCTCGAGACGATCTTCGTGATTAGCATGGTGATCGCGGGTAGCGCGTTCTTTATCTGGTTCCTGATCATCCACGGACCGGGGCCGGACCTCACGTCGAGTCAGGGTTGAGCCGGCCAACACGCTTGCGCCGCGCCGATCGTTGATGGGACTGCTCGACTACTACCGCCAGTTCGACGACCTCGACCAATCCGAGGTGAACCGCGGGCTGCGCGAGCAGCGGGCCCGGGAGAAGGCGCTTGCGCTCGAGCGCGTGCCCGTGCTCGACCTGTCGGGCACGGAGTGGCCCGAGTCGCCCAGCGCCGACGTGGTGAGCGCGTCCGTCTTCCAGGCGCGCGGCCGGCTGAACGGCTACCCGGACCACTACGCGACCCGCGTGAAACGCGAGCTCTCCGAGCGTCACTACATCCGAATGGAGCAGATCGTGTTCGGCAACGGCGCGTCCGAGCTGATGAAGACCGCCGCCTACCTGCTGCTGTCTGATCGCACCGAGCTCGTGACGCCGTGGCCGTCTCATCCCCTGGTTCCGTCGATCGCGGCGCGCGCCGGGGCGCGGGCGGTGGAGGTGGAGCTCGCCGACGGCTCGCCCGACCCGGCGGCGGTGCTCGACGCGGTCAACGAGCGCACCCGCGTGGTCGTGATCTGCAACCCGAACGATCCCACCGGCGGATATCTGGAGTCACCGCGAATCGCCGAGCTGGCCTCGCGCCTGCCCGAGCACGTGCACCTGTTCGTCGACGAGGCCTACATCCAGTTCCAGGACGTCGAGGAAGCCGACAACTGCCTGCGGCTGGTCGAGCTCTTCCCGCGGCTGCTCGTGTTCCGGACGTTCTCGAAGGCCTACGGGCTCTCCGGGCTGCGGGCCGGGTACGTGATCGGCGCGGCGGCGGCGACGTCGTTCCTCGCGTCGCTCGCGCCCATGCTGGGCGTGAACGCCCTCACCCAGGCGGCCACCCTTCAGGCCCTGCGGATCGGCGACCGCGACCTCGACCGGCGGCGGGCCGGCGTGATCGAGCAGCGCGCGCGACTCTACGAGGGCTTGGAGAGCTTGCCTGTCGAAGCTCCGCCGAGCCAGGCCAACTTCGTCTGGCTCCGCGCGGCCGGCATGAGCGGGGCGGAGCTTGCCGCCCAGCTCGAGCTCGCGCGCGTGCGGGTCGCACCGGGCGAGCTGCTCGGAGACGAGCGCTACGTGCGGGCCGCGATTCGCGACGCGCACGCCACCGATCGGCTGCTGTGGGCGCTTCGCGAGGTCCTCGGCGAGCGGCGGACCGTCCCCGCGGGCACGCTTTGAAGCTCCTGAGCGCGCGGCCGGTGGCGGCCGCACTGCTGGTGCTCGCGGCCGCCGTCACGATTGGCGCCTGCTCCGGGGCCAAGCGCCAGCTCGGTGGGCGCCACAAGCTCGACGTCAAGATCGGCGCCCTGGTTCCGCTGTCCGGGTCCCAGCAGGCGCCCGGGCTCGCGGGGCAGAAGGCCGCCAATCTCGCGATCGGCCAGATCCGCAAGGCGATCGGCGAGGTCAAGGCCGACCACACCGTCACGCTGCTCAGCGAGAACTACCGTTCCGAGCCCGCGATCGCGCAGGAGCTGGCGGGCAAGCTCCACAAGCAGGGCGCCAGCTGCTTCGTCGGGCCCTGGACCTCCGGAGACGCACCCAACGTCGTGAATGAGGTCGCGGTCCGCAACAAGGTCCTGTTGATCACCCCGGCGGCGACCGCCGATTCGCTCATCACGCTGCAGATGCCGAACCCCGGCGAGATCAACCCCTACCTCACCCGCACCGCCGCGCCTGACCACCTCCAGGGCCCGGCACTGGCGCAGGTGGTGGCCGACTCGCTGGGCGACGCGAAGAAGAAGAAGATCAGCATCGGCGCCTACAAGAGCATCTATGGCAACGACCTGATCAAGAGCTTCAGTGCCGCCTGGGCCAAGCGGGGCGGAAGGGTCTCCGCGCGCGTGGTCTACGAGCCCAACCTTCCCGACTACCGGAAACCGGCGCAGGAGCTCGTCGCACCAAAGCCGGACGCGTTCGTCTTCTTCGACTTCGGCGAGACATACACGAGGCTCGCGAGCGAGCTGCTGAAGACCCACAAGTGGTCGCCGAGCAAGAGCTTCGCGACCGACTCGCTCGCGATCAGCGGCTTCGGGCAGGGAGGCGGCGCGATCGTCGAGGGCCTGCGCGGCGTCGCGCCGAGCGCTCCCCGCTTCGGCGCCGACGCAAAGGCCTTCAACGTCCTGTACCAGTCGGGTTCCCGGCCGAGGTTCCGGCAGCCCTTCGACGCGCAGACATTCGACGCCGTCGTGCTCTGCTACCTGTCGGCGGTCGCGGCCGGCTCCAACAAGGGATACCGGATGGCCCGCCAGGTCCGGGCGATCAGCGCGCCGCCCGGCAAGAAGTACTCGTGGCGCCAGCTTCCGGAGGCGATCAGGGCGCTCGAGGCCGGCCAGGACATCGACTACCAGGGCGCTTCCGGGCCGATCGACATGGACAAGCTCGGAAACCCGACCGCGTCCTTCTATGACGTCTACCGGTACGAGAACGTCCGCCTTGCGACCTACGGCATCGTGTCCGTGCCGCCGAGCGGAAAAGGGATCCAGACCTACCCGATCCAATTCATCACGCCGAAGATCCCCGGCGCCCCGCCGCCCGTCACGCCCGGCGCGACCGGGGCCTCGGGGGCAAGCGGGGCCACGGGGGCGAAGGGCAAGAAGTCCAAGCGCAAGACGGCCAAGCAGCGCAAGAAGCGCTCGCGCAGCGGGACCTGATCAGGCGTTCGCGCCGACCGGCGACGGGGGCATGCCGAGCGCCTCGCGCAGCGCGGGCGCGAAGCGGAGGATCGTCGTGTCCTCCTCGTCGTTGAGCATCTTGTCGCGCTCCTTTGCCTTCGGCAGATCCCTCGGTCCGCCGAGCCACGCGTTGCGGCCGGCGATCTTCTGCTCGCGTTCGGCCTGGGAGCGGGTGAGATAGTGGTTGACCCGCAGGAGCTCGATCGACAGGGCATCGGTAACCGACCCCCGGAGCAGCTCCTTCCTCTCTGTCACCGCGCGCTGCCCGTCGCGGTAGCGGAAATAGTGGGGGTCGTTGCCGATGTCCTCCACTGCCACTGGGCGCACGATGCTCTTGATGATCCGGTTGCGCGGCTTGGCGAGATCGCAGCGTCGTAGGTAGCTCTCGATCGCAAGGCCGGGCTGCTTGGTCGTGTGACCGGAGTTCCCGAACGAGATGCAGTTGACCGCGACGCCCGGGAACTCCTCGAAGTCGCGCAGGATGTCCGACACCTTCTGGCCGGTCGGCGAGAACAGGAACTCGTCGATGTCGAATATCCCGAGCCAGTGTGTCTCGTCGCGATGGCGCGCGAGCACGTCGCGGTAGGCCGCGGGCTGGCCGGGCTCGATCGGCCAATCGTGGTGCACGACCGTGCCGTCGCCGATGTAGGGCCCGAGCACCTCCCGGTGGTGGTCGGTGCTGAAGTTGTCGTACAGGTAGAAGCGCTCGAAGCCGACCAGCCTGTGGAACTCGATCCACTCGCGGAGATAGTCGGCCTCGTCGCGGTAGATCGCGAAGGCCGACAGGTACGGCCTCAAACCCGCTCCTTGCCCACTGCCCCGTGCACGGGGACGATCGTAGAGCCAACCCCGCGCGAGCACTCGGGTGACGGCCGCCACCGGAGTAGGCGACTCTCCCTACAACGCGGAAAACCCCACCGCAGTGGGGCTTTCGAGAGAGCGGATGAAGGGACTCGAACCCTCGACCTTCTGCATGGCAAGCAGACGCTCTAGCCAACTGAGCTACATCCGCACGAGCGGCTCCCAGTATAGCCCCGCGCTCCGCGGCGCCCGCGGGTGTCCCGGTACCCCTCAGGAGAGGCGCGCCGCTAACCTTGACGCCGCCCGGGCGACGTGGCGGAGTGGCTTACGCGGGGGCCTGCAAAGCCCTTTACACCGGTTCGATTCCGGTCGTCGCCTCTAGCTGTCGAGCAGCCGTAGCGGGGCCGCTTCCACCGGCCGCCTCTAGGATCCCCGCATGAGACGGCGACTCGCGCTCGGGCTCCTCCTCGTCGTGCAGCTCGCCGGGTGCGGGAGCGGTGGCGGCGGAAGGAACGATGATCCGGCGCTCGCGGTGCCACGCGCGGCCTCTGCGCAGGAGCGGGCGGTGGGTGGGTGGGCCGACGCGGCGCAGAGCTACTGGGCGCGGTTTCGGGATTGCGGGTCGGGGGCGAGCCCAGGTCGCGGCTACTTCACGTCGTGCACGAAGCAGGGCCGGCGCACGCTCCGGCAGGCCGAGCGGCATGCGCTGCGCGGGCTCGGCGGCCCCGCCGCGCCCTGCAAGCGCCTGAGATCCCTCATCACGCGCACCGGGGCCTCGCTCGAGCACGCCGTGAAGGCGTTCGACGCTTCGAACGACGCGGGCATCACGCGCCGTCCCTACCGGGGGGCGCCCCCGCAGTCGCTCTACCTGAACGGCGAGCGCTCGCTCGCCGAAGACGTTCCGCTGGCCCGCCGGCTGAGCCGGGATGCGCCAGCCGCCTGCTGAGGGCCACGCCGGGCCGAAAACGGAGCAGGCCCCCGATTCTGGGGGCCCGCCACGCTGCGAAAGAACGTGCCGCCGGGAACTTGACCGTGTTGCCCGGCCCGTCGGTCCTTCCACGTGCTGTATCGGTGATGCAGCCGCTTGCTTTAACGCTGCGACACGTCGAGTGTTGCACTCGTACGATTGATTTTGAGTTAAGTTGGGCCCGTCCTGACGGGGCGTCCGGCAGTGGCGACCGACGCGAGGAGGCACAGGCATGAAGTACGTGATTACGGGCGGCTCCGGCTACATCGGCGGCCGCCTGATCGATCTGCTCTCCCAGGATCCCGCGAACGAGGTCCTCAACCTCGACCTGCGCCCACCCGGGATCCCGCGCCCGCGCACACGGTTCCTCCGCATGGACGTCCGCGACCGCGGCATGCGCGGCCTGCTCGAAGCCGAGCGGCCGGACGCGCTGGTGCACCTGGCTTTCGTGCTGAACCCGATGCGCGACGAGCAGACCATGTACGACATCGACGTCAACGGGACCCAGAACGTGCTCGAAGCAGCTTCCGGGGCGGGGGTCGGCCAACTGCTCGTGGCCTCCAGCACTACCGCCTACGGCGCGTTTCCCGACAACCCGGTCCCCCTCACCGAGGAGCACCCGGTCCGCGGCCTGCCGGGATACGAGTACGCGCGGGACAAGACCGAGATCGACCGGCAGTGCCAGTTGTGGGCGGCCCAGCACCCCGACCGCGTGATGACGATCGTGAGGCCGACGATCGTGTTCGGCCCGAACGTGGACAACTACATCGTCCGGTTCTGGTCCAGCAGCCCCTTCTTCCCGCTGCTCGACGGCGCCGACCCGGACTGGCAGTTCGTGCACGAGGACGATGTCGTCGAGGCGATGTCCCGGCTGCTGGTCGAGCGGCGCGGCGGCATCTTCAACATCACCGGCGACGGGACCATCAAGCTCTCCGAGGCGGCGCGCCTGGCGGGCCTGAAGACGCGCAAGATCTCGACGGCGGTCTACCGCCGGATCGCGAAGACCGCGTGGCGGCTGCGGCTCCCCAAGGTCGAGGCGCCTCCCGGGCAGATCGACTTCATCCTCTACCCCTGGATCGCTTCCAACGAGAAGCTGAAGGCCGAGCTGGGCTGGACGCCGCGCTACACCAGTCGCGAGACGTTCGAGATCACGATGCGCGCCAAGGGCATCGCGCGTGGCAGCGGCGAGACGGCCGCCGCGCCGCCGCCCGCCGTGCCGGTCGCCTGAGCCTTACAACGAAGGCGCAACGAGAAACGGCCACCTCTCGGTGGCCGTTCTCGGTGTCGTTTCCGTCCGGGGGAGGAGGATTCGCATGGACAAATCTAGGGGCTGAACCTTAGATCGGGATAAGAACTCGGTGAACCGCCCGTTAAGCCCCCGACGGAGCCGAAAACACGGCGCTGGGGCGAACGGATCGCGGGGCCTTTCGCGCCGCGCCGCCGCGCGCGGGAACGGCTAACATCGGACCTCCTCGGGGCGCATAGCTCAGTTGGGAGAGCGCCAGCTCGACAAGCTGGAGGTCACTGGTTCGAGCCCAGTTGCGCCCACTCACAGACTTCCCACAGGCACGGCGCCGTGGTGCCGGCGACCCCCGGCTTTAGTTCGAGCTCGCACGCGCCGACTCTTGGAGTGAGCATGGACTTCACGATCTACGAGGCGCTCAACGACCTCGCCACGAGCCACGACTGGCTTGAAGACCTCTTGAGGTTCGTGGCCTTGTACGCGCAGCTCTTCTTCATCGCGGTGCTCGCGGTGCTGTTTCTGGCGAGAGGCAAGTGGCGTTCGGTAAACGGGCGACGGGGTGTCACCGTTGCCGGATTCAGCGCCCTGCTGGCCCTCGGTGTCGCACAAGTGATCGGCAAGCTTTGGGATCGCCCGCGTCCCTACGAGGCGCATCCAGGCAATGCACATCTGTTCCTCTCCCCATCCCCGGACCCATCCTTCCCGAGCGATCACGCGACCGCGGCTTTCGCGCTCGCAGTAGCGGTTTTCCTCCACCACCGGCGGGCAGGCTGGCTGATGCTCGGGATGGCGACGGCACTGTCGGTGTCTCGAGTCGCAACCGGGACCCACTACCCGAGCGACGTGATCGGCGGCGCGCTGCTCGGCACGTTCGCCGCTTTGGCGATCTACTTTGTTCCGCCGGCCCGCCGCCTCGCCCACGCGCTCGCTGATTGGGTCGGGACGCTCTATGAGCGCGTAGTTACCCGGGCGCTTCGGCAGTCGCCTTCTTCCAGCGCGACGTAGCTCCGACCCTTGCCGGCCGAGGGGTTTTCGCTCCCCCCGGTTGGTTGTGTGAAAAAGGACACCCACCCTGCGGGAGTACGCCCAAGTTCTGGTTTAGACGTTTCGGGTACCGGTGAGGCGGGGAACCTGACAGTGAGCCGGACCAGGTTCCACGGAGACCGTTTTAGTTGGATTCCTTGTCAGGCAAGATCAGCGTAGAGGGTCGAGGTGTAGCG
>JBBQKG010000007.1:0-110649 GCA_038326655.1 Solirubrobacterales bacterium
ACCTCGTTGGCGCTCAGCACGCAGCGCGCTCCCGAGACCAGCCGGCAAGTGGGATGCGAGGCCAGGGCCCCGCTGGCCCGCGCGTTGAGCGCCGCCGCGTAGACGAGGCCGGCCATCCCCGCTGCGCGCCCCGTCGCCTCCGAGGAGCAGCTCGTCGACGGAATGGAGAGCGTGATCTTCGAGGAGAAGTTGGTGCAGCCGTTGAACTGCGTGTAGGAGCGCGGGACCGGCGTGAAGGTGTCGTTGTACTTGTTGATCGAGTTGACCACGATCGTGTGCCCGTAGTTCGAGGGCCAGTTGTGATGCTGGGCGGCCTCGTCGGCCGCGGAGGCGATCACGGCCACACCGTGGTTGTAGGCGTAGTCGACCGCCTGGCGCGCGACCGCTGAGTTGTTGAGCGTGCCGAGCGCCTCCTGGACCACCAGGATCCGGTTGTCGACCGCATAGATCACGGCCTGCGCGAAGTTGCTGACGTCCGCGACGAAGGAGTCGCCCACGCGCAACGGGATCACCATGCAGTTCGGGCACGAGCCGCTCTGGCCGCCGTTGTTGGCCTCGGCGCTGGAGTCTTTGGCCTCGCCCGTGCCGTGCCCGTACTGGACGTCGTCGTAGGCGTCGTTGTCGTTGTCGAGGAAGTCCCAGCCGGCGATGTCGTCGACGTAGCCGTTGCCGTCCTCGTCGGCGCCGTTCTCGAACGCAATGATCAAATCCTGCGGGTCCAGCATGTCGGTCGGCCCGACGCTGTTGGGCTCGTTCGTGCTGACCCGCGAGTCGCACAGGTAGTCGAGCACGTTGAAGACGCCGTCGCCGTTCTGGTCGTTGCCGGTGCCGTAGGAGGCGCAGTTGACCCCGGCTTCGAGTGCGGTGCCGTCGTGGTTGGGGGTCGGCAGCTCGCCCTTATTCAGGCGGATCTTCTTGCGCAGGTCGACCATCGTGTCGCGCTCGTTCCACTTGATGCCGGAGTCGAGCACGGAGATCGCGACGTCGGGCCTTCCCACGGTCGTCTGCCAGGCCGTGTCGACGCTCGCGCTTGGGTCCACGACGTGCGCGCCGCGCACGCCGAAGAGCTCCTTCGGGTCAGCCGTGTACGGGCTGCCGGCCTCCGGGGTGGCCGCGAACTTCCAGTCGTTGCTGTCCCCGGACAGGTCGCTCGGCGTGACGCCCGGCGCCAGGTTGTAGTCGGGCGGCGCTCCGTAGGGAAAATCCGCGTACGCCGGCACGGCGCCGATCAAGAGCAGTGCGAACAGCGCAATGCAAAACCGCCGAGACAGTCCCCCCACAGGTATCCCCCCTACTAGAGCTCCCCGAAAAATCGCCAGGACTCTACCGCATGTGCCGCTTCGGAGCAAAGCCCTGCGGCCTCAGCTCCAGCGTGGCGAGCGGCTCGTACACGGCGCCCCGGGGGGCCAGCGTGGAGCGGTAGAGCGTCGCGCGCGCGGGTGCGAACGGGCGTCGCAGGTCCGGCGGCAGCGCGGGCGCGTCCTCCAGGCGGGGCAGCGTGGCGCCGCGCTTCGGGCGCGCCAGCGTGACGTGCGGCCAGAAGGGCCGCTGCTCCGGCTCGTAGAGGCCCTCGGCGGCGAGCCGGGACGACAGCTGCTGCTGCCATGCCGCCACCGCTCCGCCCGCATCCTCGAGCGCGAGCGTGTACAGGCGCGGCCGGCGACGAGGGATCCCGCTGAGCTCGGTCGCGCTTAGCTCGAACGGCCCCGCGGGCTCCGCGAAACAGCAGCGCGCGATGCGCTCGGCGTCACGCTCGTACTGGTAGCCGAGGAAGACGAGCGTGACATGGAGCGACTCCGGGCGGGGCAGCCGCACCTCCGGCACCGCGCCGAGCTCGCGCTCCCGCCACTCGACCAGCGGGTCCAGGAACTGCGCCGGAAGGTCGAGCGCCACGAACAGCCGCAGACGCGGCCGCTTCAGGCGCTCAGCTCTGCTCAAATGGGAACCGCCTCGCGGCGCAACAGCCGCCGCAGCAGGTGAAGCGCGACGGTGGTCGCGCGGTCGCGCACGTCCCCGCGCGATCCCGGCAGGTCCAGCGAGCGCACGAGCTTGTCACCGTCCTTCTCCATGACGCAGAAGCACACGCGTCCGACCGGCTTGTCCTCCGTGCCCCCTTCGGGCCCCGCGACGCCCGTGAGGCCGATCCCGAGATCGGCGTGGAAGCGCTCGATCGCGCCCGCCGCGAGCGCCTCCGCGACCTCGTCCGAAACCGCGCCGTGGCGCTCGATCAGCTCCGGGTCGACGCCCAGCAGCTCGATCTTGGCCTCGTTCGAGTAAGCGACGACTCCCCCCGCGAAATAGGAGGAAGCACCGGCGCGATCGGTCAAGCGCGTGGACAGCAGGCCGCCCGTGCACGACTCGCCCACCGCGATGCGGCGCCCATCGAGGAGCCGGGCCACCTGCTCCTCGATCGAGCTTCCGTCGACCGAGAACAGGGCGTCGGCGTGACGCTCGGCGATCAGGCCCGCGAGCGCGTTGGAAGCCGCATCGCTTTCGGGATCCGAGCGCACGACCACCTCGAGCTCGCCGCGGCGCAGGCAGGTGGTGACCTCCAGCCCGTCGAGCCCGATGTCCTGCTCCGCGACCCTCAGTGTCTCGGCGATCTCGGACTCTGGGATGCCGAACAGCCGCAGCATCGTGAGCCGGTACCTGGGCGCCCGCGCAGCGAGCGCCCTGAACGGATCCGTCTCGACCGCCTGGTCCCAGCTCCCCTGGAGCTCGCGCGGCGGTCCAGGCAGCACGACCACGATCTGGTCGCCGGCGGGCACCACCAGCCCGGGCGCCGTGCCCACCGGGTCGAGCGCGATCGCGCCGCGCGGCACCATCGCCTGCTTGCGGTTGGCGATGCGCAGCGCCTCCTGGTCGATCCGCCAGCGGATCGCGAACCGGGCGATGATCTCCGCAATTCTCTGCTCGAGCGCCTCGTCCAGCTCCAGCGGCCGCTCCGCAAAGTCAGCCACCACCTGGGCCGTGAGATCGTCGGCGGTCGGCCCGAGCCCTCCGCTCGTCACGATCAGATCCGCTCCCTGCTCGCGCATGAACCTCAGCGCCGACAGGAGATCGGCTGGACGATCTCCGGTGATCAGCACGTGGGCGAGCTCGATCCCGAGCTCCGCCAGGCGGTCGGCCAGCCACGGCCCGTTGCGATCGCGTACGCGGCCCGCGAGCACCTCGGTGCCGGTGATCACGAACCCTGCCCGGACGGTCATGCGATCACCCGCAGGTCGGCCTCTGCGCCGCGGACAGGATCTCGACGCCCGACGGCGTCACGGCGTAGCCGAGCGGCACGGCGCGATCGGGCGTGTCACGCGGCTTTCCGTTGATCTCGAGGTCACCGCCGCCATTTCCGACCGTGATCTTGAACGAAGACCCGGTGAACGGGCCTTCGCGGTCTCCCGCGGCGAGTGTTCGCCCATCGACCCGCGGCCGGTCATGCGCATCCACGACGCACACCCACACGGGCCGCGCGGCGACAACCCCCAGCTTGACCTTGCCGTCCGGCGCCGCGGCGGCCTTGCCTGCGTGGCCGGATCGCTTACCCGCCTTGTCCGCGCGCGAGCGGTCGGTCGAGCTGTTCCCGCCGTGGTCGTCGTTTGCGGTCAGGCCGAGGATCAACAGGAACCCGAGGAACACGACCACGAGCACGAGGCCCGCCACGAGGCGGGACGGCGGCCCTACCCGCCTGACCCGCGATCGCACGGGCCTGTCCCGCGAGAATGCCGGCAGCTCGAGGTCCTCGGGCTCCTCGAAGCGCGCCGCGTACTCGTCCACGAGCAGGTGAGCGTCGAGCCCGAGGAATTGCGCATATGTGCGGAGGAAGGTCTTGACATAGGTCGGCCCCGGCAGCACGCTCCATTCCTCGTTCTCGATCGCGCGCAGGTACTTCGCGCGGATCTTCGTCGCAGACTCGACCGTCGTGATATCGATCTTTTTGCGGATGCGCGTTTCGCGCAGGGTCGAGCCGATTTCTGCCATCGCGAATGCAGCAGAAGGTACCCGTACTACTGCCTGACGGCGACAAGGCGCCGTTCGGGATCTACGTCAGGTCCGCCGTGCCCTCGACCGGTTCGGCGCCAGACGGCGCTGACGCCGGCGTGAGCACGCGCGAGACATCGGCCGCTGCGATGAGAACCTGCCGCGGCTTCGAGCCCTCGTATCCGGAGATCACGCCGCGTCGCTCGAGCATGTCGATCAGCCGCCCGGCTCGCGTGTATCCGACCCGGAGCCGGCGCTGGATCATCGAGACCGATGCCGTCTGCGTCTGCGCGACGAGGTGGATCGCCTCCTCGAGCAGATCGTCCTCGTCGGGCGACAGCTCGCCCTCGGACTCCTCGACCTCCTGCCGGCCCTCGAGCAGCTCCCGATCATAGGTGGGCTCGCCCTGGGACCGCCACGCGTTCGTGATGCGCGCGATCTCGTCCTCGGTGATGTAGGCGCCCTGGATCCGCTGAAGCTTCGAGGAGCCGACCGGCCGGAACAGCATGTCGCCCTGCCCGAGCAGCGCCTCCGCCCCGCCCTGATCGAGGATCACGCGCGAGTCGTGCTGGGAGGAGACGGCGAACGCGATCCGCGCCGGCACGTTCACCTTGATCGTTCCGGTGATGATGTCGACCGACGGCCGCTGAGTCGCGAGCAAGAGGTGGATGCCGACCGCGCGTGATTTCTGCGCAAGGCGGATGATCGAGTCCTCGACCTCGCCCGGCGCGACCATCATGAGGTCGGCCAGCTCGTCGATCACGCAAAGGATGTATGGCAGCGGCGGCTGCTTCGCGGCGACGCGGACCTTGTTCAGCTCGATGATGCTCCGCGCCCTGACGCCCTGCATGACCTCGTAGCGGCTCTCCATCTCGCGGATCAGGTTCGCCAGCACGTTCGCGGCCATCCTGGGCGCGGTCACGACGGGCGTGAGCAGGTGCGGGATGTCCTCATAGTGGTTGAGCTCGACGCGCTTGGGGTCGACGAGCACCATGCGGACCTCGTTCGGCGACGCACGCAGCAGGATCGACGAGAGCATCGTGTTGATGCAGCCGGACTTCCCCGAGCCGGTCGTTCCCGCGACCAGCACGTGTGGCATGCGCGCGAGGTCGGTCCAGACGGCATGGCCGGCGATGTCCTTGCCGAGCCACACCGACAGCGGCGAAGAGTTACTGGTCGCGCCTTTGGCGCTCCCGCCACTTTCGAGGTTGGTCTTGAAGATGTCACCCAGGTAGACCATGCGGTGCCGCTTGTTCGGAACCTCGACTCCGACGGCCTGCTTGCCCGGAATCGGCGCGAGGATCCGGATGTCGGTCGAGGCCAGCGCGTAGGCGAGGTCGTCCTTGAGCTGCGTGACCTTGGAGACCTTCGTGCCGGGGGCGAGACGAAGCTCGTGTCGGGTGACCCGCGGGCCGGTCACGCGACCGAGCACCTGCGCCTCGATCCCGAAGTGGCCGAGCGTCTCCACCAGCTGCCTTGCGATCTGGTCCTGGTTCGACGTGTCCGGGCTCTGATTGCCGTTCGAGCGCTTGAGAGCAGACGGCGCCGGCAAGCGGTAGTCGAGCTCGTCGGACTCGGTGACGGCGGAGCGGCGGTTCCCCATCGGCGTGAGCTCGAGCTCCTCGGTGGGCTGCTCGGGCTCCGCCGGCATGGGCGCCTGGCTCTCGGCGTCCTCGACATCGCGCTCGACGCGCGCGAGCGGGTCGGACTCTTCGGCCTCGAGCGCGTCCTCTTCCGCAGCGAAGGACCGCTGTGGCGCCGGCGCGTCCTGTTCGTGCAGCGCGCGCACCTCGGGCTCTCCCTCGGGCTCGTCGTAGTAGGTGTTGCGCTCGGCGTCCTCACTCGCCCAGGAGCGCTCGTGGGCGACGCGCTCGCGTATGCGCCCGGCCCACCGGACTGCGAGCTCCCGGCCGCGGCCAAGCATCGTGGCGGCCGAGACGCCGGTCGTCAGGACCAGGCCGGCGGCGAAGGCGAACAGGAAGACGAGATGCGCCCCGGCGCGTGAGAAGAGCGAGGAGAAGGCCCAGTAGAGCACCTCGCCCACGAGGCCGCCGCGGTCCATGAACTGGTCCGCGTCGAACAGGACCCGCCGGCCGTGGAGCTCCGGCCCGAGGCCGAGCGTCCCGGCTGCGAAGCCCAGCATCAGCGCGCAGCCGAGCACCGCGACACCGAGCTTGCGAGCGTGGGGCTCGTCGTGCTCACCTCGCTGCACCATCAGCAACGCGCCGGCGCCGAAAAGCGCGAGTGGGGTCAGGTAGGCGACCGCCCCGAGGAAGAAGCGCAGGCCCTCGGACAGGACATGGCCCACGCGGCCCCCGTCCCACCCGAAGTAGAAGACGAACGCGAGCAGCACCCCCATCGCGAGCAGCCCGAGCGCGACCGCGTCCCGGCGGGACTGGTCGAGCTCGGCCAGGCGCGGGAGGCGCACGCGAAGCGATCGCAGCGACGGACGAGCCGCCTTTCGGCTGCGGGTCTTCCGCTTGCGCTTGGGAGTGGTCTTTCTGGCGGCCATCGTCGCTTCGGCCGGCGATCCGCCGGCCGAAGGGTGATTTCGACGCCTTCGCGCGCGCCCCTGCCGCTACGGGACGAACAGGCCGGGGCCCACACAAGTACCCTGAACGGCTGTGGAGACCGCCGTCGTAACAGGTGCCGGGCGTGGCATCGGGCGCGAGATCGCACGCCGCCTGGCCGCGCGTGGGTACGACGTGCTGGCGACCGACGTGAGCCTGGAGTCGGCCCAGGAGACCGCCGAGCTGCTCGGCGAACGCGTGCGCGAGGGCGCTCGACGTCCGCGACCCGGACGCGCATCGCGCCGCCGCGACCGAGGCAACCGCGCGCGGGCCACTTGCGGTGTGGGTCAACAACGCGGGCATCCTGAGGACCGCCAAGGCCTGGTCGCACAGCGACGAGGAGGTCCGGCTGATGGTCGAGGCGAACCTGCTCGGCGTCGTGTACGGGTCACGCGCGGCGGTCGATGCGATGCGCCCGCAGGGCGGCCACATCATCAACATGGCCTCGATGTCCTCGTTCGGCCCCGTGCCGGGTCTCGCCGTGTACGGCGCCACCAAGCACGCGGTGCTTGGTTTCACCGGCTCGCTGCAGGGAGACCTGGACCACGCCGGGATCCCGATCCGCGTCCACGCCGTCTGTCCGGACGCCGTCGACACCGGCATGGTGCGCGAGCGCCAGGCCGAGCCCGACGCGGCGATCATCTTCTCCGCCCCGAAGCTGCTGGAGCCGGCCGACGTCGCCGAGCGGGCGGTCGCGCTGCTCGACTCCACCAAGATCGTGCTTCCGATCCCGGCAAGCCGCGCCTGGCTCACGCGCACGATGGCCGCGTTTCCGCGCGCCGACCTGCGCGCCTTGGAGCTCTTCAGGAAAGCTGGAGAGAAGAAGCGCCGCCGGCGAGCGGCGTGAACGCTCCCGTCGTCGAGGCGGTGAGCCGCAGCGCCGCCCACACGATGAGCAAGCCGAACCGGGACAGCATTCACCTGCTCGCCGGGCTCGGCGTGGAGGGCGACGCGCACGCGGGCACGACCGTGAAGCATCGTTCGCGCGTCCGCGCCGACCCGAGCCGCCCGAACCTGCGCCAGGTCCACCTGATCCACGCCGAGCTGCACGACGAGCTGGGGGCAGCCGGCTTCGCGGTGTCCCCCGGCCAGATGGGCGAGAACGTGACCACCCGCGGCATCGACCTGCTCGGCCTGCCGGCGGGCACACGGCTGTGTCTGGGCGAGGCCGCGGTCGTCGAGGTGACCGGCCTGCGCAACCCCTGCACGCAGCTGGACGGGATTCAGCCGGGCCTGATGGCGGCGGCCCTGGACCGGGACGCAGCGGGCAATCTGATCCGCAAGGCGGGCGTGATGGGCATCGTCGTGGCGGCTGGAGAGGTGCGGCCGGGTGATGCGATTTCGATCGAGCCGCCGCGCGGCCGACACCAGCCGCTGGAACCCGTGTAGGGACCGGAGCAACTGGCCGTCCGGCTGCGAGCAGCCGGACGGGTTTGCGCGGCCTTGCTGCCTTTGGCGGTGCTCAGACCTCGACGACTACCGGGAGGACCATCGGACGGCGGCGCAGGCGGTCGTAGATGAACTTCACCACGTCCTCGCGCAGGTGCTCCTGCAGCAGCGAGATCTCGCTGATCTGGTCCTTCGCGGCGTGGGCCAGCGACCGCTCCACGGTCTCGCGGATCTCGTCGACGACGCCGTCCGCCTCGGTGAGGAACGGAACGCCCCGCGAGATCACCTCGGGCGGCGCGAGCGGGCGGCCGTTCTGGCCGGAGACGGTCGCGACCACGATGAAGATGCCGTCGGCCGACAGAGCGCGCCGGTCGCGCAGTGCGACGTCCTCGATGTCGCCGACCTCGACGCCGTCCACGAACACCATGCCCGACTCCTGCTCCTCGCCGAACCGTGCGCCCTGCTCGTCGATCTCGAGCGGGAGCCCGTTCCGCCCGCGGAAGATCGCCTCCGGCGGCACGCCCACGTCCTCGGCGAGCCTGCCGTGGAGGAAGAGGCGCTTGTGATCGCCGTGGATCGGCATCACGTACTGCGGCTGGGTGAGGTTCAGCATCAGCTTGAGCTCCTCCGACCAGCCGTGCCCCGACGCGTGCACGGCCGCGTCCTGCGTCGTGATCACGGTCGCGCCGATCTGGTAGAGCCGGTCGACGGTCTCGTTGACGGCGCGCTCGTTGCCGGGGATCGGGGTCGCGGAGAAAATCACCGTGTCACCCTCGTGCAGGGACACCTGCGGGTGCTCGCCGTGGGCCATCCGGCGAAGCGCGGAGAGCGGCTCGCCCTGGCTCCCGGTGGTCAGCAGCACGATTTTCTCGTCCGGAAAGCTTTCTACCTCCTTGGGCGAGACCAGGAGGCCTTCGGGTACCTGGGCGTGACCCAGCTGACGGGCGATGTTGAGGTTCTTCCGCATCGAACGCCCGACCACCGCGACTCGCCGGCCGAGCTTGTCGGCGGCGTCGATGACCTGCTGCAGGCGGTGGACGTTGGACGCAAACGAGGTGATCAGGATCCGGCCCTCCGCGCGCGCGAACACCTGGTCCAGCACCGGGCCCACGGCTGCCTCCGACGGCGCCGTGCCCTGCCGGTCGGCGTTGGTCGAGTCGCCGCAGAGGAGCAGCACGCCCTCGCGCCCGAGCTCGGCGAGCCGCGCCGCGTCGGTGGGCGGCCCGTCCACCGGCGTCTGGTCGAACTTGTAGTCGCCCGTGATGATCGTGGTCCCGAGCTCGCAGGTCGCGACCACCGCGCAGGCGTCGGGGATCGAATGCGAGACGTGCACGAACTCCAGCTCGAAGGGCCCGGCCTCGATGATCTCGCCCGGAGGCACATCCTCGAAGCGGACCTCCTTGAGCCTGTGCTCCTCGATCTTGGAGCGGGCCATCGCGATCGTGAGCGGCCCGCCGTAGATCGGCGGCCGGATCGACTGGCCGAGCTCGCGGAGCATCCACGGCAGGGCGCCGACGTGGTCCTCGTGCCCGTGGGTCAGCACGATCGCGTCGATCGCCTCGGCACGCTGGCGAAGGTACTCGAAGTCCGGCAGCACGAGGTCGATCCCGAGCATCTCGGTGGTCGGGAACATGAGTCCGGTGTCGACCACGACGATCCGCTCGTCGTACTCGAGCACGGTCATGTTCTTGCCGATCTCGCCCAGCCCGCCGAGCGGGAGGATACGAAGTGTTCCGGCCAAAGCCTTCCTACCGCGCCGCCGACGCCACTAGCCCGTGTGCTTCCAGCATCGCGCTCACGCGCGGCAACTCGTCCTCGGTCAGCTCGACGATCGGAAGCCGCACGCCCCCAGCCGCGAAGCCGAGCAGGTTCAGCGCCGCCTTTACCGGAGCCGGGCTCGCGGTGAAGAAGAGTGTCTCGTAGACATCGGCGAGCTCGTCGTCGATCTCGCGCGCGTGCTCGTCGTCGCCCGCCACGGCTGCCTCATACATCTCCTTCATCCGTGTCCCCACCAGGTGGGAGGAGACGCAGACGCCACCGGCGCCGCCAATCTCGCCGAAGGAGCGCAGCAGGTTGTCGTCCCCGGCGTAGAGATCGAGCGCCGTGCCCTCGACGACCGCGCGCGCCTGCTCGAGGTCCGCGTTGGCCTGCTTGACCGCCGTGATGTTGTCGACCTCGGACAGCTCGGCAAGAAGGTCCGTCTCCAGGTTCAGCACGCATCGCCCGGGGATGTTGTAGATCATCACCGGCTTGTCGGTGGCGGCCGCGGCCGCCTCGAAGTGCGCCTTCAGGCCGCGCCGGCTGGGCTTGTTGTAGTAGGGCGTGACCAGCAGTACCGCGTCTGCACCGCGGTCGGTCGCCGCCCTCGTGAGGTGCACCGAATGTGCGGTGTCGTTCGACCCGGTGGCCGCCACGACGGTCGCCTCGTCGCCGACCTCGTCGATCACGACATCCAGCAGGCGAAGCTTCTCGGCGTCGTCGAGCGTCGCTGACTCGCCCGTCGTGCCGGCCACCACGAGGCCGTCCGACCCGTGCTCGACGAGGTGCCGGGCGAGGCGGCGGGCAGCTCGCTCGTTGATCTCGAGATCGGCATCGAGTGGCGTGACCATCGCGGTGAGGATCGCGCCCAGGCCTGCGGGGGAAGGCATCGGCCGATTATCGCACTCCGCCCGGTTTTGTTCGGTTAGGCTGCGACCGCAGGCGCTGAGGGCGACTCTTACGAGGAGGGGTTGATGGCGAGCGACTGGATGTTCACACCCGCCGGCGAGCTGGCCGGAATGGTGCGCACGGGCGAGGTGAGCTCCCGAGAGCTCGTCGAGGATGCCTATGAGGCGATCGGCCGGCTGAATCCCGAGCTGAACGCATTCGTGACGCTGTGCGAGGAACGCGCGCTTGACGAGGCGGACGCCGTCCAGCCAGGCGACACGCGGCCGCTGGCGGGCGTACCGATCGCCGTCAAGGACCTGGTCGCGCTGACGGAGGGCGTGCGCACGACGATGGGCATGCAGGCGATGGAGGAATGGGTCCCGGCCCACGACAGCGCGCTGGTGCGACGCCTGCGAGAAGCGGGCGCGATCATCGTCGGCAAGACCAACACCCCCGAGATGGGAATCCTGCCGGTCACCGAGCCGGATCGCTTCGGTCCCGCGCGCAATCCCTGGGACACGTCTCGCACGACCGGCGGCTCCTCCGGCGGGAGCGCCGCCGCCGTGGCGTCGGGCATGGTCCCGCTCGCTCATGCAAACGATGGCGGCGGCTCGATCCGGATCCCCGCCTCGTGCTGCGGGCTGGTGGGCCTGAAGGCCAGCCGCGGCCGCGTGTCGCTGGCGCCGGAGTACGGCGAGTTTGCGGGGGGCATCGCGATCGAGGGCGTGGTCAGCCGGAACGTGCAGGACACGGCGTTGTCGCTCGACGTGCTCGCCGGCTACGAGCCGGGCGACCCCTACTGGGTGCCCGACCCCTCGGCTCCTTTCGCCGACGCGGTCGGCCGCGCCCCCGGCACGCTGCGAGTCGCGTTCATGTCCGCCTCGCCCAACGGAGTGCCGGTCCACGACGACTGCGTGGCCGCGACCCACGAGGCCGCCGAGCTGCTCGAGTCCCTTGGGCACGAGGTCCAGGAGGCACCCGCCCTCGTCGACGAGGGCTACGTCGACAACTTCATCAAGATCTGGACAGCGGGCGTGGCCGACGAGATCCACACCTACGGCAGGCTGCGCGGAGCGCCACTCGACCAGTCCAAGCTCGAGCCCCTGACCGCTCAGATGGTGGAGCTGGCAGGCGGATTCACGGCCGCCGACTACCTCGAGGCAATCGACTATCTGCACCGGTTGTCCCGGCGCGTCGTATCGATGTGGAGCGGGATCGACGTCCTCCTCACCCCCACGCTGGCCCAACCTCCGATCGAAATCGGTGCGCTGCGGCCGAAAGACGGCGAGCCGCCGATCCAGATGCTGCTCAACGCGGCGGACTGGGTGCCGTTCACCCCGCTCTGGAACGTCACCGGCCAGCCGGCGATCTCGCTGCCGCTCCATCAGGGCGACACGGGTCTGCCGATCGGCGTCCAGCTGGTCGGACCGCCCGCCGGGGAGGAGCTCCTGATCTCGCTCGCGGCGCAGCTCGAGGAGGCGCGGCCCTGGGCCGGCCGGCGCCCCGAGCTGGCAGCGGCATGACGGATCTGCTGAAGCAATCGACCGTCGCCATGGCCCGTGCGGTGCGCGAGCGCGACGTGAGCCCGGTCGAGCTCGTCCAGGCGCACATCGACCGCGCCGAGGCGGTCAACCCGGCGATCAACGCGATCGTCCTGCCACGCTTCGAGGAGGCACTCGAAGAGGCGAGGGATGCGGAGCGAGCGCTCTCGAATGGAACCGAGCCCGGACCGCTCCACGGGGTGCCCTTCACGGCCAAGGAGTGCATCGAGGTCGCCGGGATGCCCTGCTGCGACGCCTCGGCGATCTTCGAGGGAAACGTTTCCACGCAGGACGCCGTCGTGGTCGAGAGCCTGCGCGACGCGGGCGCGATCCTGATCGGGAAGACCAACATCCCCGAGTTCGCGTTCCACTACGACTCCAACAACCTCGTTTACGGCGCAACGCTCAACCCGCACGACCGGTCCCGGTCGGTCGGCGGCTCGTCGGGCGGCGAGGGCGCCGCACTCGCGACCGCGATGAGCGCGTTCGGGGTCGGGTCGGACTACGGCGGCTCGATTCGGGTGCCGTGCCACTTCAACGGCGTCGTCGGGATCAAGCCCGGACCGGGCGTGGTCCCCTACGCGGGCCACTTCCCGCCACAGCACCCGGTCAGCATCCAGCGCTGGAGCATGATCGGGCCGATCGCGCGCTACATCGAGGACCTCGAGCTGCTGTTGCCGATCTTCGCCCGGCCGAACCTGCCCCGGGACTCCGGCGTCGTGGGCCGGACCTTCGCCCCCGAGGATCCGGACGGCATCCGCGTGGCGGCCTTCGAAGAAGACGGGCTCGTGCCGGTCGACGAGTCATGCCGCCGCGCCGTCCAGATCGCCGTCGAGGCCCTCCGCGGCGACGGCCACGAGGTCGTCGAGGAGCGTGCCCCGGTCCAGGCGGAGGTCCGCGAGGCGTTCATCGCGGTCGCGCTCGCCGAGACCGCCACGATGCTGCTCCCGTTCATCGGCGACCGCATGGGCGAGCTGTCCCCGCAGATCGCCCGCCTGCTCGCCCAGGCTTCCGAGGCGGACCTCACGCTCGCGCACTACCTCGGGCGGATGGTCCAGATCACGGAGCTCCAGCACCTCGTGTATGGCTGGCTCGAGCGCTACCCGATCGTGATCAGCCCGGTCGCCGCGCTGCCGGCATTCCCGGTCGGGACCGAGACGCTCACCATGGACGGCGCCGAATACGACGAGATCGACTTCTTCTCACTCTCCACCTACGCGAACGCGATGGCGCTGCCGGCGGCATCCGTGCCGGTCATGCGCTCCGAGGAGGGCCTGCCCGTGGGCGTCCAGGTGATCGGCCGCCAGGGCCATGAGATGCAGGTGCTGGCCGTCGCGAAGAAGCTGGAACGGGCGTTCGGGGGGTGGATGGACCCGGACGAGACCGCAGCCAGGGCCGGCGCCGCCACCTGAGTCCCAGAACGCACCGCCCCACCCCTACTTCGGAAAATCAGGCACGGCTACAGCAGGTTCTCGAGCCCGACCACCAGACCGTCCAGATCCCCGACCTTCCGCACCGCCAGCAGCACGCCCGGCATGAATGACTCGCGGGCGATCGAGTCGTGGCGGATCGTGAGGGTCTGCCCGAGGCCGCCGAAGATCACCTCCTGGTGCGCCACGAGCCCGGGCAGGCGCACGCTGTGGATCGTGGGCTCGGGGCCGCCGCGCTCGGCGGCGATCAACTCCGCCGTGCGTTTCGCGGTGCCCGAGGGCGCGTCGAGCTTCTGGTCGTGGTGCAGCTCCACGATCTCGCAGGCCGGCATGTGACGGGCGGCCAGCTTCGCCGCCTCCATCATCAGCACCGCGCCGATCGCGAAGTTGGGGGCGATCAGGCAGTTCGCGTCGTGCTCGCGCGCGCGCTGCCCGAGCTGCTCGATCTGATCGGCGGCCATGCCGGTGGTGCCGACCACCACGTGCACGCCGCCGTCGAGACAGAGCGCCGCGTTGTCGAAGACCGTGTCCGGGATCGAGAAGTCGACCACGACATCGGGGTGCGCCGCCTCGAGCGCCTCCTGGAGGCTGGTTCCGAGCGCAGGGTCGGCCCGGCCCGCCAGCTCCATGTCGTCAGCGGCCTCGACCGCGTCGCAGACCGTCCGCCCCATCCGGCCGGCGGCCCCGGAGACGACGACGCGGATCAACCCCGAGCCCTTACGCCGCGACGCCGACCGGGTCGAGCGCCTCGCGGAAGCGGGCCTCGTCGCGGCCGATCGCGGCGGCAGACATCTGCGTCGCGGGGTAGAGCTCGCGTGCGAGCTCCAAGAGCTGATCGGCGTCGACGGCGTCGAGGCGCTCGATCGTCTCGTCCAGCGTGAGCAGCGGCGTGTCCATCAGCAACGAGCGGCCGAGGCGGTTCATCCGGCTCGCGGTCGACTCCATCGACAGCGCCAGCCGGCCCTTGACGTGCTCGCGCGCGCGGCTCAACTCGTCCTCGCCGACCGGATCGCTGCAGATCCGCTCGAGCTCGGTGCCGATCACCTCGAGTGCCTTCGCGACGTTGTCCTCACGCGTGCCGACGTAGACCCCCACCTGCCCCGTGTCCGTGTACTGGCTCGACCAGGAGTAGACCGCATAGGCCAGTCCCCGCTTCTCCCTGATCTCCTGGAAGAGGCGAGACGACGAGGATCCGCCGAGGATCGCGTCGAGGATCGCGAGCGCGAACCGGCGCTCGTCGTTGCGGGCGATCCCGGGCCCCCCGAGGCAAATGTGGTACTGCTCGGTCTCCTTCGAGTGGAACGCGACGCGCGGCACCACGTCGCCGGGCGCTCCGGGACGATGGCCGTTCGGCTCCGAGCCGCCCGTGCCCGGCTGCATCCAGCGCCTGGCCAGCTCCTCGATCTGCGCGTGCTCCACGTTGCCCGCGGCCGACACCACGATCGCATCGGGGTCGTACCGGCGTCCGTGGTATGAGGACACGTCGCCGGACGTCAGCGAGGCGATCACGTCGCCGCGGCCGATCACCGGCCGCCCGAGCGGATGCTCGCCGAACACTGCCGCCGAGAGGATGTCGTGCACCTTGTCCTGTGGCTCGTCCTCGTACATCGCGATCTCCTCGAGCACGACGTCGCGCTCGGACTCGAGGTCGGCGTAGGTGGAGCGCAGGAACATGTCGCTCATCACGCGAAACGCCTCGTCGAGGTGCTCGTCGAGGAAGTGCGCGTGCAGCACCGTCGCCTCCTTGCTGGTGGCGGCGTTGACGTCGGCGCCGAAGGCGTCGAAGACCTGTGCGATCTGCTCCGCGTTCAGTCCCCCGGTGCCCTTGAAGAGCATGTGCTCGAGGAAGTGGGAGATCCCGGCCTCGCCGTACTCCTCGTCGCGGGAGCCGACCCTCACCCAGAGTCCGACGGCGACGGATCGGACGGAGGGCAGCGTCTCGCTCGCCACCCTCACGCCCGATTCGAGCGTCGTGACCTTGTGGTCCTCGAGCAAAGCGAACTACTCGGAACGGCTGCGCGAGCCGCCGCGGTCGCGGTCGCGGCCGCCCCGGCCGCGGTCCCGTTCCCGGTCACGGCGCCCACCGGACGGGCGGCCGTTGCCGGTGCCCATCTTGGAGAGCTCGTCGACCGTCTTGCCCTCGATCGCGGGGTCGTCGGCAAGCCGCAGGCCGATGCGGCCCCGCTGCTTGTCGAGCTCGACTACCCGGACCGTGAGCTCGTCGCCCTTGTTGACGACGTCCTCGACCGACTCGGGACGCTCGCCCGGCTTGATGTTCGAGATGTGGATCAACCCGTCGGTGCCCTTCGACAGCTCGACGAAGGCGCCGAACGTGGTCGTCTTCACGACCTTGCCGGTGAACACCTCGCCCAGCTCGACGTCCTTCGTGAGCTGGCGGATCGCCTCGATGCAGGCGTCGCCCTTCTCGCCGTTCACCGCATAGACCAGCACGGTGCCCTCGTCGTCAACGTCGATCTGCGCCTCGTACTCGTCCGACAGCGCCCGGATCGTCTCGCCGCCCTTGCCGATCACCTTGCCGATCATGTCGGGATCGATCTTGATCGAGGTGATCCGGGGCGCGTACGGACTGAGCTCGGCGCGCGTCTCGGAGATCGCCTCCTGCATCTTGTCGAGGATGAACAGCCGGCCCTCGCGTGCCTGGTCCAGCGCGGTGCGCAGGATGTCGAACGTGACTCCCGAGATCTTGATGTCCATCTGGAGCGCGGTGATCCCGTCGGGCGTGCCCGCGACCTTGAAGTCCATGTCGCCGAGGTGGTCCTCGACGCCCGCGATGTCGGAGAGCACGATGTAGTCGTCGCCCTCCTTCACGAGGCCCATCGCGATTCCGGCGACCGGCTTGCTGATCTTCACGCCCGCGTCCATCAGCGAGAGCGTCGAGCCGCAGACCGAGGCCATCGACGAGGAGCCGTTGGACTCGAGGATGTCGGAGACGACCCGGATCGTGTACGGGAAGTCTTCCTGCGAGGGGATCATCGGCAGCAGGGCGCGCTCGGCGAGCGCTCCGTGGCCGATGTCGCGCCGCTTCGGGCCGCGCATGAAGCCCGCCTCCCCGACCGAGAACGGCGGGAAGTTGTAATGGTGGAAGTACCGCTTCGAGGTCTCCAGGCCGAGCGTGTCGAGACGCTGCTCCTCGCGGGTCGTGCCGAGGGTCGAGACCGTGTAGGCCTGTGTCTGGCCGCGGGTGAATAGCGCGGAGCCGTGCGTGCGCGGCGCGATCCCGACCTCGGCCGATACCTGCCGGATCTCGTCCGCGCTGCGGCCGTCGGGCCGGCGCTTCTCGACGGCGATCCGGCGGCGGATGACGTCCTTCTCGAACTTGTCGAACGCGCGCTGAACCGCGACCCTGCGCTCGGGGTCGACGGCGTTGGCCGCCTCGTCGTCGAGCAGCGCGTACTTCTGGAGCACGTCCTCCTCGACCGCCTTGGTCGCATCCTGGCGTGCGAGCTTGTCCTCGACCTGGGTGGCCTCGTCGAGCTGCGCGCCGTGTGACTGGCCGATCTGCTCGTAGAGCCCCTCGTCGACGACGATCGGCTCCATCTCGATCTTGGGCTTGCCGTAGCGCTCGGCCAGCTCGCGCTGGGCGGCGCAGAGACGCTTGATCTCCTCGTGGGCGATGTCGAGCGCGTCGAGCAGCTCGCCCTCGGTGATCTCGTTCGCGCCGGCTTCGACCATCAGGAGCGCATCGTCCGTGCCGGCCACGACCAGGTCGAGCTCGGACTCGGGCATGTCGGCCTCGCCGGGGTTGACGACGAACTTGCCCTCGAGCTTGCCGATCCTCACCGCAGCCATCTGCGTGGGGAACGGAATGTCGGAGAGCGCGAGGGCGGCGGAGGCGCCGTTCATCGCAAGGATGTCGTAGGGGTTCACATGGTCGACGCACATCGGCGTTGCCACGATCTGCGTCTCACGGACCCAGCCCTTCGGGAAGAGAGGCCTGATCGGACGATCGATCATGCGCGCGGTCAGGATGCCCTTCTCGGAAGGGCGGCCCTCGCGCTTGAAGAAACTGCCGGGGATCTTCCCGGCGGCGTACATCCGCTCCTCGACGTCCACCGTAAGGGGGAGGAAGTCGACGTCGCGTGGATTGCCGGCGGTCGCGGTGCAGAGCACCATCGTGTCCCCCGCCCTGACGACCACTGAGCCGCCCGCCTGCTTGGCGAGCTTGCCCGTCTCGAAGCTGATCTCGACGCCTGCGATCTCGACCGAGGCGCGGCCCACGTCTTCTGGGGTCATGCTTGTCCTTTCGGCAGCCTCCGGTTGGCTGCGTCTGTTTGGCTCTTCCGGAATTTGCCGAATCGTAGCAGCGGCTTTTCAGCCGGAGAAAAAGTCCTGCTGGGGGCCCGCAGGCCCTAGCGGCGGAGCCCGAGCTCCTGGACGATGCCGCGATAGCGGTCCACGTCACGGCGATTCAGGTAGTTGAGGAGCCGCCGGCGCTGGCCCACCAGCATCAGCAATCCGCGGCGGGAATGGTGGTCCTTCTTGTGCTCGCGGAGATGCTCGGTGAGCTCGTTGATCCGGGCGGTGAGAAGCGCGACCTGGACCTCGGGCGAGCCGGTGTCGTTGTCACCGCGCCCGAACCTCTGGATCACTTCCTGCTTTGCGTCTTTCGTCAGCGGCATCGGCGGAAAACCGTAGCAGGCTCAGTCCTGCGCCCGCGCGCTGCGGGCGATGACTCTCAGCGTGTCGTCCACGTCGCGGCGCATCTGCGCGACGAGCTCGTCCGCCGACTCGAACCGGAGCTCGTCCCGGAGGCGCTCCAGGAACGCGAGCCGTAGATGGCGCCCGTAGAGGTCACCGGCGAAGCCGATCAAATGTGCCTCGACCCGCTGCTCGCCGGCCTCCTCGAAGGTCGGGCGAACGCCGATGCTGACCGCCGCCGGCACCTCCTGCCCGCCGTCCACCCGTGCCGTCGCAGCGTAGATCCCGGCCCCGGGCACGACCAGGTGCGGCGGTGTCTCGAGGTTGGCGGTCGGCATGTCGAGCGCCCGGCCGCGTGCATCGCCCGCGACCACCGTGCCCTCGAGCACGAACGGGGCGCCGAGCAGGTCGGCGGCCGCGCCGACCTCGCCCGCGGCGACGAGGTCGCGGATCCTGCTGGAGGAGACAGGCTCGCCGCCCCGATCGAAGAGCGGCACGATCTCGGTCTCGAACTCGGGCCTCGAGCACAGGAAGGCGGCGTCCCCCGAGGCACCATGGCCGAAGCGGAAATTTTCCCCTACTGACACGTGCCGAGCGCCGAGGCGGCCGGCGAGCACGTCCTTGGAGAACGCCTCGGGGGACTGCAGGGAGAGCTCCTCGGTGAACGGCATCACGGCCACCTCGTCCACGCCGAGCGAGCGGAACAGCCCGATCTTCACGTCGGTCGTGGTCAGGAGGCGCAGCGGCTCCTCGGGCCGGAGCACCTGCAGCGGGTGGGGGTCGAACGTCACCACGCAGGCAAGCGCGCCGCGCGCGCGGGCCCATTCCCGGGCGGATGCGATCACCTCCCGGTGCCCGAGGTGCACCCCGTCGAAGGTGCCGAGCGCCAGCGCCCGCCCGCCCGGGGCGGCCAAGATCTCCTCGAGCGTTCGGTACACGTCCATCAGGCCGACACCACCGCCACGGGCCGCAGCTTGCCGTCCCGGCACTCCGCCACGGCGACCAGCTCACCGGCCGCCGTGAGCCGCACGTCGACCGCGTCTGCATCGATGCCGCCGGGCTCGACCGCACGGCCGTTTCGGACGAGCCGCTCCTCCTCGGGGTCGAGCGCTCGCTCCGGCAGGAACGAGAGCGCCTCGGCAAGCGGCACGAGCCGCGCATCGTCTGCGGCCTCGACGGCGAAGGCCCCGATCGCCGTGCGCTCGAGCGACCCGCAGTAGGCGCCCACTCCGGTCAGCTCGCCGAGGTCGCCGACGAGCGCCCGCACGTATGTGCCGCTGGAGCACTCCACCTCGAGCTCGGCCCGCTGCCCCTGGTGGTCGGGTTGGTCGTCGGCGAACGCGAGCACGTCGAGCCGCGTGACGTGCACGCGGCGCACCGGTGTCTCGAAGCTCTCCCCTCGGTGCGCCTTGCGGTACAGGCGCTCGCCGCCCACCTTGACCGCCGATGTCAGCGGCACGCGCTGGTCGATCTCGCCGACCAGGCGGGCGGCCGCAGCGCGGACGGCGGCCTCGTCGGTGCGACGCCCGGTCGCCTCGATCTCGCCGGTCGGGTCGCCCGTGTCGGACACGGCACCCAGCCTCGCGATCGTCCTGTACGTCTTCGGAAGCGCCATGAAGAACCGCTGGAACCGGGTCGCCTTCCCGACCATCACGAGCAGTAGCCCGGTCGCGAAGGGGTCGAGCGTGCCGGCATGGCCGACCTTCGCCCTGTGTGCGATCGGCAGCCTCCGCACGCGGTCGACGACATCGTGGGAAGTGACGCCGGCCGGCTTCGCGACCAGCAGCACGCCGCTCGGCTGACCCCCGGCCATGACCCAGCGAAGCCTATCCCCCGTGCAGCTAGCGCTGCTGCGCGGCGATCTCGGCGCGGATGAAGCCGATCAGTCCGCGCAGGTCCTTCGTACTCGAGAACCCGGCGGCCTGCCGATGACCGCCGCCGCCCTCCTTGCGGGCGATCACGCTCACATCGACGTCGTCGGTGGCAGCTCGCAGGCTCACCTTGTTGACGCCCTCGCGACCCTCCTTGAGCTGCTCCCGGACGAAGGCCGCCACGACCGTCCCCTCGACCGCGCGGATGTGGTCGACGATGCCCTCCGAGTAGTTCTCGTCGGCGCCCGTCTCGTCGTAGTCGATGCGCGTGATGTGCGAGAGGGTGAGCCGGCCCTCGTCGAATCGCTCGACGCGGCTGAGGACGCGTGTCAGCAGCTGCAGCTTCGCGAACGGGACGTTCTCGTAGAGCTGGCGGAACTCCTGATGGACGTCGACGCCGGCCTCGATCAGGTCCGCCGCCATCCGGTGCGACTCGGAGGTCGTGTTCTCGTACTGGAACTTGCCGGTGTCGGTCACGAGCCCGACGTAGAGCGCCGCCGCGAGCGCCAGCGTCAGCTCGACGCCCAGGTCCGCGATCAGGTCGTAGACGATCTCGGCGGTGCAGGAAGCCGTGCCGACCACCAGGTTCGCGGTGCCGAAGCGCGTGTTGTCGTGGTGGTGGTCGATGTTCACGATGTGCGCGTCGTCGCGGCCGAGGAAGCTCACCGGCATGCGGTCGATGTTGCCGCAGTCCAGGAACACGATCGTGCGCTCCTCGGCGTCCGGTGGAAGCTCGTGGGTCACGTCGGCGAGCGGAAGCCTGCGGTACTCGTATGGCAGCGGGAACTCCTCGGCCGACATGAACATCATGTTGTCCTTGCCCATCAGGTCGAGCACCATGTGCATGCCGACCAGCGACCCGAGTGCGTCACCGTCGGGGTTCTCGTGGGTGGTGAGCAGGAACTTCTCCCCGAGCCTGAGCTCCTCGACGACTTGGTCGCGCTCGGTCGTGACGTCGGCCTTCACGAGGTGGTTCCCTCGTCGCGCAGCAGCTTTCCGATCCGCATCACGCGCTCGACGCTGGGGTCGTACTCGAAGCTGAGCTTGGGCGTGTGCTTCAGCCGCAGCCGCGAAGCCAGCCGCGACTGCAGGTAGGCATGCGCGGACGCGAGCCCGGCCAGCGAGTCCTCGCGCTCCTTCTCGTCGCCGAGCACGCTCACAAACACGCGCGCGTGCCGGAGGTCGGGGCTGGTATCGACCGCCGTCACTGTCACGAAGCCGACGCGCGGGTTCTTGAGCTCGGTCGTGATCGCCTCGCTCAACACTTCGCGCACCGCCTCGTTGACTCGCCTGATCCTGTCTTTGGGCATGGGATTGGGATCGCAGGAACCTCCGTGGACACTGTCTCGACTATATACGCGATGTTTGCGTGCACCCGGCGAATCCCTGCTCGGTGAGCGCACGCAAACGCGGCCATTGCACCCCGGAGCGGGCTGCTCAGGCGTCGATGTCCTCGAACGAAACCAGCCGGCGGTCGACCCGCGCGCCTTCCGGAAAGCGCGCCAGCAGGTAGCGCTCGATGCTGTCGATCGCCCGCTCGAGCTCTCCGGCCGAGCCGGACACCATGGTCGCCGCGAGCGTTGCGCGCTGCCACAGGTCCTGGTCGGCGACCTCGGCGACACTCGCGCCGAAGCGCCTGGCGAGCGTCGAGCGCACCGACAGCAGCTCCTTCCGCTTGCCCTTCAGGCTGCCGTTGTCCGGTAGGTAGAGGTGGATCGTGAGGGCGGCCAAGAAAGGCACGGTCGTCGCTGGGCCAATCGTCCTTGGGCCAATCGTCCTTCGGCCAAGAAAGATTTCGTTGTTCGATTGTTCTATTCGAGCTCTCGCTCGACCTGGCGCGTCTCGTAGGCCTCCAGCACATCCCCCTCCTTGACGTCCTGGAAGTTCTCGATCGTAATGCCGCACTCGAAGCCCTCTTCGACTTCACGCACGTCGTCCTTGAAACGCTTGAGCGACGAAAGCATGCCGTCGTAGATGATCGTGCCGTCGCGCAGCACGCGGATGTTGGCGGCACGCGTGATCTTGCCCTGGGTGACGTGGCACCCGGCGATCGTGCCGATCCGCGAAGCGCGGAAGATCTGCCGGACCTCGGTCATGCCGAGCGACTCCTCGACCTCTTCCGGAGCGAGCATGCCCTGCATCGCCAACTTGAGCTCGTCGGTGATCTTGTAGATCACCGTGTAGGTGCGGACGTCGACCTCCTCCTGGTCGGCGAGCATCTTCGCCTCGGGCAGCGGCCGCACGTTGAAGCCGATGATGATCGCGCTCGAAGCCGCGGCAAGCATCACGTCGGACTGAGTGATACCTCCGACCGCCGTGTGGAGCACGTTCAGCGTCACCTCCTCGCGCGAAAGCTTGGCGATCTGATCCTGGATCGCCTCGAGCGATCCCGCGACGTCCGCTTTCAGGACCAGGTTCAGCTCCACCGCCTGGCCCGCCTGCGCGCGCTCGAACACGTCCTCGAGGCTCACCACGGCCGACCGGCGCCGCGCGAGCGCCTCGGTCTTCAGGCGGATCGCGCGCTCGCTTGCGAGATGCCTCGCCTCGCGGTCGTTCCGCACCCCGCGCACGGGCTCGCCCGCGTCGGGCACGCTGTCGAATCCGAGGATCTCGACCGGCTCACCGGGCACGGCTTGCTCGACGCGCGCGCCGAGGAAGTCGTGCATCGCGCGGACCCGGCCCCAGTGGGCGCCCGCCACGAGCGCATCGCCCATCTGGAGCGTTCCGCGCTGCACGAGCACGGTTGCGACCGGGCCACGGCCCGGATCGAGCCTCGACTCGACCACCGTGCCGCTCGCCGGCGCGTCCTTGTTGGCCTTGAGATCCTCGACCTCGGCCACCAGCAGGATCATCTCGACGAGGTTGTCGAGACCCTGCTTGGTCTTCGCCGAAACGTCCGCAAAGACGGTCTCACCGCCCCAGTCCTCCGGCGTCAGCCCCTGCGAGGCGAGCTCGCCGCGGACCCGGTTCGGGTCGGCGTTCTCCTTGTCGACCTTGTTCACCGCGATCACCATCGGCACGCCGGCCGCCTTCGCGTGATCGATCGCCTCCGTGGTCTGCGGCATCACGCCGTCGTCGGCGGCGACCACGATCACGGCGATGTCGGTCACCTTCGCGCCGCGTGCGCGCATCGCGGTGAAAGCCTCGTGGCCGGGCGTGTCGAGGAACGTCACGACCCTGCCGTCGTGGTGCACCTGATAAGCGCCGATGTGCTGTGTGATCCCGCCGGCCTCGCCCGCCGCGACCTCGGTCTCGCGGATCGCGTCGAGCAGCGACGTCTTGCCGTGGTCGACGTGGCCCATGATCGTGACGACCGGCGGCCGGTCCGTGAGGTCCTCGTCGGCGTCCTCGAAGGCGAAATCGGTGTCCTCGTCCGCGGCGCGCACGATCTCGACCTTCTTGTCGAACTCGTCCGCGATGATGCCGATCGCCTCGTCGGACAGAGTCTGGGTGATGGAGGCCATCTCGCCCATCGCCATCAGCTTCTTGATCACCTCGCCGGCCTGGACGCCGAGATGCTCGGCGACGTCGCGGACGGTCGCGCCCGAGGGGATCTTGACCGGCGGCAGCTCGGTTACGACCGTCGGCGGCCGGTCGCCGGGCTCGGGCGGCGGCGCGCCGCGGCCGCGGCTGCGGCGCCTGCGCTGCTGCTGGAACGGCGGCGGCGTCTGGCGGCGCGAAGCCTGTGAGTCGATCACGACGCGGCGCCGGCGGCCGCCCGACTGGGGCGTGCGCTCGCGCGCGGCCATCGCGCGGCGGTCGGGGCCGGCATCGGAGGAGCGGCGAGGCGGGCTGTCGCCGGGCTTTCCGTCCGGGCCGCTGCCCGGCTTCGCGGGCTGACCCGGCTGCGGCTGGGCGCCCTGCGCCTTGGGCTCCGGGCCGGACTTTTCGCCCTGGGTCTTCGCGGCCGGGGCTTCCGGCTTCGGCGCTGGAGTGGCGCCCTGGGCGGAGCCGTTCGCGCCATCTCCGGAGAGCACCTTCACGGCGTCGGCCTCGTCGATCGTCGAGGCGGCCGCCTTCACGTCGACACCGGCGGCCTGCAGCCGGGCCAGGAGGTCCTTGCTCGAGACCCCCTTCTCCTTTGCAATCTCGTAGACGCGCTTCTTCGCCACGGTGTCGGCTAGCGCTCCTCTCCGCCGCCGGCGGTTTCGGGCTGCGCGGGCACCGGCGCGGCGGGCTCGGGCGCGCCGTCCTGCGGCTCTGCGGCAACCTGCGGCTCGGCCGCGACCGGCGCCTCCTCCGTGGCCGGAGCGTCGGGCGCCTCCTCCACGGAGGACTCACCTGCGCCGTTGGCGGCGACGGGCACCTGCGCAGCCCCGGCGGGTTCCTCGGCCAGCGCCTGGTGGGCCGGAAGGCCGCAGTAGCGGGAGCCCGGCAGCGCCGCATTCGGGCACCGCTTGCCGGAGCTGAGCACCGCGTGGCAGCGGCCGGACACGTCCTCCTCGGGCTGAACGCCCAGCTCGGCCTCTTCCTCAGCGAACTCGCTCTCGGACTTGATGTCCACGCGCCAGCCCGTCAGGCGGGCAGCGAGGCGCGCGTTCTGGCCCTCCTTGCCGATCGCGAGGGAGAGCTGGTCGTCGGGCACGACGACCGTCGCCTGCTTGTTGTCGTCGTCGACGAGCACCTCGCGCACGCGGGCCGGCGACAGCGCCTTCGCGACGAATCGCGCGGGCTCCTCGTTGAAGGGAATGATGTCGATCTTCTCCCCGCGCAGCTCGGACACGACCATCCGGACGCGTGACCCGCGCGGACCCACGCAGGCGCCGACCGGGTCGACGCCGTCAGCATGCGAGACCACCGCGATCTTCGAGCGGTAGCCCGGCTCACGCGCGACGTTGACGATCTCGACGAGGCCGTCCGCGACCTCCGGCACCTCGAGCTCGAACAGCTTCTTGATCAGCTCGGGGTTGCGGCGCGAGACGATGATGCTCGGCCCCTTGGTGCTCGAGGAAACCTCGGTGATCACCGCCTTCACGCGGGCGCCGTGGTCATACCGCTCGCTGTCGACCTGCTCGGATTTGGGCAGCAGCGCCTCGACGCGCTCGCGGAGCTGCACGAGCGTGTAACGCGAGTCCGACTGCTGGATGATCCCGGTGATCATCTCGCCCACGCGGTCCTGGTACTCCTCGAACATCATGTCGCGCTCGGCCTCGCGGATCCGCTGGAGGATCACCTGCTTGGCGGTCTGCGCGGCGATCCGGCCGAAGTCGGTCGGGGTGACGTCGCGGCTCGAGATCTGGTCCTCGTACTCGGCCAGCTTCTCGAGGTCGATCTCGGGCTCCTCGGGCTCTCGCATCTCGCCCGTCTCCGGGTCGATCGTCTGCTCGGACTCGATCGCCTCCTTGACGAGCTTCTCCTCGAGCTCGGGAGGAAGGATCAGCTCGAACACGCGGAAGTCCGCGGTCCTGCGATCCATGTCGACGCGGGCGTACCTCGCCGCGCCGGGGGTCTTCTTGTAGGCAGACAGCAGTGCATCCTCGAGCGCCCGCATGAGGGTCTCCGAAGAGATGCCCTTCTCCTTCTCGAGCGTCTGGACTGCTTCTACGATCTCCTTGCTCACTTCTGCCTCGCGATCTTGCCACCGGCGGCGATCAGGTTCGAGCGGCGGATGCGCTCGTGCGGGATCGTCAGCGTGCCCCACTCGCCCGCGAGCGCGACGCCGCGGTCATCGGCTCCGATCAGCTCGCCCTTGAAGTCGTTGCGGCCCTCGATCGAGTCACGCGTGCGAATGCGCACCCGCGAGCCCATGAAGCGGTGATAGTGGTCCAGCTTCGTGAGCGGGCGCTCCGGCCCCGGCGAGGAGACCTCGACCGTGTAGTCACGCAGAAGGTCACGGAGATGGCGGGTGACACGCGCGCACAGCTCGACGTCGACGCCGCCCTCGCGGTCGAGGAAGATGCGCAGGATGGGCGCGCGCCGCGCACCGACCAGCTCAACGGCCACGACCTCCACGTCCGGCTCGAGGTCGGCGATGCGCTCCTCGATCTCCGCCTGGATGCGGGCACGGCCATCTGTTTCCAATTGGTCCTCTTTTAGTGAAGTGCTCAACATTTCTCGCAAAAAAAGTGGGCTGGAAGGCCCACTTCTGAAAGAGCGGCGACACGCCGCAGGTCTCCCGTCTGTCGGTCGGCGAAGTATAGCGATGGAGGGTGTACGTTCCGGGAGGGTCCGCTAGGCCTCGAGCATCAGTGTGACGGGGCCTTCGTTGACGAGCGAGACCGACATCCGGGCGCCGAAGCGACCGCGCTCGACGGGCACGCCGCGGCCCTCCAGCTCACGGCAGAACTGCTCGTAGAGCCGCTCCGCCTCACTGGGCTCCGCGGCGCCCGTGAAGCTCGGCCGGAGGCCCCGGCGCGTATCGCCGTAGAGCGTGAACTGACTGACCGCGAGCACGGACGCTCCGAGGTCGAGCAGCGACCGGTCCATGCGCCCTCCTTCGCCGTCGAACACGCGCAGCTTCGAAAGCTTGTCGGCGAGCCGCCCGGCCTGCTCGGAGTCGTCGCCCTCCCCCACGCCTAGCAACACCAGGAGGCCCTCGCCGATCTCGCCGACGGTCTCGCCGCCGACGCTGACGGAGGCGTGGCTCACGCGTTGGATCAGCGCGCGCACGGGCCGGCGATCAGTCGCTGACCCTGTCCCGGTAGATCCTGTAGTCGGTCCTGTCCGGCCGCATGCCGCACGCGAGCGACATGTGGCGACGGGCCGCGCGGCGGTCGCCCAGCTTCTCGAGCGAGCGGCCGAGGCAGAAGTGCGCATAGTCGTCCGCAGGGCTCTGCTCGACGACCGCGGAGAACTCCGTGGCCGCGGGCCGGTAGCGGCCGCTGCGGAAGTATGCGCGCCCGAGCGCCTCGCGGATCGAGGTCTTGTCCGGCTCCAGGCGCTTCGCCTTCTCGAGCGACACCGCGGCCTGCGCCCAGTGCCTTTCGGCGAGCAGCGACAGACCACGCTGGAAGAGGGCGTAGGCGTCGTCGGACGCGGGATCTTGGGGCAGGTACTCGCGGCTCATGTGGTCGTCTCCGACATCGACCGTAGCGACTGCACGAAGTCGAGCACGGCGGCTGCGATGTCCGCCTTGCCGGCGAGCGGCACGTGGCGCTCCTCGCCCGGCGCAAGCATCGTCACCTCGTTCTCTTCGGAGTCGAAGCCGATGTCGGCGCGCGAGATGTCGTTCACGACGATCGCGTCGAGTTGCTTGCGCGCCAGCTTCTCGCGAGCCCGGTCGACGCCCGCCGGGCCGTGCTCGGCCGCGAACCCGATCAGCGACTGCCCCGGGCGGCGAAGCGAAGACGCCTCGGTGAGCACGTCCGGTGTGCGCACCAGCTCGACCGCGAGCGCATCGTGGGGCTCCTTCGAGATCTTGCCCTGCGCGGGCGTGGCGGGCCGGTAGTCCGCGACCGCGGCGGCCATCAGCAGCACGTCGCAGGCGGGGAACCCCTCGAGCGTGGCGCGGCGAAGCTCCTCGGCCGTCTCGACCCTCACAAAGGTGACGCCCGGCGGTGGCGGCAGGGCCGCGTTGGCCCCGACCAGCGTCACGTCGGCGCCCCGGCGGGCCGCTTCGGCTGCGAGCGCAAACCCCATGCGGCCGCTCGAGCGGTTGCCGAGGAAGCGCACGGCGTCGAGCGGCTCACGCGTGCCGCCCGCGGTCACGAGCACGCGCAGGCCGTCGAGGGGCCGCGGCGCCCCGGTACCAGCGGCCAGCTCGATCGCGGCGAGCAGCTCGACCGGCTCGGCGAGACGGCCGATCCCCCATTCACCGCGTGACGCCAGCGCGCCCGTCCCGGGGTCCACCACGTGGACACCCCGGGCGCGCAGCGTGTCGAGGTTCGCCTGCGTGGCGGGATGCTCGAACATGCGGTTGTTCATCGCCGGGGCGAGCACAATCGGCCCCGCACACGCGAGGTAGGCGGCGGTCACCATGTTGTCCGCGAGCCCGGTCGCGAGCTTCGCGATCGTGTTGGCCGTCGCCGGCGCGATGCAGTAGACGTCGCAGCGGGCCGCCAGCTCGAGGTGGCCGATCGGGTCGTGGTCGGGCGCCGCCTCCCCGGGAAACGTGCCGCGGGCAGGGTCACGCTCGAACTCTCCGACCAGCACGGGCGCACCCGTGATGCCCTCGAACGTCGCCCGACCCACGAACTCGAGCGAGCCGGGGGTCTGGAGCACCCGCACGGCGTGCCCCGCCCTGGTCGCGAGGCGCGCGAGCTCGACCGCCTTGTAGGCGGAGATGCCACCGCTTGCGCCGAGCAGGATCCTTGCCACGCGCGCTCCCCTCCGGGCCGCCTGCGTCAGACGCGGTAGCGCGAGCGGATCTTGCCCTGAGCGACCTCTTCGAGCGCGATCGTCAGGTAGTTCTTCGAAGGCGTGTCGACCATCGGCGGGGGGAACTCCTCGAAGACTCCCTCGCCGAGCGTGTGGTAGTAGTTGTTGATCTGGCGGGCCCGCTTCGCCGCCACGATGACTGCCGCGTAATTGGAGTCGACGTGTTTGAGCAGGCTGTCGATGCGCGGATAAATCAAGAGAAATGCTCCTATCGCCGGGCTGCGGCCCCTACCGCAGTCTCCGGTGATCTTACATCAGGCCTTTTCGCCTTCCTCGAGCGCCGCGGCGGCCTGGTCCTGAGCGGTCACCGCGCGCACCAGCCCCGCAAGCTCCTCCGCGGCCCGGTCGAGGTCGTCGTTGACGATCACGTGCCCGAACTCCTCGCGCGCTGCCAGCTCCTCCTGAGCGGCCGCGAGCCGACGTTCGATCTCATCCGGGCGGTCGGTCGCCCGCCCCACGAGGCGCTCGCGCAGGGCATGGGGGGAAGGCGGGGCGATGAAGACCTGGACCGCCTCCGGCATCGCCTCACGCACCTGCCGGGCGCCCTGGACCTCGATCTCCAGCACGACGCCGGTGCCGCGGGCCAGGCGCGGCTCGACCTCCGTCCGCAGGGTCCCGTAGCTGTTCCCCGCGTAGGTCGCGTGCTCGAGCAGCTCGCCGTTCTGCGCGAGCCGGTCGAACTCCCTGCCGGACATGAAGTGGTATTCGACGCCGTCGCGCTCGCCGGGGCGGGGAGGGCGCGTGGTGGCCGAGACCGACAGCTCGAGCCCGGGCACCTCCCGGAGCAGGCGCCGGATCAGGGTGCCCTTGCCGACCCCTGACGGCCCGGTGATGACGAATAGCCGCCCGGTGGTCAACGGGCCTCGACGCTCTGGCCGCGGGGCCGCGTCAAACCGCCTAGGGGGTCACTAGTTACGGAAGTGACTGACCAGCTCGGCGCGCTGGCGCTGCGAGAGGCCGCCGAGCGTCTTGCTCGGGGAGATCCGGCACTGGGCGAGGATCTTGTTGACCTTCACGTGGCCGTACTTCGGGACCGCCAGCAGCATGTCCGACACCTTCGCGCTCTGGATGTACTCCGGGGGCGAGAGCAGCAGCACGTTGATGTTCGCGCGGCCGGCGCGAAGGTCTTTTTTCAGCTGAGCCCTCCTCGTGCGAACGCGGTTCGCCTCGTTGAGCGCATCCATTCGTTGCGTCAAGGAACGCTCCGGCGCGCCCGAGGGGGACTTGGTGGCGGCGGGCATGGGCGGCGATTATACGCACGGCAAAGCGGCGTGCAAGATGCGCTTCGAAAAAACTTTCGCAAATAAACCGAGAATTGAGGTCGACCTCGTGCGGAGGTCGAGGGCGCTTGAGGCAGGTTCACTTTTGACCTGCATTTTCACAGCTTTTTAAAACGCTCAGACGACGCGCGGGTAGTCGGCGAGTCGCGCGACGCGCGACTTCGACAGTAGCTGCGCAAGCTCTTCGCGCACTCGCTCGGCGGCCGCCGGATCGCGGAAGCTCTCGGTTCCGACTGCGACGCAGGTCGCCCCGGCGGCGAGGAAGTCGAGCGCGTCGCGGCCGCATCGAATCCCTCCCATGCCGACCACCGGGAGGGTCGTGCGCGAGGCGACCTGGTGCACCTGCTCGAGCGCCACCGCCCGCACCCCCGGCCCCGACAGGCCGCCGCTGCCGGCGCCGAGCCAGGCGCTTCCCGAGGCGCTCTCGAGAGCCGGATCGATCGCCCGGGCGCGAAGCGTGTTGATCAGCGAGACGGCGTCGGCGCCACCGTGCTCGGCGGCCACCGCGACCCCGCCGACGTCGCTCGCATTGGGCGTGAGCTTCACGATCAGAGGCTTCGACGTGAGCGGCCGCACGCGGTGCATCAGGGTCGCGGTCTCGTGCGGGTCGTCCCCCATGACGCAGCCCGACTTGACGTTGGGACAGGACACGTTCAGCTCGAGGGCGGCGACCTCGGTGCGTGCCGCGACACCCTCGACGAGCGTCGCGAACTCGTCGTGGCCGAACCCCGCAACGCTCACGATCAGCGGCACGGGGACGGTTGCGAGCACCGGCAGGTCGTGCTCCAGGAAGCCGTCGAGGCCCTTGTTCGGAAGACCGATCGAGTTGATCAGCCCCGCCGGCGCCTCCCAGAGCCGCGGCGGCGGGTTGCCGTCGCGACGTTCGACCGTGATCGTCTTCGATACGAACGCGGAGAACGGAAACCGCTCACGCAAGCCGTCGCCGAACGTGCGCAGGGCTGCGATCGCGTCGAAGGTGCCGGACCCGTTCAGGACCGGATGGCGGAGCTCGAGCCCGGCCAGGCCGGTTGCCAGGTCGGGCGCCGCGGTCAGCGCTCCAGCCACGACTCCTCCAGGTCCGAGGCCGCCACCACCGGCCCGTCGACGCAGATCCGCCGGTAGCCGTCGCGCGTGAGGACGACGCACCCGAAGCAGGCGCCGAAGCCGCACGCCATCGCCTCCTCGAGCGCGAGCTCCGCGGCCACGGTGCGCTCCGCGCAGAGAGCGCGCACCGATTCGAGCATCGCCGGTGGGCCGCATGCATAGACGACCGCGCTCGGGGTCTGGTCGAGCTCGTCCACGAGCAGCTCCGTCACGAGGCCGTGGTGGCCGGCTGACCCGTCGTCGGTCGCGAGCACCGGCGGTGCGGGCAAGAGGCCGGCGGCCTCGGCGTAACCAGAATCGCGAAAGCCGGCCAGCACGAGCGGGTCACGGCCGGCGTCGCGAAGCGACTCGGCCAGGATCACCAGGGGCGCAAGCCCCACCCCGCCGGCGACGAGCACCGGCCGCGCTTCCCGCGCCGGAGGCGAGAAGCCGATGCCGAGCGGGCCGACGAGCCACATGCCCTCGCCCTGGTCGAGCGCGGCGAGCCGCTCCGTGCCCGGACCGATCGCATCGACGAGAAACCCGAGCCGCTCGCCGCGGACACGGCAGACCGAGAACGCGCGAGCGAGATGCGGACGTCCATCCGCCCCGCCCCAGCCGCGCGCCGCCGCGAGCATGTAGAACTGCCCCGCAAGCGGCGGCGGCCCCGATCGGTCGGCGACCTCCACGAGCCTGTAGGGCCCGGCCGCCTGGTTGGCCGTCACCTCGCAGAGCCGGCGTCCGAAGGGCGCTGTCACGCGCGCGCGGCCGGCGCCGGCTCGTCGCCCGCGGGGGCGGCGGCGCGGTGGAGCTCCTGCAATGAACGCACGCTCGGCGTACCGGAGCGGGTTGCGCCGATCGCCCGGACCGCCGCGGTCGCGCCCGTCATCGTCGTGATGCACGGGACGTTGCGCTCGATCGCGGCGCGGCGGATCTCCCAGCCGTCGGTCCTCGCTCCGCGGCCGGCCGGAGTATTGATCACGATGTCGACGTCGCCACGGGTGATGTAGTCGCCGACGTGCGGAGAGCCTTCACCGATCTTGTTCAGCTCCTCGACGGGGATCCCCATCGCGCGGATCGCAGCAGCTGTCCCGCGCGTGGCAAGCACTCGGAAGCCGAGGTCGTGCATGCGCGCCGCGAGCTGGGTAGCGGCGGGCTTGTCGGTGTCGCACACCGTGATGAACAGAGTGCCCTTCGAGGGCAGCTCGACGCCGGCTGCCGCCTGCGCCTTGCCGAAGGCAGTCGGGAAGTCCGCGGCGATTCCCATCACCTCCCCCGTCGACTTCATCTCGGGGCCGAGCACCGCATCCGAGCCCTGGAGCCGCTTGAACGGAAGCACGGCCTCCTTCACGCTCACGTGACTGCCGGCCTGCCAATCGGGCAGCCGCTGGTCGCGAAGCCGCTCACCCAGGATCAGGCGGCACGCCACCTTCGCGAGCGGCACTCCGGTCGCCTTCGAGACGAACGGCACCGTGCGGGAAGCCCGCGGGTTCACCTCGATCACCCGCAGGCGTTTGTTCTCGACCACCGCAAACTGCACGTTGAGGAGGCCTACGACCCCCAGTTCGAGAGCGAGCACCCTGGTCTGCCGGCTGATCTCGTCGAGCATCTCGCCACCGAGGCTCAGCGGCGGAAGCACGCATGCGGAGTCGCCCGAGTGAACGCCCGCCTCCTCGACGTGCTGCATGATCCCCGCGACGTAGACGTCCTCTCCGTCGGCGAGCGCGTCGACGTCGAGCTCGATCGCGTTCTCGAGGAACCGGTCGATCAACAGCGGGTACATGCGCTCGGCGAGCTCGCTGCCTCCGGCGGCGCGAAGCCGTTCGACGTACGCGACCAGCTCGCTCTCCGAATAGCAGAGCTCCATCGCGCGGCCACCGAGCACGTATGACGGCCGCACCAGCAGCGGGAAGCCGAGCTGCCGCCCGACCCCGATCGCCTCGCCCTCGTCATGGGCGATGCCGTAGGGCGGGTGTCCGATACCGAGCCGGCGGAGCAGCGCTCCGAACTGCTCGCGGTTTTCGGCGAGGTCGATCGACTCGACCGGCGTGCCGAGCAGCTTCACGCCGGCCTGCTGCAGGTCGGCGGCGATGCGAAGCGGCGTCTGGCCGCCGAACTGGACGATCACCCCCTCCGGCTGCTCGACCTCGATCACCTCCAGCACGTCCTCCACCGTGAGCGGCTCGAAGTACAGCCGGTCCGAGGTGTCGTAGTCGGTCGAGACCGTCTCGGGGTTGCAGTTCACCATCACCGCGTCGCGTCCCAGTTCGTGAACCGTCATCGCGGCGTGCACGCAGCAGTAGTCGAACTCGATCCCCTGGCCGATTCGGTTCGGCCCCGAGCCCAGGATCACGACGCTCGGGCGCGACCCGCGGCGGACCTCGGCGGCGCGGTCGCCGAACTTGTTGCGCTCATAGGAGCTGTAGTAGTAGGGCGTCTCGGCCTCGAACTCGGCCGCGCAGGTGTCGACGGAGCGGAACACCGGCTCGAGCCCCGCGGCGCGGCGCTCCGCGCGCGTGACGCCGGCCTGCTCGTCGGAGAAGCCGAGATCCTTCTTGCGCGCGAGTCCGTCGTCGCGCGCCGCGACGAGCTCGGCGAACTGCGCCAGGAACCACGGGTTGATCGAGGTGCGGCGGTTCAGCTCGTCGGTGGAGACACCCCGGCGAAAGGCCTCGAACAGGAACTCGTACCGGTCGTGCGCCGGGCGATCGAGCCGCCCGAGCAATGCTTCCGTGTCTTCGGGCAGGCGTGGCTCCGAGTCGAGCTCGCGCGAGCGCAGCGCCTTCATGAAGGCCTGCTTGAAGGTCCGCCCGATCGCCATCACCTCGCCCACGCTCTTCATCTGCGTGGTCAGGCCGCCGTCCACGAACGGGAACTTCTCGAACGCGAACCGCGGGATCTTCACGACCGTGTAGTCGATCGTCGGCTCGAAAGAGGCGGGCGTGCGGCGGGTGATGTCGTTGGGGATCTCTTCGAGCGCGTACCCGACCGCGAGCCTCGCGGCGATCTTGGCGATCGGAAAGCCGGTCGCCTTGGAGGCGAGCGCGGACGATCGCGAAACCCGCGGGTTCATCTCGATCACAACCACCTCGCCCGTCTCCGGGCTGACTGCGAACTGAATGTTGGAGCCGCCGGTCTCGACGCCCACCGCGCGGATCACCGCGAGCGCCTGGTCGCGCAGCACCTGATAGGCGCGGTCGGAGAGCGTCTGCTGGGGAGCGACGGTGACGCTGTCACCCGTGTGGACGCCCATCGGGTCGATGTTCTCGATCGAGCAGACCACAAGCGCGTTGTCGTTGTGGTCGCGCATCACCTCGAGCTCGAACTCGCCCCAGCCGATCAGCGACTGCTCGAGCAGCACCTGGTTGATCGGGCTGGCGTTGAGCCCCTCGGACACGCGCTCGGAGAACTCCGCGGGCGTGTAGGCGATGCCGCCGCCGTGACCGCCGAGCGTGAAGGCCGGTCGCACGATCAGGGGAAGCCCGATCGCGTCGATCACCCGCTCCGCCTCCGCGATCGTGTGCACGATCGCGGACTTCGGCACGTTCAAGCCGTGCGAGAGCATCGTCTCCCGGAAGAGCTCGCGATCCTCCGCACGGCGGATCGCGTCGTAGGTCACCCCGATCAGCTCGACGCCGTAGCGATCCAGCACGCCCTCGTCGTGCAGCGACTTGGCGAGGTTGAGCGCGGTCTGGCCGCCGAGCGTCCCGAGCAGCGCGTCGGGCCGCTCCTTGGCGATCACCGCGGTGACCGTCTCGAGCGTCAACGGCTCGACATACGTCGCGGTCGCAAACTCAGGGTCGGTCATGATCGTGGCCGGGTTCGAGTTGACCAGCACGACCTCGTAGCCCTCCTCCAGGAGCACCTTGCAGGCCTGCACGCCGGAGTAGTCGAACTCGGCCGCCTGGCCGATCACGATCGGCCCCGAGCCGATGATCAGGAGCTTGCGGATGTCTGTGCGCCTAGGCATGCACCATGTCCACGAAACGGTCGAAGAGATAGAGCGAGTCGTGCGGCCCCGGTCCTGCTTCCGGGTGGTACTGGACGCAGGCGGCGGGCACATCGTGCAGCACGAGGCCCTCGACCGTGCGGTCGTAGAGGTTCACGTGCGAAAGCTCCGCGGCGCCGAAGTCGGTCTCGCAGCGGACCGGCTCGTCCGCGTCGATCGCCTTGGCGCCACCGGGCCCGAGTACCGCGAACCCGTGGTTCTGCGCTGTGATCTCGATCTTGCCCGTGGAGAGGTCCTTGACCGGGTGGTTCGCCCCGCGGTGGCCGAAGCGCAGCTTGAACGTGTCCAGCCCAACCGCCCGGCAGAGCAACTGGTGGCCGAGGCAGATGCCGAAGACGGGAAGCTTGCCGACGAGCGCTCGGACCGTTCCGACGACGTGGTCGAGCGCCGCAGGGTCGCCCGGCCCGTTCGCCAGGAAGACGGCGTCCGGCTGCTGGTCGAGGACGTCCTGGGCCGAGCTTCCGCAGGGCATCAGCACGAGGCGGCAGTCACGCTGACGGAGGTTTTCGACGATCGAGCGCTTGATGCCCGTGTCGAGCGCCACCACCTTGGGGCCGGAGCCCTCGTCGAACACGATCGGCTCGCGCGGCGTGACCTCGGCGGCGAGGTCGCGCCCGTCCATCGAGGGCTCGGCGGCGATCAGGTCGCGCGCCTCCTGGTCGCTCATCTCGCCGGGGAAAACACCGCCGAGCATCGCGCCCCGCTCCCGCAGGTGGCGGACGAGTGCCCGCGTGTCGACGCCGCCGATCCCCGGGACGCCCTCTGACGCGAGCCAGTCGAGCCAGCCTGCGCCGGCGTCTTCCGGGCGGCTGTTCATGCCCTCGCGCATGATCACCGCGCGGGCATGGATCCGGCCCGACTCCATGTTCGCGTCGCTGACCCCGTAGTTGCCGATCAGCGGATAGGTGAAAGTGATGATCTGCGCGTCGTACGAGGGGTCGGTGACCGCCTCCTGGTAGCCGGTCATCGCGGTGTTGAACACGACCTCGCCGACCGCGGCCACGGGCGCTCCGACGGCGATCCCATGAAGCCGCGTGCCATCCTCGAGTAGAACAAACGCCGTCCCGCCCGAAACCGGTCGATCTGCTTGCAGATCGACCGCGCTTTCTCTCATTTCACAAGCCTCTGGATGTCCTTGAACTCCGGCGAGCCGGCGCCCCGCAGCAGCTCGAACAACGCCGTCTCGACGCTCGTCACGTAGGCGCCGCTTCGCTCCATCTTGTGGAGGCCGAGATCCCGGTTCTCCGCCGTCCGCGAGGTCACCGCGTCCTTGACCACGTGCACTCCCCGGCCAGTCGTGAGCAGGTCCTCGGCGGTCTGGTTCACGCACACGTGCGACTCGATCCCGCAGAGCAGCACCTGATCGCGAACGTCCAGCGCGGTCGGGAACCCGTCCGCGTCGAGCGCACTGAAGGCGACCTTCTCCATCCTCGGCACACCCTCGAGGTGCTCGGCGACCTCGGGGACGGTCTCGCCGAGGCCCTTTGGATACTGCTCGGTGACGAGCACCGGCAGGCCGAGCATGCGGGCGCCCTGCACGAGCGTCGCGACGTTCGCCGCGACGCGGTCGAAGTCGAGCACCGCCGGGCGGAATGCCTCCTGAACGTCGATCACGGCGAGCGCCGTACGGCCCCGGTCGAGCTTCACCGGCGCGCCTCGCGCCCGGCGAACATCGAGCCCTCCGCGAGCCGGATCGCGAAGTTGCGGTCCCGGTAGGCGACAGTGCCGGCGGCGACGGTCATCAGCACGCGCCCGTTGAGGTCGCGTCCCGCGAAGCACGAGTTCTCGGAGCGGCTCTCGTAGCCCGCCTCGCCGACGGTCCACGGCGCATCGAGATCGACCAGGCAGAAGTTCGCGCGTGCTCCGGGCGCAAGCGTCGGCGCGGCGAGCCCGTACGGAGCGCCGCCTGCCGTGATGCGCCGGATGAGCAGGTCGAGGTCGATCACGCCCGGCTGGACGAGATTGGTGTAGATCGCGGCGAACGCGGTCTCGAGGCCGGTCACTCCCATCGGCGCCTGTTCGAACGGCGCCTCCTTCTCCTCGCGCGAGTGCGGCGCGTGGTCGGTCGCGATGCAGTCGATGACGCCCGAGCGAAGGCCCTCGATCAGCGCCGTGCGGTCCGCCTCCGAGCGCAGCGGCGGATTCATCTTGAAGCGGGGGTCGAGCTCGCGGACGGCTACGTCGGTGAGGGTCAAGTGGTGCGGAGTGACCTCGCAGGTGATCTCCACGCCCGCCTGCTTGGCCCGCTCGACCGCCGCCACGGACTCGGCCGCCGACAAGTGGAGGATGTGAAGGCGGCCGCGCTCGTAGCGAGCGATCCCGGCGTCGCGCTCGATCGCCGTGCTCTCGGAGATCGAGGGGATGCCGGCGAGGCCCAGCAGGGCGGAGACCGCCCCTTCGTGCATGACGCCGTCGGCCGATAGCGATGGGTCCTCTTCGTGGAGCGCCAGCACGCCGCCGCAGAGGCGTTGATACTGGAACGCCTGGCGAAGTCGTCGTGCGTCGGCGACGGGCACGCCGTCGTCGGTGAAGCCGACCGCGCCCTCGCGCCCGAGCTCCACCATCTCGGTCAGCTCCGACCCGTGCTGGCCCCTGGTGATCGCGGCGAGGAAGCCGACCGGCACGACCGCCTCCACCGCTGCCCGCTGCTGGAGCGAGCGCAGCACGGCGGCGTTGTCGACGACGGGCTCCGTGTTGGGCATCGCGAGCACGCAGCAGAAGCCGCCCGCGGCGGCCGCCCGCGTGCCCGACTCGAGGTCCTCCTCGTCCTCCCGGCCCGGCGTCCGGAGGTGGACGTGCGGGTCCACGAAGCCGGGAAACAGGTGCAGGCCCTCGCCGTCGATCGACTCGACACCGTCGCCCCGCTCGAGCGTGCCGGCGGGTGCCAGCTCGGCGACCTCTCCGTCCCGGACGAGCACGTCGTGCGGCCCGTCGATCGCGGCCGCGGGGTCGAGCGCGTGGACGCCCGTGACGAGCACCGCGGCCGGTGGCCCGCCGCGTGCCGAGAGCCGAACCCTCACGCTGGTTGCTCCACCGCGGGCGCTGGAGACCCTGCGCGCGGACCGTCGTCGGGCGCCGCCGAGAGCAGCTCGTAGAGGATCGCCATGCGCACCACCACACCGCTTGCGACCTGATCGGCGATCAGCGTCTGAGGCGAGTCGGTGACCTCGGCCGACAGCTCGACCCCGCGGTTGACCGGCCCCGGGTGCATGAGCAGCTGGCCGGGCTGGAGGCGGCGCGAGTCGATCTGGAAGCACGAGACGTACTCGCGCACGGAGGGGATGAAGTAGCCGTGGTCGCGGTCGGGGCTCCGGTCCATGCGCTCCTGCTGCATCCGCAGCGCATAGATCACGTCGGCCTCGCCGAGCCGCTCGAGGTCATAGGCGATCTCGCAGCCGAGCGTCTCGAAGTCCCGGGGGATCAGGGTCGGCGGTCCGGCGACCGTCACGCGGGCGCCCATGCGCGTGAAGGCGAGCACGTTGGAGCGCGCGACGCGGCTGTGCATCACGTCGCCCACGATCCAGATCTCGATCCCCTCGAGGCTCCCGGTGCGGCGGCGCAGCGTGAACAAGTCGAGCAGCGCCTGGCTCGGGTGCTCGTGCTTGCCGTCACCCGCATTCACGACCGACGCAGACGAGTTCCGGGCGACGATCTCGGCGGCCCCGGCCCACGGAGACCGGATCACGATCGCGGCCGGATCGTAAGCGGACAGCGTCGCGACCGTGTCCTTCAGCGATTCTCCCTTGTCCACCGACGAGCCGGCCGAACGGATGCTGATCAGGTCGGCGGAGAGGCGCTTGGCGGCCAGCTCGAACGAAGAGCTCGTGCGCGTGCTGGCCTCGTAGAAGAGGTTGACGACGGTCCGCCCCCGCAGCGTCGGCACCTTCTTGATGTCGCGATCGGCGACCTCCGCGAAGCTGTCGGCGATCGCAAGGATCCGCTCGATGTCGGCGCGACTGAGGTCGGCGATCGTCAGCAGATGCTTCATGAGGGGGGGCCCTCTGTCAACCCGACCGTCGGCTTGCCGACGGTCGGCAGTTGTTCCACTTCGACCTCGTCCACGCCGTCCTCCTCCTCGAGGCGCACGTAGACCCGCTCCGAGCGCGCGGTCGGCAGGTTCTTCCCGACGTAGTCCGGGCGGATCGGGAGCTCCCGGTGGCCGCGGTCGACGAGCACCGCGAGCTGCACGCACGCGGGGCGCCCGTAGTCGAAGAGCGCCTCGATTCCCGCCCGCGCCGTCCGTCCGGTGTAGAGCACGTCGTCGACCAGCACGACCGTGGTCTCCTCGAGCGGGAAGTCGATCCGCGAGGAGTTGACCACCGGCTGGCTCGCCGGGCGCCGCGCGCCGACGTCGTCCCGGTAGAAGCTGATGTCGATCTCGCCCAGCGGCACCGGCCGGCCGAGCAGCTCCTCGATCATGGCCCGAAGCCGGCGTGCCATCAACGCGCCACGCGTGTGTATGCCGACCAGCGCGATCGGCCGATCGCCGTTTCGCTCGACGATCTCGTGCGCGACGCGCAGCAGCGTTCGACGTAGGTCCTCGCGGTCGAGGACGGCATGACTCAAGTTGCGTGCCCCTTCCTAGCCTCGCAGGACCGGATTAAAGGAACCGACAGGGCGAGTGTAACAGCGGTGCCCGACGAGCCGGCGCGGGCTCAGCTCTCCTGTGAGACCGCCTCGGTGTGCGCGCGCTCGCGGTGCTCGCGAAGGCTCATCAACGCCGGCGCGCCACGCTCGCGATAGGGAACCTCGACCACGTCGAAGTCGCGCGGCACCACGACCGGATCGAAGACCGCTCGGGCCTCCTTCTCTATCACCGGCGCGAAGTAGCGCGACGACAGGTGCGTGAGCGCGAGCAGCGACACGTCCGCGGCGCGCGCGATCTCGGCCGCCTGGCGCGCGGTCGAATGCCCCGTCTGCCGCGCCCGGTCGGCCTCCTCTTCGGCGAACGTGCTCTCGTGTACCAGCAGCTCGGCGCCGGCGGCCACCACGACGGTCGAGTCGCAGGGCTCCGTGTCTCCGGTGAACACGAGCTTGCGCCCCGGGCGCGGATCGCCCATCACGTCGCCCGGCTGGACCGTCCGGCCGGGCGCCTCGACCGGTGAGCCGCGCTGCAGCAGTCCGAACTGCGGGCCGGGCTCGACCCCGAGCTCGCGCGCGCGCTCGGGGTCGAAGCGGCCCGGCCGGTCGTCCTCGACAAGCGCATAGCCGAGCGCCTCGGCCCGGTGTGCGACCGCGTACGCGCCGACGCGGTAGCCGTCGAGCTCGACCGCCTCACTGGGCGCGAGCTCCCGGAGCCGGACCTCGTAGGTGAGCTTGCCGTAGATGCGGCGCAGGTCCGTCATGAGGGCCTGCAGTCCGCGCGGACCGTGGATCGTGAGCGGTGCCGTCCGGCCGCGGAGCGCGAAGGTCTTCATCATTCCGGGCAGACCCAGGAAATGGTCGGCGTGAAAGTGCGTCAGGAAGACGTGCTCGACGTCCGGGAGGCCGACCGAGCGCAGCAGCTGGCGCTGCGTCCCCTCCCCGCAGTCGATCAGGAGGCGGTCTCCGCCGCGGCGGATCAGCAGGCTTGCCGGTGCTCGCTGGACGGTCGGCATCGAGCCGGCCGTGCCGAGAAACAGAACGGAGAGGTCCATCGCACGCCCTATCTTCGCGAAACCGGCGGCGCCCGCGGCGCGCGGCGGGCTAGTGACAGTCCGCTGAGCCGGAATCCGTGAAGGCCGTCGTGTCGCCGGCTTCCTTCACGAATTGCCAGTCGTACTTCTGGGCGTAGAGCGTCAGTTTCAGGACGCCGAAGCTGCCTGGGTGGCGCACCTCGGCGGTCGTGCCCTGCGGAGTGGTGAAGCTCTTGCCGCCGGTGCCGACGATGAACTCACGGAGGCCGTTGTCCGGATCGGCCGTACCGTCGGCGGTCGCGGGCGCAAAGCGCTGGTAGCTGTGGTCGTTGCCGTTCAGGATCAACTCCGAGCCTGCGTCGTACAGGTCCTGCCAGAGCACGCCGGTCGAGCCCTGCTCGTCGGCCACGTGCGGACCGTCGGTGAAGTGCGGGAAGTGCCAGAAGGCGAGCGTGCATCTGTTGCCGCGGTGCCGGTAGAGGTCTCCCTTAAGCCACTGCTCCTGCTCGGAGCCGGCCGCGCAGCTGACGACGTTGCAGTTCGAGTTGAGCGACACGATGTGCCACGACCCGAGGTCGAAGGAGTAGTAGCCCTTCGCGGGGTCGCCGGCCGCCGCACCGAAGTAGCCGAAGTAGCCGCTCGCGCCCGGGTCCCCGTACTCGTGGTCGCCAGGGGTCGGATGGGTGATCGCCTTGAACCGGCCCCAGGTCGGGTCATAGGAGGTCGTGAAGCTCGCAAGCGTGCCGTCCTCGTACTGCTCGTCGCCGAGCGTCAGCACCGCGTCGGAGCCCGCGAGCAGATCCGAGGTGAACCGCTGGTGGCACGCGTCTGCGACGCCGTCCCCGTTGTTGAAGAAGACATCGGCCGGATCGCAGGCGATGTCCCCCGCCGCGGACACGACCGACTCGGGGATCGCCTTGTGCAGCCGGTTGGCCCAGATGCCCGTGCACGGGCGCGGAGTCGGCGCGAGGCAGGTCGGATGGACCCAGGAGGTCGCGGCCTCGACCGCGCTGCCCTCGTCCCACTGGTTCCAGGTCGTGACGAGCTGCAGCGGCTCGTGCGAGGCGAACATGTTCTCGATCGCGGTGTCCCAGGCCGGAACGCTCAGCCGCGATGCGCTTCCGGGGCTGATCGCGTACGAGCTGCCCGGCGCGTGCGACTCGGCCACCCCGGGCGCGTAGTCGTGCCAGGCGTCGGGCTGCGCCGCGCAGCCGGCGTAGCCGTCCACGGTCTCGAGCACCAGGTAGAAGTCGAGTGTGTTTGCGTCCTGCCAACGCTGCGCCATGTCGCAGCCGTCGGCGGCGCCGGAGCGCACGAACACGACCGGCCGCCCGTCGATTCGGAGGTACTGCGGCTGAGCTGCGTACCGCGCGCCGATGTAGGCGAGGTCCGACTCGATCTGGGCGACGCTCGGGTCCTGCGACGCCTCCGGCTGGTAGAAGAGCGACCACTTGAACGGGCTGTTCCCGGTCGCCTGCAGGATCGCCGAGATCGGCGAGTCCGTGGCCGAGCCCTGCCCGCCCCAGGAGGCGATCGCGGCATTCAGCCGCGCGTATTGCATCCACGTGACCTCCTGCGCGACGGTCGCCGCGACGGCGGAGTCGTACCGGCCGAGCAGCGGCTCGTCGGCGAGCGCGCCGGACGGCCACGCGTCGGCCGTCCACGGGTAGTAGAAGGCAGCCCGAACCGGAGCCGTCCCGGTGGCCGCGCCGGCGGGCGCGGCTGCGAGGCCGCTGAGGCAGAGCGCAAGCGCCAGCAAAGCGAGAAGAAGCGCCCGGCCATGCGTGCTGTCGCTAAAGGTCATCCGTGATGCTGCTGTCTCCACAGGAACCCCCCTGGCCGGGAGCTCGCAGGTTCCGAAAGTACCAGATTGCAGGGAAACCGCAACTTAATGCGGCGCTGGGCGAACCGAGGCAGCCCGCTTTCCCCTCTAGACTGCAGCCTGAGCGCGCATAGCTCAGTGGATAGAGCGCTGCCCTCCGGAGGCAGAGGTCGCAGGTTCGAATCCTGCTGCGCGCGTGGGTTCCGCTGACGGGTCGTGCTGCCGAGCTTCATCCTCCGCTCACGCACTGCCCGAAGTTCCGGTAGCGCTGACCGAATCGGTCGCCCAGGAAGACCTGCTCGGCCTTGCAGCACGGTCGGCAAGACGTCCCCTCGATCGCCGAAGCGCTCAGTCGCGCAGGCGCTCGAGCGCCTCCGCGGCCTTGCGCTCGCGCTCGGCGGCGTGCTCGGCGCTGCGCTTCGCCCGGCCCAGCTCGCGCTCCGCATTGCGAACGGCGCGCGAGGCGGACTCGACCGCTTCACGAGCCTCACGCGCCGCCGCGCGTGCGGTCTCGAGCCTGGCCTCCGCGGCCTCGGTGCGCTTGCGTGCCGGCGGCTGCTTCGCGGCGGAGCGCTTTCCCCGTGGGGCCGGCGCCCCACCGAGGCCGAGCCCGATCGCCTGCCGCCCCCGCGTCAGCCGCCCCTCGACGACCTCCGCGGCCGCCTGCTCGTCGAGCGCCGCCGCATGGAGGGTCTCGGCGACGTCGTCGAGCGGGCCCTCGCCGGCCGCCGTCCCACGCTCGCGGAGCAGGGCCCGCGCCTCGCCGGTGAGCCCCCGCACCAGCGCGCGCTCCCTGGCCGACAGATCGCGCACATCGCCGCCCGCTTTCTCGTTGCCCCCCACGAGTCGCTTCTGCGCGTCGCGCAGCTCGCGTCCGACCGCGATCAGGTCGCCCAGCCCTCCGCCGCTGCCGCGAGCGAGCTGGTTCATCGCCCAGGCCGGCGCCGTGGGCTTGCGCAGTCCCTTCACGCGCTCGGCCGCCTCGCGGCGGCCCTCGGCGCGAAGCTTTTTCGCGGCCGCATCCCGGGCGGCCGTGAACTGGTCCAGCGGCAGGCCGTAGAGGCGGTCGATTTCGGCTTCGGGTGGGGCGTTTCTTGCGCGGGACAAATTTTCGATCGTCGTGGTTTAAGGATCCTCGCGGCCGGGGAAACCGCGCCTACAATCTCTCAGTGCGCCTCTGCTTGCAGAGGCGACCATCCGTCTTGAAGCGCCCGGTCATCGATCGGGCGCTTCGAGTTCCGGGACCGGAAAAGACTGCCGGGTCGCGTATATTTCCCGGCCGTGGGCCTCCTCATCACATTCGCCGTCGCGGTGATCGCCAGCGTGGCCGGGATCGGCGCGGTGCTGGCCGGCGGCGGCACGACGCAACTCGTGGTGGCGCTCGCGATCCACATCGTGGGCACGATCGTCGCGCTCGGCGCCGTCATGGCCGCGCTCGACGCGGGCTAGCCCCCGGCCCGCAAGGGCGTTTCGTCGAGCCTGCCGAGCAGCGCCTCGATCGACTCGAACACCGCGCACGCGCCGGCGGTCCGAAGCTCCTGCTCGGAGAACCCACCGGTGAGCAGCGCGATCGTCTCGACGCCGCAGCGCTTCGCCGCCTCGCAGTCCCAGGTCGAGTCACCCACCATCAGGGCCTCTCCCCCGCCTGCTTTCTTCTTCGCGGCGGCGATCAGGTCGGGATGGGGCTTGGTGCGCTCGACGTCCGCAGACGTGGTCCAGTCATCGACGATCTGGCGCGCGTCCAGCAGGTCGAGATAGTGCTCGACCTCCTGGGACTTGGCGGAGCTGGCCAGCACGACCGGGTGCCCGTCGTCGTGCAAACGCTCGATCAGGTCGCGCGCGGCACGGAACGGCCTCACCTCGTCGATCAGCTCCATGTAGAGCTCGCCCTCCGTCTCCCGCACGGCGTCGCCGTGCGCGCGCTCGCCCTCCTCGCCGCAGAGCGCGCTCACGAGCTGGTCCCCGCCCATGCCCATGTGCCGGTGGATCCGCCAGACCGGCAGCACGATGTCGTGTCGCAGGAAGGCGCGGTACCAGGCGATCGCGTGTTGATAGTTCGTGTCGACGAGCGTTCCGTCGACGTCGAGAATCGCGGTCACGGTAGGCATCGAGCCTCCTTCTACCCGTTTGTCGCCTGTTTTGCCTTGTTCGCCACTTGGGTAATAGACCGAGTGTCATCCCGAGAAAGGAACTCCCATGTGGGCTGGTTCAGTCGGCCTGATCGTTGCACTTCTGGTGATACTGCTGCTGGCGCTGGGGCTCTCGGTGATCATCGCGGCGCCGATCATCGCGGCGCCGTTCTTCATCGTCGGATTCGGCGCCTTCCTGGTCTGGCGCGGTAGGCAGCGAAGCCGCGCGAGGTTCGGTGAGGGCTACGGCGCCCGCGTGCCGACCACGGAGGAAACCGCGCCCGACCCGGTCGCCGACTCCGGCGTGACGGACGCCGCGCGGGCCCGCAGCGACGCGGCCACGCGTGAGAAGGCCGTCTGAGGGCCGCCTGAAGACCGTCCGCGTCGGCTGCTCGGGCTGGAACTACGCCCACTGGCGCGAGCTCGTCTATCCGAAAGGGCTGCCGCCGGGGCGCTGGCTTGCCTACTACGCGACGCTGTTCGACACGGTTGAGGTCAACACCACCTTCTATCGGCTGCCCGCCCGGCCGGCGGTGGAAGGCTGGGCACGCCAAAGCCCGCCCGGCTTTCTGTTCGCCGTCAAGGCGAGCCGGTACCTGACTCACATCAAGCGGCTCACCGACATGCGCGCCGGCGTGGCGCGCTTCTACGAGCGCATCGAGCCGCTGCTCGAGGCGGGGAAGCTCGGGCCGGTGCTGTGGCAGCTGCCGGGGAACTTTCGCCGCGATGACGAGCGCCTCGAGGCCGCGCTCGACGCATTGCCCGAGGGCCGCCACGCCTTCGAGTTCCGTCACGAGAGCTGGTTCACGCCCGAGGTCTACGAGCTGTTGCGCAGCAGGGCCGTCGCACTCGTGATCGGGGACACGCCTGAGCGCCCGTTCCAGACGCACGAGCAGACCGCGGACTGGACCTTCTTGCGCTTCCATTACGGATCGCGGGGCCGCAACGGCAACTACTCGCAGCGAGAACTCGACGCGTGGGCGGCGCGCATCGCAAAGTGGCGGCGAAGCATCGACGTCTACGCGTACTTCAACAACGACTGGAACGGCTACGCCGTGCGCAACGGGCTCTACCTGAAACGCGCGCTAGCCGAGTTGGGGTAAGGCCTGCCGCTGGTCCAGGACGGGTGCGAACAGGTCGCCCTCGCGCTCCACCCGCCCCAGCACCGCATCGCAGTCGAACACGAGCAGGTCCGGGTCGCGCTGCTCCAGCGCCCGCTCCACTTCCTCCCAGTGCACCGGCGCCGACACCGTCGGCCGCTCGCGTGCGCGCAGCGAGTAGACGCAGACCGTTGTCTTGTGGTCGTCGTTCTGGCTCCAGTCGACAAACACCTTCCCGCCCCGGATGCTCTTCTTCATGCTCGAGACGACGAGCTCGGGCATCTGCTTCTCGAGCAGCATCGCGATTGCGCGTGCGAACGGCTTCGTGTCGTCGTACGTGACCGGGCCGTTCAGCGGCACATAGACCTGAAGCCCCTTGGAGCCCGAGGTCTTTGGGTAGCAGTCGAGCCCGAGACCGGTGAACAGCCGGCGAAGGGCGGCCCCGACCAGCGCGCACTCGACGATCCCGGCGGGCTCACCGGGGTCGAGGTCGAACACCATCATCGTCGGCTGCATCACGTCCTCGGCCCGCGAGAGCGACGTGTGCAGCTCGAGGTCGGCGAGGTTCGCGAGCCAGATCAGCGTCGGCAGGTCGTTTGCGAGGCAGTACTGGATCACGCGCTTGTTGTGCACGGTCACGGTCTCGATCCAGTCGGGCCGGTGGGACGGGCACTGCTTCTCGTAGAAGAACTGGCCCTCGACGCCGTCGGGGTAGCGCTTGAGCGTCAGCGGCCGGTCGCGGAGGTGCGGGAGCAGGGCCGGCGCGACCCGCCGGTAGTAGTCGATCACCTGGCCCTTCGTGAACCCGGTGGCCGGATAAAAGATCTTGTCGAGGTTGGAGAGCTTGAGGCGACGGCCCTCGACTTCGACCTCGACGGCCTTTGTCACGCCTGCGTCTTGGACCTGGGCTTCTTCGCGGGAGTGCGCTTCGCGGGAGTGCGCTTCGCCGCGGCCTTCTTCGCCGGCGCCTTCCGCGCGCCGGTGCCCGGCTTGCTCGCCTTCGCGCCGTTCGACTTCGCCGCGGCAAGAGACGCCTCGAGCGCCGCCATCAGGTCGGGCACGGCCGTCGGCGCCTCGGGCTCGGGTGCCACCGCGACCTCCTGGCCCTCGGCCTTGCGCTCGATCAGGTCGAGCACGCGCTCGCGGTACTCGTCGCGGTACTTGCTCGGATCGAACGGGGTCGCCAGGGACTCGATCAGCTGCCTGGCCATGTCGACCTCGCGCTTGGTCGCCGACACCTCCCCGTCGGGGAGCTCGTCGATCTGCTCGGGGTCGATCAGCTCGTCGGCGAACAGCATCGTCTCCATCGTGAGCACGTCCCCGGCGGCGCGAATTGCGGTCAGGTACTCCTTCGAGCGGATCACGACCCGTGCGATCGCGACCTTGTTGGTCTCCTTCAGCGCCTCCAGCAGCAGCCTGTAGGGCTTCGCGGCGCCGGTGTCGGGGGCGAGGTAGTAGGGGTGCTCGTAGAACAGAGGGTCGATGTCGTCGAGGTCGACGAAGTCCTCGATGTCGATCGTGCGCGTCTTCGCCGGGTCGAGCGCCTCGAGCTCCTCAGGCGTCACGACCACGTAGCGCCCCGGGCTGACCTCGTAGCCCTTGACGATCTCCTCGTAGGGAACTTCCGCATCCTCCTCGGCGCAATAGCGCTTCAGCAGGATGCGGGAATGGTCCTGCTCGTGGAGCTGATTGAAGCGCACCGTCTTCTTGGACACCGCGCTGTAGAGCTTTACGGGCACGTTGACCAGCCCGAAGCTGATCGCGCCTCTCCATATCGATCTAGCCATGGCTACTCCAGTTTCTCCTCGAAGATGACATCCCTTGCATTCTTATCGTCGCGAAGGCCTTTGAAAGAAGCCTGTCGCAACGTTCGTGTCGTCGTCCAGCCACGAAACTCGACCTCGGCGACCAGCTCCGGCTCCACGAACCGGGTCCCCTTGGGCGGCTGACGGCCCTCGAACGGGCTGTCGGGGCGCTCCAGCTCCTGGAGGCGCGCGAGCAGGTCCTGCAGGGTTTGCTGGGTGAATCCCGTGCCCACGTTGCCCGCGTAGACGAGCTTTCCATCCGCATGGAAGCCGACCGCCAGGGACCCCAGCGTCGCACTCCGGCCGCCCTGTCCGGGCAGCCAGCCCCCGATCACGAGCTCCTGGCGCATCCCGTTCTTCACCTTGAGCCAGTCGCCGCTGCGTGATCCGGGCTTGTAGCGGCTGTCGAGGCGCTTCGCGACAACGCCCTCGAGCCTCTGCTCCTTGCTCGCGTCGAGCATCGCCTTCCCCTCGCCCACGTGATGCGCCGGGGTGCGCCAGTTGTCGCCGTTCAGGTCCAGCTGCTCCAGCAATGCGCGGCGCTCCGTGTACGGCAGCGCCATCGTGTTGCGGCCCTCGAGATACAGCACGTCGAAGATCATGTAGGTCACCGGCGTGTCGGCCATGCGGCGCCGGATCGCGGACTCCGACGCGAGGTGCATGCGCGGTTGAAGCCGCTGGAAGCTGGGATGGCCCTGCTCGTCGAGCGCCACGATCTCTCCGTCGAGCACGGCGCGTCGCGAGCCGAGCTCCCGGCCGAGCTTGCGCAGCTCCGGGTAATGCTTGGTGACGTCGCGCAGGCTGCGGCTCTCGAGGTGCACACGGCCCCCATCGCAGTAGGCGACCGCGCGAACCCCGTCCCACTTGACCTCGAACGCGTGGTCGCGATCGTTTCGGGGCAGGTCGGACAGGCGGGCCATCATCGGCACCACGTGCTCGGGCATCGGGTCCTCCTCCGGGTCGGCCGGGGGGTCCATCCGGTGGATCATCCAGTTCTTGCTATTGGTCCGGAACAGGACGTACTTGCCCTCGAGGCGCTTGCCGTGGAAGGTCACGATCACCTCGTCGTCGCGCCACTTCTCGCACTCGTACGTGCCGCTGTCCCAGATCTTCACCTTGCCGGCGCCGTACTCGCCCTCCGGGATCTCCCCGGCGAAGTCGATGTACTCGAGCGGGTGGTCCTCGACGCGGACCGCGAGGTGGTTTCGCTTGGGGTCGGTCGGGATCCCCTTCGGCACCGCCCACGAGACCAGCACGCCGTCACGCTCCAGGCGGAGGTCCCAGTGCAGGCTGCGCGCATGGTGCTCCTGGATCACGAAGCGCTCCCCGTGCCGGCGGGTGCGCGAGCGTCCGGCCGGCTCGGGGGTCTTGCCGAAGTCGCGCTTTTCCTCGTAGGTCTCGAGCTTCTGTGCCATCTCACCTGACGGTTGTCACGCGGCCCGTGCGGGCGGCTGTGATCCCGCGCTGGAGCTGCTCCGTGTCGACCGGTCCGCGCGCGTGGGCCACGACCCGGCCGGCCTTGTCTATGAAGTACGTCTCCGGGATACCCGTTGCGCCGTAACTGTTCGCAACCTCACGCCCCGATTCGCGCACACTCGGGTAGCTCGTGCCGAACTTGCGGCCAAACGCATGGGCGTCGCCTCTGACGTCCTGGATGTCGAGCCCCAGGAACAGCACTCCCCGGTGCCCGAGCGCCCGCCAGCCGCGCTCGAGGCGCGGCGCCTCCTGGCGGCACGGTGTGCACCACGAGGCCCAGAGGTTGAGTACCACCGGCGCGCCGCGAAGGTCCGTGAGCGAAAGCCGCCCGCGTGCAAGCGCCGGTCCCAGCGACCGCTCGAGCTTCGGCGGCAGCGTCCCCCGCTCGAGCACCTCCAGCGAAAAGCCGGGCGCGGCGGCGGAGCGCCCCGAGGAGAGCGCCTGGTCGATGCGGTCGTCGGTCCCCTTCGAGAGCAGCCCGTACGTCAGCAGGGCCAGAAATCCCGCCACGAGCGCCACGACGATCCACCGGCCGGCGTGCAGCCGCCTCGGCGTCGCTTTCGCCTCCACGTGCATGCCTGGAAGGATGACGGACTTGGATCGTCCACCGGCCCCCCGGGCGGCCCCGGCGCCGACTACGGCGCGGGATACAATCGAGCGGTGCTCCCCCAGAGCCGCTCACGATGACCGCCGAAGAGCCTTTCAATGCCGATCGCCTTCCGACCACGACTGCCGAGACGGGCGCACACGAGGCGCGCCGGCACAGTGGTCGCGCCGGCGACTGAGCGCACCCAGCCACAGATCGAGCAGCTCTCCCACGAGGGCCTCCGCTGGATCCACATCGAGCGACCCGGCCCGCTCGAGCGCGCATGGCTGGCCGAGCACTTCGACTTCCACCCGCTGGACCTCGAGGACGTCATGTCCCGCAATCAGCGGCCGAAGATCGACGAGTACCCGGACTACCTCTTCATCGTCTTGCACTTCCCGATCTTCGACAAGCAGGTCGGCCGCCTGAACGCCGGTGAGCTCGACATCTTCGTCGGGCCCGACTACGTGATCACGCTCCCGAATCAGCCGCTCAAGCCGGTCGAGTACCTGTTCGAGCGCTGCCGTACGAGCGAGGAGATGCGGGAGCAGTACTTCCGCAAGGGGTCCGGCTACCTGCTCTACCAGATCGTCGACCAGTCGTTCGACTACTGCTTCCCGATGCTGCGCAAGATCGGGAACAAGCTCGAGCAGCTCGAGGAGGAGATCTTCAGCGGCGCCGGCGAGGAGATCGTGCGCGACATCTCCAACGTCAAGCAGGAGATCATCAACTTCCGCAAGACGATCCGCCCGCAGCGGACGGTGCTGCGCGATCTCGAGCGCACCAAGCAGCGTTACATGGCCGAGGGCATGGAGGTCTACTTCGACGACATCGTGGACGCCTCCGAGCGGATCTGGGACATGCTCGAGAACTACAAGGAGGTCGTGGAGGCGCTCGAGGACACGAACGAGTCGGTGATCTCACACCGCGTGAACGACATCCTGCGCGTGCTCACCGCGTTCAGCGTGGTGGTGCTCCCCCTCACCTTCATCGCGAGCCTCTGGGGCATGAACGTGGGCGTCCCCGGCGAGAACAGCGTGGCGGCGTTCTGGATCATCGTAGGCGTGATGGTGGCGATGCTGGTCGGCATGATCGGGTTCTTCCGGCACCGCGGCTGGCTGTAGATCGGCGTACAGTTCTTCCATGTCCGCTTGCCGTAGGCAGGCCATGATCGACGCGCCGGTGGAGACGATCTGGGAGCTCGTCGGGGATCCCCGCAGGCACCCGGAATGGTGGCCGCGCGTGATTCACGTGAACGGCGAGCGCTTCGAGCCCGGCGACCAGTACGTGCAGGTCACCCGCGGCCCACTCGGCTCTGGCGAGACGAACTTCCTCGTCGAGCGCAAGGGCGACCTCCGCGAGATCCGGCTCGAGTGCCAGCTCACCGGGACCTACGCCCACTGGCACCTGACCGAGGCTCGGGGCGGAACCTTCGTCGACCTCGAGATGGGGATGCAGCCGAAGGGGTTCGGCGACAAGGTTTTTGACAGCACCTTCGGGCCGCGCTACTTCAGGCGCTGGGCCGCCCACTCGATCGACGCGCTCGGTGAGGTCGCAGGCGCCGAGGCGGAGGTCAGCCGCCCGCCACGGCCGGCAGGATCGTGATCTCGTCGCCCTCGGCGACGGGCGTTTCGAGCCCCTGCCCGAAGCGGATGTCCTCACCGCCGACGTAGACGTTCACGAAGCGCCGCAGCTCGCCACCCTCGGTGATGCGCTCGCGCAGGCCGTCGTAACGCTCGTACAGCGCGTCGAGCGCCTCGCCCACCGATGCGCCCTCGACCTCTGTCTCGGCCGCGTTGCCCGTCAGAGTGCGCAGCTGCGCCGGGATCTTGACCGTGACCGACATTCAGGCTTCGGCGGCCGCGAGCACAGCGTCGGCGACGCTCGCCGTGGTCGGTTCGACGTGGTGGACGGTGACGGCACCGCGAATCGCGTCGAGGGTCTTGAGGCCTTCGCCCGTGATGATCAGGACGACCCGCTCGTCCGGTCCGATGTCGCCGCGCTCGGCGAGCTTTCGAAGCACCGCGGTGGTGACGCCGCCGGCGGTCTCGGTGAAGATGCCGGTGGTCTCCGCGAGCAGCTTGATGCCCTCAACGATCTCCTCGTCGGTGACGGCGTCGATCGATCCGCCGGTCCTGCGCGCGAGGTCGAGCGCGAACACGCCGTCGGCCGGGTTGCCGATCGCAAGCGACTTCGCGATCGTCTGCGGGCGCACGGGGCGGCAGACCTCCTGGCCCGCCTGGAACGCTTGCGCGACCGGCGAGCAGCCCTCCGCCTGCGCGCCGTTGAAAGCCGGAAGCTCACCCTCGATGATGCCGAGCTCGAGCCACTCCTCGAAGCCGCGGGCGATCCGGGTGAAGAGCGAGCCGGAGGCGACCGGCACGACCACGCGGTCGGGCAGCTCGAAGCCCAGCTGCTCGGCGACCTCGAAGCCGAGCGTCTTTGAGCCCTCGGCGTAGTAGGGCCGCAGATTTACGTTCACGAACGCCCAGGGGTGCTCGGACGAGAGCTCTGTGCAGAGGCGGTTGACGTCGTCGTAGTTGCCGTCCACGGCCACGAGCCGGGTGCCGTAGACGCCGGTTGCAAGGATCTTCTGCTCCTCGAGGTCCGCGGGCACGAACACGTAGGACTCGAGCCCGGCGGCGGCGGCGTGGGCGGCGACGGCATTCGCGAGGTTGCCGGTGGATGCGCAGGCGACGACCTCGTAGCCCAGCTCCTTCGCCTTCGCGATCGCGACGTTCACGACGCGGTCCTTGAAGGAATGCGTGGGGTTGGCAGCGTCGTTCTTGACGTAGACCTCACCGATGCCGAGCCGCTCCGCGAGCCGCTCGGAGCGAATCAGCGGCGTGAAGCCCGCGTCGAGGGCGGTCTTGGGACGCCGCGCGAAAGGCAGGAAGTCCGCATAGCGCCAGATCGAGGCGGGTCCCGCCTGGATCTTGCGCCGCAACTCGGCCGGGTCCCCCAGCGACGAGTGGTCGTAGGTGACCTCTAGAGGGCCGAAGCACCGCTCGCAGACGTAGCTAGCGTCGAGCGGATAGGTAGCGTGGCACTCCTTACAACTCAGTGCTTGTACTGGCATCTTCGTCTCCTTACCAACTAAAAAACTCTGCCCGGCTGTGGCAGAGGTTTCGTTGGGAAGAAAACCCCCCCCACATCTCCCAGGCCTTGAACATGGAGCCTGCTGGAATTGGCACCGTTTCCTCGCCGCAAGGCTCGGAATGGTTGCCGGGGCTTCAAAGGGCCAGTCCCTCCACCCCTCTGGATGCAAGAGCTATGTGGTCGGTGATTATACGCATGCCGCCGACGAAGCCGTATCCAGGCGACCTTCCGCCGCCTAATAGGATGCGCCGGCCTTGGCCGCGGAGATCCTGTGGGCGCCCTGGAGGCTCGAGTACATCATCGGCGAGAAGTCACACGAGTGCATCTTCTGCGCCAAGCCGGCGCTGGAAGACGACGCCGCGCTGATCGTCCGCCGCGGTGAGCGCTGCTTCGTGATGCTGAATGCGTTTCCGTACACGAGCGGGCACGTGATGATCGCTCCCTTTGAACACACCGCCGACCTCGCCGGGCTCGACGAAGCGACCGCACGCGAGCTGATGTCGCTCACGCAGGACTCGATCCGGGCGATCGGCGGCGCCTACAGGCCGGAGGGCTTCAACGTCGGCGCGAACCTCGGCACGGTGGCCGGCGCCGGAGTCGCCGACCATGTCCACATGCACGTGGTCCCGCGCTGGGAGGGCGACACCAACTTCATGCCGGTGCTGGGCGAGGTCCGTGTGCTGCCCGAGAGCCTCGGCGACACGCACCGCAAGCTGAGGGAGGCCTTCGCGAACCTGTGACCCGGCCGGTCGATCCTGCGATTTTCAAGGCCTACGACGTGCGGGGCATCTACCCACGCGAGATCGACCAGGACGTCGCCTACCGGGTCGCGCGGGCCTTCGTACGCGTGCTGCTGGACATGCGCGGCGGCGCGCCGCCCAGCGAGGGCCTGCACGTCGCGATCGGGCACGACATGCGGCCGCACTCCCCCGCGCTCGCGGAGACGTTCGCACGGGGCCTGCTGGACGAGGGCTGCAGGGTGCTCGATATCGGGCTCGTCGGGACCGAGATGGTGTATTACGCCGTCGGCTCGCGGCAACTCGATGGGGGCGTCTCCGTGACCGCCTCGCACAACCCGAAGGCCTACGCCGGCTTCAAGCTCGTGCGCGAGAGCGCGATCGCGCTCTCCGGCGACACCGGCATCGAGAAGATCCGCCGGATCGTCGAGCGCGAGGCCTTCGACGAGGCGCCGAAGCAGGTGGGCGAGCCTCAGCGGGCCGATCTGTACGAGCCGTTTCAGCATCACGTGGTCGGATTGATCGAGCCCGAGGTGATCCGCCCGATGCAGCTCGTGCTCGACGGCGGCAACGGGATGGCAGGCCCGATGATCGGCCCGATCCTGGACAGCTTCCCGGTGACCGCGGACCGGCTCTACTTCGAGCCGAACGGGGACTTCCCCGGCCACGAGCCGAATCCGCTGCTGCCCGAGAACCGCAAGCTCATCATCGACAAAGTGCTCGAGCGCCAGGCGGAGCTCGGGATCGCCTGGGACGGCGACGCGGACCGGTGCTTCTTCATCGACGACCAGGGCGAGTTCGTGCCGGGGGACTTCCTCACCGCGCTGCTGGCGGAGGCATTCCTCGCGAAGGAGCCCGGGGCGACGATCCTCTACGACGTACGCGCCAGCCGCGCGGTCCCGGAGGTGGTCGCGGCGGCCGGCGGAAAGCCGCTCGTGAACCGGATCGGGCACGCGTTCTTCAAGGCCCGCATGCGGGAGACCGGCGCCGTGTTCGGCGGCGAGGTATCCGGCCACTACTACTTCCGCGACTTCTGGTGCGCGGACTCGGGGGTGATCCCGGCACTGCTCGTGCTCGAGCTCCTGTCAGTGCGTGGGAAGACGATGGCCGAGCTGCTGGAGCCCTACCGAGGGCGCTACTTCATCTCCGGCGAGATCAACTCGGAGGTCACCGATCAGGACGCGAAGATGCGCGAGCTCGCCGAGCGCTACGGCGAGGGCAAAGTGAGCTGGCTGGACGGCGTGTCGGTCGACTTCGACACATGGCACTTCAACGTGCGGCCGTCGAACACCGAGCCGCTGCTGCGGCTCAACCTCGAGGGCTCCACGCAGCAGGAGATGGAGGCGCGGACGGAGGAGATCCTGGGCGTAATCCGCTCGTGAACGGAACTTGACCGGAGAGGCCGGCGACCGGCGCTCCGCCGACGCGCTCGCGCGCGCCGCGGAGGCGGGAATCCACGCCCTGCGGATCCCGACGCCGTTCGCGGTCGGGCGGGTGAACGCCTACCTGATCGAGGACGACCCGCTCACGCTCGTCGACTCCGGGCCGAACTCGGGCCGCGCGCTGGACGAGCTCCACCACCAGCTCGCCGAGCACGGGCGCTCCGTCGACGACATCGAGCTGATCGTGCTGACCCACCAGCACATGGACCACCTCGGGCTTGTGGACATCATCGCGAGCCACTCCGGGGCCGAGGTGGCGGCGATCGACAAGTTGGCGGGCTACGTCGAGGACTTCTCGGGGGCCGCCGCCCGTGACGACGAGTTCGCGACCGCCGTGATGCTTCGCAATGGCATCTCCGAGGACGTCGTCCAGGCGCTGCGGCAGGTGTCGTCCGCGTTTCGCGCGTGGGGCGGCAGGGCGAACGTCACGCGTTCGCTACGCGACGGCGAGGTGCTGTCGCTGCGCGACCGCAAGCTTCAGGTACTTCACCGGCCCGGGCACAGCCCCTCGGACACGATCTTCTGGGACGAGCGCCGCAGGATCCTGATCGCGGCCGATCACTTGATCAAGCACATCTCCTCGAACCCGCTGATCTCCCGGCCGCTCGATGCCGGAGAGGTGAAGGCGAGCGAGCGGCCGCAGGCGCTCGTCACGTATCTGGAGTCGCTGCGAAAGACGCGGGAGCTGCCCGCGGAGATCGTCCTGTCGGGCCACGGCGAGCCGATCACCGACCACGTCCGGCTGATCGACGAGCGCTTCGAGCTCCACCGCAAGCGGGCAGAAAAGATCTACGGACTGATCGAGCAGGGCCCCCGCACGGGCTATGAGCTCGCGCAGGCGCTCTTCGGGGACATCGCTGTAACCCAGGCCTACCTGACGCTCTCGGAAGTGCTCGGGCACGTCGACCTGCTCCTGAACGACGGCCGGGTGCGAGAAGTCGAGCAGAACGGCGTGGCGCGCTTCGAAACCGCCTAGATCGACTGTAACCTGCGCGGGCGCCGGGGGTTCAGACCTTCGGGACCTGTGATGAGCGCCACGATCACCAGCCCGGTCGACGCAGAACTCGAGCGGTTCTCGACCGCCGTCTCGCTGACGCCGCGCGCCGGTGCCTCGAAGCTGCGCATGTTCCTGGTCGTCAACCCCCGCGCGACGACCGTCTCTGGACGGCTCAAGAACCTCGTCATCTACGCCTTGCGAGGACGCTACGACGTCCACGCGGTCGAGACCGAGGGCCGCAACCACGCGACCGCGCTGACGCGCGAGGCGATCGTCGACCAGTACGACCTGGTCGTCGCGTTCGGCGGGGACGGCACGCTGAACGAGGTCGCGAACGGCCTCGCCCACTCCGGCGTCCCGCTCACGATCCTCCCCGGCGGGTGCACCAACGTCGCCTGCCGGATGCTCGGCATCCCCACCGACATAGTCGACGCGACGGAGCACCTGCTCCAGCTCGCCGACGGCGCCGTCGCGCGCCCGATCGACCTCGGCAGAGTCAACGGCCGATACTTCGTGTTCTCGAGCGGAGCCGGGCTTGACGCGGACGCCACGCGCTGGGTCGACGAACGCCGCGTGCTCAAGGCCCGCGGCCGGGTGCTGACGTTCGGCTACGCAGCGACCGCCGCCTTCCTCCGGGACTACCGCGGCCGGCCGCCCCGCCTGTGCGTCGAGGCCCGCGGCGAGCGCGTCGAGGGCGTCAGCGCGTTCGTCCAGAACTCGCGCCCGTTCACCTACGCGCGCTCGAAGCCGCTGCACGTATGCGAGGACGTCGCGCTCGACAGCGGCACGATCTCCGCGATGGTGATGGAGCGGGCCGGCATGCGCGAGGTGCCCGGGGCCCTGTGGCGCCTGTTCCGCGAAGGCAGGAGCCTCTCTCAGCATCCACGGGCGCACAGCTTCCCGCGCCTGAGCGAGGCGCGCGTGGCCTCACTGGAGGACGGCGGCGGGCCCCTCCGGTTCCCGCTCGAGGTCGACGGCGACTACCTCGGCGAGCACACGGAGGCCGTGTACGGCGTGGCGCCGAAGGCGCTCCGCGTGGTCAGCTAGCCCGTCCTCCAGGCGAGAGCGCGGAGCTAACCGCCACCGGGGATCACGCGGTACGCGTCGAACACCGAGTCCACGTTGCGCAGGCGCGCGACGCAGTTCTTCAGCGACGTGGTGTCGCCGACCTCGACCACGAAGCGGTTCTTCACCATCGGGTGGTCGACGATGCAACGCGCCTCGAGGATGTTGATGCCGGTCTCGGCGAACGTGCGTGACAGGTCCTCGAGCAGCCGCGTGCGGTCCCACGCGTCGATCTGGAGCTCGACCCGGAACGAGGTCTCGTTGACTCCCTCCCACGAGACGTCCGTGAAGCGCTCGGGGTCCCGCTTGAGCTGGACCACGTTCTTGCAGTCCGTGCGATGGATCGTGATGCCTCGCCCGAGTGAGATGTAGCCGACGATCTCGTCTCCGGGGACCGGTCGGCAGCACTTCGCAAGGCGCACCATCACGTCGTCGATGCCCTGCACGCGGATGCCGTAGCCCGTCGCGGTGCCCGAGGGACGCGCGCGCTCGTCCTTGCCCTTCGCGAGTCCCTCCGCGGGCCGCTCCTCGGCGACCGCCTCACCCTGCTTCAGGCGCTGCAGCAGCTTGTTCGTGACGACGCGGCCCGAGATCTTCGCCTGCCCGAGCGCCACGTAGAAGTCGTCTGCCTTGCGAAAGCCCATCTCGCGGATCACGTCCGCGAGCAGCGGCGAGCCCGTGATCTTCTGAGCGGGCAGGCCCTGCTTCCGAAGCGTCTCCTGGAGCAGCTCGCGGCCGCGGTGCTCGGAGTCCTCGCGGCGCTCACGGGTGAACCAGGCGCGGATCTTGTTGCGGGCGCGCGTCGTCTTCACGAGCGAAAGCCAGTCGCGGGATGGCCCCCGCTCCTGCTTCGAGGTCAGGATCTCGATGATGTCACCGGACTGGAGCCGGTAATGGAGCGGCGTGATCTTGGCGTTCACCTTCGCGCCCACACAGCGGTGGCCCACGTCGGTGTGGACCGCATAGGCGAAGTCGAGGGGCGTCGAGCCGGCCGCGAGGGACTTGACCTCGCCCTTCGGCGTGAACACGAACACCTCGTCCTCGAAGAGGTCGATCTTGAGCGTCTCCATGAACTCCCGCGGGTCCTGAAGCTCCTGCTGCCAGTCGAGCAGATGGCGCAGCCACGCCGGCTTGGCGGCTCCGCCCGCCTCGATGTCGGTGGCCGCGTCCCCGTTGGGATCAGCGGGCGAGGGGAGGACACCCCCGCCGTCCTTCGCCAACCCGGCTCGTCCGCTTGCGGACAAGGCGCTCTTTCTCTTGTAGATCCAGTGCGCGGCGACCCCGTACTCGGCCGTGAAGTGCATCTGCCGCGTGCGGATCTGGATCTCGAGCGGCTGACCCTCGGGCCCGATCACGGTCGTGTGCAGGGCCTGGTACAGGTTGAACTTGGGCATCGCCACGTAGTCCTTGAACCGACCCGGCAGCGGCTTCCACAGGGAGTGGATGATTCCGATCGCGCCGTAGCAGTCCTTGACCGAGTCGACGATCACGCGCATCGCGGTGAGGTCGTAGATCTCGTTGAACTCGCGGCCCTTCTTGGTCATCTTCGCGTAGATCGAATAGAAGTGCTTGGCGCGGCCCGAGACGTCGGACTCGATCGCAACGGCCTCGAGCTCCTGCTTCAGGTAGCGGCCGGCGCGCTCGACGTAGCTCTCGCGCTCGGTGCGCTGCTGGCTGACGAGCGACTTGATCTCGCTGTACTTGCGCGGGTGCAGGGACGAGAAGGCGAGGTCCTCGAGCTCCCATTTGATCGAGTGGATGCCGAGCCGGTGCGCGAGCGGCGCGAAGATGTCGAGCGTCTCCTTGGCCTTCTCGATCTGCTTCTGCTTCGGGAGCGCGTCCAGCGTGCGCATGTTGTGCAGCCGGTCTGCCAGCTTGATCAGGATCACCCTGATGTCGCTGGCCATCGCGACCATCATCTTGCGGTAGTTCTCGGCCTGCTGCTCGTCGCGGCTCTGGAAGGTGATTCCGGTGAGCTTGGTGACGCCGTCGACGAGCTGGGCGATCTCGTCGCCGAACCTCGCGCGCACGTCCTCGAGCGACGCGCTCGTGTCCTCGACCGTGTCGTGGAGCAGCGCCGCACAGATCGTCTCCGTGTCGAGCCGCATGCCGGCGCAGATCTTCGCCACCCCGACCGGATGGGTGATGAACTCCTCGCCGGACTTGCGCTGCTGGTCGGCGTGGCGCTCGCAGGAGAACCGGAACGCATCCGCGACGCGCTCCCTCTCCACCGGCTCGACCGCGTCGTCCGCGTGCTCGGACACGACCGCGAAGAGGTCGGCCAGCATCTCCGCCTCGCGTGCGGGCAGGCCCGCCGTCAACTGCTCGTCGGTGGGAGCTTCCGGGGGCGCCTGCTCGATCACGCCGACGCGCATGTGCGCGTCGGGCAGCTTCGGCGTGTCGCCCGCGCCCGCGCCGCCGTTGGCGGCTAGGCGGCTGCCCGCCGCGGGCGGCTGCTCGCCGTTGGCGCCGCCGTTGGTCGTGTCTGCTCGCTCAGAAATCGAAGGCCCTCTTCGCACATGCGGGCGTAGGCGCGGAATGCGCTCGAGCGCTCCAGCTCGACCCGCTCATTGCTTGTGATCGTGCACTTAACGGTAGCGCTTGAGCGGTCCGTCGACACGAGGCCGAGCTCGCCCAGGACGCGCAGGCAGCGGGCCGCATGGATCGGGCTTCGCGGGTGTGGTCCATCGCCTGCCAGCACCGCTTCCAGCGGCTCGTCGCAGAGCTCGCCGCCCGCCGCCGAAAGCAGCCGGTAGTGGGATGCGAGCGCCGGCCTCAGCGCCAGCTCGTGCTCGAGGAACCGGCGCGCGAAGTCGACCTCCGCGGGGCCCCAGCCGAGATGCAGGAAGCCCTCCCCCACGCTCCTTCCGAGCAGCTCCGAGACGTGCGGAAACGGCGGCGGGTCGAGCGCGAACACGTGCCGGAAGCGAGCGGACAGGCCGGCGTCGCGCTCGAGCGACGCGTAGTCGGCCACGCAAAGGGCGCCGCCGAAGCCGGCCACCTCGGTCGCGGCGTCACGGGCGCACCGGGTGGAGACCGGGATCACGGCCGCTCGCCCGAACCGCGCCGGCGCGAGCTCACGGGCGAAGAGCGATCGCCGGCGCGACATGTCCGCGCACGCGACCAGCACCGGCTCGCCGGTGCTGAGCAGCTCGGAGAGAGTGCCGAGGACGCCCTCGCCACGCCGGTCGATGACAGTTCGCGCTTCCTTTTGGTCGCGCTCCCGATGTGCATCTCCGTGCGCCGCCTCGAGCGGAGCCTCGAGTTCCTCGAAGACGCTGTCCCACCACTGCTGCCCGCGTGCGCGGCAGGCGCAGCCTGCGCATCCCTCCGAGCTCTGCGCCTCCTCGGTCAGCTCGTGCACGGCCCGCACGACCAGGCGCGGCTCGACCGCGCCGGCCCACTCGTTCACCTCAAGCCGGGCGGCCACGTCGTGCGGCCGGGGCCCGGCTGCCCCGCCGAGCGTGTCGCCGACCCCGAACGCCACCGCCCGCGCCTGCACGCCCGCCGACCTGACCGTGAAGCGCGCGTGCTTACCCTCGCCCATCGGGCGGACCTCAGCCAGCTTCGCGCCCGGGAGCAGCAGCGTGACGGCCGGGTTTCCCATGCCGAACGGGCGCAGCGCCTGGATTTCCTGGGCAAGCGCCAGGCAGACCGCGCCACCGGGCACAATCGCGTCCACGTGCTCCCTCCGGACGAGGTCTTCGGGCGCAAGCGCCGCGCGGGCATGCTCGACCAGCGCCGCGCGAAACGGCTCGATGTTGCGCTCCTCCACCTCGAGCCCCGCCGCCATCCTGTGGCCGCCGAACCGCTCCAGGTGGTCCGACGCGCTGGCGAGCCCCGCGTGGAGGTCGTACGGGGAGATGCTGCGCGCCGAGCCGCGCCCGCGGCCGGCGCCGTCGAGCCCCACGAGCACGAACGGGCGGTGGTGGCGCTCCACCAGCCGTGACGCGACGATCCCAACCACGCCCGGATGCCAGCCCTCGCCGGCGAGCACGTGCACCGGGTCGTCACGGCGCTCGGGCACGGCCGCCAGCTGTTCCTCGGCCGCGATCAGGATCGCCGTCTCGACTGCCCGCCGCTCCACGTTGATCGCGTCCAGCTCGAGCGCAATCTCACGTGCGCGCTCGGCGTCGCCGGTGAGCAGCAGCTCGAGACCCGCGTCGGCGCGGTAGAGGCGGCCGGCGGCGTTGATCCGCGGCGCCAGCCCGAAGCCGAGTGTCTGCTCGGTCGCGCTCTGGGGTTCGACCCCGGCGACGCGCAGCAGCTCGCGCAGGCCGACCCGGCGGGCGCCCTGGACCGCGCGCAGGCCGCTGCGCACGAGCGCCCGGTTCTCGCCCCGCAGCGGCACGAGGTCGGCGACCGTAGCAAGCGCCACGATGTCGAGCTCCCGGTCGAGCTCGGCCACGTCACGACCGGCCGCCGTGAAGAGCGCCTGCGCGAGCTTGTACGCGACCCCGGTGGCGCACAGCTCCTCGCACGGGTAGCCGCCCACGACCGGGTGGATCACGGGGCAGTCGGGCAGGTCCTCGCCGGGCCGGTGATGGTCGGTGACGATCACCTCCATCCCGAGCGAGCGCGCGAACGCGACCTCCTCGACCGCCCCGATCCCGCAGTCGACCGTGACCAACAGGCTCGCCCCACCGGCGCGGAGTTCCTCGACGGTCTTCGGGGAGAGCCCGTACCCGTCCTCCGAGCGGCTCGGCAGGCGCGCGCGCACGTCGGCGCCGAGATCGCGGAGCGCCCGTACGAGGACCGCCGTGGATGAGACGCCGTCGACGTCGTAGTCGCCGTGGACCGCGATCTGGCTCCCGCGCCCGATGTGTCCGAGCACGAGCTCAACCGCCTCCTGCATGCCGTCGAACTCGAACGGATCGTGCGTCTCGGTCGCGTCGAGGAAAGCCACCGCGGCGGCCGGATCGCCCAGCCCGCGCCGCACCAGCACCGCGGCGACCGTCTCGCTCACGCCGAGCGCCGCCGACAGCGCGCGGGCATCCGCGTAGGAGTAAGGAGCCGCTGACCAGCGGCCGGCACGACTGACGGTCACCGCCCGATGCTAGGAACGGCGGTGGACGGAACGGCGAGGCGGCGCGCTAGCGCACGTGCGTGAGCCGCGGGTCTTCGCGGCGCATTCCGATGAAGTAGCAGACCGCGAGGCCCGCGATCGCGCCCGGAACCGCCTCGAGCGCGGTCCTGAGGCTGGCGTTGTCCACCTGGCCGACTGCGAGCGCGATGCCGATCATGTTCGCGCCGAGGATCGCGAACATGAATGCGCCCACGATCCCGCCCCAGAAGCGATCCGGCACGAAGACCGCGAAGTGCCAGATCGCGATTCCCATCATCGTCCAGACGAGGAAGTTCATCTCACCTGCTCCGGCCGTGCTTTCGCCGCCCGCGCTGGCGGGCACGCTTCTTACGGTCCGCCCGCTCGGCGCGGACCGCGTCGACCGCGCGCTTGCGCGTCTCGCCGTCCTCCGAGCGTGCACCGCCCGGCACGGTCGCGGCTTCCCCGGCGCCGTTCGGCTCCTCCTCGAGCTCCGGTGGCTCGCTGTCGAGCTCGGCGGCGCCGTCATCGACGGGCTCCGGCACGGGCTCCGACCGGGCAGCCCGGCGCCGGCGACGTCCCTCCGTCGCGACGGCGGCGCCCGCGGCCACCGGCTCCGGGGCCTCGTCCTCGGGCCCGGCGGCCTCCGGCATTCCCTCGCGCGACATGACGGCGTATGCCGGCACATGGCCGAGCTGCTCGAGGATCCGGTGGCGCCGCTGCACGTACTGCGGCTCGCGCTCCTTCTCCTCGGTCAGCACCGGGCTCGCGATGAAGATCGACGAGTAGGCGCCGGAGGCGACTCCGACCAGCAGCGCAAAGGCGAAGTCCTTGAGCGTCTCGCCGCCGAAGATCAGGAGCGAAGTGATCGGGAGCAACGTGCAGAACGAAGTTGCCAGCGACCGGGTCAGGACCTCACTCATGGAGCGGTTGACGATCTGGGAGAAGGTCGCGCGCGGCATGCGCGGCGCGTTCTCGCGCACGCGGTCGAACACGATCACGGTGTCGTAGAGCGAGAATCCGAGAATCGTCAGCAACGCGGCCACCGTCGAGGTCGTCACCTCCCGGCCGGTGAGGGAATACACGCCCGCCGTGATCAGGATGTCGTGGAACAGCGCGATCACGACCGGCACGGCGAACTTCGGCTCGAACCGGAACGCGACGTAGGCCATGATCAAGAGCAGCGAGGCGACGATCGCGATCACCGCGCTGCGCGCAACGGTGGTGCCGAAGGTCGGCCCGACACTCTCGCTCGAGAAGCCCTCCGCGCGCACCCCGAACCTGGAGGAGATCGTGTCCTCGAGCCGCTTCACGCCGCCCGGGCCGAGCTCCTTGGTGGAAACCTGGATCGCGTTGGGACCGAGCTCTTTGTTCTTGACCTGCTGGATCTTCGCGTCGGCGAGGCCGAGCGGCCGGACGGCGCTGCGGACGTCCTCGACGCTTGCGGGCTTGACGAGCGCGGCGGTCACACGCGTGCCGCTCTCGAAGTCGATCCCGAAGTTGAGGCCCCTGGTCGCGAGCGCGACCGAACCAATCGTGAGGATGATGCCCGACATCGCGAAGAAGTAGCGGCTCTTCCCCATGAAGTCGAACTTCCACCGGAAATGGCGCTCGGTCGCGCCCAGCATCGCGGGGCTGCCGAGGATTCGCGAGCGGCCCATCGAGGCCAGCACCGCCTGCGTGAAAAGCACCGCGGTGAACAGCGAGACGAGCGTGCCGACGCCGAGCGTGAAGGCGAAGCCCTTGACGCCCGCGGTCGCGAGCACGAACAGGATGAACGCCGTGATCAGCGTGACCACGTTCGCGTCGACGATCGTCTTGATGCCACGCGTGTAGCCGGCCGAGATCGCGGACATCGTCGATCTTCCGGCGCGTAACTCTTCCTTAATGCGCTCGAAGATGATGATGTTCGTATCTGCCGCGACGCCGATCGTGAGGATCAGTCCCGCGATGCCGGGCAGCGTGAGCGTGATCGGGATCAGCTTGATCAGCCCGAAGAAGAGGACCGCGTAGGTGAGGAGCGCGAGGCCCGCGATCGCGCCCAGCAGCCTGTAGTAGAGGAGCAGGAAGATGAGCACGAGGGTGAAGCCCACGATGCCCGCGATCAGGCCCTGGTGCAGCGCCTGCTTGCCGAGTGTGGCCGAGACCTGGACCTGGCTGATCGGCTTGAGCGTGATCGGCAGTGCGCCGGTCCGAAGCACGTCCGCGAGGTCCTGGGCCTCCTGCAGCTTGAACCCGCCGGAGATCTGCGCGCCGGTCCGGCCGTCGATCCCGTTCGGGTTCTCGCGATAGTCGATGAACGGCCGCGAAACGAGCTTCTGGTCGAGCACGATCGCGAACGTCTGGAAGGAGTTCTCGACCGGCTGGCCGGGAATCTGGCGCTGCTGCCCGCGCTCGGCGAGCTGCTTCGTCACGCGCTGGAACTCGTCGCGCCCCTTCCCGGTGAAGCTGAAGGTGACGATCGGCTGGTTGGTCTGGGGGTCGTAGTTCTGCTTCGGGTCCTTGAGGTCGGTGCCCTTCAGCTCAGGGTTGTCACGCAGCAGGAACCACCGGTCATAGGTCTGGTTGCTCGGGAAGCCCGGCGGCTTCTCGCCCTGCACCACGACGGTCCCGGGCGGGACCATGAGCAGCTGGTAGCCCTTGGGCAGCTTGCCGTCGAGCTGTGACAGCGCGTCCTTGCGCGTCGCGTCCGGGCCCTCGGCGAGCTGCTTGTTGGGCTTGAAGACGTAGTACTGGCCCCGGGTCGTGTTGTTGGCGTCCACGACGGGCTTCTGCTGAGAGGCCTTCTTGATCGCCGCGTAGAGGCCGTTGATCGGCGTGCGCGGATTGCCGATCACGTTCGCCTCCCAGTCGTACAGATAGAGCTGGGCGGTCGTGCCGACCTGGTTCTTCGCGCGATCGAGGTTCTTGACGCCCGGCAGCCCGACGGAGATCTGCTTCTGGCCGAGGCGCTGGATCTCGGGCTCGGCCACGCCCAGCTTGTCGACCCGCTCGCGGATGATGTCGATCGCGCGATCGACGGCCTCGGGCGTGACCGCGCTCTGTGGCGTGGGCTCGCCCTGGTAGACCAGCTCGACGCCGCCTTTCAGGTCGAGGCCGAGCCGGGTTTGCTTGGTCGCGATGACGATGCCCGATGCGGCCAGGAAGCCAAGCATCAGCAAGATCACGAACAGGTTGCGGCGGCGGGAAGTCACTCTTGTCTCTCGATCCCTCGGGGGATTCTAGACGCGGGTTCGGGACGACCGGGCTGGCCGTCCGCGCGCATGCAGCGGAGAGGTTGAGGTTCGGACCGGGTCAGCGCTTGGGTGTCAGGACGAGGAGCAAGCCGCCATCGTCATCGTAGGCGGGGAAGACGTCGGCGGTCGCCTCGGCGGGCAGATCGCCTTCGGCCTCCACCCGGACCGACCGCCCGAGCACCCGGACGCCCCACTCCAGCGAGGTGTTGATCGGATCGTCGCCCTCGCCGAAGCTGAGGCCGAGCACCTCCTTCACCGGGCGGCCGACGGTCGCCTCGTCCTTCAGGCCGGTGAGCTCGAAGCTGCCCCGGCCGCAGCCGATCACGCGCGCTTCGCTGTCGCACACGAAGAACGCCGCGTTGGGGTCGGGGAAGTAGTCGTCGAGCAACTCGAAGAGGAACCCGAACCCGCACTTCTGGCAGCCTCGCGGGTTCGTGCTGAAGCCGGCCGTCCGCTCGGCGGGGGTGGTGCGGGTACCGCAGTTGGGACAAATGAAGATGGGCACGCTTCGAGTTTAGAAGCAGTGCGAACCCCGCCCGTCACCTCAGAACAGGCTGCCCGCTCGGTCGGGCCGAGGAAGACCCAGGTGCTCGTACGCGCGCGCGGTCGCGACGCGGCCACGTGGCGTCCGCTTGATCAGCCCCCTTTGCAGCAGATACGGCTCGTACACGTCCTCGATCGTGTCCTGCTCCTCACCCACGGACGCGGCCAGTGTCGAGAGCCCGACGGGGCCGCCCTCGAACTTCTCCACGATCGTTCGAAGGATCTCACGGTCGAGGCGCTCGAGCCCTTCGGTGTCGACCTCGAGCAGTTCGAGCGCATCCGCGGCGACCAGCTCAGTCACCGTGCCGGTCGAGCGCACCTCCGCGAAATCGCGCACGCGCTTCAACAGCCTGTTGGCGACCCGCGGCGTTCCGCGCGCGCGGGCGGCGATCGCCTCCGCGCCGGCGTCCTCGATCTCCACGCCCAGGATCGCGGCGGAGCGGCGGACGATCTCGGTCAACTCCGCGACGGGATAGTGCTCGAGGCGATGACAGAGGCCGAAGCGCTCGCGCAGCGGCGTGGTCAGCAGCCCGGTGCGCGTCGTGGCGCCCACGAGCGTGAACGGCGGCAGGTCGAGGGTCACCGTGCGCGCCCCCGCGCCCTGTCCGAGCACGATCGGCAGGCGCCGGTCCTCCATCGCCGGATACAGCGTCTCCTCGACCGCGCGGGTGAGGCGGTGAATCTCGTCGATGAAGAACACCGAGCCGGGCTCGAGCGCGGTCAGGAACGCGGCCACGTCGCCCTTGCGCTCGAGTGCGGGGCCGGCCGTCTGCACGAGCGGGACGTCCAGCTCGTGCGCCGTGATGTGGGCGAGCGACGTCTTCCCGAGGCCGGGCGGCCCCGCCAGCAGCACGTGATCGAGCGGCTCGCCTCGCCGGCGGGCGGCCTCGATGAAGAGCGCGAGCTGGTCCTTCACCTGATCCTGGCCGACAAAGTCGTCGAGTGTCCGCGGGCGAAGCGAGCGGTCGAACTCCTCCTCCCCGGGCCGCGTGGCCGGCACCTGGATGCTGAGATCGGCCGGCGGCGTGCTCATGCCGCCTTCACGGCTCCGCGCAGCGCGGCCTCGATCAGCGCCTCCGGCGGCGCATGCTCGTCGACGGACGCGGCGGCCGCGAGCATCGCCTCCGCCTCCGACGGGTCGTACCCGAGCGCGACGAGGCCCTCGCGGGCCACCGCGCGCGGCGACTCGGCCCCGGCCGGCGCGCTTCGCGCCTCCTCGTCGAGCTCTCCGGCAAACGCCTCGCGCAGCTCGACGATCACGCGCTCGGCGGTCTTGCGGCCGATCCCCGGCACGACCTGAAAGCGCTTTGCGTCGCCGGCGGCGATTGCCTTGCGGAGCTCCCCGGCGTTCGATCCCGACAGCGCCGTGAGCGCCATCTTCGGACCGACGCCGGCGACCGAGATCAGGCGCAGGAACAGCTCCCGCTCGGCCTCGGTGGCAAACCCGTAGAGCTGGATCCCGTCGTCCTTGAGGATCAGGTGCGCGAGCAGCGCCGCGCTCTGGCCGGCGGCCGGCACGCGCTCGAGCGTCTTCGCGGACACGCTCAGCCGGTAGCCGACGCCGTTGCAGTCGATCACGACATGGTCGGCCCGGCGCGACTGGACGGCGCCGGATACGGAGGAAATCATTAGCCCGGATTCTGGAGATGGAGGCGGATGCCTCCCATGTTCATGAAACTGGCCGTTCGCGGCCAAGGCCGCGAGCGGGTGTCCCTAGGGATGGTCATCCCTAGGGACCGGCATCTGGTTGGTGTGGCAAATTGCAAGTGCCAGCGCGTCGGCGGCGTGGTCCGACGCCGGCGGCGCGTCCAGCCCGAGCAGCGCCGCGACCATCCGCTGCACCTGCTCCTTGCCTGCGCGGCCGCTGCCGCACACGGCCAGCTTGACCGCCTGCGGCGTGTAGGAGAAGCATGGGATCCCGCCGGCGCCCGCGGTCGCCAGCACGGCGCCTCGGGCCTGTCCCACCGCGAAGGCGGTGCGCACGTTGCGGCCGAAGAAGATGTCCTCGATCGCGAGCGCTGCCGGGCGGTGCGCCGCGATCAGCTCGTCGATCCGCGCTGCGATCGCCGAGAGCCGCCGCTCGAGCGGCTGGTCGGGCGTGGTCGAGATCACGCCCCCGCTGAGCGCTGCGAGAGTCCCGCCGCGGCGTTCGACCAGCCCGAAGCCCGTCGATGCCGTGCCGGGATCGATGCCCAGCACGACGGTGCCGAGGCGGGGCCCGTCAGACCTGGCCGCGCCCTCCATTCGACTGTTGTTCTGCATCGGCGACGACCTTCCCGCCCGACGCCGGTGGGCCCAGGCGCTCGCCCTGCTGCATCCGGCCGAGGCCGAGCCACATGAAGCTCAGCATCATCGAGACCAACTCGGACACGTCGGAGTCCCGGTTCCGCAGCCACCAGTCTGCGAGCGCGTAGAAACCGCCCACGACCATCTCGGCGATCTGCTCGAGGTTGCGGCGCTCGAGCCCCTCGCGGGTCTCGGGCGGCTCCATCTCCATCAGTCCCACCATCGCCGCGACCGCGCCTCGGCGCAGCGCCGCCTGCTGCTGGGCGATCTCGGGGTCGGTCACGTCGCGCACGAACATCTGGAACGCCTCGGGTTGCTCGGTCACGAACGAAAAACCGGCCACGGCGCCCATCTCCAGTCGCAGCACGCCGACCGCGTCCGGCACCGACCCGGCCGCCACGATGCGGTCGAGCATCTCCAGCGCGGCACGGTTCATGAGCTCGCTGTACAGCTCCTGCTTGCTGCGGAAGTGCTCGTAGATGAGCGCCTTCGAGATCCCCGCAGCGGCCGCCACGTCATCGATCCGCACCGTGTCGTAGCCGCGCTGGCCGAACACGAGGTTCGCCGCCTCGAGGATGCTCTGCCGCCGTTGCTCCGCACGCAGGCGGCGCTTCGGCCTGGCGGGCCCCGGCGCTGTCTCGGCTGCGTCCATGTCGGTCAGTTTCACACAGAAGCCGGCGAGCCGGGGAGCTTCCTTGTCATACGACCAACTCTACGTGCGAGCGCGCAATCCTGGGCGGGAAAAGCTTGCGCGAATTGCCACTTGACACTGACCGCACGGTTAGTTAAGCTCGCCCAGCCTCTCAAGGATGGGTCCTTTCAGGGGAACCGCGGGGACCGCGGACGGACGCGACAGCGGGCTTCGGGCGGGGAGGCAGATCAAATCTTCTCCCCGCCCGAGCTCATCTCCTAGCTCATCCGGATCTCGCGTCACAACTCAGGCCGTCGCCTGCTCGAGCACCTCGGCGCCGATGTCGAAGTTTGCGTGGACCTGATCGACGTCGTCCTGCTCGTCGAGAGCGTCGAGCAGCCGCAGGAGCTTGCGGGCGTCGTTCGCATCGACCTCGACGACGGTCCGCGGCACCATCGTCTGCTCCGTCGACTGGACCTCGACACCGGCATGCTCGAGCGCCTCGCGCACCGCGCGCAGCTGGCCGGGCTCACAGGTGACGCGGATCGAGTCGCCGTCCTCGGTCAGGTCGTCGGCGCCGGCGTCGATCGCGGGCATCAGATCGTCCTCGCTCCACCGTTCGCCGTCGACGAGCAGCACGCCCTTCTTGTCGAACATCCATGCCACCGAACCAGGCTCGCCCAGGTTCGCGTCGGCGCGCGAGAACATGTGGCGCATCTCCGCCGCGGTGCGGTTGCGGTTGTCGGTCAGGCACTCGACCAGGATCGCGACGCCGCCCGGCCCGTACCCCTCGTAGGTGACGGTTTCGATCGCGGCCGCATCGGCGCCCGCGCCCGTGCCCCGGGCGATCGCCCGCTCGATGTTCTCCTTGGGCATTCGCAGCGCCTTGGCCTTCTCGACCGCGTTTGCAAGCGCCGCGTTGCCGTCGGGGTCGCCGCCGCCGTCACGCGCGGCGACCGTGATCGCGCGCGCAAGCTTCGTGAAGAGCTGGCCTCGCCGGGCGTCGGCGGCGCCCTTCTTGCGCTTGATCTGTGCCCATTTGGAGTGGCCGGCCAAAGTCGTGCCTGGAGGCGCCGTCGGGGGGCCGCCCAGTTATCCGGACATGCTAGGTCAATCCCCCCAGCGGAAGCCAATCTCGCTGGACTCGGGCTCGAGCGGGCTCTTGGGCAGGCCCGGCTGCGGCTGCGGCTCGTTGTAGCCGACCGGCGCGACGTCGTTGGGCGTGTCCGGATGAAACAGGGACGCCAGGTACTGGATGTGCCCCCGCCCGGGGCCGAGCTCGAACTGGCCACCGCCGTAGCCTCCGATGTCGCGCTCGGCGAGGTAGTCGTAGCAATCGAACAGCGCCCTGATGCTGCCGAAGCGCGAAGGCTTCACGTTCACCATCTTCGGCGGGAAGGGCAGCGCCTCGATGTCGGCGATCGAGTGGATCGGCGCATCCCAGGTGATCCGGTCCTCGTGGGCGGCGAGCACCGCGCGGGTCTCGTCCGTCAGCGCGGGGTCCTCGATCCATGCCCGCGGGAACGCCTCGACGACCCGGCGGTAGAGGTCGGGGTCGGCCGGCTGGTCGACGACTGTCCCCTTGTAGAAGCCCTTGAAGTCGACCGAGTCGACGGCACCCGTGCGGACCAGCTCGGCGATCAGCTCGTCGCTCCAGTCGCTCGTGGGGTCGAGCTTGAACCGAAGCGTCGGATAAAGCTCGAGCCGGCGGCGCACCGGCTCGATCGTGGACGGCGAGCCGAGGCGCAGCGAGACCACGAACGTGACGGGCCGCGACTCGCGGCCGAGCGCCTGCGCAAGCGACGTCCCGGACTGGCGCAGCGCAAGGTCGAGCGCCGCGCTCTCGTAGCCCCAGCGGCGGTAGAGGCGCGACACGTCGCGCACCGGCTCGGCCGGGAAGAGGTCGAGCTCGCCCAGCCGCGCGGCGAAGCTGTCGAGCGTCCACGAGCCGGCCAGCGGCAGGGTCGGTCCGGCCTCCTGGGCTGCGACATGGTCGAGCGCGTCGTAGGTGACGTCCTCCCCGACTCCCGCGTGGCCGCCGCCCCGGAGCTCGATCACGGTCGACAGCCGCGTGAAGTCGCTGGACACGTCCCTTTCGAGCCCTTCGAGCTGGTAGGACTCGACCTCCAGCGGAAGGCCTGCGACATTGGCGTAGGTGCTCACGGAAGGCGGGACCCTAGCCCCATCCGCAGCGCGCCGACGGCCTCCGGCATCGGGGCGCGGCCGAATCGCGTCGAGCCGACCGCGTTCGCGAACCCGTGGATCCCGAGGCAAGTGGTCATTCTTTGTAGAAGTCGCGAAGGCGAGGACGGACGAGCGCCCACGCCAAGCCGCCCGGGACCAAAGCGATCACAAACAAGAGAACACCGGTGCCAATGAGCGCAGAGGGTTCCGTGTCCGAGCTGCCGGATGCTGCGGCACCAATCAGCAGAATGCCGTAGAGGACCAGCCCCACAGCGATACATGCCAGCAGTAGCGCGGCGACCACCTTAAGGATTTGGGACATACGCACGGCGGCGGCTGGGTCGTCTGCGACCTCGACACACACGGTCAAGTCGCATCGGGCCGGACCGACGCCATCCGCTCGGCCCGGCGCTGCTGCCACACGGTCACGACCATCAGGGTGAGCGTCGCGAGGAAGATCAGGGTCGCCATGATGTTGACCTGCGGCGGGATCGCGACCCGCGCGGCGCCCCAGATGTAGAGCGGGAACGTCACGGTGCTGCCGGAGTTGAAGTTCGTGATCACGAAGTCGTCGATCGACAGCGCGAAGGCAAGCAGCGCGCCGGCGAGCACGCCCGGCGCGATCAGCGGCAGCGTCACCCTCGTGAACGTGGCCCACGCGTTCGCCCCGAGATCTTGGGCTGCCTCCTCGATGTGCCGGTCGAAGCCGATCAGGCGTGAGCGCACGACCACCACCACGAAGCTGATGCAGAACATCACGTGCGCGATCAGGATCGTCGTAAAGCCGGTCGCGAAGCCGACCGTGAGGAACAGCGACAGGAGCGAGGCGCCGAGCACGATCTCCGGGGACGCCATCGGCAGGAAGACGAAGAAGTTCGCGAGCTGACGCCCGCGGAACTGGTAGCGCACGAGCCCGATCGCCATCAGCGTCCCGAGGATCGTGGCGATGATGGTCGCGACCGGCCGCGATCTCGAGGCTCGTCTTCATCGCGTCCGTGAGCCCCGAGATCGCGAAGGGATGCTCCCAGTGGCGCAGCGTGAATCCGTGCCAGGTGAAGTTGAACCGGCTGCGCGTGTCGTTGAACGAGAAGAGGATGATCACCGCGATCGGCGCGAGCAGGTAGAGCAGCGCGATCGCTGCGTACAGGTTCAGGAGGTGGTCGAGCACCCACCGCCCGAATGCGAGCAGCCGGGGGTGCGAGACCGGGCGGAGCGGCATCCGGATCCTGTCTGCCGCCTCGGTGCGCGCGGTCACTTCGCCTCCGCCGCCTCGACGCCCAGCAAAGCCTCGCTCCCCGCGATACGGACCCAGGCGACCACCAACAACAGGATCGCGGCCATCAGGATGAACGACAGGGCGGCCGCGGTCGGATAGTCGGTGATCACGAGGAAGCGGCTCTGGATCACGTTGCCGATCATGTACTGGCGGGAGGTTCCCAGCAGCTGCGCGTTGATGAAGTCTCCGGCCGCCGGGATGAACGTCAGCAGCGATCCCGCGACGATGCCGGGCAGCGCCAGCGGCAGCGTGACCCGCATGAATGCCTTACGCCGGTTCGCGTAGAGGTCGGAGGCCGCCTCCAGCATGCCCTTGTCGAGCCGCTCGAGCGTCGCGTAGAGCGGCAGGATCATGAACGCCAGGAAGTTGTAGGTGATGCCCGCAATCACGGCGCCCGTGGTCGCGAGCACGCGGCCGTCCTGCGGGACCACACCGAGGAACTGCAGCACGTTCACGGCAGGGCTCGAGTCGTCCAGGATCGTCTCCCAGGCGAGCGTCCGCACCAGGTAGGTGGTGAGCGACGGCAGGATCACGAGCAGCAGCAGGGCGTTGCGCCAGCGCCCTCCGCGCGTTGCGATCGCGTACGCGAGCGGGAAGCCGATCAGCAGCGCCAGCAGCGTCGCCACGAACGCGTACCAGAACGAGCGAAACAGCTGCTCGTGGTAGCTCGAGATCGCGTCCGTGAAGTTCGAGAATGCCCAGTCGAAGTGGTAGCCGGCATAGATGTCGCCGTGCTCGAGGGCGACCCTTCCCATGTAGTACAGGGGCAGCGCGAAGAAGAACAGCAACCACAGCAGCCCCGGCGCGAGGAGCAGATACGGAACCGCGCGACGCCGGAGCGGCAATTTAGGCCCCTATGACCTGCTCGAAGCGGCTGTCGAGCTCCTGCTCTTCCTTCGGCGTGAGCTTTTTGAAGATGTGCGCGTTCTCGAGCAGCTTGTCAGAGGGAAAGATGAGCTCGTTCTCCGCCAGCTTCGGGTTCTCTTTCTGAAGAACCTCCTTGACGCCCTTGACAGGCGTCACGTAGTTGACGGCCTTGGCGATCTTCGCCTGCACCTCGGGGTCGTAGACGTAGTTCATCATCAGCTCGGCGGTGTACGCGTGCGGCGCCCCGACTGGGATCTGCATGTTGTCCGACGACAGCGTGAAACCCTCCGGGGGAAAGAAGAAGCGGATGTTCGGGTCGTCGGCCTGCAATTGCACGGCGTCTCCCGACCACCCGTAGATCAGCCAGGTGTCGCCCCTGGTGATTTCCTTGGTGTAGTCGTTGCCGGTGAAGCGGCGGATCTGTCCGTCCCGGTTCGCCTTATCGATCTTGTCGAGCGCGGCGTTGATGTCCTCCGTCGTCGCCTTGGAGGGGTCCTTGCCCATCCCGAGCATCGTGAGGCCCACCGTGTCGCGCGACTCCGTGAGCATCGTGACCTTGCCCTTGAGCTTCGGGTCGAAGATGTCGTTCACGCTCATCGGCTCCGCGATCTTGTCCTTTCGGTAGATCAAGCCGGCGAAGATGCCCTGCCACGGCGCCGAGTAGTCGCGCGTCAGGTCGAAGTCGGCCTTCCTGAAAGCGGGCAACAGGTTCTTCTGGATGTTGGGCAGCACGGACTTGTCGAGCTTTTGGACGTAGCCGAGGCGAATCATGCGGCCCGCCATCCAGTCGGTGACCGCCCACAGGTCGCGGCCACCGGAAGATCCGCGTGCGAGCTGCTGATGGACCTTGCCGAAGAACTCGACGTTGTCGTTGATCTCCTCCGTGTACTTGACCTTCGTGCCGGCGGATCACGTGCATGTGCTGGGGCGCCCAGGCGAGCCGCACCCGCGCCCCCGCCCCGGGCAGGCGCTGGCGCTGCGCCTCGTCGACGTTGGGCACCAGCGCCGTGAGCGTCGTCTCGCCGGGAAGCCGGACGACCATCTGTGTCGCGGTGCCGAGATACACGGAGGCCTCGATCAGGCCCTCGACACTGGGCCGGTCCGAGGGCCGCGGGTCCTCGAGGCGCGAGAGCTCGAGCTTCTCTGGTCGCACGACCGCGTGGCAGCGATCGCCCGCCCGCAGGCCGTCCGGCGAGGCCGGCACGGTGACACCGGCGTCCAGCCGCAGCTCTCCGGCGCCGGCGACCCTGCCCGGCATCAGGTTCGAGACTCCGATGAACCCGGCCACGAACTCGGTCCCCGGCCGGTCGTAGACCGCCGCGGGCGAGTCGACCTGCTCCACGACGCCATGGTTCATGACCGCGATGCGATCCGACATCGTGAGCGCCTCTTCCTGGTCGTGCGTGACGTAGATGAACGTGATGCCGACGTCGCGCTGGATGTTCTTGAGCTCGATCTGGAGTTCCTTGCGGAGCTTCAGGTCGAGCGCGCCGAGGGGCTCGTCCAGGAGCAGCACGGTCGGGAGGTTGATCAGGGCGCGCGCGAGCGCGACTCGCTGCTGCTGGCCTCCGGACAGCTGGCGCGGCTTGCGCTTGGACTCGGGCGTGAGGCCGACGCGGTCGAGCTCGGCGGCGACGCGGCGGGTCACCTCATCCCTGGCGACGCGCTTGCGGCGCAGGCCGAAGGCGACGTTCTCCTCCACGCTGAGGTGCGGGAAGAGCGCGTAGCTCTGGAAGACCGTGTTGGTCGGCCGCTTGAAGGGAGGCAGATCGACGACGTCGACGCCGTCGATCAGGATGCGGCCGTCGCTCGGGCGCTCGAAGCCGGCGACCATCCGCAGCGTCGTCGTCTTGCCGCAGCCGCTCGGCCCGAGCAGCGTGAAGAACTCGCCCCGCGCGACCGACAGATCGATCGCGCGGACCGCGGTGAAGTCCCCGAAGCGCTTCGTGACCCCGTCGAGCTCCACGCTCGGGTCGAGCGCGGGATCACGGGCACCGACGTTCGCGGCGGTCACTCTCTCCTCTTTCTCACTGGCACCTGCGTGCTCGGAAACTTACCTCCCCCCCGGAAAGGCTAACCCGATGGCCTTCCCGGTACCGCATATGGTTTGTATCGTTAGCCGTACAGGCTAGTCTTTCGTCCGTATCGGCGAAGTGCCGTGGAGAGGAGCCGAGATGGCGGGAAAAGTAGGCGTCGAAGAAGCCACACCACGTTCTGCCGCAGCCCAGAGCAACTGGCAGGAGCTGGCCAAACGTCACCTCTGGATGCACTTCACGCGCATGGGTGCCTATGCGGACCACGAGGTCCCGGTGCTCGTGCGTGGCGAGGGCTGTTATGTCTGGGACGAGCACGGCAAGCGGTATCTCGACGGTCTTTCGGCGCTCTTCTGCGTCAACGCGGGCCACGGGCGCGCCGAGCTCGGCGAGGCCGCCGCGGCCCAGGCCAAGGAGCTCGGCTTCTACACGACCTGGAGCTACGCGCATCCGCGCGCGATCGAGCTCGCGGCGCGGATCGCCGGGCTCGCGCCGTATGACCTCAACCGTGTCTTCTTCACGTCGGGCGGCTCCGAGGCAGTCGAGTCCGCCTGGAAGCTGGCCCGCAACTACCATCGCCTGCGCGGCGACGGCCAGCGCATCAAGCTGATCGCGCGGGAGCTCGCCTACCACGGCACGTCGCTGGGCGCCCTGGCGGCGACCGGGCTGACGGGGCTGCGGGCCCCGTTCGAGCCGCTCACGCCGGGCGGGTGCCACGTCCCGAACACCAACAGCTACCGCTGGCCCGCTGAGCGCGACCCGCTCTGGGCCGCCGACGCGATCGAGGAGCGGATCCAGTTCGAGGGGCCCGAGACGGTCGCCGCCGTGATGCTCGAGCCGGTGCAGAACGCCGGCGGGTGCTTCGTTCCGCAGGACGGCTACTTCGAGCGCGTGCGCGAAATCTGCGACCGGCATGGCGTGCTGCTGATCTCGGATGAGGTGATCTGCTCCTGGGGCCGGCTCGGGCACTGGTTCGGCTGCGAGCGCTTCGGCTACCGCCCGGACATGATCACGACCGCGAAAGGGCTCACGTCGGCATACGCCCCGATGGGCGCCGTGATCGTCTCGGACCGTGTTGCCGCGCCGTTCATGGAGGGAACCACGATGTTCGCGCACGGCTTCACGTTCGGCGGTCATCCGATCGCGGCCGCGATCGCGCTCGCCAACCTCGACATCTTCGAGCGCGAGGACCTCTGCGGCCACGTGCGCGCCAAGGAGGGCGAGTTCCGGGCCCGCCTCGACGGGCTCCGCGACCTGCCGATCGTCGGCGACGTGCGCGGGTCGGGCTTCTTCCACGCGATCGAGCTCGTCAAGGACCGTGACACCAAGGAGTCCTTCAGCCACGAGGAGGCCGAGCTGCTGCTGCGCGGCTTCCTGTCGGGCGAGCTCTACCGCCAGGGCCTGATCTGCCGGGCCGATGACCGCGGCGACCCGGTCGTGCAGCTCGCGCCGCCGCTGATCGCCGACACCGAGCAGTTCGACGAGATCGAGGCGATCCTGCGCTCCGCGCTCACGCAGGCCTGGGACCGCATCGTCGCCTCTTGAGGAACCCGCGATGAACGTGTTGAACCTGAAGGCGCTGCTCGACGAGACGGGCCTCGAGCTGATCACCGGCCAGAGCGCCGTGGAGGCGCCGATCCGCTGGGTGCACATCAGCGAGCTGATCGACCCGACCCCGTGGCTGTCGGGCGGCGAGCTGCTGCTCACGACCGGCATGCAGCTCGACGACGAGGCGCAACAGCGCACCTACGTCCAGCGGCTCGTGCAGCACAGCATCGGGGGGCTGGGCTTTGCGACCGGGTTCGGGCACGAGCGGGTCCCGGAGGCGATCCTGGCGGAGGCGGCGCTGCTCGACTTTCCGGTTTTCGAGGTGCCGTTCGAGATGCCGTTCATCGCGATCACCGAGATGGCCTTCACACGGCTCGTCAACGAGCAGTACGCGCTGCTCCAGCGCGGCATCGCGGTGCAGCGGCGGCTCGAGCAACTGGTTCTCGACGACCGCGGCCTGGACGAGCTGACGCGCGCGCTGTCGGCCGCGATCGGTGGAAGCGTGGTGATGCTCGACGGCCGCGGCGAGCCCACTGCGACGGCGAATTTCCGTCGCCCGATTCCTGCGCAGGCACTCGACGCGATCTGCGCGGAGGTCGTCGCCCGGAACGGGTCGGGGCCCGTGGCGCCCTTCGAGCCGTCGGCCGAGGCAGCCTCGGAAGTGTCCGGTCGCGCGCTCGTGCTGCCGCTCGCGCCCGAGGTGCGGGGAGCCCCGCAGGCGTGGCTGGTGGGCGTCCGCGACGGCGGCCCGCTCGGGGAGTTCGAACGGTTGATCTTGCAGCAGGGGGTAACGGTGGTGGCGCTCGAGTTGATGCGCCGGCGGGTGATGCGCGACACCGAGCGCAGGCTCGCCGGCGACATCCTCGCCGATGCTGTGGCGGGCGAGCTTCGAGACCACGAGCTCGAGGCACGACTGCGCCCGTTCGGCGTCGGTGTGAGGGCGGCGGTGCTGGTCTTCGGGCTCGAGGGCCCGGCGGGCGCCGAGGCCTCGCTCGAGCGGCTCATGTCCGAAGCCGGCGTCGGCGCACTAGTCGCCTGTCGCGAGGACAGGCTGTGCGCCGTCGTCGACGGAAGCGTGGGCGATCCGCTCGTGCTCGCAGCACGCACGCGTGACGTTCTGGCACAAGATCACGGGGACGTGCGGGTTGCCGCCAGCAGGGTCGCCCCCACGATCGCGCTGCGCTCGTCGTTCCACGAAGCCCGGTACGCGCTCGAGGTGGTCGCGTTCTCGAACGGCCGCGCGCCGGACGTGGCCTCGTGGCAAGACCTGGGCGCATTCCAGCTCCTGCTCTCGGTTCAGGACGACGAGGCATTGCGGCTCTTCTGCGACAGCGTGCTCGACCCGATCCAGGAAGGCGAGGGCGAGTACGGGGGCGAGCTGCTCAAGTCGCTGGAGGCGTTCCTCGAGCAGAACGGGCAGTGGGAGAAGGCCGCCCGAGAGCTCTTCTGCCACCGCCACACGCTGCGCTACCGGATCCGCCGCATCGAGCAGCTGACCGGGCGCGACCTGTCGAACGCCCGCGACCGGATCGAGTTCTGGCTGGCGCTCAAGGCAAGAGAGCTGGTGTCGTGAGGAGGCGCGCGGCTTGACACGATCCGGGCTCGCGGTCGCGGTCCTGGGCGCGGGCGGCACGATCGCGCCCGCCGTGGTGCGCGACCTTGCGGAATCGGAGGAGGTGTCGTCGCTCGGCCTCCTCGACATCGACCCCGACCGCGCCCGCGCGGTCGCCGACCGGCATGGCCTCGGCAAGGCCACGGTGCACGAGGCCGACGCCCGCTCCGGGCTCGGCGACGTCCTCGAGAAATTCGACGTGCTCGTGAACGCGGCGAGCTACCGCGTGAATCTCGACGCGATGCGGGCATGCCTTTGGGGCGGCTGTCACTACATCGACCTCGGAGGCCTCTACTGGCAGACCGGCAAGCAGCTCGAGCTCGACGGCGAATTCCAGCGGGCCGGCCTGCTGGGGTTGCTCGGGATGGGGTCGAGCCCCGGCAAGACGAACGTGATGGCGGTCAGCGCCGTACGGGCGCTGGGCGAAGCGCCGCGCGTGCTGCACGTGATGGCCGCCGGGCGCGACCTCTCTCCGCCCAGGGGCGCCTCCTCGTTTCCCTACGCGCTGCGGACGCTCGTCGACGAGGCCACGATGCGGCCGGTCGTGGTCGAGCAGGGCGAGCAGACCGAGCTCGAGCCGCTCTCGGACGGCGGCGAGGTCGACTTCGGAGACCCAATCGGGCGCAGCCGGACGATCTTCACGCTGCACTCCGAGCTGCGCACGTTTCCCGGCAACTTCCAATGTGCGCAGGCGAGCTTCAGGCTCTCGCTGCCGCCGGCGGTGCTGAAGGAACTGCGCCGCCTCGCGAGCGCCCCCGAAGACGAGGTCGAGGAACAGATAGAGGCTGCGGCCCGCGCCGCACTCCCCCCCTCCGCCAACACCGTCTCGACGCATGTCGTGGAAGCGGCGGCCAACGGCCGGAGCGTGCGGGTAAGGGCCGTCGCGCGGCCGCTCGAGCGCTGGAAGCTCGGCGGAGGGGTGGTCTCGACCGGGGCTCCCGCGGCGGCGGCCGTCCGGCTGCTTGCGCGTGGGTCGATCTCGGCGACCGGCGTCTCGGCGCCGGAGCGCTGTGTCGATCCCGACGACCTCTTCCCCGAGCTCGAGGCCCACGGGACCACCTTCGAGGTGACCGAGCACGAGGTGGTCGCCTCTTGAAGGTCGGCGTCCCGACCGAGATCAAGGCCGACGAGTACCGCGTCGCGCTCACGCCGATCGGCGCGCGCGAGCTAGCCGAGCACGGCCACGAGGTCGTAATCCAATCTGGCGCGGGCGAGGGAAGCGCGCTCCCCGACCCGGCATTCGCGGCCCAGGGAGCCCGCATCGCGCCCGACGCGGAATCGGTGTTCGCCGACGCCGAGCTGATCCTGAAGGTGAAGGAGCCTCAGCCGGCCGAGGTCGGCCTCCTGCGGCCGCACCACACGCTCTTCACCTACCTGCACCTGGCCGCCGACCCCCAGCTCTCGCGCGCGCTTTGCGAATCGGGCGCGACCTGCGTCGCCTACGAGACCGTCGAGGACGACCGCGGCCGACTGCCACTGCTCGCGCCGATGAGCGAGATCGCCGGCAAGATCGCAACCCAGGCGGGGGCGTTCATGCTCGAGAAGCCGCTGGGCGGCCGGGGGATCCTGCTCGGCGGAGTGCCCGGCGTGCCCGCGGCGACGGTGATGATCATCGGCGGCGGCGTAGTCGGCATGAACGCCGCCTTCATCGCGATCGGCATGGAGGCCGAGGTGTTCGTGTTCGACACCTCGATCGACCGCCTGCGCGATCTCGACATCGCGCTCAGCGGCCGTTGCTCGACGGTGTACTCGTCGACGCTCGCGATCGAGGAGATGCTTCCCCGCGCGGACCTCGTGATCGGCGCGGTGTTGCTGCACGGCGCCCGGGCACCGCGCGTGATCAAGCGGACGCAGCTGCGCCTCATGAAGCCGGCCGCCGTGCTCGTGGACGTGTCGATCGACCAGGGCGGGTGCTTCGAGACCTCACGGCCCACCACGCACAGCCACCCGACCTTCGAGGTGGACGGCGTCATCCACTACTGCGTCGCGAACATGCCCGGCGCGGTGCCGGTGACGTCGACCTACGCGCTGACGAATTCGACGTTGCCCTACGTGCTCGCGCTCGCCGACCAGGGCGTGCGCGAGGCGGCGGCGCGCGATCCCGGGTTGCGGCTCGGGGTCAACGTCGCCGGCGGCCGGATCACGAACAGCGCAGTCGCGGCCAGCCTGGCGATGCCGCTCACGCCGCTCGAGGAGGCGCTCGACTCCGCCGCCGACGCACGCCAGGAAAGAGTTGCGAAATAGTTTTGCCCAGACCCTGAGGAGGAGACATGGCCACCGCTTCGCAAACCAGGATCGAGAACTTCATCGACGGCGAGCACCGCCCCGCCGTGGACGGCTCGGACGAGCCGATCCTCAACCCCGCCACGGGTGAGCAGATCGCGACCGCGCCGCTGTCGGGCGACGCCGACGTGGACGCCGCCGTGCAGGCCTCCAAGCGTGCATTTCGCGAGTGGTCGGAGACCCCACCGGGAGAGCGCGCGCTCGCCCTGCTGCGGATCGCAGATGCGCTGGAGGAGAATGCTGACGAGCTCTCGGAGCTCGAGTCGCTGAACGTCGGCAAGCCGATCGAGGCGATGCGCGAGGAGGAGATGCCCGTGCTCGTCGACAACCTCCGCTTCTTCGCGGGCGCCGCCCGCTGCCTCGACGGGCTCGCCGCCGGCGAGTACATGCGCGGCTACACGTCGATGATCCGCCGCGAACCGGTCGGCGTGGTCGGTCAGATCGTGCCCTGGAACTACCCGCTGATGATGGCGATCTGGAAGATCGGCCCGGCGCTCGCGGCCGGCAACACGGTCGTCCTGAAGCCGTCGGAGCAGACGCCGCTGACGGCCGCGCGGCTGGCGGAGATCTGTGCCGAGCACCTCCCGAGGGGCGTCCTGAACGTGATCTTCGGGCACGGCGAGCCGGCCGGCGCGGGCCTCGTGCGCCATCCCGACGTCGCGATGGTGTCGCTGACGGGAGACGTCGCGACCGGCAAGGAGGTGGCCCGGGCGGCTGCCGACACCTTGAAGCGGGTGCATCTCGAGCTCGGCGGCAAGGCGCCCGTGATCGTGTTCGACGACGCCGACCTCGAGGCGGTCGTGGAGGGTGTGAAGATCGCCGGGTACTTCAACTCCGGCCAGGACTGCACGGCCGCGACCCGCGTGCTGGCGGGCCCGAAGATCCACGAGGACTTCGTCGCCGGCCTCGCCCAGGCGGCGGGCTCGCTGAAGGTCGGCGACCCCTCCGACGCGGCCACCGAGATGGGGCCGCTCGTGTCGGAGGCACAGCGCGAGCGGGTGTCGGGGTTCCTGAGCCGGACCCCCGGCCACGCGCGGACGGTCGCCGGCGGCAAGGCGCCGTCGGGCAATGGCTACTTCCTCGAGCCGACCGTGATCGCGGGCCTCGAGCAGGGCGACGAGATGATCCAGCGCGAGATCTTCGGCCCCGTCGTGACGGTCCAGCGGTTCGCGAACGACGAGGAGGCGATCGAGCACGCAAACGGGGTCGAGTACGGGCTCGCGGCGAGCGTGTGGACTCGCGACGTCGGCCGCGCGATGGACGCCGCCCGCCGGCTTCGATTCGGAACCGTCTGGGTGAACGACCACATCCCGCTGGTGTCCGAGATGCCGCACGGCGGCTTCAAGCAGTCGGGCTACGGCAAGGACCTCTCGATGTACTCGCTTGAGGATTACACCGTGGTGAAGCATGTGATGGTTAGCTTGAGCTGAATAAAAGGCCGCGGATCTGCGAGCAGATCCGCGGGTGGGTGGCGGGACGAAGTTTTGCCGCGGGCGCGCATCCCCAAGGCGCATACACAACGCTGCACGGCTCCGACCCTTATGAAGTTGTTCCCGGAAAGCTAAGCGGCCGTGCGGTGCTGCTCTATCTGCTCGACCCGCGACTTGAGCGCGCGAAGCTCGTCTTCGAGGCCCCAGATCCGTTCGAGCGACTGCTTCAACCGCTCCTCCAGGTCCCTCATCCGCCTCGGCGTCCGGTCGGTTGCCCTCAGCACTCCATCCTCTCCGACCATCGTTGCCATACGAGGACGCTAGCCGCCGCATCGGTCGACTGCGCTTGACTAGGCTTTGCGTCGATGCGACTCGTGACCTACCGGTCCAAGCGCGGTGCGCGCGCAGGTGTCCTGCAGGACGGCCGCGTGATCGACGCCTGGGACGTGCTCGAGCCCGGCGTGGCCGAGTCCAGCGTCCGCCAGCTGCTTGCACACGACGCGCTGGACCGCCTCGCGGAGGAGCTCGCCGGTGGCGGCATCCCAATCGACCAGGTGACGGTCGACGTGCCGGTGCCGGACCCGGAGAAGATCATCTGCATCGGCCTGAACTACCGCGCGCACGCGGCCGAGGCCGGCATCGACCCTCCCAGCGCGCCGACGTTCTTCGCGAAGTTCCGGAATGCCCTTGCACCCTCGGGCGCGGAGGTGGCGCTGCCGGCGGGCAGCGACAAGGTCGACTACGAGGCCGAGGTCGCATTCGTGATCGGCAGGCGCTGCCGCAACGCCGACGAGGCCGAGGCGCTGCGTTTCGTGGCCGGCTACACGCTCCTGAACGACCTCTCCGCGCGTGACCTGCAGTTCGCGACGCCCCAGTGGATGCCCGGCAAGGTGTTCGACGGATCCGCTCCGTGCGGCCCGGCGCTCGTGACGCCCGACGAGGCGACCGCCGGCGGAGCGATCGAGGTCGCACTGGAGCTGAACGGGGATACGGTGCAGTCCGCCACCACCGAAGACCTGATCTTCTCGATCCCGGCGCTCGTGTCACATCTGTCACGCCTGATGACACTCGAGCCGGGCGACATCGTCTCGACCGGGACGCCCTCGGGCGTCGGCAGCGTCAGACAGCCACGGATCTGGCTGAAGGACGGCGACCAGGTAACCGTCTCGTCACCCACGCTGGGCCGCCTCGAAACGCGGCTGCGCCGTCCCTAGCAAACGCCGTCGCTAACCCAACCCGATCGACCTGCCCGCAGGTCGATCGGCCTTTCTCCCGACGGCCTTCTTTAAAGGCCTTCGGGGTGCCGCGCGGCGAAGCTGCGACTGCTGAACCGCGCCGACTTCCGCCAGCGCGGGCCACGCTGGCCCGGCCCGGAGGTGTCGAAGCGAAGCCCCGCGATCGTCATGTACGCGTGGCCCGGGTTGGTGTAGACCGTGATCCACAGGCCGCGACCCGGCAGGCCCCACCTCATGAAGCTCGACGAGGGCAGCGGGCTGTCGAGCAGCCCAGCGCCGTGCAGCGCGTAGCTCACCGATCCCGAGCAGTCGTAGCCACTGTCGGTCCACCGGCGATGGCCGCCGCCGTAGACGTACGGCTTGCGGGTGATCCTGTTCGCTGCGTAGATCGCGTTCTTGACCTGGTCCGGCGCGGATGCCGGCGGGATCGCGGTGCGGCCGTCCACGGAGAGCTGCGCCGTGGGCAGCGGCGTGGTCGGGAGCGGAATGCCGGGCGGCGTCAAGCCGCCGCCCGTGTCGGGCGGAGGCAGCACGACCATGCCGGCTCCTCCGGTATCCCGGGTCCGTGCCGCACCCGGCGGAGCCATGATCAAGGCCAGCCCTGCGAACGTCAAAAGCGCGAAAGCAAGGGCGTATGTCCTACGTCCTGGCGCAAGAGCGCGCAAACCAACAACTCCTTCGTCGGCCTGCGGGGTTAGCTGACGGGCTGGCGCGAAAGGAGCCTGCGCCTCCGCCGAAGCGGATTAGCCCCACTACTTGGTTCCCCCGCTCCCCGCGCGTAGCGCGGGAATTAGGCGTTTGCTCGCTTACGAAGGCGGCAGTGTAGCTCAAACCTCCGACGACGTGTCAAATGGTCAAGTCCCGATAAGCACAAGTTCGATGCGGGTCACGGCGGACCTACTTCGAACCCGACCGACTTGTACCGGGTGGCCTAGACGGAAAAGCGGCCGTTGGACTGCAGCTCGACACCGTCGACCGTGATCCGGCCGCCCTGGCGGAGATCGCAGACCATGTCCCAGTGGACGGCCGAGCTGTTCTGGCCGCCCGTCTCGGGATAAGACATCCCGACCGCGAGGTGGATCGTGCCCCCGATCTTCTCGTCCAGGAGGATCTCCTTCGTGAAGCGGTCGATGCCGTAGTTCGTGCCGATCCCGAGCTCGCCGAGCCGCCGCGCGCCCTCGTCGGTGTCGAGCGTCTTCAGCAGGAAGTCCTCGTTGCGCTCGGCGGACGCGTCCACGACCTTGCCGTCCCGGAAACGGAGCTTCACCCCCGCCACCTCGCGGCCGCCGTAGACCGCCGGGTAGCTGAATGTGACCTCGCCGTTCACCGAGTCCTCGACGGGCCCGGTGAAGAACTCGCCGTCGGGCATGTTGTGGCGCCCGTCGGCCGCGACGAACGTGCGCCCGGAGACGTTCAGGGTCAGGTCCGTGCCGGGGCCCTCGAGGCGGATCTCCTCCTTGCCGGTGATCCAGTCGGCGAGGCGCCGGGTCTCGTCGGACTGGCGTCGCCAGGCCTCGACCGGGTCGGGCTGGTCGCACAGGCAGGCGCGGTAGAAGAAGTGTTCGTAGTCGGCCAGCGACATGTCGGCTTCCGCGGCGTAGGCCTGAGTGGGAAACAGCGTCAGCGCCCATCGAAGCTCGCCGGACGCGCTGCGCTTCATCATCGTCTCCATCAGGGGTCGGACCGCGGACTGGCGCTTCGTCTGCCGCTCCGGATCGACGCCTGACAGCGCCCGGGTGTTCGTGTCGGCCATCACCCGGAACCGCGCATCGGCTTCCTCGGCGCCCCACCGAGCCGGCGGCGGCACCCACTCGAGCTGCGCGTCGGAGGCGTGCTTGAAGAAGGTCGGCGCCTGGCCCTCCATCGAGAGGTCCACGACCGGGAACCCGCCCCGCTTCAGGACCTCCTCGTACACCGAGAGCAGCAGCGGCTCGGCCGCCGACTCCCCCTGCACGAGACACACGTCGTCCTTGCCGACATCGCAGGAGTACTCGACCAGGATCCGGGCAAGCGCTTCGGCACGTTGATCTCTCATGTCAAGAAAGAGCCGTCCACCGGCAGGCCGGCGGCCGGTTCGCGCGCGGGACGGGGCTCGCACATGGCGAGGAAGAGACTATGCAAACGCAGGTCGTCGGTGAGCTCCGGGTGAAAGGCGGCGGCGAGCAGGTTGGCCTGCCTCGCGACGACGGCATGGCCGTCGAGCTCGGCCAGCACCTCCACCCCATCCCCCGCCGACTCGACCCACGGCGCGCGGATGAACACCGCCCGCAGCGGCTCGTCCCCGAGGCCCCGGATCTCGACGTCGGTCTCGAAGCTGTGCAGCTGGCGGCCGAATGCGTTGCGCCGCGCCTCGATGTCCATGAGCCCCAGATGCCCGCGGTCGAGCACGATCAGCCCCGCGCACGTGCCGAACACCGCGCATCCCCGTCCGGCGAAGTCCCTGATCGGCTGCTCGAGCCCGTAGGCGCCGAGCCCCTTCGTGATCGTGGTGCTCTCGCCGCCGGGGATCACGAGCCCGTCGAGGCCGTCGAGCTCTTCGGGGCGGCGCACCTCGGAGGCCTCGGCCCCGAGCCGGTCGAGCGCGCGTACGTGCGCCTCGAAGTCGCCCTGGATCGCGAGCACCCCAACCCGGAGCGATCGCTCGGGGCTGTCGGCGCGTCGATCGGGCGAAGGTGTCGGCGTCGCCCTACCAGCCACGATGCTGGAGAAGGCTCCGCTCGTCGAGCTCCCGGACGTCGAGGCCCGACATCGCCTCGCCGAGTGCGCCGCTCGCGTCCGCGACCGCTGCGGGATTCTCGAAATTGGTGGTGGCGTGCACGATCGCACGTGCCCGCGCCGGCGGGTCCTCGGACTTGAAGATGCCGGACCCCACGAAGACGCCCTCGGCCCCGAGCTGCATCATCAGGGCGGCGTCCGCGGGAGTCGCGATGCCCCCGGCAGAAAAGTTCACGACCGGCAGCCTCCCGGTCGATGCGACCTGCCGGACCAGCTCCAGCGGCGCGCGGAGGTCGCGCGCGGCGGTCGGCAGGGCGTCGTCGTCGAGCGCCTCGAGGCTGCGGATCCCGGCCTGGATCGCGCGCATGTGCCGCACCGCCTCGACGATGTTCCCGGTTCCGGCCTCTCCCTTTGTGCGGATCATCGCGGCGCCTTCGCCGATCCGCCGAAGCGCCTCGCCGAGGTCCGTCGCGCCGCAGACGAACGGGATCTTGAACTTCCACTTGTCGATGTGGTGGGACTCGTCGGCGGGCGTGAGCACCTCCGACTCGTCGATGTAGTCGACCTCGAGTGACTCGAGCACCTGGGCCTCGACGAAGTGGCCGATCCGGGCCTTCGCCATCACGGGGATCGTCACCGACTCCTGGATCTCGCGGATCTTGGTGGTGTTCGCCATGCGGGCGACCCCGCCCTGGGCGCGGATGTCCGCGGGCACACGCTCGAGCGCCATCACGGCGCAAGCGCCGGCGTCCTCGGCGACCTTCGCCTGCCCGGCGTCCGTGACATCCATGATCACGCCGCCCTTGAGCATCTCGGCGAGCCCGGTCTTGACCCGGAAGGTGGCCTCTTCGCGCATGGGACTGAGTTTATAGGCCGACTTTCTGCAAGCAGAAAGTCGGGTTCCGGGCGGGACGCACGCAGCGTCCCGTCACCCGCCGTCCCCGGCCGCCGCCTTGGCGGCGGACGGCCTTTATTTCAGCTTGAAGGCGCGGATCCGTTCCTCGTACCGGGCCTCGTCGTCCGAGTACACGGCGTAGGCCAGCGCCTGGATCAGCGAGAGCAAGGCCGTGTGCGAGCGCGTGTACGAAGGGCTGTTCGACGAGTAGTAGAGGCAGTGGTCCGACAACTTCGTGAGCTCCGAGATGCTCGCATCGCTGATCGCGACCGCGCCGCAATCACGCTTCCGCGCGAGTTTGACCGCGCGCAGGACGAGCGCGTGCGGACGGCCGCACGAGAACCCGATCACGAGCGCCCCCTCGTCGATCCGCGCAAGGCGCGCAAGGGCCTCCTGGCTCGCCGACGCGACCACCTCCGCCCGCACTTCCAGCAGTGCCAGGAGATGGCGCAGGTAGCTGGCGAAGAACGCCATCTGGTCGACACCGACCAGCACCACGCGGTCGGACCGAGCGATCAGCCCCGCGGCTTCGCGGACGTCGTCGAGCGCCACCCGGCGTGCCGTCTCGTCGAGATTGACGAGGTCGGTCGCGAGCGCCGTCTCGAACTCGCTGTTGCCGAGCGTGAGCAGGGCAGATTCCGACTGCTCACCGGCTCCGCTCGGGGCGTGCGTGCGCCGCTTGTATTCGTCACGAGCCGCGTCCTGGAGCTCCGGGAATCCCTCGAAGCCGAGCGCCTGCGAGAAGCGCACGACCGTCGAGCTCGAGGTGTCGGCCCGTCGCGCCAACTCCTCGGCGGTCTGGAACGCCGCCTCCTCGAGGTGGTCGACGATGTAGCGGGCGACATCCTTCTGCGACCGAGAGAACTCCTCGAACCGCTCGCGGATGTAGCCCGACAACGTAAGTCCCTTGGGGATCGGCTGCGAACCGTTCATCTCGACCGCGGTCCCGGCCGTCTGGCCGTCGGCGGTGCTTGGGGTGCCGGTGGAAGTCTTCATGGCGCATTGAGTTCGACACCATTTGACACCTCCCTGCCATGACGGCCCGGCGGCCTGCTTTCTTCCCGGTGAGGCCGTCAGCCGCCGGCATGACGGACCGCGGCCCGCCGCTCTGCTTCCCAGCACCACTCCTTGACGTACGCGCCGAGCTCCTCGCGCTGGCGCGCTCGCCAGATCCAGGCCAGCGCTGGGGAGACCGGACCGCGATATGTCTCCCGGCGCGAGATCACGCATCCGCCCTCGGCCGGCTCGATCTCGTCGCGGACGTCCGACCGGAAGAGGAAGCGAAGCCCGCGGACCGAGACGTCGATGCGGCGCCCCGGCTCCAGGGCCGCGATCCGGCAGCGAAGCGTGAGCCCTTCACCGGTGACGATCGTGAACGGCGAGCCCGGCACCGGGAACTCCAGCGGCTCGTCGACGCTCACGGCCTCGACCGTGTCGAGCAGATCGAACCACGCCGGGAAGTCCAGCAACGCCACCCAGGCGTCGGCCGGCTCGGCCCGGCAGAACCGGCGGTCGGCGAGCGTCATGCGGGGAGCACGCGCAGAGATGCCCAGAGATACCAGCTTGCGACCGATCGCCAGGGGCGCCAGGGGCGCGCCAGCGTCACCAGGCGCGGCGGCTGCGGAAGCTTTCGCAGGTGGTAGGCGATCATCGCCGCGCGTCTGATGCCGAGGTCCCCCACCGGGAGCACGTCGGGGCGCCCGAGGTGGAACAGGAGGTACATGTCGACGGTCCACTGCCCCACTCCCTTGACATCGAGCAGCCGGCGCGCGACCTCGTCGTCCAGCACCTCCTCGATGTCTCCGAGGTGCAGCGCTCCAGTTTCGAGCCGCTCGGCGAGATCCCTGAGGAACAGCACCTTCGCGCGCGAAAGACCGGCGGCGGCACGAAGGGCTTCCGGCTCGTCTGCCAGCAACGCGGCGGGTGTCGGCGTACGGCCGCCGTACCGATCGGTCAGGCGACCGTAGATGCTCCGGGCCGCCGACACCGAGAGCTGCTGCCCCACGATCGCCCGCACGAGCGCGCCGTAGTGGTCGCTCGCGGGACCACCTCGATCCGTGCGCGAGCCGAGCTCACACGGGCCGACGCGCTCGATGATCCCCGCCATCACCGGGTCGGCCGCGGCCAGATATGCGACCGCTTCGCTGTGGTCGGGCTTCGGCATCGTCCGGGCTACGCGAGCACTACGCGAGGCAGCGCTCCAGCCGCTGCCTGTCCGCGGCACTCGGGACGCGCTCGTATCCGACCACGACGTTGCCATAGCGAGCGTAATAGGCGTCCACGTTCTTGATGTGCGCCTGCTCGGCGAGCTTCTTCCAGGCATCCTCCCGTGCCGCGGCCGCCTCGGGCGTGCGCTCGACGCCGAAGTCGGCCTGGTTGCGGCCGTCACGCCAGTAGGCGGTGAAGTCGATCCCGCTCTGGGTTGCATGAGGCGCAAGCAGCAGGCGCTACTTCTTCAGACAGCGCTGGATCGCCGCCGGCCGGAGCACCTTCCCGCCGGCCGGCTTGCTCGTACCTCCGCCTCCGCCTCCGCCGCATCCGGAGAGGGGCAGAAGCGCGGCGAGCAGGAGTGCGCTCGTGGCCGGCCCGAACGTCATGCAAAGGCAACGTGGCGGAACTTCTCGACGGCCTGCGCACGGTCCGCGAACGGCTCGAACTCCAACCGGAGAATCGCTTCCTTCCCGGTCTCCATCCGGATCAAGATACAGCCTGCCCTGCGGGCCTCGGTCTCGACGGCAAGGAAAGCCCGGCGGGGCCTGAGGCACCGCCGGGCTTATCGCTCCGCTGGAGGGAGGAGCTACCTAGATGCCGGGCCAGCCGGCGGTCCGCAGCAGGTTGCGCTCCGGGGGGAAGAGCCAACCTGTGTGGACCGCTCGCTGGACTGCCGACTCCTGGGACCGCCGGTCGGCGGTTTGGACACCCAGGAACTCGAGGATTCTCGGCACGGAGGGGTTGTGGAGGAGCTGGTGCCGGACGGTCGTGTAGCGGCGCTCGCGTCGCTGGCCGCGAGCAATTCGAACGAGCTTCTTGAGGGGGCGTAGGTTCATGCTCCCATCATGCGCGCAGGTGACACGAGGGGCAACCAACGTTCGTCCACGGCCACAACGCCCCGCGATCGCGGCCATCCGTACAACGGCGGCTCGCACATCGGCTACGGTGGGTAGTGCATCGGCCCTGTTACGGGGCGACGATTCGCCGGTTTCGACTCTCGTCTTGCGCTCCGCGCCGGAGAGCGCCGAGGATTCGGAGGAGAGCCTCCCTTGGCGGGTGACCGACTTGAAGCCACCGGGGGCACTACGCTTCCTTCCTCCTTCGTGTGGCTCCCGCTTTGAGGGGAGCAAGGGGGACCGACGCATGTCGGACACCGAGCACCTCGGACGAGGCAGGACCTCTTCTGCAATATCGAACGGCGTGGTGCAGATCATGCACGAGTACACCGGCAGAGGGCCGACCAAGGCGCGCACCACGATCAGCGGCGATAGCGTGCTGATCGTGCTTGGCGACACGCTCTCCAAGGGAGAGAAGACGCTGGCGGCGAAAGGCGAGGGCGCAGCCGTCCTCAGCATGAGGCACTCCTATCAGCAAGCGATGAGCCAAGACATGATCGCGATCGTCGAGAAGCACGTCGACCGGAAGGTGATCGCGTTCATGAGCACCAATCACATCGACCCCGACCTGGCGGCCGAGGTGTTCGTGCTCGAGCCTCTGCCGGCCTCCGAGCAGACCGAGGAGATCGAGGAGATCCCCGCGCCGGAGTGACCTGACGGGTCACCGTGGCCGTGGCGGCTGCCGATCCGTGCAGGCCGCGGCGAGTCCGAGGAGCAGTTTGCGCTCGCGTGCATTGCGGGTCAGCGCTGCCGCGCGCTCGAACTCATCGCGGGCCTCGCCGAAGCGGTCCAGCTTCGCGAGCAGATCCCCGCGGACGCTCGGCAGCAGGTGGTAGCTCCCGAGGGAGGGCTCGGAGGCGAGCGCATCAACGACCTCGAGGCCTGCGGCCGGACCGAACGCCATCCCCAGCGCGACCGCACGATTCAGCTCCACCACGGGCGACGGCGCGAGCTCGGCCAGCGCATCGTAGAGCGCCACGATGCGCACCCAGTCCGTCTCCGCGCCCGTGCGCGCACGCGCGTGACAGGCGGCGATCGCCGCCTGCAGGGCGTACGGGCCGAGGGCACCGCCGAGCTCCTCGGCACGCTCGAGCGCCGCGAGCCCACGACCAACGAGGATGTGATCCCAGCGCGCGCGGTCTTGATCGAGCAGCAGGATGGGCTCTCCCGTCGGACCGACTCGCGCCCCCAACCTGGATGCCTGGATCTCGATCAGCGCGACGAGGCCGTGGACCTCAGGCTCCCTGGGGAGGAGCTCGGCCACGATCCGGCCCAGGCGGAGCGCGTCCTCGCAGAGCGCGGGTCGCAGCCAGTCGTCGCCGGCGGTCGCCGAGTAGCCCTCGTTGAAGATCAGGTAGATCACCTCGAGCACGGACGACAGACGGTCGGTGAGCTCGTCTCCGCTGGGGACCTCGAACGGGACGCGTGCCTCCGCGAGCGTCCGCTTCGCCCGCACGATTCGCTGGGCGACGGTCGGCTCCGCGACAAGAAACGCGCGCGCGATCTCCTCGGTCTTCAGACCACCGAGCAGGCGCAGCGTGAGTGCGACGCGCGCCTCGGTGGACAGCACCGGATGGCAGGCCGTGAACACGAGGCGCAGGAGGTCGTCGCCGATGCCGTCGTCGAGCTGGTCGTCGATCGCCGCTTCGAGATCCAGCGCGGCCCCCTCTCCTTCAACCTCGAGCTCCCGGCCGAGCTCCTCGTGCTTGCGTTCCAAGAGCGTCCTTCTGCGGAGGACGTCGATCCCACGATGCTTCGCCGTGGCCATGAGCCAGGCGCCCGGGTTGTCCGGGACGCCTGACTCCGGCCACCGCTCGAGCGCCGCGACCAGCGCATCTTGTGCGAGCTCCTCGGCGAGGCCGACGTCGCGCACGATCCGCGCAAGCCCGGCGATCAGCCTGGCTGACTCGATCCGCCAGACCGCGTCGATCGTTCGATGAGTATCGGAAGCCGTCAAGACGATCGACTACAGCATCGATGCTCGCTGCGGCAGGCGGCAGGCGCGACTACTGGTTGTCCGCCGCCCGCTCGCGCAGGCGCGCCTCCTGCTCCCTGAGCTCAGGCGTGAACTCCTCACCGAAGTCCTCCGCCTCGAACACCTGACGAATCTCGATCTCGGATTCCTCGCCGGGCATCGGATTGGGAGAGCGCTTGACCCATTCGATCGCCTCCTCCTTCGACTTCGCCTGAATCAGCCAGAAGCCGGCGATCAGCTCCTTCGTCTCGGTGAAGGGCCCGTCGATCACGGTCCGCTTGTCCCCCGAGAACTTGACGCGCGCGCCCTTCGAGCTCGGCTGGAGCCCCTCGCCGGCGAGCATCACGCCGGCCTTCACGAGCTCTTCGTTGTACTTGCCCATCTCGGCGAGGAGCTTCTCGTCCGGCAAGACGCCCGCCTCCGAGGTGGGAGTGGCCTTGACCATCACCATGAACCGCATCGTCGTGCCTCCTTGTGGTTTTGGGGTCTCTACCTACACGTCGAACGAGCCGCCGCAAGATCGACACGACCCCCAAGTTTTTTTGACGTCGCCGCCTCCTCTTCAAAGCGTGCGAAGGGCCGCCGGTGAGGGCGGCCCTTCGCCAGGTGCGATTCTGAGCAAAGAGGCGGGCTTGGTGTGCCGGGTGGGACGTGGCCCCGGCCCCGCCGCTTGCTGGCGCTAGGGTGAGATTCCGCTACGCGGCTCGCACCCTGCACGCGACCCGCCGGCGCTCACGCGACGGCGGGAACGGGCGGCCGCCTAGCGGCCCCGCACCTCCAGCGTCCCGAAAAGCATGTGATTCGTAGGACCACCTCCTTTCTCTGGTCCGGTAATTGAAGCATGTGCGGGCCACGGCTCGGGTCGACCCACCTCTGTCCAGGTCGTCTTGATCAGCGAGCCGTTTGTACACGGGTCCATGCTCCGGCCCCTGACTTTGGTCCGTCGGTCGATTCCCAAGCGCTCGGAGAAGGAGCATCATTGATGACATGGCGATTCCTCGGGTCAGGCACCTGGTGCTGGTTCGCTCCTCGGGATCAGACGAGCAGATCCGGCGCTACCGGCTGGCCCGCCTGGACGAAATCGCGCTGCTCTCCCCACCCGACCCGGCTCCCGGCGACGGCCAGCCGGCTCGTGGTCCAAAACGAGCCCCTTTGAGGAATCGGCAACGTCAAAGGAAGCCCGACGACGCCGGTTCTCCTCCGTCACCGTCTGACTAGGCGGCCGTCTGACTAGGCGGACATCGCGCGGGTCGTGTCCCCAGAGAGCCATCGACGGCTAATTGCTTCCGAACAACTCGATGACGGAGCTGAACATGGCGGGCCATCCTCCTGCGAATCCCGCCGGCGTTGAGCAATCCGTGGTGTGCGGGAAATTCGTCTCGGTGAGGATTTGCGCGTTCTCCGAGCCGACCACGTTGCCGGCGCTGTCATAGAGCACCGAGGGCACCAGCAGGCTGCCCTTGCCCCAGAAAGCTCGGCTCAACTCGCGCACGCAGCTCGTCCGGGTGCTCACCAGCGACCCGAGCCTGGCCCAGCAGGGCTAGAAGAGGTTACGAGTGGGCCGGGGTGGATTCGAACCACCGACCTACGGGTTATGAGCCCGCTGCTCTGAACCGCTGAGCTACCGGCCCGCTGCGGCCAGCCTAGCGGCCGCGCTGGTCGCCCGAAAGCGCGCTGCGCCGGGTTAGGGAACGAATAGGCCCTGCGTCAGGAACAGGGTGTTCCCGGCGGTCTCGGCGTCACCGTCGGTGCCACCGTCGAAGACCTCGACCCGGCCGAGTCCCCAGACGGCGCGATGGCCCGCCGTCACCGCTCCCGGCACGATCGCATCGACGGTCGTATCGACCGAGCAGCTGGCGCCGATCGAGCTGTCGGCGACCGTGGCCGTGCATGGCACCGTGGCGTTGAACGGCGAGTCCAGGGTGGTCGCCACGCCACCGCTGTCGGAGTCCGTGATGCGAAGCCTCGTGGTGACCTGGATCTCGCCGGTGTAGTCGCTGCCGGAGGCTGCATTCGCGGCGCCACACGCCGCCGCGCCCGGCAGGCAGCGAACGTCGCTGACCGAGGTTCGAACCCTGACGTCCCCCCCGCTCACGTCGAGACGCACCTGGCCGACCATGTTCGAGCTCGCGCCGTTGGCGTCGCCGGTACCGACCGTGAGGTTGGCCGAGGACTGGAGCGGCGGCGCGCAGGAGGGCGAGCTGAGCGGCGCTCCGTGGGTCCGGTTGGACGTGCGGCAGGGCCTGAACGAAGGCACGAGCGACGCGACGTCCGGCGTCGCACCCTTCGGGCGGACGTAGGTAGTTGGCGCCACCGGTGTGGTTGGCAACGCATGGAACGAGGTCGTGTCGAGATAGATGTTGCGGTCGCAGTCGGCGGTGACCAGGTTGTTGTCGAACTCGACCTTGATCGTGTGCGTGCCGGCGGCGCCGCCGTTGGTCGAGTCGAGCGGCAGGCTGAAGTCCGTGAAGCCCGTCTGATTCACGTCGATCGAGCGCGCGGCGAAACCGTCGATCGAGACGATCGCCACGGGCGGGCCCTGGCACTGGTCGCCGTACATCCGCAGCGTGACCTGGTCGACCGCGGCGGGAACCGTGTACTGCTTGGTCGCATAGCTCGGTGACTTGCGGAAGCTGATCGTGTTGCCGCCACTCGCGTTCGGGTCTGCGATGTTGCGGATCGCGACTCCGTCGTTGGGTGTCGGTGACATCGTCTCTCCCTCGAAGCTGACCTGCGGCACGTAGGTCGCCGTCAGGATCTCGTCACTCGACGGAATCGTGATCGTATGCGCCCGCGCCCCGCCGTCGGACCAGCCTGCGAACCCGTACGTGACGCCGCCCGAGACGAAGCTTGGCTCCGCCGAGATCGTGGAGTTGAACCCGATCGCGGCCGGCTGGACGTACGGAGCGTTTGTGGCGGTGCCGCCGTAGGTGATCGATGCGCCCGGCGGCGAGCTCTTGAAGCTCAAGCTCACCGACCGCGGCCAGATGTCGACGGTCTTCTGGTCGCTGCGGCCGAGCGAGTCGGTCGCGATCAGCGTGATCCGGTAGTGGGCGTTGGCGTCGTGGTCTGTCGCGGCCTGGAAGGTGTTGAGGTTCCCTGTGAGACCGGTGAGCGTGTGCACGTGCGTGTTGTGGATCAGGTTCACCTGCCACTGGAGTGAGGTTCCGGTGAGCTGGCCGTCCTCGGGATCGGTGGCCTTGCCGCGCAGCTCGATCGTCTGGCCGATGTAGAACTCCGAGCCGTCGACGGGCCCCTGGATCGTCGCGGTGGGCGGCGTGTTCCCGACCGAGACGTGAGCCGTGGCGGTGCCCTTCGCCAGGTTGCTGTCGGTAACGGTCAGCTTGGCGTCGTACTCGCCCGCGGCCGTGTAGGTGTGGGGAGGGTCGCGCACGGTCGAGTGCGCGGTGCCGTCCCCGAAGTCCCAGTCGTAGGTGATCGGGTCGTTGTCCGGGTCGCTCGATCCCTGCCCGCTGAAGGCGACGTTAAGGGGCGGCGCGCCGAAGTTCGGCGTGGCCGTTGCCTGGGCGATCGGGGTGCGGTTGGTCGGCGTGTAGACGATCCGCTTCACCGATCCGGTGCCCGGATTGCCGTCCCCGAAGTCGACGTAGAAGAGGTCGTTGCCCGGGCCGAGCTCGAGGTCGACCGGCACCGGTCCGTTGGTCGAGAAGTCGATCGCGCCGGTGACGTGACCCGTGCCGTCGATCTGCAGCCGCTTGATGAACGACAGCACGTAGTCGGCGATGAAGACGTTGCCGTTGAAGTCGCTCGGGTAGGCGCCGCCCGGATACACCGGGCCGCCGATGATCGCGGCCGAGTAGTTCTGTACCGGCGTGTGGTCGTAGTAGTAGTCGGGCGGCGTGGCGGCCTGCGCGGTGCCCTCCTTGGCGTACTCGGTCTGGCAGCCCGTGAGGTCCTTGTAGCCCGACGTGTGGAAAGGGCCCTCGTAGCAGGGCCAGCCGTAGTTCTGGCCCGGCCCGGTGGAGAGGCTCTCCTCCTCGTGGCTGTTCCAGCCGACGTCGCCGATCGCCGGGCCCGTCCCGGGGCGGAGGGTGAAGCGATACGGGTTGCGGAAGCCCTTCGCGTAGAGCTTCGTGCAGACGTGGGTGAGGTCGGTATCGGCCGGGCAGAAGGAGTGCCCCGGCAGGCCGTTGCCGTTGCGGTCGATGTGGATGATCTTCCCGGACAGGCTCTGCTCGTTGTACGTGCGAAGCGCGCCTGGATCGACGTTGTTGAAATCGGAGGAGTCTCCGTCGCCCACCCACAGGCTCCCATCGGGGTCCGACCGCACGGTGCCCACCATGTGGGACAGGTTGTCGGCCGGGATGCAGTCCAAGGTGTTGGAGGGCGTCCCGCACGGAGGCGTGCCGATCGTGCCGAGCACGGTCGTCTCGGCCGAGGCGGTGTTGGTGTCGCTCACGGTCACGCGCGTGAGGCGAGAGGTCCGCGGTGTCGTGCCGGGCGAAGGCGTCGGCTCGTAGACGTAGAGCAACCAGAGGTAGTGGTTCGTCGCGAAGTCGCTGTCCACGGCGATCTCCTCGAGCCCGCGATCGGCGTCCTTGTTGACGTGGTTGCCGATGTCGAGCAACTGGACCAGCGACCCCGTCGTGGTCTGGACGAAGACCTTGCCGTACTGCTGCGCGATGAACATGCGCCCGTCGGGCGCCCAGGCAATCGAGGTGGGCTGGGCCAATCCCGAAACGACGGTGCGCTCCTCGAAACCGGTTGGCAGAGTCGCAGCTTCGGCAGACCCGACGCCGATGACGAGTGCAATCCCGGCGAATCCGACAGCCGCGGCCGCCCTCATGGCGTTGAGCCGCATCCAGCGAGGCTATACCTGGCCCGATCCTCCCGTCAAGGAAATCTCTCCCCAGCGGAGTCCTGCGTCAGATTCCGCCGTGCTAAGGCCGCGCTGCCGCGAGCACCCGGGCCGCCGCGTGACCGTCGGGGGCCAGCACGATCGCCGTGCGCTTGCCGCGGCCGGCGATCGCGATCACACCGCCGCGGCTGGACCACAGGCGCGCGCCCGACCGCGAGCCCAGATCGCGTACCGCGAGGCCCTTTCGAAGCGCCGTTGCGAGGGCTCGCTCGGCGGTGCGCCGGTCGGCCGGGGTGTCCCATGCGAGGCTCATCAGGCCAATGTCGCCCGAGACGCACGGCGCCGCGCAGCCGGCCCTTCCGCGGGCCTGCCACAGCTGAAAGCGGCCTCCGCCCCACCCGCCGGCCGCGGCGTCGTCGGCCGATCCGCCGACGATCTTGAAGAGCTCGCGAAGGTCGAGCTCCCCCACGCTCGACTGGTTCAGACGCTGCCAGCCGCCGCCGAGCACGGGCCTGAGATCGGGCGACGGGACCGTCACGGCCTGCTCGTTCGTCGCGTACTTGAGGGTGTGGAGGACCTGCTCCTCCGTCGCCGGGCGCCGGAAGCGAAGCACGTTGTCGACCGGCCTCCAGGTGCCGGACCGCCCGCGAAACGTCTCCACGAACCGAAGCCCCTGCAGATACGGGAACAGCAGGGTGTCCTCGACGTACGCGGGCAGCCTGGTCTCGGTCTGCCCCGTCGAGCTCAGCACGGACAGCGCATCTCGCGCGCTGAAGTACCGCTTGCCGTACTCGAGCATCACCTCGGTCGCCGTCCCCTCGGCGAGGGTGCTCTCCGCCAGGGCGGCATCGTCATTCGGGTCCCGGCTCTGCTTCAACCCGAAGCGCTGGTCCTCGAGCGCGTGCACCAGCTCGTGTGCCAGCGTGATCTCGAGCAGGGGCCGGCCGGCGCCCTTGTCGCGCACCACCACGAGCCGCTTGCGGCGGTTGTCGTAGAAACCGAGGATCTGCTCCCGGTCGATCGCCGCGAACGCCTCCGCGAGCGAGTCGGAGGGACGCAGGAGCCCGAGCAGCTTGAGGGCCTCCTCGTCGGCGCGCTGCCGGCTCGCCGGATACTGCTCCCTGGTGCCCTGCTCGGCGAGGCGCACCGCCTGCGCTCGACCGACGAACAGCGGCTCGACGGGATGCTCGAAGCGAAGGTGCCTGATGCGCTCGACCCGCCGGGCAATCCGCTGAATTTGCGCCGCCGTGAGCGAGGCCGCCCGCCTTTCGAGAGGTCTTTCCAGAGGCCTTGCCAAAGGCCGCTCCGCCTCCGAAGGGCCCCGCGCCTCGAGCACGATCGCGAGCGCCAGCACCGCCACGACCGCGGCGAGCACGCCTCCTTCGAATCGACTCCCGCGCCGCCTCAGCGCAGCGCCTTGTGCACCGCTGCCTCCAGCTCGGACGGGCTGAACGCCCCCTCCAGGCGGTCTGCGACGATCCCGCGCCGGTCGATCGCGAACAGGATCGGCTCGTGGCTGAGCCCGTAGGCGGTGAACTGTGGCCGCGGCCCCTTGTTGACTTCGTTGTCCTTGTAAATCTCCATGTGGATGAAGTCGAGCCGGTCGCCGAACTCGGCCTTCACCTGCTCCGTGACGTCCGCCACCGGGCCGCAGACGCGGCTCTGGCACAGTGCCGGCGTGGCGAAGAGAAGCGCCACGGGACGGTGGCGGTGGAGAGCGTCCACGAGATCGACCTTGTGCATGTCGTCGGGGGGCACACGCGTGTCGATCGACTTGACGTCTCCGTGGACGGACGCGACCGTCGGCGTGTGAACGGCGACCGCCTTGTCGCCCACGTCGGGCACGCGGCTCCCTGATCGCACCGTGACCTGGGCCGGCGACGTCGCCACGAGCTTGTTGTCGAGCTTCGTCACGGCACTGACGAGATAGGCGCCGGACCTCCCGAACCGCGGGTCTGCGACGTACACGGACTGCGCCGAGTCCGGGTCCTGCTGCGAGGTCTGACTTTGGAACTGCGGCTTCACCGCGATTGCCTCGTACCGGGCGGGATACGGGCCACTCGCCGTCTCGTCGACTCCTCGGGACACATAGAGCGCCACGGCGAGCTCGCCGATCTGGCGGTTTCCGGTGTCGAACAGCGCGAACCCGAAGCGCTCCCGGCCGGGCCGGAGGATCGTCACGCTCGGTGCCAGCACAGGCCCTTGCTGCAGCTTGCCGATCAGGTCCCGCATGCTCCGCCCGGAAGGCTTGGGCCAGTTCGCCGCCGGGACGAGGTCGCTTGCGCCGCCCGTGGTCGTCGATCCCCCGCCGCCCCCACAACCGGCGAACGCGAGGCCCGCGAGCAGCGCCAAGCCGAGCGCGATCGGCGGCCGGAGACGCGACCTGGCCGCTTTCGAGGCGATGCCCATGCCACGCTGACGGTAGCGAAGTGCCCGCGCCCCCATGCCGCTTGGCCGCCCCCCGGGGCCCCCCTGCGGGGCGGTCCGGATTATCGTTGCACCCGATGAGACTTCCGCTCGCGAGCCAGGTCGAGACCACGATCGTGCTCGCCCAGCGGGGGCTGCTCCGGCCGGTGCGCCCGGATCGGCTCGTCCAGATGGCGCTCGCCTACCGGCGATTCGGGGCCAGCATCGCGTCTGCCTTCGCGGTCAACGCGATCGCCCGGGCTGACCAGGCGGCAATCGTGGACGACGAGCGCTCGCTCACCTATAGGGAGGTCGACCTGCGGACCAATGCGCTCGCCCACGGGCTTGCGCAGCATGGACTCGGCGCGCACGACCGGGTCGGGGTCCTTTGCAGAAACGGCAGCGCGTTCGTGGAGTCCGTCGTGGCGGCGGCGAAGCTCGGCGCCGACGTGGTCCCGTTGAACACGTCGTTTGCGGCGTCCGAGCTGAAGTCGGTGGTCGACCGGGAGCAGCCTCCGGTCCTGATCCACGACCCTGAGTTCTCGGACACCGTCGAAGAGGCCGCCCCGGACACAAAGGTCAAGCGGATCGTGACCGGATCGGCACTCGAAGGCCTGATCGAAGAGGGAAGCGAGCGCCCGCCCCAGGGGCCCGAGGAGGAAGGCCGCACGGTGATCCTCACGTCCGGCACGACCGGCACGCCGAAGGGCGCCCGGCTCGCCCGCCCGAGTGGCATCGAGCCGCTCGCCCTGCTGCTCCGCGTGGTGCCGATCCAGGCCGGCTCGCCGTACCTGATCCCCGCGCCGCTGTTCCACGCACACGGCTACGGGCAGATGGTGCTGGCGGCCTCGCTGGGTTGCACGACCGTGCTGCCGAGCCGCTTCCAGGCGGAGGGCACGCTGGCGCTGATCGAGCGCCATCGGATCGAGTCTGTCGCGGCCGTCCCCGTGATGCTGAAGCGCATCGTCGAGCTGCCGGCGGAGAGCCGCGGAAAATTCGACACGACCTCGCTCAAGGCCGTCATATGCAGCGGGTCCTCCCTCGACCCGCGGCTCGCGCGGTCGTTCATGGAGGAGTTCGGGCGCGTGATCTACAACCTCTACGGCTCGACGGAGATGGCGTGGGCCACGATCGCCACGCCAGAGGACCTGCTCGAGGCGCCCGGCACGGTGGGCCGCCCGCCACCCCAGACGCGGCTCGTGGTGATGGGGGAGGACGACCGCCCGCTCCCGCCGGGCGAGACGGGACGGATCTTCGTGGGCCACGAGATGCTCTTCGAGGGCTACACCGACGACTCCCCCGGCCGCGGCCGCGTGGGCGGGATGCTGACCGCCGGGGACCTCGGCCACCTCGACCACGACGGGCGCCTGTTCGTCGTCGCGCGCGAGGACGACATGATCATCTCGGGCGGCGAAAACGTATACCCGAGCGGGATCGAGGAGGTGCTGGGCGGTCACCCGGATGTGGCCGACGTCGCCGTGATCGGCGCCGAAGACCCCGACTTCGGCCAGCGGCCCGTCGCGTTCGTCGTGGCGCGGCCCGAAAGCGGCCTGACCGAGGAAGAAGTCGGCCGCTACGCGCGCCGGCACCTCGCTCGCTTCAAGGTCCCGCGGGACGTCGTGCTGCTCGACGAGCTGCCCCGGAACGCGCTCGGCAAGGTGCTTCGTAGAGAATTGCGCCCGCCCACAGACGAGGAGAGGGGACGGAAAGTTGGCTGACAAAGCGGCGCTCATCACCGGAGGCTCCAGTGGAATCGGGCTCGCGGTCGCGCGAGCGCTCGGGGAGAACGGCTACGGCATCACGATCGCGGCGCGCCGGCCGGACAAGCTCGAGCAGGCGGCCACCGAGCTGCGCGAGGCGGGGCTCGACGTGCTGCACGTAGCGGCGAACATGGCGGAGGAGGACGACATCCGCCGCATGATCGAGGCGCACCGCGAGCGCTTCGGCCGGCTCGACCTGCTGATGAACAACGCGGGCGTGGGGATCGGCGGGCTGATCGAGGACGCCGAGACGAAGAAGGTCGACATGCAGCTCGACGTCAACCTGCGCGCCGTCTACCTGACCACGCGCGATGCGATCCCGTTGTTGAAGGAGAGCGCTCGCGACGGCGGCGCGATGATCTTCAACACCGCCTCGATCGCGGGCAAGCGCCCGCAGGGCTGGCTGGCCGCCTACTCCGCGACGAAGGCGGCCGTGATCGCCCTCACCGAGGCGACCGGCAGGGAGCTCGCAAACGACGGCGTTCGCTGCACCGCGATATGCCCCGGCTTCGTCGACACTCCGATGACCGACTGGGCCCGTGGCCAGGGGATCAGCGGCGACGACATGATCCGGCCCGAGGACATCGCCGAGATCGTGCTCTGTCTGCTGCGGCTGTCGCCGGCCGCGATCGTGCCCGAGGTGATGATCATCCGCCCGCAGGAGCTGGCGGGCTCGGCGCCCGTCTAGCGGACCGAGGGCTCCCGGTCGGGCTCGTCTTGGCGCAGCGCGGCCTCGACCGCGTCGCGGTAGCCGTCCCAGCGACGAAACGGGCGCAGCCAGGCGCCCCCGTAGCGGCGGCGGCGAGGCGCCGCCGACGCGGGCGCGGGTGCCGGCGCCGTGAGCTCTGAGCGCATCTCGGCCTCGCGCCAGACGCTTGCCTCGATGTGGGCCGTGAGCGTGCGCAGCTCGCGCTCGGTCGCGCTGCGGGCCCGGCGGCCGGCGCCGGTGAAGCGGTCCCAGGCACGAGCGAAGCTGCGGAAGTCGGTGCGGCCGCCACAGCGGTGGGCGGCGAGCATCGGGCACACCCCGCCGCTTCGGTCGCTGTAGGCGCCGACGATGATGCGGTCATACCGCCCCAGCCCCTCGAGCATCGCGAGACGGGTCTCGTAGGGCAGGCAGTCGACCACGTGCCGAAGCCGCTCTGTGTCTCTGCGGTTGCGCCTGCCCAACACTTGCTCGCTCTTCCTCTTGCCCCCGGTGGATAAGCTCTGGCCCGCTCGCGAGCCTGACCGAATCGTAGCCCTGCTCACGGTTGTACAGCACGAGCGCGGCTTTTCAAGTTCCCGGACAGAGACTTTTCATGTTCGCGGGCGACCTTTCCGCCGAGCGACAAGAGAGGGGCGCATGAAACTGGGACTGTTCGCGGGCTACTGGGGCATGGGCCTGACGGGCGAGGAGCAGCTCGAAATGGCGAAGGAGGCCGACCGGCTCGGGTACGACTCGATCTGGGCCGCCGAGGCCTACGGGTCGGACGCGGCCACCGTGCTGGCGTGGATCGCGGCGCACATCGAGCACGCGAAGATCGCCTCGGGCATCTTCCAGATGCCGGCTCGCACGCCGGCGATGACCGCGATGACCGCCGCCACGCTCGACAACATCTCCGGCGGCCGCTTCGTGCTCGGCCTCGGGATCTCGGGGCCGCAGGTGGTCGAGGGATGGCACGGCCAGCCATTCGACCGGCCGCTTGCTCGGGCGCGTGAGTACGTGGAGATCGTGCGCAAGGCGCTCGCCCGCGAGACGCTCACCTATGACGGCGAGTTCTACAAGCTGCCCCGTCCGGGCGGCCCCGGGAAGGCGCTGAAGCTGATCATCAAGCCGGTGCAGGAGCGGATCCCGATCTACCTCGCGGCGATCGGCCCGAAGAACACGGCGCTGGCGGCCGAGATCGCGGACGGCTGGCTGCCGACGCTGTTCGCGCCCGAGCACATGGATGCCTTCCGTCCCTCGCTTGAGGAAGGCGCCGCGCGGGCGGGGCGCTCGGTCGGCCAGCTCGCGATCACGCCTCAGGTCTCGCTCGCGATCTACGACGACGTGGAGCACGCGCGCAACTTCATGCGCCCCTACATGGCGCTCTACATCGGGGGCATGGGATCGCGAGACCGGAACTTCTACAACCAGCTCGTGACCCGCTACGGCTACGGCGACGCGGCGCGCGAGGTGCAGGAGCTCTACCTCTCCGGCCGTCAGGCCGATGCGATGGCCGCGATCCCCGACGAGCTGATCGACAAGGTCGCGCTCTGCGGCTCGAAGGACATGGTCCGCGACCGGATCGGCGCCTACCGCGACGCGGGCGTGGACACGCTGCTCGTCACCCCGGCCGCGGCCTCGCAGGAGGACCGGCTGCGGATGATCCGGGAGCTCGTCGAGATCACTGCGTGACGGCAGCGCCGGCCCGCCCGCTCCGGGTACTGATCGGGGCGTTTGGCGACCCCGGCCACGCTTTCCCGGCGATCGCGCTCGGGAAGGCGCTCGTGGCCCGTGGCCACCAGGTCACGATCGAGACGTGGAGCCGGTGGCGCGACCACGTCGAGGGGGAAGGCATGCGGTTCGCGGCGGCGCCGGAGTACCAGGTCTTCCCCACCCGCGAGCGGCCGCTGAAGCCGTATGTCGCCGCGGCCCGGGCCGCAGGCGAGACGCGGCCGCTGATCCGGGAGCTCGATCCGGATGTGGTCGTGAACGACGTGCTGACGCTCGCGCCGGCGCTCGCAGCCGAGCTCGAGCAACGGCCGTGGGCAACGCTGGTGCCGCACTTCTACCCTCCGCCGTCGCCCGGTCTACCTCCGTACGGCCTCGGCGCGATGCCGTCGCGACATGCGCTCGGCCGCGCCGCCTGGCGACTGGCCGCGACCCTGACCGACAAAGGGATCGAGCAGGGACGGCGCGAGCTGAACGAGACGCGGCGGCGCGTGGGGCTGCCCGCGCTCGCGCGCACCTACGGCGGGATCAGCGACGCGCTGTGCCTCGTGGCGACGTTCCCGCAGCTCGAGTACCCGCGCACATGGCCTGCGGACGTCCATGTGACAGGCCCCGTCGCGTGGGAGCCGCCGACCGAGCCGATCGACGTGCGCGAGGGCGACACACCGCTCGTGCTGGTCGCGCCGAGCACGTCGCAGGACCCGTCGCGGCGCCTGCTGCGAGCAACGCTGTCCGGGCTTGCGCGCCTGCCGGTGCGCGTGCTTGCGGCCTTGAACCGCCATCCCGGCCGCGCCGGCGAGCCCGAGCCGGCGTTGCGCGTGCCCGCGAATACCCAGCTGGTGGACTGGGTCTCCTACTCCCAGGTGATGCCGCTCGCGGACGTGGTCGTCTGCCACGCGGGGCACGGCACCCTCGTGCGAGCGCTTGCCTCGGGCGCTCCGGTGGTGACGGTGCCCGCGTCAGGCGACATGGGAGAGAACGGCGCGCGCGCCCAGTGGGCGGGGGCCGGGCTGAACGTCCCCGGTCGCTTCCTCTCCCCCGCCACGCTTCGTTGGGCGGTGCAAGCCGTGCTCGAGCAACCGCGCTTCGCGGCACGTGCGCGCGAGCTCAGCGGCTGGGCGAGCCGGAACGACGGTGCGGCAAACGGCGCCGTGCTCGTCGAACGCTTTGCTAGTCGAGCTTCCCGATCTTGAAGATCTTCGTCCCGCAGTCGGGACAGGTGCCCTGAATCGCAGGCCGACCGTTCTTCATCGTGACCTGCTTGGGGTCCTGAATCTCGACCTTCTTCTTTTCCTTGACGCAGTAGCCCTCTGGCACTGGCCTCACCTCGCTTGGGTGTGCCGACGGGCCCGAGAAGCCCTTCTCGATGCCCGAAACGGCGTTGGTAATGAGGCGAACGTATTGCATTTCCCGGACACATTGCACCCTGACGGTGCCTGCCGCTACGGGATGAAGACGCCCTGGCGGGCGAAAAGCGTGTCGTCGGAGGGCGTCGAGACGTCGCCGTCGGACCCGCCGTCGTAGACCTCGACGGCCTCGAGCTCCCATATCGCTCGGTCGCCCGCGCGGACCCCGCCGGGCACGATCGCGTTGAAAGTCGTGTTGGCGCTGCAGGTCGAGCCGACGCTGCCGGCGGCGGTCGCGCCACACGCCGCGTCGACGGGGAACCGGAAGTCGGCCACGGTGCCGCTCTCCCCCGGGCCGTTGTTACGATCGGTGATGCGCACGATCGACTGTGCACGGATCCCTCCCGTGTAGTCGGTCAGGCTGCCCGCGTTGCGCACGTCGCTGATCGAGAGGGTGGCGTGAACGTCCCCCGGGACGACGTCGAGCCGGAGAGACCCGACCGAGTTGGTCGGCTCGCCGTTCGCATCGGACGTGCCCACGGTCAGGAAGCCGGACGTCTGGGACGGCGAGGCGCACGATGGGAACGCAAGCGGCGCGCCGTGCGTCCGGTTCGAAGCCGTGCACTCCTTGTAAGAGGGAACGAGCGACATGCGCAGCGGCGTTGCTCCCTTCGGCCGCGCGTAGCGCGACCGCGGATCCGGCAGGAGCAGCTCGACGTTGCGGTCCGCGGGGGTGCCCTCTCCGGTGCCGCCGCCCTTCTGCGGGTCGTTGTAGGCGAACTCGCGATTGAGCGAGGCCATCTGGTCGATCGAGAAGCTCTGCGCCGAGGTGCCCGGCGCAGGCGTCCCCGTCGCCGCCGAGTGGTCGACCGCGGTGCCGAAGATCGAGAGCGTGCCGTCGTGGTTGTCCATCACCTCGAGCAGGCGGCTCTGCGAGGGCCAGTCGGCCTCGGCGGCCGTCTTGATGTTCCAGAACCCGCTGCCGTCGCCCCGTGCGTAGGGGAGCACCTGGTTCACGTGCGAGTGGCCCGCCACGAACGCGATCACGTTCGGGTGCGCGAGCAGCAGCTCGGACACCGTCTCGGTGGTGTCGCCGGGCTCGCGTTGGCTCGGCTCGCCGAGATGGACCGGCGTCGAGGTGCGCGGGTCGAGATCGCAGCCGGGATTGGGGTCGTGGCCGTGGCCGTCGTCGGCGCCCGTGCAGGGCGGCGCGAGCTCGTCGGGCTCGGGGTTGTTGAGGCTGGTGATCGCGTGGTGGCCAAAGAGCACGACGAGCTCGTTGCCGGCCGCGGCCGCGTCGAGCTGGCCGCGAAGCCACTGGAACTGCGGGTCGTCGACGTTCCCGTCGGAGGAGTGCTGGCTTACGACGCCGCCCTCGCCGACCGTGTCGAGCGCGATGAACCTGAAGCCCGGCTTGGGGCTCCACGAGTAGTAGGCCGCGGCGCCGCCCGAGGCGGCGTTCTGCTGCGGGTCGACGTACCCGAAGCCGTGACCGTCGGCCTGCCCTGCGAGCGGCGGCTCGTGCAGCGCCTTGTACTGAGCCGTGCTGACGAACTGCCGGTTCGGGTCGGGTGGAACGAGCGCCACCTTGGTGGGGTCGTTCTGGAGCAGCGAGCCGAGCAGCGCCGGCGTCAGGTTCTGGATCGCGCTCTGGAGCGAGTTGAACTGCTGCGAGGCGGCGACGGGCTTGATGCAGCCGGTCGCGACGTCCTCGAACGAGCGGTTCGCGGACGCGTTGCCCTGCACGAGCCCGTCGTGGTTGCCGAGCGCGACGTAGGAGGGGACGTGGAGCCCTTCGGCCTGGAAGGACTGCTGAGCCCGGTCCATCAGGCCGGGATAGGAGGGCCAGGCGCTGAACGCGCCACGCGGGTCGTTGGGGTCATAGAAGTCGGGGTCCGGGCCCTCGACGTAGTCGTTGTAGTCCTGCACGCCGGTGTACCTGGCGGCCTCGCCGGTGCCGGGCGTGCCGGGGGGACAACCCGCGTAGTCGGCCGGGTTGCTGCTGCCGCTGTTCGGGTCCAGGGAGCCTCCCTCGAGCAGCTTCACCACCCACTGGGCCTCGTTTCGTTCCTGGTTGTCGAGCGAGTCGCCGGTCGTGATCGCAAGATCCATGTGGGCGCGGGAGCCGTCGCCCTGCGCGACGGGGCTGGCCGGGACGAAGTCGTTGATCTGATGGACGATGCGATCGATCATCTGCGGGTGAAGCGCCTCCTGCGGCCGCCACGCCGCCGTGGCGAACTGGCTCGGGTCCTGGTCCGAGGTCGGATCGAGGAATTCCACACGGGCCGGTGACTCCTCGTCTGCGAGCTGGAAGTCGGTGAGCTGGGAGAGGTAGAGCAGCGAAGTGCGCCGCTGCGCCCGCCCGGGCTCCGCGAGCGACGCGCCGGGCGTCAGCTCACGCGCGGTGTATGGCTCGCCGGGACCCGTTTCAAGGTTGTAGTAGGCGCTCTTGTCGCGCGCGCCCGCTGGAAGGCAGCCCGAGGTCGCGGGGTCCTTCGCGCAGATCGTCGCGTCGACGGTGGTGTGGCCCTCGACGTCGGTCGAGAGGTGCGTCGCCCACGACACCGCGACGCCCACGCAAAGCAAGAGCAGCGCAGCGGGCAGCACGAGTAGCGAGCGCTTGAGCCGCGCCCGCGGACCCTCCCAGCCTGCATGCAATGACATTCCGGCGATCCCCCCTCACGCCTGGAGCAGATCGGGACAATAGTCATGGGCTGATTCGCGGTCAAGGCCCAGGGTGGAACGCGGCAGTCGATTGGGGCTAGGATTGCCCTGCGGGATTCGTGGATTCGACGGAACGGAGAAGATTGGCTCGCGGGAGGTCCATGGCGCATTCGCGTCCCATCTCAATCGCCGGCGCACTGCTGGCGACGCTCGCTGCGCTTTTCGCGCTGGCGGCTTTCGCGGACGCTGCGATGGCGACCCCCGTCTTTCTTTCGGCCTACAACGTCTCAGACGCCGGCAACGACGCCTTCGAGCCGCAGGTCCTGGTCGACCAGAGCGGCAACACGCTGATGGCCTGGACCAGGTCGGACGGCACGAACACGCGGATCCAGGCGAAGTTCCGCGCCGCCGACGGTACCTCCGGCCCCACCGAGACGCTCTCCGATCCGGGCCAGAACGCCTCCGAGCCGCAGATCGCCTTCGACGCGAGCGGGAACGCGCTCGCGGTGTGGTCGCGGTTCGACGGCACGAGCATCCGGATCCAAAGCGCCTTCAGGCCGGCCGGCGGCAGCTTCGGCGGGCTGCAGACGATCTCCGCTGCCGGCCAGAGCGCCAGCCGCCCGCAGGTCTCGTTCGACTCGGCGGGCAAGGCAGTCGCGGTCTGGGAGCGCACCGACGGGACGAATCTGCGCGTGGAGGCGGCCGTGCGGCCCGCCAGCGGCAGCTTCGGCGCCGTCCAGGTGCTCTCCGAGCCGGGGCAGGACGGGTTCGAGCCGCAGGTCGTGGCGGGCCCCAACGCCGACGCCAACGCCGCCGTCGTGTGGACGCGCTCCGACGGCACGAAGCTTCGGGTCCAGTCCTCCCGGCGCCGTGACGTGCTCGGCTACCCGCGCCCGAAGGGGGCAACACCGCTGCGGGCATCGCTCGTCCCCGCCTACGAGCCGTGCGGTGCGCCCAACCGCTCGCACGGGGCGCCGCTGGCATTCCCGTCCTGCAATCCGCCTGTGCAGAGCTCGAGCGTGCTGACGGTCGGCACCGTGGATGCAAACACCTTCGACGCAAACTCGATCGCATCCGTCAAGGTCGACGCGATCGTCGGAAACCCGGGCAACACCGTGGACGACGCAGACGTCAAGGTCACCCTCTCGATCACCGATGTCAGGAACAGGCCGTCAGGCTCCGACTACAGCGGCCGCCTGCTCGGCACGGCGCCGCTTCAGCTCACCGACCGCGACAACGCGGACGAGTCCCCAGAGACCGGAACGGTGCAGACATTCCCATTCCAGGTCCCCGTCAACTGCGTCGCCACGGCCGCCGCCGGGATCGGCGGGGCCTGCACCGCCTCCACGACCTTCGACGCGCTCCTGCCGGGAGCGGTCGGAGAGGGTCAGCGCTCGATCTGGGAGCTGGGCCAGTTCGAGGTCAAGGACGCCGGCCCCAACGGCACCGGCTACGCCGCCTGCCCGCCCACCTGTGGGGACGGCGACGAAACGGTGTTCATGCGCCAGGGCATCTTCGTCCCCTAGGCCCAGGGCACGACGGCCCGGCAGCCCTACGGGACGAGAATCGTGAACGCGGCAGAGTTCGGGACCGGACCGGCCGTCACTACGCCAATCTGGCCGGCGGCGCAGCCCGTGCCCGTGGAGTCGACCGCCGCGAAGAGGCTTGAAAGCGACCCGGTCGAGAGCCCCAGGTCGATGCTCACGATGGGCGAGGTCGCGGTGACGTCGATGCCGGCTACCGAAACGCAGTAGCGATCGTTCGCAGGGCGGTCGACGCCGGTCACGCCCGCGCTCCGTGATGCGACCACCTCGGCGGTGTCCGGCCTGACCGTGGCGAAGGCACGGGCTGAGCCCGGCGCGCCCTGGAATCCCCGCGGGCCCGTCGGGCCGGTGGCGCCATTGGTGCCGTTGGTCCCGTTCGTGCCGCCTGCGCCGGTGGCGCCCTGCAATCCCACGGGCCCGGTCGGGCCCAGCGGGCCGGCCTCTCCGTCCTCGCCCTGCGGGCCGTCGAGGCCCTCGGAGCCGCGCGGTCCCTGTGGGCCGGTGGGCCCCGCGCGACGGGCGAGGCTCAGCGAGTGTGCCGACGTGCGGTTCGCCCGCTTCGCGATCCGAAGCGCCTGCTGGGCGACCTTGAGCGCCTTCGCGGGCGGATCGGGCATTCCCAATGCCGGCGCGACCCACCCTGCGACAAGCAGCGCAACGGCCGCGAGTGCCGTTGCCAGCACCCGCTTCCGCACGCTCAGTCGTTTCGAGATAGATCGCATCCTGGGCTTCCGTGCCCGATTCCGGTGAGCGTCGGCGGCTAGCCGCCGACTCCCTGGGACTGGGCGTTGCCGACCTTGATCGCGAGGATCTTCGTATCGGACGCGCTCCAGCTGCCCGAGCTTGTCCGGCACGAGAGGGTGACCGGGCCGGGCTGTGTGAACGTGTGCGCGAGCTGAAGGTTGTGCGCCTCGCCCGTGCCGTTCGCACGGAGTCCCCGGTTCGACTCGTCGATGCTCGCCTCCGCCGTCAGGCGGCAACGCGAGGAGTCCTGCTGATCGCTCTGGAGATCGATCTTCGCGAAGATCACGTACGCGCCAGGCGCGACGCTGAGGGCGGCGACCGACGTGTAGTTCTGCGACGGCGCGACTCCCGACGGGCCCGCGTCACGCGATGCCTGGAAGGCGGCCGAGTTCAGCGGCGTTGCGTTCGAGGACTGGAGCAGGCCCTTCTTGAGGTCCTTGGCCCTGAGCGAGTAGTTCTTGATGTCGGCGCTCGTGACGGTGTTGTTCTTGATGTTCTTGCCGGTGATCCGAAGCGCTGCATACGACGTGCCGCTAAGGGCGATGAACAACGCGATCGTCGCGATCAGATTGGCGTAGGAAAGCCTGAAGCGGCCTCTGAAACGCATGCAAATGCCTCCTGAGGTGGGATGTCGTCCGTGACAACGGGGGAATGGGACGGCCAAGACCCGGCCAGCGGCCGGCCATAACGAATATACCTCCGCTTCGGAGGTGTGTGCCACCCCTTTTCGACGGGCTCACCGGCGCCGGGCTGAACCTGCACGGCCCGCCGCCCGGCGAGCTACCCTGGGTAAGTCCGCTTCCCACTGCGGGAGTGGACAGCGAATCCACAAGCACACGGACTTGTGCGGGCCGGCGGCCGCTCCTGGATGGGAGTGGCCGTCGGCAGTTGTGGACCGCAAAAGAAACGGCGCGGATGCCCCTGGGAAGCACACCCGCGCCGTGAGTCGAGGGCCGAGAATCCCCCCGAAGGCTTTGTGCGGAAAGCGTACGAAGCCCGGCCGGGACCTGCCACTTCGACTGGTCGGGAAGGCCGGACTTTGCGGGGAAAAACGGCGGCGCGACCTCCCAGGGAGGGGCCCGCCGCCGCCACATCGAGCTTCTTCATCGCACTGTTATCCGTGCCGACCGAACCTAATCGGAAGCGCACCGGGTTGCTACTTAGTTTTATGCAAGGAGCGCCCGAAATGTTTTTCTGAAGCCGGGAGTGATCGTGCGCAAAAGCGAACGCCCGGCTTGTCGAGGGCCGGGCGTTCAACTCATCCAGGGAGTGTCGTCGCCGCCCCAATAATCACCCCCCTGGGCCGGTCGAAATCTCACCCAGGGTGAAGGGGCCGTAGGTTTTGTCCGGCAGCCTTTCGACCCTCGCTTGGTCAAGCGGACCGAGGCGAGGAGAGGGATGTGGTGGA
>JBBQKG010000008.1:0-105592 GCA_038326655.1 Solirubrobacterales bacterium
CGTCGAGCGGCTCATTGGTGCGCTGGTAGCGGCGCGCGAGCTGGCGTGCGAGCGGCAGAAAGCGCTCGACCAGCGCCTCGCGCGCGGTCGCGTCGCCGTGCTCGTGGTAGCGGAGCAGAAGGCGGCGGTCTTCGCGGGTGCGCTGGACACGGCTCTCTTGGTCGAGCTTGTCGGCGCGCCCCGGCACCGGGCCGTTGTGATCAAGGGTCGAGTGTGCGGCTTTGGCTTGCAAAGTTGTCTCCGACGGCTGCGACGCGAGACTGCGCGATCCCCTGCCCGGCCTCGCCAGGGTTGATTTACCCGCTTCTCCTGAAACCTGTAAGCCGCTTTTCGCGGGAAACAGCCGCCGTCAGATTCGTTACGCGGCGGGCCCAGGGTGCGACATGGCTCGTGACAGGATTCTGCGCGATGTCGGAGCACACGATCCTGATCACCGGAGCCACCGATGGGCTGGGCCGCGCGCTCGCGGCCGAGCTCTCAGAGACGGGCGCGACGCTCTTGCTGCACGGGCGCGACGAGGCTCGCGGCCGGCGGGCGATCGAGCAGATTCGCGGGCAGACGGGCAACCGGAACCTCCACTGGCATCGGGCCGACCTCGCGTCGCTGGAAGAGGTCCGCGCCCTGGCCGAGCGGATCGAACGCGAGCACGGTGGTCTGGACGTGCTCGTCAACAATGCCGGGATCGGGACCACACTGCCCGGCGACGCCCGCCGGATGGAGAGCAGGGACGGCTACGAGTTGCGGTTCGCCGTCAACTATCTGGCCGGATTTCTGCTCACGCGGCTGCTGCAACCGATGATCGCGCGCTCGGCGCCGGCTCGGATCGTCAACGTGAGCTCAGCCGGCCAGATGCCGATCGACTTCGACGATGTGATGCTGGAGCGGTCCTACAGCGGCGTCGATGCCTACTGCCGGAGCAAACTCGCGCAGGTCATGTTCACGTTCGACCTGGCAGAGGAGCTACGCGATCTCGGCGTCACCGCCAACTGCCTGCACCCGGGGACCTACATGCCGACAAAGATGGTTCGCGCCGCCGAAGTGACCCCTGTCACACCACTCGAAGAGGGTGTGCAGGCGGTGCGGCGGCTCGCCGTCGACCCCGAGCTGGAGCACGCCACGGGACGGTACTTCGACGGCCAACGGGAGGCGCGCGCACACGATCAGGCGTACGACCCCGGCGCGCGTAGACGGTTGCGCGACCTGAGCGAGCGGCTTGCGCCGCTGACCTGACAGCTCACGTCCCAGACCAGCTCACCGGATCGGTAACGTCGGTCCACGCCATGACACAGGCCAACAGCATCGAGGTCCGGGGCCTGACCCGGGAGTTCAAGAACGGCCCGCGTGCCGTCGACAACATCGACCTCAGCGTGCAGCCCGGCGAGATCTACGGATTTCTCGGGCCGAACGGCGCCGGCAAGTCGACCACGGTGCTGATGCTCACCACGCTGCTCCCCCCGACCGCCGGTACGGCCCGCGTCGCGGGCCACGACGTCGTGACCGAGGGGCCCCAGGTCCGCAGGTCGATCGGGGCGGCACTGCAGGAGGCCGCGTTGGACCCGCTGCTGACCGGACGAGAGCACATGCGCCTGCAGACCTCGCTGCACGGCCTACCGAAGACCGAGCGCCGCGCCCGCGGCGACGAGCTGCTTCGGCGGGTCGGCCTGATCGACGCTGCCGACCGCAGGGTCGGCGGCTATTCCGGCGGGATGAAGCGCCGGCTCGACCTCGCCCTCGCCCTCGTTCACAGACCGCAGGTCCTGTTCCTGGACGAGCCCACCACTGGTCTCGACGTGCAGAGCCGGACCGCGCTCTGGGACGAGGTCGCGCGGCTGGCCCGCGAGGACGGGGTCACGGTGTTCCTCACCACCCAGTACCTCGAAGAGGCGGACGCGCTGGCTGATCGAGTCGGCATCATCGACCACGGCCGCATCGTCGCCGAGGGCACCCCCACCGCCCTCAAGGCGCAGATCGGGCATCCCACCGTGGTTGCGATTCCGCGTGATCCAGGCGACCGCGACGCCGTCGTCAGGATGCTGGAGCGCTTCGGCGAGCTCGGCGACGGCGTCCCCAAGGGAGCCTCGGTGCTGCTGCGGGGCGATGAGTCCCAGCTCGCGGACATCGTGCGGGCCTTCGACGCTGAGCACATCGCGATCGAGCACCTCCAGATGCACGCGCCCTCGCTGGACGACGTCTTCCTCGCGAAGACCGGTCGTTCCCTGGAGGGCGCCGGGGACGAGCCCGAAGCCGCTCCCGGGACGGCCGAGGCGCAGCCGGTGCGGGCATGAACGTCCCGCTTCGGACCCAGGTCGGCCAGCTCGCCCGCCGCTCGGCGCTGCGAACCCTGCGCCAGCCGGCGCAGATCGTCCCGGCACTGATCTTCCCGCTGTTCCTGCTCGCGGTGAACTCAGGCGGGCTGCAGCGTGCGACCGACCTCCCAGGCTTCCCCACCGACTCGTATCTGAGCTTCGCGCTTGCGGTGCCGTTCATGCAGGGAGCGCTCTTCTCGGTGATGAACGCCGGCACCGACCTCGCCCGTGACATCGAGACCGGGTTCCTCAACCGCCTCGCGCTGACGCCCCTGCGCGGCGCGGCGCTGCTCGCGGGACTGCTGACCGGAGCGATGATGCTCGGAATCGTGCAGGCGCTCACCTACCTGGTCGTCGGGCTGACCGCGGGCGCGGGGCTGGCGGCGGGCGCCGCCGGAATCCCCGTGCTGCTCCTGCTGTCGCTGCTCGTCACATTCGGCTTCGGCGCGATCGGCCTTTTCGCCGCACTCCGCACCGGCTCGGGGGAGGCGGTGCAGAGCCTCTTCCCGGTTTTCTTCGTGTTTCTCTTCCTCTCCTCGATGTCGCTGCCACGGAACCTGATTCAGACCCATTGGTTTCGCGATGTCGCCACCTACAACCCGGTCTCCTACCTGATCGAGGGCTTCCGCTCCTTGATCATCAGCGGGTGGGATGTGGAAGCGCTGGCGCTCGGATTCGGCATCGCGGCGACGATCGCCGTGGTCGGCATGGTGGGCGCGACGTCGGCGCTGAAGACGAGGCTGGTGCGGACATGAAGGACGCGCTCGGCATCGACGCTGCACGGGCGGTCGCATGGCGCTCGATCCACAATTTCACGTCCAACCCGGCTCTCTTCCTGCCTGCAATCGTGTTTCCGTTGTTCTTCTTCACCGCCTTCGCCGGTGGACTGTCGACGGTCAGCAGGGTGCCGAACTTCAACTTTCCGACCGGCTACACGGCGTTCCAGTTCGTCTTCGTGCTGCTGCAGTCGGCGGCCTTCGGAGGAGTGTTCACCGGGTTCGGGATCGCACGCGACTTCGAGACCGGCTTCGGGCGGCGTCTCTTCCTGGCGGCGCCCCACCGCGGCGGGATCGTGCTCGGTTACGCGATTGCGGCGCTGGTGCGCGCGCTGTTCACCTGGACGGTCCTGGTCGTCGTCGCGCTGATCTTCGGCATGCAGATCGACGGCAGCGGCGTCGACCTGTTCGGCCTCTTCGCGCTCGCCGTGCTGGTCAACCAAGCCGCAACGATGTGGGCGACCGGCGTGGCGCTGAGGGTACGCTCGATCCAGGGCGGCCCGCTGATGCAGATGCCGGTCTTCCTGATCCTCTTCCTCGCGCCGGTGTACGTGCCGATCGGCCTGCTGTCGGGCTGGATCCACGGCGTCGCTTCGATCAACCCCGTGACGGCCCTGCTCGAAGCGGGCCGCGGGTTCATCTCGGGGAATCCCGCCACCGTGGCGCTGGCTTTCGCCGTGGGCGTCGGGTTGGTGGCGGTGCTTGCATTCTGGGCGCGCGGCGGCCTTCGCCGCGCAGAGGCGGCCGGCGCCTAGCCCCAAGAGGTCGACATCGCGGGCGGCGCCTTGCCGCTTGCCTAAGCGCGCAGCCGGTATCCCCTCGAGAACAGCCGCAGGTTGAACGCGAACAGGGCGGCCGTCGCGAGCGTGAGGAAGAGCAGCGACAGCGCCACGCTCACCTCGGCGTAGCCAAGGAAGCCGTAGCGGACGAGGGCGATCATGTAGTAGACCGGGTTGAAATGCGTCAGCGTCTGAAACGGCTCGGGGAGCAGGGCGGCGGAGTAGAAGACGCCACCGAGGAAGATCAGGGGCTGGAGCACGAAGGTCTGGGCGATCGCGACGTCGTCGAACTGCTCGGCTCGGACGCCAATCAGCACTCCGAGCTGGGCGAAGAAGAAGCCCACCAGGAAGAGGGCGGGGATCAGGACGAGGATGTGGTCGACCGGAAGGTCGACCAGGAAGGACGCCGCGGTGAAGGTCAGCACCGAGACCAGCAGGCCGCGGATGAACCCGCCGAGCGAGAAAGCCAGCAACAGCTCGAGCGGCGAGGCGGGCGAGGAGAGCTGGTCCTGGATCGCGCCCTGGAACTTCTGCTGGAGGATCGAGGAGGAGTTGTTCGAGAAGGCGTTGATCGCCCAGGCCATCATGATCAGGCCGGGGATCACGAAGACGACGTAGTCGATTCCGTGCAGCTTGTTGATTCGCGAGCCGAGCGCGGCTCCGAACACGGAGATGTAGAGGAACGTCTCGAGCAGAGGCGCACCGATCGTCTGCTTCTTGATCTTCATGAAGCGGTTGACCTCACGCCGCGAGAGCGTGAGAAAGCGGATCTGCGCGGCGGTCACTAGGCGAGCTCCTCGACGCGCGAGCGCGAGAGCTCCTTGCGCCCGACGAGCGCCAGGTAGGCGTCCTCGAGGTTCGCGACGCCGTAGTTGCCGGCAAGCTCGGCGCTCGACCCCTGGGCGATGATCTGGCCCTCGTTGATGAAGGCGATCTTGTCGCAGAGCTGCTCGGCCTCTTCCAGGTAGTGCGTCGTCAGCAGGATCGTCGTGCCCTCCTGGTTGATGCGCTGGACGTAGTGCCAGAGCTCGAGCCGCAGCTCGATGTCGACGCCCGCGGTGGGCTCGTCGAGGATCAACAGGCGCGGCCGGTGCATCAAAGCGCGGGCCAGGATCAGCCGCCGCTTCATCCCGCCGGAGAGGGTGCGGGTGCGCTCGTCTCGCTTGCCGGTGAGCGAGAAGATCTCGAGCAGCTCCTTGGCACGCTCGCGCCGCTCGCGCTTGGGCATCCCGAAGTAGCCGGCATGGTAGTCGAGCGTCTCCTCGGCGGTCAGGAACCAGTCGAGGTTCAGCTCCTGCGGCGCCAGCCCCACCGCCTGGCGTGCCTGGCCATAGTCACCGATCGCGTCATGGCCGAACACCTGGATCGTCCCCGAGGTGGGCTGCGCAAGGCCGGTCGCGCAGTGGATCAGTGTCGACTTGCCGGCCCCGTTGGGCCCCAGGAGTCCGAAGAACTCCCCGTCCTCGATGTCGAGGAAGACGGCGTGTAGCGCCACGACACCGGTTGGGTAGCGCTTGCCCAGGTCTTCGATGTGCAGGGCCTTTTCGCTCGCCGAGGATGGCGAGCCGTCAAGCGCGGAACGGTCGTGCGAGAAGTTCAATTCGGGGAGGGTGGGACGAGCACCGATCGTAGTGGAGCGGCGCTGCTTTGCCCGGCGGCCACGATCAACGTCGTGGAGCTACCCCGCCTCGTTGTAAGCCGGTTCGGTACCGCCGGCCCGTGTGGATCTCGGCTCCGCCTGCTGCTCGGCCTGCTCCTCCGGCTGGAGCACCATCGCCGCGACCACGATCGCGGCCAGCACGAGCGCGGCCCCGATCAGGAACGCGAGGTGGTATCCGCTGGTCAACGCCGAGGCCGTGCTTCCGCCGCCGCCGGCAAGGGCATCGGTGCGCGTGGCGGACAGGGTGGCGAGCACGGCGAGACCCAGCGCCCCGCCTACCTGGGCCGACGTGTTGACGAGACCGGAGGCGAGGCCCGCGTCCTCCCTGGTGGCGCCCGACATCGCGAGCGTCATCAGGGCCGGGAACGAGACGCCCGCCCCCAGGCCGAGCAGGACCATCACGGGCAGTACGTGCTGCACGTAGCTGCCGTCCACCGGCGCCCGGCTGAACAGGACCAGCCCGGCAGCCACGAGCCCGAGTCCGGGGAGCAACGTCGTCTTGGCGCCAAAGCGCATGATCAGCGGCTCCGAATAGCGGATCGACAACGTTCCCATCACGATCGTCACGGGCAGGAAGGCGAGGCCGATCTGCAGTGCGTCGTAGCCGAGCACGCGCTCCAGGTACAGGGATCCGAGGAAGAACACCCCGAACATGCCGGCGACCGAGAGCGCCTGAACGAGGTTGGCCCCGGAGACGTTGCGCGAGCGAAAGATCCGGAGCGGAATCAGCGGGTTCCGGGCGCGCGCCTCGCGCAACACGAATGCAACCAGGAGCACGAGCGAGAGCGCGCCGAGCCCGAGCGCGCGGCCCGAGCCCCAGCCATAATCGGCCGCCGGCTTGACGATCGTGTAGACGCCGAGCATCAGCGAGCTCGTGATCAGCACCGCGCCCGGGATGTCGGCCCCCTCGCCGAAGCCGATGCCCTCGTCCCTGTCGAGCAGCCGTACGGCCAGGACAGCCGTCGCGATCCCGATCGGAACGTTCACGAAGAAGATCCAGTGCCAGTTGATCGACTGGGTGAGCACGCCGCCCGCCAGCAGTCCGACCCAGCCGCCGGCGGAGGCGACGAATGCGTAGACGCCGATCGCCTTCGCCTGCTCGCGGGGCTCCGGGAACATCGTGACGATCATGCCCAGGATCACGGCGGAGGTCATCGCCCCGCCGACGCCCTGGATGAAGCGGGCGGCAACCAGCAGCTCCTGGCTCTGCGCCGCCCCGCACAGGAGCGATGCCCCGGTGAAGACGCCGAGGCCGGCCATGAAAACGGCCTTGCGCCCGAGGATGTCGCCAAAGCGCCCGGCGAGCAGGAGCAGGCCGCCGAAGGCGATCAGGTAGGCATTCACGACCCAGGCAAGGCTCGACGACGAGAAGCCGAGGTCATCCTGGATCGACGGCAGCGCCACGTTCACGACAGTCACGTCGAGGACGATCATCAGCATCCCCACGCAGAGCACGTAGAGGGCGATCCAGCGGTTCTTGTCAGTCATGTGCTCCGTCATCGCGTTCGCCTCCTCTGTCCGTTTTGCCGGGTCTTCGCTGAAGGCCGGCGCTCCTTGGGCTGCCAGAAGGCAATCTCGGCGCCGGCGGGCGCGGCCACGACGCTGCGCCAACCCGCCGGACCTTCGCGGGGCTCGAGCAGCACCGACGCGCCGAGCTCACGCGCCCGCTCGGTCGCCGCCGAGATTGCGGTGACCTCGACATACGGTAGCCACAGCGGGCGCCGCGTCGTGCACTCGACGATGCCGCCCCCGAACCCGCGGCCCAGCTCGAGCGCCCAGTACGTGCCGGAGCCGGCGTCGATCCGCTCCGGGCGCCAGCCGCAGAGCCCCGCGTAGAACGCGCAGGCGCGCGGCAGGTCGCCGGTGTGAAGCTCCAGGTGGACGACTGGGTTTGGGGAAGCGGAGGTCATTTCCTGCTGTACGACTCCCCCAGCCCCTCGAACTCATCGGTGGCACCGATGAGTCTTCCCCAGATCGGCGGTCTAGTCTGGTGAACGCATGAGTGCCGCTCCCACCATCACGAATCCGCAGGAACGCCAGCTGCTCGCGGCCGCTCGCGGCGGCGACCAGGAGGCCTACCGCCGCCTCGTCGAGCCGCGTCACGCGGAGCTTCACGCGCACTGCTACCGGATGCTCGGCTCGGTCCACGACGCGGAGGACGCGCTCCAGGATGCGCTCTTGCGGGCGTGGCGCGGGCTGCCCCGGTTCGAGGGCCGCAGCTCCCTGCGCTCGTGGCTCTACCGGATCGCGACCAACAGCTGCATGGACGTGGTCGCGCGGCGGCCCAAGCGGGTGCTTCCGGTCGACTACGGCCCGGCCGCCGATCCGCACGACAGCCCCGGGGAGCCGCTCGTCGAATCCGTGTGGGTGGAGCCCTATCCCGACGAGAAGCTCGAGGACGGCCTCGCCGCGCCGGAGGCAACCTACGAGCAGCGTGAGAGCGTCGAGTTGGCGTTTGTCGCGGTACTTCAGCACCTACCGGCCAATCAGCGCGCCGCGCTGATCCTGCGCGAGGTGCTCGGCTTCTCCGCGCGCGAGGTCGCAGATGTCCTGGAGACCAGCGTCGCCTCGGTCAACAGCGCGCTCCAGCGTGCCCGCAAGACCGTCGACGAGAAGCGTCCCGCCCAGAGCCAGCAGGCCACCCTGCGAGCAGTCGGAGACGAGCGTCTCCGCGAGATCGTGGCGAGCTACACCGATGCGATGCAGCGGGGCGACGTGGACGCGGTCGTCTCGATGCTGACCGAGGATGCCACCTGGTCGATGCCGCCGATGCCGCGCTGGTATCACGGCCACGAGGCGATCGTCGGTTTCCTAACCGAGTATCCGCTCCGCGAGCGGTGGCGCCACGTCCCGACTCGCGCGAGCGGTCAGCTGGCGGTGGGTTGCTACATGTGGGATGCGGAGCGGGAGAGCTACGTCGCGGCCGTCCTCGACGTCCTCACCCTCCGCGGCACGCGGATCACCGAGGTCACCGGGTTCGTGAGCCCCTGGGTCTTCCAGCGTTTCGGCGAGGCGACCGGGTTCATGACCCCCGAGGCCTTCCGGCGCTTCGGCCTGCCGGACGAGCTTCCGGCGTAGCCCTCCTGCGCATGCGACCGCGGTCGATGTGGTGACAGACTCTTCCCTCCAGCGACGCTGCGCCTTGCCGTCGCCGCCACCCGGGCTACCTAGAGAGGAGACCTGATGGGCTTTGACCAGTACCACGAGCCGCCCGACGAGCTCGCCGCTGAGACGCGCACGTTCGCACGCCTGTGCGCATCGCTGACCGAGGAGGCCGAGGCGATCGGCTGGTATCAGCAGCGGCTGTCGATCGAGCCCGATGCGGACGCGCGGGCGATCATGAGCGACGCGATCGGCGAGGAGTACAAGCACTTCAGCATGGACCTCGAGTTCCTGCTGAGGCGAACACCGCTGTGGCGCGAGATCGCCCAGGGCATCCTCTTCCAGGACGGCGACATCGTGGAGCACGGCGAGGAGGCCGAGGAGGAGGCCACGTCCCCCGAGGCGGACGTCGCGACGCCGGGCGATCCATCGGGTGCACTGGGTATCGGCGACCTGAGGGGGCAAGGACGATGAACCATCTCCTGCGATCGATCGCGCCGATCACCGAACCGGGATGGCAGCACCTGGACCGCGAGGCACGCGAGCGGCTGACTGTCGCGCTCGGCGCGCGCAAGCTCGTGGACTTCGCCGGCCCGCACGGTTGGGAGCACTCGGCGACCAGCATCGGACGCACCTACACCGTGGAGGGATCCCTCTGCAAGGGCGTCGATGCGGCTCAGCGCCGCGTGCTGCCGCTGATCGAGTTGCGCAGCGACTTCACGATCTCGCGCGACGAGCTGCGCGCCGCCGAGCGGGGCGCCGAGGACATCGACCTCGACAGCCTCGACGAGTCGGCTCGGCGGATGGCGCGCGCGGAGAACATCGCGGTCTTCCACGGCTTCGAGGCGGCGGGCATCGCCGGCGTGACGGAGTCCTCGACCCAGTCCTCGATCGAGCTCGGCGACGACTTCGACGCCTACCCCGGGCATGTCGCCAAGGCCGTTCAGCAGCTGCGCGAGGCGGGCATCGGCGGACCGTACGGGCTGGCGCTCGGACCCGACGGCTACACGGGCGTGATCGAGACGACCGAGCACGGCGGCTATCTCGTCTTCGACCACCTCGGCAAGATCCTCGATGGTCCGATCGTCTTCACCCCGGGCGTGCAGGGAGCCGTCGTCCTCAGCCTGCGCGGCGGCGACTTCCTGTTCGAGTCGGGCCAGGACCTGTCGATCGGGTACGACGCCCACGACGCCGAGGAGGTCCGGCTCTACCTGGAGGAGAGCTTCAGCTTCCGCGTCGTGACCCCCGAGGCGGCCGTGGCGCTGACTGCCTGAGTCAGAGCCACGCTGCGAAATCGGGCACGAGCAGCACGGCCAGGAGCGCGCCGGCGACGACCGCGCCGGCCAGCGCGAGCTCTCCGCCGGCCTGGAGCTCGCCGATCGGACTTCCCCGGGGTTAGATCGCGGAGGACAGCTAGCGCATCCGCCCGCCTGTCGGCGAGCCGCCGATCGTGAAGATGCAGGGCATGTGAGCCTGGAGCGGTCCGAGCTTCTGAACGTTCGTGCTGACGCGCGCGCCGGCCGCGTTGTCGAGCACCGCTGTGTAGGTTGCGCGGAACTTGGCCACCACGCACGGGGTAAGCGCCTCGAGCCCGTGGCGCGCGCGAAGGGTCCTGTAGCGGCGAGACTTCGACTTGACGTTCATCCACCTCTTTGCCTGGGCGTCGTAACGCTGAAGGCGCACCGTGAATTTGACCGACCCGCGCCCGCCGTACCCCGAACAGTCCACCGAACCGGCCGCCTGCACCTTGCCGGGCACCAACCCGTCGTAGAGGCTGTCGCTGACATAGCACTTGTAGGAGGAGGCCGTCGCGGCGATCTGATGTCCGCCCACCGGTGCCAGTGCAAGGACGGCAGCGCCCATCCACAGGATCCTTCTCGACTGGGCCATGAGTCCGCCCGAGCCTCGGCCCGTCACCACCACTTGCCCTCGAGTGCGCGGCTCGTGCCCCCGGTCTCGTCGAGCGCGGCAAGCGCTTGCATGTCGGCATCGGAGAGCGTGAAGTCGAAGATCTGCGCGTTCTCCTCGATCCGCTCTCGGTTCGTGGACTTCGGGATCACCGGGATCCCCCGCTGCACGGCCCAGCGGAGCAGCACCTGTGCCGGCGTGCGGCCGTTGCGCTCGGCGATCTGGGCAAGACGCTCGTCGGCAAGGTTTCTCCCGGTCGTGAGCGGGCTGTATGCCTCGAGCACCAGGTCCCGCTGCGCGCACGCCTCGAGGAGCGCGCGCCGGTACTTGAACGGACTGAACTGGACCTGGTCCACGACCGGCGCGACGGTAGCCCGTGCGAGCACGGCGTCAAGCTCGGCGACATCGAAGTTGCTTACGCCGATCGATCGCGCGAGCCCGCGTTCGTGCGCGCGCTCCATGCCCGGCCACGCCCAGGTCGGCCCGCCCTGCGGCCAGTGGATCAGGTAGAGATCGACCTGTTCGAGCCCCAGCCTGCGCAGGCTCTGCTCTGCCTCGGCCTCCGGGTCTTCCGACCCCGGATAGAACTTGGTCGCGACGAAGACCTGCTCGCGGGGCACGCCGCTCTCGCGAAGTGCCTTGCCGACGCTCTCCTCGTTGCCGTAGGCCTGGGCCGTGTCGATGTGGCGATAGCCGAACTCGAGCGCCCAGCGCACAGCGTTTTCGGTCTCGCCGCCGGGCGGGACCTGCCACACGCCAAGCCCGAGCAGCGGCAGCCGATTCCCGTCCTGCAGCAAGCGCGCGTGGCCGTCGGGCGTGAGGGTTGGGTCTGCCATGTCTGCAGACTACGCCGGTCGCTCGCCCGCGGGTTTCGTACCGGTGCCCGAACTGGTTCCGCTGCCGGCCTATGCCAGCGGTGCATCGACCGTCGGGCCGGTCACGCCGTCCTCGTTCACCGCGCTGGCCCGAACGGTGTAATCGCGGGGTTCGAGAGCAAACGGAAGCTCGATCTCACCGGCCCCAGGGGCGACGTCGACGCTCGTTGTAGCCGGCGGGCGATCATCGCCGTGGCCGTCGAGGCTGAGCACTAACCGCGTCGGCGTCCGCGCTCCCCCCACGTCGCGGAGGTGGTAGGCGATGACGGCCCGGTCGCCTTCGCGTCGAGCGCTGATCTCGGGTGCCGGTGGCGCAGGGAGGGCCGTTCCGGCGACCGCGCCCCGCTCACGCGCCGGGCGGGCGGCCTCGTGGAACGCCAGTGGGTCGCGCCACTGGAGGTGTTCGCGCGGCCCGCGGGGGCTATTCGCGCCGAACGGTCCCACCCGCGCCCTCGTGCTGCCCCAGCGGCCGGGCCAACCGGCCCACCCAGGCTGGTCATCACTGAGCAGCGTCAGGGTGGGACGCACGCGGGGGCCGCGGCCGTCGTTGTGGTCCGGGACGATCGGCGCCTCGGGGTAGGTCCCACGGCGAAAGTAAGAGGCGTGCGAGCCGCGCGCGGAGTACACGGCTGGGACCGGCCCAACCGGGCCTGCGTCCTGCTCGACGTCACGCCACGTACCGCCCTCGCCATCTGTGTGCTGTGCATAGGTCACGACGTCCGGCTGGCCGTCGCCGGTCAGGCGGAGCTGGATCATCTCCCAGTCGCCCTCGTGCAGCCCGGAGAAGAGGAAGGCCTTGTCGTTGTAGTAGTAGAAGAACCAGTACTGAAGCCAGAGCGCACCGCGACGGTCGAGCACGGCGTGGCCGTAGACGTGGTGGGCGTAGCCGGGCCGGGCGTGCATCGCGCGCGCATCGACGACGTAGTCATGGCCGACGGCATCGAGGTAATCCTCGCGGGCCACCGCGCGGCCGTCGGCGTAATGATGGGGGCCGAGAAAGTCCACGCTGAGCTGAGCCGTCCCCGGCCCCGCGGAGGCAGTAGCCAAGACCGCCGCGTCGGATCGGCGCAGAGCGTTGCCCGGCGCCGAAGCGGCCGGCACACAGTCGGTCATCATCGCCACCGAGTCGGAGGCGAAGCTCTCCTGGGAGTCGTACTGGATCACCGGGCAAAAGCGGGCCAACAGCACCGCCTCCTTTTCCGCCTCACCGATCAAACCGTCGTACCCGTCGCGGGCGAATTCTGGTTCTGGATCGAGCTGATCAGATCGTGGAGCGGCTTGGTGCCCGCTGCGATCGTGACGCCCGTGACGAACGTGTCGATCGTGTTCGAGCCAGGCATGCCGACAGCCTGCAGGAAGAACAAACCGAAGAGAAAACTCGCCGCAACACCCAGCAGCGTGGTAACGCCGAGCGCGACCGCGCCGCGATCGGCCTTGAGCTGCGCGGCGGTCACGCTCTTGACCGCCTCGGGCGGAAGGCTCCCACTGCCCGGGTCGTTCGGATCGTTGAGCTTGAGCGTCGCCGGCAGGGTCCACCAAAACCATGGAAGGAGCGGCGCCACCAGCTCCATCAACCGCTCGATCACCTGCGCGGCAACGTAGAAGCCGGCAAAGAGGGCGAAGTTGGCGGTCTGGTCCTTCGAGGGGGTGAACGGGCGCGCGGTCCAATGTGATGCGTTCGCGAGGATCGCTAGCCCAAAAGCGAGCAAGAGCAATGCCAGCAGCACCAGCTTGGCAAGCCTTGTGGCGTCTGGAAGGCTCGTGTCTCCTCCAGCCGCAGTCGCGGTCGGAGCGGTGGCCTTCAGGAGGCCGGGCTGGTTAGCCAAGAGTGCCTCCCGCGCGGCCCACTCCCGCAACGGTGCACGGCGGTTGGACTCGTCGGAAGGTGCGCTTGTCGGCCGGTTCGGGCATGAGCTGAACCTAAACGGGCCGTTCACGGGGTTCAGCGGAATAGTCGGCACTCGGAGGGCCGGCTTTTGCGCACCCCGGTTCCCTGGCGTCCGGTAGCCCGAGGCCTATGTCACCAGCCTCACCTCCAGCTCGGCGCCCGGCGGCAGCGCCGACGCTCCGCCCATCAGGCCGAGGATCCGGGCCACGTAGGCCTGCGTCTCCGGATACGGCGGCACGCAGCCGCAGCGTGACACCGGCCCGGACCCGGCGTTGTAGGCCGCGAGCGCGAGCGAGACGGAGGCGAACTGCCGCAGCAGGTCACGCATCAGATGCGCCTGTGCCGAGATCGCCTGCCCGGCGTCGAAAGGGTCCGCGAGGCCGTATGCTCGCGCGGTGCCCGGCATGAACTGCGCAATGCCGCGCGCGCCGGCCCTGCTGACCGCGAAGGGATTGAAGCCGGACTCGGCGTAGAGCTGCGCCGCGAGCAGCGCGGCGGACACATTCCAGCGGCTCGCCGCGCGCGCGATCGGCCCGGCATAAGCGGCGGGCACGAACGGCGGGACGGCGCTTCGGCCGTCGTCCGCCCGCGGCGCCGAGCGAGGGTTGAGGCCGTAGCCGAAGTGCCAGGGCTCCCACTCGTAGCGCTTGACGAAGTGGAAACGGGGGGCGTTCCGGGCCAGCCACCCGTACGCGGCGGGGGGACCGAGGTCGAGCTCGGTCGCATAGCGATGCAGGGAGTGCCCCGGCGGTGCGACCCAGTGCGGATCCGGGTGCTGCGCGAAGAGCCTGGCCTGCTCGGCGTCGGACCGGTAACCCGAGGTCACGATCAGCTCGACCCCGCCGCCGCGCGCGGCGGCGGCGAGCCGGTCGAAGGCGGCGGCCACATCGGGACGCATCGGCTTGCCCTGCCGGTAGGCGAGCGGGCCCGCGTATCCGCCGCCCTCGGCGAGCGGGAAGGCAGCTCCGCCGTTGCCGCCCACTTCCGCCTCCGCGCCCGCGCGAACCGGGACGGAGCGATCTCGCACATGCAGCTCTCCCCGCAGCCTGATGCGGACGCGGGTGGGCGCGAAGCTGGCGCTGTCGGGGAAGTCGACGTCCCCTGGATGTGCGACGGCGCCGTTCGCGCTGGCGGCTGCGAGCGCAGCGGCGCGGGCGCGCGCGAGAAAGGCCGACCTGGAGAGCCGGCGTTGACCCCGCTCGAACAGGCGCGGGAAGTCGTCGCGCATCGACCTCGCCCCCGACACGGCGGCGAGGTCGGCGGCACGCTGCAGCCGGCCCCGCCCGAGCAGCGCCATGCCGAGCGCGCCGAGCCCACCGGCAAACAGCACGAGCGCAACGGCGAGGCCCGCGAGCATCACCAGCGCCTGGCCATGCTCGTCGCGAAGCCGAGTCACGGTCGTTCCTCCACGATCGCCGCGATGCGTGCGAGCGCCTCGCCCACCCCGCCACCCGGCGTGCGGCCCCGGGCGATCAGCGCGGCTGCGAGGCGCGACTCGGGCACGGCGGCGGTGCAGCGACCCGACCAGGACTCGAGGTCACGCACGCGATTGGCCGCGAGCACGACGTGGCCGTGGCGCTCCGCCAGCATGTCTCGCACGATCGAGCTCAGCACCGGCTCCGCGGAGCCATCGGCCACGCAGACGAGTGCATCGCACGCATCGACGAGGCCCGACGCACGCGGCATCTCGTCGCACGGCACGTCCCACACGACCGCGGCGCCGTCGCGCACGCTTGCAAGGCGCGCGAGCGTGGTGCCGTAGCCGGCAAGCTCGTCGGCGCCGCGGAGCGCCGGTGGCAGCTCCCAGCACACCAGCGGGCCGAGGCTTGCGCGGCGCCGGTCCCCGGGCGCGGCGATCGAGACCAAGTGCGACGGCCTCGTCCCCGGGACCAGCAGCAGCGCCAGCGCCACGCCGGCCGCGACCGTCGAGGCTCCGGCGCCGCGGCTGAGCCCCGTGACCGCAACCTGGACCGGCGCTCCGGAGGCAATCTCGAGCGGCGCCTCGCGGACCGGCGCCGTGCGCGCGGCCGGCTCGAGCAGATATCCCTGGGCGCGCGCCAGCGCCGCAAGCAGCGACACTCAGGCTCCTTTGGCCCGCCGGCGAATCGCGGCATGTCCGGTGATCGCAAGTCGCCGGCGCAGAAAGCCGAACGGAGAGGGCGGCCTCAGGGTCACCTCGACCGCCTCGCCGCGGACGGCTACACGGGTCGCGCCCGCAGGCCAGCCCGGCACGGCGGCTTGCGCGGCCGCGTCCACCTGCTTCCCGTTCGCGAGCGCGAGCGCCCCCGCCTCGGCGGCATGGTCGGCCATCACGGCCGCATAGCCGGCCGCCAGCATCTGGAGCGAGACCAGCCCCGCCAGCAGCACCGCCAGTGCCCCCGCGGCGACCTCGACGCTCGCCTGGGCACGCGCCTCGCCGAGCCCGGTCACTGCCTCCCCATCGCGGCGCTGGCGCGGATCGGCAGCGGCGCGTGCCAGCGCTCGAGCAGGATTGGCAGGCGGACCCGGACGAACACGCGGTCGCCTGCCGACCGGACCACGAGCCCGTGACGCAGATACGAAGGGAGCGCGCTCCGGGCGGCCGCATCGGGATCGCGGCCGACCGCCTGCGCCCGCGCCGCTACGCGGGCAGCGTTCCCCGCAAGCCAGGCGCTCTGGCCGGCAAGGGCGGCCTGCCACCCCGCGAGCACGACCAGGAGCGCGGCGGGCAGGACGCCGAGAAACTCGACCGACGCCTGCCCGCGTTCGGACTGCCTGTCCCGGTTTCCTCGCGCTCCGTGGATCCGCGTCCGTGCCACGACGCGAAGTTAGGCCTTCGCGCGTCGAGGATCAGGACGGGAACGTGAAGCTTGTGTGTCTAGACGCTGTAGCGCCGGGACTCGACCCACGCGTGGTAGATCGACAGCCCCGTTCCGCCCAGCAGCACGAACCACATCACGGTCCCGAAGCCGGTCTCCCACAGCCGCGACGTTCCGATCAGGGTCGCGGCGCCCGTCGCGAAGCCGCCGTAGAGCAGCGCCCGGTGCCGCGCGCTCATGCTCCAGAGCGTGATCTGGTGCTCCCGGTAGAGCCGGTAGCCGAGGAAGCCGAACGCGGCAAGGAAGCCAAGCGACAGCGCCGCCAGCACCAAGCGCGCGGTGTCGCCCCCGCCGGGGACCAGCGCGACCGCCAGCGCGACCGCGGCGACGATCCCGATGTTGCGCGCCGTCTTCAGGCTCATGCGGTAAGTCTAGGCCGCCTAGCCCTGCTTGACGACGATGCCCTCGAGGATGTGCGCGACGGTCTCGCAGGCGTCGATCGCCTGCTCGATCCGCTCGAAGATGTCCTTCCAGCGGATCACGACCATCGGGTCGATGCCGTTCTGAAAGAGCGACGCGAGCGCTTCACGCATGATCCGGTCACCGTCGTTCTCGAGCCGATGGATCTCGACCAGGTGGTGGTGCAGGTCGTCGAAACCGTGAAGCTCCGACAGCGCCCCGGAGAGGCTCCGGCAGGCGTCGCGAAGCACCTCGCTGAGCTGCTGCGCCTGCTCCATCGGGGCCTCGATGTGGTAGAGCGCGAGGAAGTCGGCGGCCTCCTCCGTGTAGTCCACGATGTCGTCGAGCGCGGAGGCGAGCGCGTAGAGGTCCTGGCGGTCGATCGGCGCCGCAAGCTTGCGGTTGAGCAGCTGGATCACGTCGTGCGTGATGCGGTCTCCCTCCTGCTCGCAGAGGAGGATCTCGCGGCCCAGACCGGTGCCGTCGGGCCAGCTGCCGAGCAGTTGGTCGAGCAGCTCAGAAGCACGAAGGATGTTCGCGCCGGCCTCGTCGAAGAGGTTGAAGAACTCGTGGCCGTTCCGGCGACTGATCGAGAAGCGGGTCATCGGTCCACCTCTTCGGTCTCCTTCTCCTCGGCCTCCTGCGGGTCGAACCGGTATCCGACGCCGAAGTGGGTGTGCAGATAGACCCAGCCGGGCGAGGCCGCCTCGAGCTTCTTGCGGAGCTTGCGCACGAACACGTCGACGGAGCGGTCGCCGTGGGCCATCGCGTAACCCCACACCCGCTCGTAGACACGCTCGCGTGGCACGACCCGGCCGGGCGCGGCCGCGAGCAGGTGGAGCAACTCGAATTCCCGCCGCGTCAGGCCGACCGCCCGGCCGCCCACGAAGGCCTCGAACATGTCGGGCCTGATCTCCAGCTCGCCGCCCACGATCGGCTCGATCGGCTGCGACGACAGCTCACCCGCACGGCGGCGGCGGACCGCTGCCTCGACGCGCGCCAGCACCTCCTCCGGGTGACACGGCTTCGTCACCCAGTCGTCGGCGCCGAGCCTCAATCCCCGGACCCGCTGGGCGACCGAGCTGGGCCCGGTGCAGATCACGACCACCGGTGCGGCCGCCTGGCCGCAGAGGTGCTCGATGTAGGTCCATGCCTCCGACCCGAGCAGCGCCGTGTCGATCACGATCGCGTGCAGGCGCATGACCTGGAGCTCCTCCACGGGGGGCGGCGTCGGCAGGAGCTGCGCGCGCCACCCGACTGCGCCCAGGCGCTTTGCGAGCACGCGCACGAAGCCGCTGTCGGAGTCGACCACGGCGAGGCGAACGGCGGCCGGCGCGGTGGCCGGCACATGTTGACGATGGAGCGGCGACCCAGCGCCTTCTAGAGCTTCCACCACGAGCCAGTGTAGTTGCGCGGGACCGCGCGCCAGGGTGATCACGACCCCTTCACAGGATTTTCACATCGCGGCTACGCGTTCTTAACCAGCGACCGGGGGGCGACCCGCGACGCTGCGAGAGACATGTACGGGACAAACGAGAAAAGGAGGGCGCACGTGCGCTCACGCCTGTTGATGTTCCTGGCGCTGATCGTGGTCGCGGCCGTCTCCGTGGCGGCAGCCGCCTGTGGGAGCAACGACACCAACGCCAATGCCGGACCCGCCGGCGGGGGCACGATCTCCGGCGCGGGGGCGACGTTCCCGCAACCCGTCTACGACGAGTGGGCGAGCCGGTTCAAGGACAAGTTCGGGACCACCGTCAACTACAACGCGATCGGGTCAGGCGGTGGGATCGCGCAGTTCACCGCGAACACGGTGGACTTCGGCGCGACCGACTCCGCGATGAAGGACGAGGAGGTGCAGGCCGCCCAGAAGAACGGCGCGCCGGTGCACCTGCCGACGGTCTTCGGCGCGATCACGGTCTCCTACAACCTCTCGGGCGTGGACAAGGGCCTCAAGCTCGACGGCCCCACGGTCGCGGACATCTTCCTCGGGAAGATCAAGAAATGGGACGACCCCGCGATCAAGGGCCTGAACCCGGGCGTGAGCCTTCCCGGCACGGGCATCACGGTCGTGCACCGCTCCGATGAGTCGGGCACGACGAAGCTGTTCACGACGTTCCTGTCCGACTACAGCCCCGAGTGGAGCAGCAAGGTCGGCGCCGACAAGACCGTCAAGTGGCCGACCGGCACCGGTGCGAAGGGCAACGCCGGCGTCGCCGGAGGGGTCAAGCAGACCGACGGCGCGGTTGGCTATGTCGAGGAGGCATACGCCCTCCAGAACAACTTCACGACCGCGGACGTGAAGAACAAGTCGGGCAAGTTCATCGCCCCGTCGCTGGCGTCGACGTCGGCTGCCGGCCAGGGCCTGAAGGTGCCTGCGGACCTCCGCTACGACGCGATCAACTCGCCCAACCCGAACGCCTACCCGATCGCATCGTCCACGTTCCTGATCGTCTACCAGGACATGTGCAAGGCGGGCAAGAGCAAGGACACCGCGCAGCGCGTCGTGAACTGGCTGAACTACGCGCTCGGCGGAGGCCAGCAGGTGGCGCCGACCCTCCAGTACGCGCCATTGCCCGCCAACATCAAGTCGAAGGCCCAGGCAAAGGTGGGCCGCCTGCAGTGCAACGGCCAGCAGCTGAAGCAGGCCTCGACCTAACCCGATGGAAACAGGTTCGATCGGGGCAACTTACGGCGGCCGTTCGGCACTCGGGCGGCCGCCGCTTGCGCGCCTTCCCGACCGCGCGCTGAAGTGGGGACTGGCGGCACTCGCCGCCGGCGTCGTGCTGCTGATCGGCTTCTTCTTCGTCCGCCTCTACATCGAGGCGCGCCCCGCATTCGAGAAGTTCGGGTTCTTCGGGTTCACGTTCACGAACGACTGGGACGTGCAGGCCGGGAACTTCGGTGCCCTGCCGCTGCTCGTCGGGACGCTGATCACCTCTGGCGTGGCGCTCGTGATCGGCGTGCCGGTGGCCCTGGCGACGGCGCTCTACACAACCGAGCTCTGCCCCCCGCGCTACCGCGGCGTGCTCGCCGGCACGGTCGACCTGCTCGCGGCGGTCCCGTCGGTGGTCTACGGCCTGTGGGGATTCTTCGTCCTGATCCCGAAGCTGCGGCCGGCCGAGCAATGGTTCTCCAACACCTTTTCGTTCCTCCCCTTCGTCGGGGGCCACGTCGCCGGACCGTCCTACTTCATCGCCGGGCTGGTGCTGGCGATCATGATCATCCCGATCGTCAGCGCGATCAGCCGCGAGGTGATCTCGACCGTCCCGGCCGACCACAAGGAGGCCGCGCTCGCGCTCGGCGCTACGCGCTGGGAGATGATCCGGGTCGCCGTCCTCCCCTACTCGCGATCCGGCGTCACGGGCGCGGCGATGCTCGGACTCGGCCGTGCGATGGGCGAGACGATCGCCGCCACGATCGTGATCGGGAACGCGCCCGTGATCGGCAACGCGCTCTTCGACCAGGGCTACACGCTCGCCGCCGTGATCGCGAACGAGTTCGGCGAAGCGGCATCCAACCCCCTTCATCGTGCGGCCCTGATCGGCGCTGGGCTGATCCTGTTCCTCCTCACCCTGATCGTGAACGCGATCGCCAGAGGCGTGATCGTCAAAGGGCCAAGCCGCGGGACGACCGGATGACCACGCTCGGGCCGATCGCATCGCATCGCCGGCAAACCGACCGCATCGCCCGCCTGCTCCTCGGCAGCGGCACGCTGCTGGCGCTCGTGCCGCTCGGCCTGATCCTCTATTACCTCGTGATCAAGGGGATCGGCGCCTGGAGCATCAGCTTCTTCACGACCGACCCGACCGGGAGGTTCTTCGGCGACCCCGGCGGCATCAAGAGCGCGATCCTGGGCACGATCGAGATGGTCGGCCTGGCGACGCTGATGGCCGCGCCCGTTGGGGTCGGCGTCGCCCTCTGGCTCACGGAATACGGCAAGGCCAGCCGTGTCGCGACGCTCGTGCGGTACTTCGTGGACGTCCTCACCGGCGTGCCCTCGATCGTGTTCGGCCTGTTCATCTACATCACGCTCGTACTGAGCGGCGTGGGCGGCACGTTCGCGGGCTGGAAGGGGTCTGTCGCGCTGGCGCTGCTCGCGCTGCCGATCGTCACGCGTTCAGCGGAGGTGGTGCTCGAGCTGGTGCCGGGCTCGTTGCGCGAAGCCGGCCTTGCGCTGGGGGCGCCACGCTGGCAGGTGATCGCCCGCGTCGTGCTGCCGGCCGCGCTCCCCGGGATCGTCACCGGCGTGCTGCTCGCGATCGCGCGGACGGCCGGCGAGACGGCGCCGCTGCTCTTCACGGCGACGATCGTCAAGGCCACGTCCTACGACCTCGGGGGGCCGATGAACTCGCTGCCGGCCCAGATCTTCAGCGACGTCGGCCAGGCCCAGGACCGTCTCGTGACCCGCGCGTGGGGCGCCGCACTGACACTTGTCGTACTGATCCTCCTGTTCACCACGCTCGCGCGACTGCTCGCGCGGAGGAGCGCCTTAAGATGACGCCTGGACTGAAGGAGCCGATGGCCCGACCGACCACCACAACCCCTGGCGGGCGCATGCGCGAGAGCAAGATGAAGCCCGTTCCGGTGCCCGAGCATCGCGCCCGGAGCGTCAAGCTGGAGCACCTGAGCGCCTTCTACGGCGACCACCCCGCCGTGCGCGGAGTGACGCTCGAGTTCCGCCCCAACGACGTGACGGCGATCATCGGCCCGTCGGGCTGCGGGAAGTCGACGCTCGTGCGCTGCGTCAACCGGATGCACGAGGAGATCCCCGGCTCCCGCGTCGAGGGCACGGTCACGCTCGACGACGAGGACATCTACGCGCCGGGCGCGGATCCGGTCGCGGTCCGGGCGGCGGTCGGGATGGTGTTCCAGAAGGCGAACCCGTTCCCCACGATGTCGGTCTTCGACAACGTCGCCGCGGGCCTGCGCCTCACCGGCCGGAAGGGCCGGGACCTCGGCGCGCGGGTCGAATCGGCGCTGCGGAGCGCCGGTCTCTGGGACGAGGTCAAGGACGGCCTCGGCCGGGCGGGCTCCGCGCTCTCCGGCGGCCAGCAGCAGCGCCTCTGCATCGCCCGCGCGATCGCCGTCGAGCCGGAGGTGATCCTGATGGACGAGCCGTGCTCGGCGCTCGACCCGCAGGCGACGCTGCGGATCGAGGAGCTGATCGGCGATCTCAAGGGCCGCTACACGATCGCGATCGTCACCCACAACATGCAGCAGGCCGCGCGCGTCGCGGACTCGACGGCGTTCATGCTGAACGGTGAGCTCGTCGAGTTCGCCCCGACCGACAAGATCTTCACGAATCCCGGCGACAAGCGGACCGAGGATTACGTGACGGGCCGGTTCGGGTAGCGCGGGTGTCCGACACGCGACGCGACTTCCACGACCAGCTCCAGGAGCTCGAAGAGGCGACGCTGTCCACGCTCGAGCTGACCAGCGGCGCGCTCGACCAGGCGATCGAAGCGGTGCTCAACCGCGATGGTGAGCTGGCCGTGATGGTGATCGACAACGACGATCGCATCGACGGTCGCTACCTCGACGTGCACCAGGGCGTGCTGAGCCTACTGGCGCGCCAGGCCCCGGTCGCGAGCGATCTCCGCCTGGTGGCGGCCGTGCTGCACACGATCCGACACGTCGAGCGGATCGGCGACCTCTGCGTGAACATCGCGAAGCTGGTCCCGCTGATGGGAGAGCCGCCCGACGGTGCGGACGAGATCATCGCGAAGCTGCTGGCTGCCGGGAACCAGGCCCGGGACCAGATCCGGCAGGCTGGCGTCGCCTTCCGGCAGCGCAACCTGAACCTGGCCGAGAACCTCGTGAGCGAGGATGACGTGATCGACCGCCTGAACCGCCTTGTGTTCCGCGAGGCGGTCGAGATCGGATCCGACGAGCACGCCCGCCAGTGGGGCGCCCACGTGATGCTGATCGCGCGCTACATCGAGCGCATCGGCGATAACACGGTCGACATCGGCGAGCAGATCGCGTTCGTGGTGAGCGGTCAGTTCCGCGAGTTCACGGACGCCTCCCACTCCGACGTGGCAAACAGCGAGCTCTAGGACTCGGCGAGCACGAGCACGAGCGTCGCGACGCCGAGTGCCACGGCGAGCACCGTGAGCGCGGCGAAGATGCGGGTGTCGGGATATGCGAACTCGCCACGCTCGAACGCCCGCCGTACAGCGTGCTCACGCCACGCACCGTAGGCGATGAAGCCCGTGCCAAGCACCGCGTATCCGGCGCCGATCGCCGCGTATGGCCAGTTGGGCCCACCGCCGAGCTCGGGGATCAGCCGGCCCACGCCAAGGCTCACGGCGAGCGCCGTCAGACCGGTTCGCCACCAGGCCAGCTCCGTGCGCTCGTTCGCGAGGTAGGTTTCGGCGCGACGCCTCCGGAAATTGTGGCTGCTCGTTCATTGGCCCGACATTTTGGGCGGCGGGAAGGCTTCTGCGCCGACCAGCTTGTGATCGTAGAAGCTGAGCGCCCACACGCCGCCCTTCTTCACGCTGAGGTCTCCGTCGAGGTCGACGTCCGCGTCCGCCGCGAGCCGTTCGACCAGCTCCGGAATCACGCCTGTCTGACTGCAGACGACGACCGCGCCACCGGGGCTGCCGAGGCTCCGCACGAGCTCCACGGCCTCCTCTTCGCGACCGGGGAACCCGCGCTCCGAGAGCAGCGGCTCCTCCGCGACGGGCACTCCGAGCGCCTCGCTGAGCGGCCTCACCGAATCGACACATCGGACGTAGTCAGCCGACACGATCGCGTCGACGCCGAACCGCGACAGCAGCCGCACCAGTTCCTCGGCCTGCTCCTCGCCGTCCTCGTCGAGCGGGCGCAGCGCGTCGTCCCCCTCCCACTTCGACCGGCTGCCCGCGCTCGCGTGGCGAACCAGCAACACGGAACCCGTCAGCGGGGGCCTGCGGGAGAAGTGCTCCAGCACCTCGCGGTCGGTCGCGCGCGTGACGAACTCGTGCGCCTCCGCGATCGGCAGCCAGCGCAGCTCGTCGACCTCCTGCCCGGGGCTGAACTTCCCCCCCACCGCGCGCATCGCCCAGTAGTGGACGACCTTCTCGCGTGCCGCGCCACCCGACTTCTTGAGGTAGCGCACCTCGCCCAGGGGCCGCCCCGGCTGGACGCGGTAGCCGGTCTCCTCGTGGACCTCGCGAAGCGCACCCTCGATCAGCGACTCGCCGGGTGCCAGCTTGCCCTTCGGGATGCTCCAGTCGTCATACCGCGGCCGGTGGATGATCGCGACCTCCACCTTCGCCCCGTCGTCGTCGGTGGCCAGGCGCCAGACGACGCCGCCCGCCGCCTTGATCGGCCCGCGGCTCACGTGCCGTTCATCCACGAGACGAGCTTCTTGCGATCGAGGCGCTCCCATGCGGCAGGGAAGCGGGCCCTCGCCCCCGAGCCCGCGCGACGCTCGCGTTCGACCAGGCGGCCCGCGGCGAGGTTGAAGCGCCCCGCGTCCGCGTGCTCGCGCGCGACGTCGAGGATCGTCTGGCGCGCCACGACCGAGTCCTGGAGGTCGCCCAACACGTCCTGCAGCGCAGCCGCGCGGCGTGCGAACCTGCGGGCCTGCTTCGTGCCCAGCGCCGGCCCCACCGCCTCGGCGCCGTAGCGTGCGCGCTTCGCCAGCACACGCACGCGGTGGAAGTCCTCGTCCCGGCTGTCGTCGCCGAGCGCCGAGGCCTTGCGCTCGAGCTTCTTCCACGCGCGGCGCGCGAGGCACGGGAGCGCCTGGCCGCTCGGCGCCCCCGCCGCGGCGGTCACGTCGGGGTTTCCGGCGCCCTCCACGAGCCGGTCGAGCAACTCGGTGTAGCGCGCCGTTCGCAGCGCGTCGAGCAGCGCCGCCCGGGCCTGCGCCCGCCGCGCTTCGAGCGCCTCGAACAGCGGTCGGAGGTCCGGCTCCAGCTCACCTGCATCGCGGTGCAGGCGCCCCAGCATCACGTCCAGGTCGCGCACGTCGCCGAGCACGCCTCCGATCCAGCGAAGCTCGTCGCGCAACCCATCGGCCCACCCCGGCTCGAGCAGGGTCCGGAACGTCCGCAGGTCGCTGCGCAGGCGGCGCGCGCCCACGCGCATCTGGTGAAGCGCCTCGACCTCCCCGAGACGCGTCCTCGGGTCGTTGCCGATGATCCGCTCCACGCCGTGTGCGATCGCCGCCCGGACCGCTTCGCTCGCCGGTGAAGCCGGCCCGACCTCCGGCGCCACCACCTCCGGGGGCGCGATCGCACGCGAGCCGAGTGCGCGCACCAGCTTCGGGATCTGCGGCGCGGTCGCGGCCCCGTTCTCGGTCAGCACGCGGGCGATGCGCTCGAGGCCGTCGCGATCGATCCCGCGGCCCTCGATCTCCAGCTCGCGGAAGCGGTCGGTCACCCGCCCGCGCTGAAGCACGGACACGCGGTCGTCGACGAGCTCGGCGAGCTCCCGGCCGGCGCTGTCGCGCAGCGACCAGCGGCGGCGGCGGGTGCGCAGGCGCGCGACCGGCGTGAGCACTGCATTTCGCACGAACGCCGCGATCAGGTCGGCGGCCTCGTCGGGAACCTCGCTGCCCGGGCGGTCGAACTCGATCTCGTCACGGCTCGAGGAGTCATGGCCGACCGGGAGCTTGAGCGTCCATCCCGCGCGGTCGGCCTCGCCGGTGCGGTGACGCAGCGTGATGCCGCTCCGCGCCAGCCTCAGGTCCGGTATGTCGAAGTAGGTCGCGCGAAGGTCGAACGGCGCAAGCTCCTCGACGCCCGCGACGCCCGCCCGCTCCGTCGCAATCGACGGTGCGAAGGGGCCCTCGACCGCGAGCTTCACTCGAGCTCAAGCATCCGCGGCGGAATGCCGCATGAGCTGCTCCTGGAGGCTCATGCGGATCTCGCTCTCGGGCGCGGGCACGCGCGTCCACTTCCCACGCCGGTCGAGTGTCCACGAGTTGGTGTTGTCGGACAGCGCGAGGTCCAGCACGAGCTTCAGCCGCTCGCGGATCTCCGGCGACTTGAGGGCCGCGAGCGCCTCCACGCGATGGTCGAGGTTGCGCTGCATCATGTCGGCGCTGCCGATGAAGACCTCCTCGTCGCCGCCGTTCTCGAAGTAGAAGACCCGCGAGTGCTCGAGGAAGCGGCCGACGATGCTCCGCACCGTGACGTTCCCGCTCAGCCCCTTCACCCCCGGCCGCAGCGTGCAGACGCTGCGAACTACCAGGTCCACCCGCACGCCTGCCTCCGATGCGGCGTAGAGCGCGTCCACGATCCCGACGTCGGAGAGGTTGTTCATCTTCATGATGATCCGGCCCGGCCGCTCGGGCGTCGAGAGAGCCGCCTCGCGCTCGATCATCGCGATCATGCGGGTACGCATGCCGTGCGGTGCGACGACCATGCAACGGTACTTCTTGTCACGTGAGAATCCGGTGATGTAGTTGAAGAGGTGCCCGACCTCGGCCGCGAGGTCGGGGTCCGCCGTGAAAAGCCCCATGTCCTCGTAGATCCGCGCCGTGATCGGGTTGTAGTTGCCCGTGCCCGTGTGGATGTACTGCCGCAGCTCTCCGCCCTCCTCGCGGACCACCAGGCAGAGCTTGCAGTGGGTCTTCAGACCGGAGAGGCCGTAGACCACGTGGCACCCCGCCTTCTCCAGCGTCCTCGCCCAGGCGATGTTCGCGCTCTCGTCGAAGCGCGCCTTGATCTCGACGAGCACCACCACCTGCTTGCCGCGCTCGGCGGCCTCGATCAGGGAGTTCACGATCGGGCTGCCGGCCGTGCGGTAGAGCGTCTGCTTGATCGCGAGCACGTCGGGGTCGGCCGCGGCCTCCTCGATGAAGCGCTGAACGCTCGTCACGAACGACTCGTATGGATAGTGGACGAGCACGTCGCGGTCTGCGATCACCTCGAACATATCGACCTCCTCGTCGACCAGCGAGAGGTCCGGATGGGTGACCGGTACATGTGGCTCGTCCTTGAGGTCGGGCCGGTCGATCGCGTGCAGCCCCCAGAGTCCCGCGAGGTCGAGCGGCGCCGGCAGCGTGAATACGTCGTCGTCGCTCATGTCGAGCTCGCTCATCAGGAGCTCGCGCACGTGCTGGGGCATGGTCTGCTCGACCTCGAGCCGCACCGCCGGGCTGAAGCGCCGCCTCGTCAGCTCCTCCTCGAGCGCCTCGAGCAGGTCGTCCGCCCGGTCGTCGATCTCCAGATCGGCGTTGCGCGTGACCCGGAAGGTGTGGTGCTCGACGATCTCCATGCCGGGGAACAGCTGGTCGAGGTTCGCAGCGATCACCTCCTCGAGCGGCGTGAAGCAGCGGCCCTCCGAGAACGACACGAACCGCGGCAGCAGCGGCGGCACCTTGATCCGCGCGAAGTGGATGCGGCCGGCGGCCTGATCGCGCACGATCACGGCGAGGTTCAGCGACAGGTTCGAGATGTACGGGAACGGGCGGCCCGCATCCACGGCGAGCGGCGTCAGCACCGGGAAGATCTTCTCCCGGAACATCGTGTTGAGCTCCTCGCGATTGGCCCGGTCGAGCTCGCTCCACCGCAAAACCCTGACCCCAGCCTCGCGAAGCGCGGGCATCATCTGCTCGCTGAAGACCCGGGCGTGTCGCTCGGCGAGCGGCACAACCTTGGCTGCAATCGCCGACAGCTGCTCGGTGGGCGTCAACCCGTCCGCCGAGCGCGTGCGGATTCCGGCCGCCGCCTGCTGCTTCAGGCCGGCCACCCGCACCTGGTAGAACTCGTCGTTGTTCGTGGCGAAGATCGCCAGGAACTTGGCCCTTTCGAGCAGCGGCGCGCTCGCCTCCTCGGCCAGCGCAAGCACACGTGCATTGAAGTCGATCTGGGAAAGCTCCCGGTTGAGGAAACGATCCTGGACCTGTTCGATCTGCCCGCCGAGCCCGGGCTCGCCGAGGTCTCTGACGGTGCTCACGAAGCCAGCGTACCAGCGTCCTCACGGGCAACCGCGAGGCTTGTTTCAGGTGATCGCGACACCGTGAGTCGCTCCGGTAGGAAGCGGTAGCCGACGCCGAAATGCGTGTGGATGTAGGCCCAGCCCGGGGCCGCCGCATCGAGCTTTCGGCGCACCTTTCGGACGAACACGTCGACGGATCGGTCCCTGGAGCTCATCTGCCTTCCCCAGACCCGCGTGTAGATCTCCGGCCTCGACACGACACGGTCCGGGCGTTCGGCGAGAACCAGGAAAGTTTGAAACTCTCGGACTGTCAGGCCGACCCGCGATCCGTTCGCGAGCAGCTCGAACTCCGATGCCCTGATCTCGAGGTTTGCGACGCGAAAGGCGTCTCGCCTGCTGCCCCCGATACGGCCCTCGCTCTCCATGACAGCGGCGACGCTACGACACGACCCCGGGCCCAGTGGTGAACGACTGGTGACCAACTGGGAAAGTCTTGTTGACCGCATTGCGGGCCCGCGACCGAAACAGCAAGCACCGGCGCTATCGGCGGGTGCGGCTGGGGTCCTGGCGCCGGCGTGCGAGCAGCGCGCTCGTCCCCCTGGCCGGCATGACGGTCGCGGGCGCGTCGCGTCCCCCGAGCAGCGAGGTGGCGAGGTCCCAGAGCGTCGTGGGGCTCGGCCGCAGGGCCGGGTGGATCTCCATCACGAGCGGCGCGTCGTGTGTCAGCAGCATCGGCGCGAGCGCCTCCCAGGGCACGTTGCCTGCGCCCGGGGCGAGGTGGAGGTCGAGCTGCAGAGGATCGACCGATGCGCTCTCCTGCCCCTTGCGGAGCCTGGCGCCGAAGTTGTCGTGCAGGTGGAACAACCGGACGCTGTCGAGCACCGGCTCCACGAGCACGGCGACCTCGACTCCCATGAAGCCCGCGACGACGTTTGCGTGCCCCACGTCGAGCAGCATGCCGACCGCCGGGCTGTCGACGCGGCGAAGCAGGTCGCGCACCGAGAGCGGATCGTGGCAGATGCTCGACCGCCCCGGGTACATGGGGCAAAGATTCTCGATGCAGACCGTGATCCGCATCGCCTCGGCGGCGACCGCAAGACGGCGCAGCGCGCGCTCCTCGGCCCCGGTCTCGTTGCCGCGGCGCGGATAGTCGAGGGCGTGGTAGACGACATAACGCGAGTCGATCTGCTGCGCGTACTCGAGCAGGCCTTCGAACGCGCGATCGTGGAGCGCGCTCCCCACCTTCAAGCTGGTCGGGCCGTGCACGACCGTGCACAGCTCCGTGACCTCGAGCGAGTGCCGCAGCGCGGTCGCGTGCCGCACCCCGTGGCGCGGGTCGGCGAGCATCTCCACCGGTGGCGTCGTGACCTGGACCCAGCGGAAGCCGGCCGCCTCGATCCCCTTGAGCGTGGCCCCTCCGGGCCACCATCCGTGGGGGACGTTCAGGCCGAGCCGGTGCTCGAGCCGCCTGCGCGCGTCGCCGAGAGATTGCATGTCTGAAGGTTGCATGTCTCGAATATCGACGTTCGCAATTTGCGGCAAGTTGCGATTCCGTGACCCCGGTGTGAACGGCTCGTTAACGGACCCCACCGGGACCCGACCTTTTGCGTTCTTTTGTTCTTGTAGAGTCCGCCCATGAGCAGAATGCGGATCGTGGGAGCAGTACTCCTGCCGGCCGTGCTCTCGCTGGCACTGGCCTCGCCTGCGATCGCAGGCGAGGGCGGCGAGGGCCTCTACGGCAAGACCGACGACAAGGTGATCACCAACTTCGGCTTCGGCCTGATCGTCTTCTTCGTGCTGCTCGTGACCGTGCTGAGCCTGGCCCAGTCCTGGCTCGGCCGGCGCAAGGGCTCCAGGTAGCCGTTCGCGGCCTGGCCGCGCGTCGCCCACGGCGTTAGGCTCCGCCTCGCATGGCGGTCCTGGTCGAGGACATCACCTCCGCGCACGAGTCGTGGCAGCCCCCGAACCGAGCGGAGCAGTGGTCGGACTCGTTTTACTTCGGCGGCGGGGACGGCCGCGGGCTCGCCTTCTACTCGCGCGTCGGGCGCCGGCCGAACGAGGGTGTCACGGAGGGTGCGCTCGGCATCTGGCTTCCGGGCAGGGGCTTCCTCCTGAGCTTCGCGCGAACCGACCTCGGCGACGAGGTCCAGGCGGGGCCGGTGAGCTTTGGGTGCGCGCTGCCGCTGCGGCTGTGGGAGCTGCGCTTCGAAGGCACCGGGCGGCTCTTCGAGCGCGCCGAGCACGTCGCGACCGACCGGGATGCCTACACGACGGTGGACGTGCACGCCGTCCTCACCTTCACCGCCTGGCACGACCCGCTCGCCTTTCGCTCGGGGCTCACCGACCGGGTCGCGAGCCGCCATTACGAGCAGCCCGGCTCGGTCGCCGGAACGATTGAGGTGGACGACGACCGGTTTCCTCTCGCGGGACAGGGAATGCGCGACCACTCGTGGGGCGTGCGCGACTGGCAGGCGGTCCCCTACTGGCGCTGGTTCGGCATGATCGCCGATCCGGACAACTTCCTGGTCCTGAACAACGTCGGCACCGCCGAGGGCGGCGAGGTCGCGGGCGGCTTCATGATGCGCGACGGCGTGCTCGCTCCGATCGCCAGCTGCGAGACCGAGTCCGAGCTCGACCCCGAGCTCGGCTGCCAGCGGTCGTTCACGGCGCGCGCACGGGATGCAGAGGGACGCGCTACCACGCTCAGCGGCCGTGCCGTGGAGGTTGCGCCGCTGCGACAGCGCCGCGACGGGCGCGTCACGCATGTCAACGAGGGCCTCACCGAGTACGAGTGGGAAGGCCGGCGCGGCACCGGCATCTCCGAATACCTGACTCAAACAGGCCGGCCGTCCGCAAGCGGACGGCCGGGTGAGGCGCGGGACGACCGCTCTTGACCATCACGGCGGGAGATACCTCAGACATTTGGCAGCGGCCGGCCGAGCTGCTTCAGCGGCTGATTCGCTTCGATACCACCAATCCGCCCGGCAACGAGGGCGAGTGCATCGCGTTCGTCGAGGGACTGCTGCACGAGGCCGGCCTCGAGACCTCCACCCGTTCCCGCGCCCCCGAGCGGCCGAACCTGATCGCGCGCATGCGAGGCCGCGGCACGGCGCCGCCGCTGCTGCTCTATGGGCACGTGGACGTCGTCACGACCGCCGGGCAGAGCTGGCAGCACGAGCCGTTCGCGGGCGCCGAACACGACGGCTTCGTGTGGGGCCGCGGTGCGGTCGACATGAAGGGCGGCGTCGCGATGATGCTGGCGGCCTTTCTGCGCGCGCGTGCGGAGGGCCTCGAGCCGGCCGGCGACGTGATCTTCTGCGCCCTTGCCGACGAGGAGAACATGAGCCGGTACGGCGCCGAGTGGCTGGTCCGGGAGCACGGCGGTCTGTTCGAGAGCGTCCGCTACGCGCTCGGCGAGTTCGGCGGCTTCTCGATGCACCAGTCGGGACGCCGCTTCTACCCGATCCAGGTCGCGGAGAAGCAGGTCTGCACCCTGAGGGCGACCGTGCGCGGGCCTGGCGGACACGGCTCGATGCCGCTCTCCGGAGGCACGATTGCGAGGCTCGCGCAAATGCTCCAGCGCCTCGACCGGCGGCCGCTGCCGGTGCACGTCACCCCGGTCGCGCGCCGGATGCTCGAGACGATGGCGGACCGGGTTCCGCGCGCACAGGGCCTCGTGCTCCGGCAGCTGCTGCGACCGCAGGTCGCCGGGCTCGCGCTTCGGCGCCTCGGCGATCGTGCGCGCATGACGGGCGCGATGCTCCGCCACACCGCGACGCCGACGATCATCGAGACCTCGAAGAAGTTCAACGTGATCCCGAGCGAGATCGACGTCACCCTCGACGGGCGCATCCTGCCCGGCTTCGCGCCGGAGGACCTGCTGCGCGAGCTGCGACCTGTGATCGGCGACGACGTGGAGCTGGAGATCGTGCTCTACGACGAGGGCCCGCCCGCCCCGGACTTCGGGATGTTCGACACCCTCGCGAACGTCCTCGAGCAGGCCGACCCGGGCGGGATCGCGCTGCCGCTGCTAATGCCGGGCGTGACCGACGCGCGCTTCTTTGCCCGCCTCGGCATCCAGACCTACGGCTTCACGCCGCTGAAGCTGCCGAAGGGCTTCAACTTCTGGGAGGGCGTGCACGGCGCGGACGAACGGGTCCCGGTGGAGGGCGTCGAGTTTGGTGCGAACGCCGTCTACCGGGCAATCGAGCGGTTCGGCGAGGCGCGCTGAGCATGCCGCCGCATGTGCGCTGGGCGCTCACGCTGCCGTTCACGGGCGTGCCGCTCCGGGAACATCGCGCGCTCGTCGAGGGCGCCGAGGCGGTCGGCTTCGACGACCTGTGGTCGGGTGAGACGTCCGGCCCTGACGGCTTCACCCCGCTTGCCCTGGCGGCCGCCTGGACCGAGCGGGTGCGGCTCGGCACCGGCGTCGTGAACGCGTTCACGCGCGGGCCGGCGGTCCTGGCGCAGCACGCCGCCGCGCTCCAGGACGCCTCGGGAGGACGTTTCTGCCTCGGCATCGGGTCCTCTTCAGACGTGATCGTCGAACGCTGGAACCAGATTCCCTTCGAGCAGCCCCTGACCCGGGTCCGCGAGACGGTCGAAACACTCCGCACCGTGCTGGCGGGAGAGCGCGGCCCCGGCGGCTTCAAGCTCGAGACGCCGCCGGAGATCCCACCTCCGATCTACATCGCGGCGCTGCGGGAGCGGATGCTGCGCCTGGGCGGCGCCGCCGGCGACGGCACCTTCGTGAACTTCCTGCCGCTCTCGGCCGTCGAGCGCGTGCTCGCCGAGATCCACGCGGGCGAGCGGGAGGCGGGCAAGGAAGAGGGAAGCTCGGATGTCCTCTGCCGCTTCTTCTGCATCCCCGAGACCTTTGCGGAGGGGCTTCCCCTGGCGCGCTGGATGTTTGCGGCCTACGCCACCGTGCCGGTCTACGAGGCGTTCTTCCGGTGGCTGGGCTTCGGTGACGCGATCGGCCCGATGGTCGATGCGTGGCGAGCCGGGGACCGGGAAGGCGCCCGGGAGGCCGCGCCGGCGGAGCTGATCCGCGAGATCTTCGTGTTCGGCGACGGCCGGCAGCAAAAGCTGCGGCTCGGCGAGTTCGTCCAGGCGGGGATCACCACGCCGGTGCTCACACCGATCACGTCACCGGAGCGGCTCCCCGCGATGATCGACGAGCTCGCACCGTGATCGAGGAGCGGCGTGTCCTGGTCCCCGGGGGCTCGACGCGCACCCTCGAGGTCGACGGCGCACGGCCAGAGCACCCGGTCCTCCTGATCCACGGCAATCCCAGCAATGCCGAGGACTGGATCCCCTTCCTCGAGCGGCTCGAGGGGCGACGGCACTCGATCGCGCCGGACCTGCTCGGCTGGGGGAAGTCGGAGCGGCCCGCCTCCTTTCGCTTCACGATGGACGCGCTTGCGGGCTGGATCGGCGACCTGATCGACGCCCTCGGAATCGCACGCTTCGACCTCGTCGTGCACGATTGGGGCTCTGTCGCGCTGCTCACCGCCGTCGACCGTCCCAGGGCGGTCGAGCGCATCGTCGTGATCGACACGGTGCCGTTGATGCCCGAGTACCGGTGGCACTGGATCGCACGCCTGTGGCGGCGGCGCGGCGTCGGGGAGCTGCTGAACGCGACCATGTCACGTTTCGGGACGCGCCAGCTGCTCCGGCAGGCGACCACTCGCAAGGAGGTGCGCCCGGAGCTGGCCGACACGATCCACGACCACCTCGACCGCGGCACCAAGCGCGCGATCCTGGAGCTCTACCGGGATGCCGATCCGGAGAAGTTCGCGCCCGTGGAAAGGGCGCTCGGGAGCCTCACCGGCCCGGCGCTCGTGGTCTGGGGAGACGAGGATCCCTACATCGGGGGTGAGTTCGCAGACCGCATCGCGGGCGCGCTCGGCGGCGAGGCACGGGTCGAACACGTCGTGGGCGCTGGCCACTGGCCCTGGCTCGACCGCCCTGAGGTGGTCGACACGGTCGTCGACTTCCTGGCCCCGCGCTAGCCGAAGCGACCCGGCCGCCCCTTGCGAGGCGGCCGGGTCGATCCGGGGAGATGTATGAGGTGTGAAGCTTGCCGCGGTCCGGCCGCTACGGCCAGACGAGGCCCGCGTAGATCGTCTTGTCGACCTCTGAGTCGAGATCGTCCGACTGCTCCTGTGCCGCCGGGTAGGCGACCACGGGATAGAACGCGCCGAGCTCGGACAGCAACGACTCGTCGTCCGGCACGGGCGGGTCCGTCTCGTCCAGCAGGGCGGTCGGGTCCGGTTGGGCCCAATTCTCTCTCATGGGCGTGCCTTCCCTCGTAGTTACCGTCGTAGGTTGCGGGGTCACAGGTGAAGTTAGGCACGTTTCCTTAGAGCCCTGTGAGCAAACCGTGAAGTCACTGTTAAGTGCGTGTTGCTGTAGAACCCCCGCCATGACCGATTCCGATCCCGTCCGCTACGAGCGCCCCGGCAGGGCGGCGCTCGTCACGATCGAGCGCCCCGAGCGCCGCAACGCCGTCGACGGGGCGACCGCGAAGCTGCTTCACGAGTGCTTCGACCGCTTCGAGGCCGATCACGATGCACGCGTGCTGGTGCTCACGGGTGCCGGAGACGCGGCGTTCTGCGCGGGCGCGGACCTGAAGTCGATCGGAACGCTCGAGCCCGCACGCGGCGGCGGTCCGCTCGGCTTCACCAGGCTCACGCCCTCCAAGCCGACGATCGCGGCCGTGTCGGGATGGTGCCTTGCGGGCGGCTTCGAGCTTGCGCTCTGGTGCGACCTGCGCATCGCGACCGAGGACGCGACGTTCGGCTTTTTCGAGCGCCGCTGGGGAGTGCCACTGATCGACGGCGGGACCCAGCGCCTGCCGCGGGTGGTCGGGATGGGCAGGGCGCTCGAGCTGATTCTCAGCGGCCGGCCCGTCGACGCCCGGGAGGCGCACCGCATCGGGCTCGTGAACGAGCTCGTGCCGCAGGGGCGCCACGTCGAGCGTGCGCTCGAGCTCGCCGAGCGACTTGCCGGCTTTCCGCAGGAGACGATGCTCGCCGATCGCCGCGCGGCGATCGAGGGCGCCGGGCTGCCGCTCGCGGAGGGCCTCGAGCTCGAGCAACGGCTGGGCGTCCCGATGAGCACGATCGGAGCGCACGGGGCGGCCCGCTTCGCCGCCGGCGAGGGGCGGCACGGCAGCGGCGTATGAAACGGCCGGCTACCGGCGTTTACCGCTGAGCAAAGGCACCCGAGCGCCGATCTAGAAGTCCACTGAGGCATGTTCGTCTTCGCTGCGCCGATCACCTACTTCCAGGCCATCGTCCTGGGCCTCCTCCAGGGCTTTGCCGAGCTGTTCCCGATCTCGAGCCTCGGCCACTCGGTGATCCTCCCCGGCCTGTTCGGCTGGAACATCCACCAGAACGACAAGTACTTCCTCGCCTTCCTGGTCGCCACGCACCTCGCCACCGCGCTCGTGCTGCTCGGGTTCTTCTGGCACGACTGGGTCCGGATCGTGCGCGGGATCTTCCGCTCGCTCCAGCGCCGGGAGATCGGCCCGGACGACACCGACGCGCGGCTCGGCTGGCTGCTGGTGGTCGGCACGATTCCCGCCGGAATCATCGGGTTGCTGCTCGAGCATCCGCTGCGCCATCTCTTCGCCTCCGCGACCTCGGCGTCTTTCTTCCTGATGGTGAACGGCGCGCTGCTCTACGGAGCCGAGCTGCTGCGCCGGCGTGCGCCTGGTCCCGACACCTCGACTCCGGACCCCGACGAGCGCATCGCGCGCCGGCTCAGCTGGCGCGAGGGCCTCGGCGTGGGCGTGTCCCAGGCGCTCGCGCTCGTGCCGGGGATCTCGCGCTCGGGTGCGACGATGGGCGGGGGCCTGCTGGCGGGCCTCTCGAACGAGGACGCGGCCCGCTACGCCTTCCTGCTGGCGACCCCGATCATCGGCGCGGCCGCCGTGCTTAAGCTCCCGGACCTCTTCGGCCCCGAAGGCGACGGCGTGCGGGGCCAGGCGCTCGTCGCGGCGCTGTGCGCGGCCGGCACGGCCTATCTCTCGGTGCGGTTCCTGATGCGCTACTTCCAAACGAACCGGCTGACGCCGTTCGCGGTGTACTGCGCGATTGCCGGCGCCGCCTGCCTGACGTACTTCCTGGCCACCCAGTAGAGGCTAAGAGAGTTCTAACGCGAATCGTCCCCCGGCGCTGAAACACTCGTGACATGACCAAACGACGCAACCTGATCCTCCCCGCGATCGGCCTTGGGCTCGTGTTCATCGCAATCGCGATCGTCTACGTGGCCGAGCCCGCGGGCTCCCTTCCGGCCTTCTTCCCGGGCCACTCCGCAGGCTCCGGGCACCACCACGTGAAGCACGGCATCGCCGCCTTCGTCGTGGGGCTTGGCTGCCTCGTGTTCGCCTGGTTCCAGACGGGCCCGGCCGCCGGCCGTACCGAGCACCCGGCCTAGGCTCAATCCCGCAGGAACTGGCGCGGGATCCGGCCCGCGATCTCGAACGGCTCGCGTGCGAGCGGTCCGGTCTCCCACTCCGTGCGCAGCATCGAGTAGCTGATCACGTCCTTCGGCTCGCCGCCGTGGACGTGCCACTGGCGCAGGACGCCCTCGTGCACGAAGCCGAGGCGCTCCAACGCCGTCTGGGAGCGGCCGTTGTCGGTCCCGCACCAGGCCGTCACCCGCCCGAGGCGGAGTCCGGCGAAGGCAAGCGCGAGCACGAGCGTCTTCGACTGCCGGTTGACGCCCGTCCCCCACCACTCCTGCCCGTGCCAGGTGCCGACGACCGCGCGGCGGTCGCGCACCGCGAACTCCGAGAGCCCGGTCACGCCGATCACGCCGGCATCCCGGTGGTCGATCATCAACTCGAGCCGCTCGCCCTCGGCCCGCTTGCGTGCGAGGCTGGTGATGTAGTCGGATGCCTGCCGCTCGCTCGTGTACGGGCCCCAGGAGAAGAAACGCGTCACGGCGGGGTCCGAGGCGAGCTCGAAGAGTCGCGGGGCGTCCCCCGGCCGCGCGTAGCGCAGGGAGAGGTCCGGGCCGCGCACCTCGAGCTCGTCGTCGCCCCCTGGGTCGACGGGCGCGGGGGCCCTCGTCTCGGCCGTCATGGGCTAGATGCTTTCATACCGCCTGCCGGACACACCGCTCGCGAAACTGGAGACAACGGGAAGACAAACTGGAGGCAGCGTGGAGACTTGGGATACGAGATCGCTGGACGTCGAACCGCACCAGCCACAGGTGCTGCACTCGGATGACGAGGGGAGGACGATCGTCATCAACCTTCCGGCCGGCGAGGAGCTCCGGGAGCACCAGGTGCACGAGCGTGCCTGGATCGTGGTCGTGGACGGACGCGTCGAGATCGCCGACGCCGGCGGAGCGGCGTTCGAGGCGGGCCCCGGCGGGCTCGCGCTGACGGCGCCCAACGAGCGCCACGAGGTACGTGCCCGCGAGGACTCTCGGCTTGTGCTGATCCTCGCGCCGTGGCCAGGCTCCGGTCACCCGAGCGAGCAGCAGCGCCGCTGAAGATCCGAGCCGTGCTCTACGACATCCACGGGAACCTGCCGGCGCTCGACGCCGTGCTCGCCGACGCCCGCACGGCTGGCGCGGAGCAGTTCGTGCTCGGCGGCGACTACGCCCTCTTCGGCGCCTACCCGGCCGAGACGGCCGCGCGCCTTGCCGAGCTCGACGCCGTGTGGATCAGGGGGAACACCGACCGCTGGCTCGAGGACGCCCCCGACGCTCCCTCGAACGTACTCGTGCGCCGCTCGCTGGAGCATTGCCGCCAGGCACTCGACGCCGAGGACGTGCACCGGCTTGCGACGCTGGCGCCGACCGCGGCGCTCGACGGAGCGCTCGTCTGCCATGCGTCTCCCCGCTCGGACATGCAGACGTTCATGCCGAACCCGAGCGAGGCGGACTCCAGCCTGCTCGACGAGCACGATCCCGACGTCATCCTCTTCGGCCACGGCCACCTCCAGTTCCGGCGCCGCGCCGGCCGGCACACGCTCGTGAACCCGGGCAGCGTGGGGCTTCCCTTCGACGGCGACCAGCGTGCCGCCTACGCGCTGTGGCCGGAGGGCGCCCCTTGCGAGCTGCGCCGGGTCGCCTACGACTCCGATGCCTACGCCGACGCGGTGCTCGACCGGATGAGCGCAACCCTCGGGGACGCGGTCGAGACGCTCGTGCACCGCGTCCGCCAGGCGGCTTCATAGGCACCCTCGCAGCGCTCCTGCTGCTTGCCGCGGGCATCGTGCTCGTGGTCGGAGGAGCCGAGCTCTTCTTCGATGCGGTGGTCGCGGCCGCTGCGCGGCTGCGCATGCCGGCGTTCGTCGTCACCGTGCTGGTGTCCGGGTTCGAGCTGGAGAATCTCGTCGCCGGCATCGCCGCGAACCTCAAGGGGCTTCCGGGCGCCGCCGCCGGGACGTTCCTCGGTGGCACGACGTTCCTGGCGCTGGCGGTCGCAGGCCTCAGCGGCATCGTCGCGCCGATCTCCGCGCGCCTGCCGGGGGCGGCGCTCGCCTGGACCGCGGCCTCTCCCCTGCTCCTGCTGGTCCTGTCCCTCGACCACGAGCTGTCGAGGCTCGACGGCGCGCTGCTCGTGGTGTGGTTCGTGATCGCGATCGCCGGCGTCGCGCACGCCGGCCGGTCGCTTCCGAAGCCGGCGGCTCGCAGCGGACCGCGGTGGCCGGTGTCCAGGCTGCTTGCCGGTCTCGCGGTGCTGGCGGTCGGTGGAGCGTTGCTGGGCGAGGGAATCCGGCGCGTGGTCTCGCGGGCCGGCATCTCGGAGACTCTGCTCGGCAACACCGCGATCGCGGCCAGCGTGGAGGCGGAGGAGATCGGGCGCGTGGCCATCCCGAGCAGGCGCGGGCGCGGCGACGTCGCGCTCGGCAACGTGCTCGGCACGATCGTCCACTTCGTGGCGCTGAACAGCGGCGTGATCGCGCTCGTCAAGCCGCTCCGGCTCGACTCCGACACCGTGCGTCTCCATCTGCCGGTCGCGGCCGGGTCCGCCCTCTTGGTCTGCGCCCTGCTCGCGCTCCGGGGAGGCATCAGCCGCCGCGCCGGCTTGCTGCTGGCCTTCCTCTACGTCGCCTACGTGGGCGCCTCGATCGCGGCAGCGACTTGAGCTATGCCAGGTAGTCCGCCATGTCGGCGGTCCAGAGCTCGACGAGGTGCCCGTCGGGGTCTGTGGCATAGACGGAGCGGCTCGCGCGCGTACCGCGGCCGACCGGGCCGAACTCGTGCACCGGCGCCTCGTAGCCGGCTTCGCGAAGCGCCTTGACGCGGGCATCGAACCCTGGCTCGTCGACCCGCATCGCGAAGTGGACGTGCTCCCCCCCGCGGCTGCCCTCGAGCCCGACCTGCGGTCTCCACAGGCCGAGGCGGGTGCTGCCGGCCAGCACCCAGACAGCGTCCCGATGGGGCCAGCGCTCGACCACCGGCAGCCCCAGCACGTCCGCGTAAAAGCGTTCCGCGCGCTCGAGGTCGGAAACCTCCAGCACCAGCTCGGAAACGCCTGCGACCGGTGGAGTGCCCACCGGCCGCAGTCTAAATCGAGCGTCTAAATGCGGCAGTCGCGCCGGTCCGATTGCTCAGTAGCGCGAACTGAACCTGTTGCCGAAGCCGTAGCCTCCGCTCGGGATCCCGGCCAAGAGCACGAGGATCGCGGCGACGATCGCAACGATCGACGGCAGGCCGAGCGCCAAACACAGGATGTACACGAGGGCCGCCAGCAAAACGGCGATGATGATCCCGATCACTGAAGCTCCTTCCCTTTCAAATGCTGCCCATTTTTTCCCAAAGCGCGAGAACCGCGCATAGCGCTCGTACCCGCAGGCAGGCTGGTTCAAGCGGAAACTTCTGCCTTACACTGCCGCCGATGCCCTCGCGTGACGAAGCCTGGGAGCTGGTGTGCGAGTGGACGCAGTCCGACTCGCTCCGCAAGCACATGCTCGCCGTCGAGGCCGCGGTGCGGGCATACGCGCGCCGGCTCGGCGGCGACGAAGAGCTGTGGGGCATCGGCGGCCTCGTGCACGACGTCGACTACGAACGCTATCCGGACCTCGACACGGGTCATCCAAGACACGGGGTCGAGGAGCTTCGCAATCGCGGCTACCCGGACGAGGTGATCCACGCCGTGCTGGCGCATGCCGACTTCATGGGCGTGCCGCGGGAGACGCTGCTCGACAAGGCGCTCTTCGCGTGTGACGAGCTGTCGGGCTTCATCGCGGCCTGCGCATACGTGCGCCCGGAGGGGATCGAGGGCATGAAGCCGAAGTCGGTGAAGAAGAAGCTGAAGCAGCCGAGCTTCGCCGCGGGCGTCAACCGCGACGACGTCCACCAGGGAGCCGAGGAGCTCGGCGCCGAGACGGGGCTCGACTTCGACCAGCACCTGCAGTTCGTGATCGACGCGCTCGCCGAGCACGCCGCCGAGCTCGGCCTCACCGGGCGCGAGCGGACCGCCGCCGAGTAGCGGCGGGTCCGACATCCCTGTCTGCGAACATACGTTCGTGCGCTGGCAGAACCTCTCCGTAGACGCCGATCAAGGGCAACGCCCGCTCCCCAACCTCCAGGATGCCGTGGTGCGGACATTCGACGCGCCGGAGGCGATCGGAATCCGGTTCCACGAGGTGAAGGCACGCTCCGCGCTGAACAAGGTGCACCCCGCGGCACGCATGCCGTTCACGTGGACTGTCAATCCATACAGAGGGTGCTCACACGCGTGCAACTATTGCTTCGCCCGCCGCACGCACACCTATCTCGACCTCAACGCCGGCCGCGATTTCGAGCGCGAGATCATCGTGAAGGTCAACGTGCCGGAGAAGCTGCGCGCCGAGCTGGCCCGGCCGAGCTGGAAGCGAGATGGGGTCGCGCTCGGGACCAACACCGACCCCTACCAGTGGGTGGAAAGCCGTTACAAGCTCCTGCCCGGGATCTGGGAGGCGCTGCGGGACCACGACACCCCCGGGTCGCTCGTGACCAAGTCACCGCTCGCGCTGCGCGACCTCTCGCTGCTCCAGGACCTCGCCGCCGGTCCGGGCTTCCAGGCCTTCATGTCGGTGCCGACGCTCGACGAGCGCGCGTGGCGTGAGACCGAGCCGCACACACCTTCGCCGCGCGGCCGGATCGAGGCGGTGCGGAAGCTGAACGAGGCCGGCGTGCCGGCCGGCGTCTTGATCGCGCCGCTGATGCCGGGCGTGAACGACTCCCCGGAGGAGGTCGCGGAGATCGTCCGGCTCGCCGACGAGGCGGGCGCCACCAGCATCGGCGCGGTTGCGCTGCACCTCCGCGGCGAGGTCAAGGACGTGTTCTTCGAATGGCTGAGCGAACGGCGGCCCGAGCTGCTCGAGCGCTACAAGGAGCTCTATGCGAAGGGCGCATACCTGCCAGGCGACGAGCGCAAGCGCCTGCAGGCGCTGACCCGCGTCCCGCGCCGGCGGCGGCGCTCGCCACCGCGTCCGCCGGCACGGGGTCCGAGCGCAAAGCGCGAGGCGTCACCGCCGGAGCCGGAGCCGCAGCCCAAGCAGCGAAGCCTCTTTTAGGTCAGGCCGGCTGCAGCATGCTCGCGCCGAGCAGCCGCTCGGCGTTGCCCTTGAGCCAGAGCTCGAGCACGTCCTCCGGCAGCGGCAGCTGCAAAAACTCGTCGAGCACCTGCCCCGGCGGCCGGCCGAGCAGGAACCACCCGGTGCCGAACAGCACCTTGTCCTTGATCGTGGTCGCGCCGAACCGCAGCAGCGGCTCCCAGCCCGTGCCGGGGGTCGCGATGTACCGCGGCCGGTGGGCGGCGAGCTCGAGATAGACGTTCGGGTACTTCCACGCCAGCAGCACCGCCTCGAGCACCCATGGATAGCCGGCATGGCTCATCACGATGTCGAGCTCCGGGAAGTCCGCTGCGACCACGTCGATGTGACGGGGGTGACCGAGATCGCTGACCGCCACGGTGGTCCAGTTGGCCGACGTATGGATGCTGAGCGGGATGCCCAGCTCCACGCACTTGGCGTAGAGCGGGTAGTAGCGGCGGTCGTCGGCCGGCAGGCCGATCATGAACGGGCGCAGGCTGAGGCCCTTGAAGCCGCGCGCATGAACCAGGTGCTCCAGCTCGCGCACGCCGTCCATGCCCGTCAGCGGGTCGATGCCGGCGAAGGGGATGAACCGGGTGGGGTGACGCTCGGCCAGCCCGGCGACCAGCTCGTTCGGGATGAAGGTCTCGTGCACGCTCGACCACTCGTCGAATCCGGTGATCAGCGTGCGGCCGATGCCGGCCTGGTCGAGCAGCGAGATCACCCGCTCCTCGCTCATGTCGAGCGCGCGCGCGGCTGTCCGGAATTCCTCCTTGCGCGCCTCGCGCTTGTAGAAGACGCGAAGGTAGCCGGCCATCTCGGCCGGGAAGTGCTCGGCGACGTGTTCCATCACCTCCGGCACGGGCACGATCGGGGCCCACATGTCGATCGCTCGGTCGCCGTTCATCGGTCCTCCTTCGTTCGTGTCGGCACGCTCAGGCCGCCCGGGACGGACGGCGGGCGGCGTCGAGCTCCTGCGCAAGGCGCTTCAGCCAGCGCACCTTCTCCCGCTGCTGCGCGATGCCGAGATCGAGCACCGCGATCCGGTACGGGTCGACTCCGCGCTCGACCATCCCTCGCCGGATCCGGTGGAAGTCGGCGAGCTTTCCCTCGCTCGACTCGAGATGGCCCGACAGCTTGTCCGCCACGCTCGACGGCTCGAGCTTTCCGAAGAAGAGGCACTTGACCAGGAACTGATGTCCCACCATGAAGTCGTAGCTGACTTCGTCCTCCTCCTCGACCGTGCCCTCGAGCCAGTCCGCAAACGCCCGGCGCCCCGCTTCGGTCGGGTGAAAGACACGCCGGTCCGGCGCCCCGGCACGCCGCTCGACGCGGCCATTGATGAGGCCCTCGGCCTCCATCCGCTTGAGCATCGGGTACAGAACGCCGTCGTTGACTCGGCGATCCCGGGGGAGTGCCGGAGAGAGCGCCCGTTTCAGCGCGTAGCCGTGCATCGGCTGGTCGACGAGGAACCCGAGCATTGCGTATTTCATTCCTGCCTAGCTTATAGGTACCTAGTGACTAGGTACAGCGTGGAGCCATGAACGCAAACGGCCCTGGCGTCTGCCAGGGCCGCATTGAGCTGATTTGCGTTGAGACTAGTTCAGCGCTTCTTCGCCGTCGCGCGCGAGCGCGGTGACGAGCTGCGGCTGCGCGATGAGGCGCTCCGGGTGCTGGCGGTCCGCCGTGTGCTGCCGGTCCGCCGGGCGCTGGTGGTCCGCCGGGCGCTGGTGCTCCTGCGTGCGGGGGCCTTCCGGGTGGTCGCCTTTGGCGACGCGCCGTCCTGCACGGCTTTCTCAAGCTGTTTGCCGAGATCTTGAGCCGTCTTGCGAGCCTTCTTCAAGTACTCCTCGATCTCCTTGATCATGCGGCGGGAGCTCGCGTCTGCCTTCGCGCGCGCCGTCTTGATCCGCTTTTCAGCGGCATCGAGAGATGTGTGGAATCCGCGAATCGTCGCGTTGCCGCCGGTCGAGCGGCGTGCGCTCGCGGTGCTCTTTCGCGCTGACGACGAACGGCCGCTCGCGCTGCGGCTTGTTGTGCTCTTGCGCGCTGTCGTCCGCTTCGCGCCTGTCTTCGAGGCGGTCCTGCGGGTTGCTGTTCTGCGAGCAGCTGGAGACATCAAACTCCTCTCGCTAGGGGGACTGTGGTGAGGTTTATTTCATACGCCGGATGACAACGCAACCCATACATCACGCAAGCAGGTCGAGTGCAAGCTCCCGGTAAAACCGTGACGCGAGCTCGACGTCCTCGATTGCGATGCGCTCGTCGGGCGCGTGGATGAGCGGCGCGGTGTCGAAGAACGACATCGCCCGCTGCGGAAAGAAGCCGTACGCGACGCATTCCGGAAACGCCTTCCGGAACCAATGGCTGTCGGTGAAGCCGGGCAGCACGATCGGCAGCAACGCGGCGCCTGCGTCGGTGCGCTCCGCGAAGTCGCCGAGCGCATCGGCGAGCGGGCCGCCGAACGGCGAGCTGTTGCCGACGATGTCTTCCGTGAACTCGAGGCGGTACTCCGTCTCGGCCTCGGACCCGATCAGCTCCGCGACGCGGTCGCGGACGTGCTCGGCGCCCAGGCCGGGGGGCACCCGGCAGTCGACCTGCACGGTGCAGCGCGAGGGAATCACGTTCTCCTTTCGCGACGCGCGGATCATGGTCGGCGAGATCGTCACGTGGAGGGTAGGCTCGAGCTGCGTTGCAAGACGCGGCTCGACGGCGCGAATCCGGTCGAGCGCGCCGGCGATGTCGGCGGCTTCCCCGACCAGGATCTCCAGCGGCGCTTTGCCCTCCGGATACTCGTCGAAGCCGGGCTGGCGGCCGTCGAGGCGGCCGAGCACGTCGACCATCCGCAGCAGCGCGTTGTCCCCGATGCGGGGCATCGAAGCATGGCCCGCGCGGCCCGCGGTCTCGAGGCGGAAGCGAAAGACGCCTTTCTCCCCCACCACGACCGTGTAGTACCGGCGGCCGTCGAAGTCGAGCACCTCACCTGCGCCTTCGTTCACGATCAGGTCGCAGCGCACCTTCTCGGGGACCTGCTCGCAGAGCCACCTCGCGCCAATCGTCGCACCCGCCTCCTCGTCACAGGTGACGATCACGATCAGCTCTCCGCTTGCCGGTCGCCACCCCGAGCGCCCCAGCTCGCATGCCGCCGCGACCTCGCAGGCGACCTGGCCCTTCATGTCCAGTGCGCCTCGTCCCCAGACGAAGCCGTCCCGAACCTCGCCCGACCACGGGTCCACCGTCCATTCGGCGGGATCGGCGAGCACCGTGTCGACATGCCCCTGCAGGCAAAGACGCGGTCCGTCGGAGCGGCCGGGCAACCGCGCGATCAGGTTCGGGCGATCGGGCTCGACACCGATCAGCTCACAGTCGAAGCCCGCTCCTTCGAGCTCAGCGCGCAGCAGCTCCTGGGCGACGCGCTCGTTCCCGGGCGGGTTGACGGTGTTGTGCTGGATCAGCCGCCGCAGCAGCGACGTTGCATCTTGCGCGAGCGCCACGAGTTGCCTCCCCGCGCCATCATCGCGCATCTGCCCGGACAGGCGCTTCCGCAGTGCGCAGCAGCGACGCGCTCACCGCGAGCACCCAGGCGACCCAGGCGAGTAGCACGGCCAGGGCGACGGCGCCGGTCGGCGAGAAGTCCCCGGACTCGACGAAGACTGCGCATCCCGCCACCAGCCATGCCGGAACGAGCAGCAAGCCGAGCCACGTCACCGGAGCCGGCAGCAGCGACGTTCGGTGGGCCACGATCGCGGTGGCGCCGGTGAGCGCCGCCAGCGGGAAGGCGACGAGCGCGCCCGAGATCGCCTGCGCGTCATAGAGGGCGCGGATCACGTATTGATCGGCTTCCGCGGCGATGCGCGTGGCCAGCACGTCGTTTGCGACCGTGCCCCAGAGCGCGAGCGCAAGGGCGAGCGCGCCGGCGCCCGTGACGATTCCAGAGACGCGCCCGGCACCTCCCTCCGCACGCGCGAGAGCAGCGCGAAGGCTCCCGAGGAACCAGAGGAAGAAGAATGCCGCAAGCCCGGTGAGGTATGCGTTTGCCTGAAACCCGGAAGCATGGTCGACGTAGAACGCCTTGATGTCGCCGGCCGGGTCGTTGAGCGCCGGCGGCGAAGCAGGCACGACCACGAACGACGCGATCAGGAACGCCACGAACGCAAAGCCTGACGCCGCGCCGACCCGCTCCCACATCGCTGCTCGGTTCACCGCTCTCCCTTCGCTGGCAGCAGTTACCGGGGGGATGCTGTCACCCCCCACCGACGGAAGCGAAAGGTCTACATTGACGTCTATCGATTCACTCTGCTAGTAATTAGATTGATGAGCGTCGACCTAACACTTGCGCCAAAGCAGAAGCGGCCGCCAGGCGAGCCGTGCTGCGAGCCGCTCGTGCACCCCTCCGTATCGCCCGCAGAGGCGCGCCGGCTGGGGGCTGTTGCGAAGGCGCTCGCGGACCCGATCCGCGTTCAGCTCGTCGATGTCCTGCGGCGTCACCCCGGCAAGGTGTGCGTGTGCGAGCTCACGCCGCTGTTCGAAGTCGCCCAGCCCACCGTCTCGCACCACCTGAAGGTGCTGCGCGAGGCCGGCCTCGTGGGAGTCGAGCGAAAAGGGCTCTGGGCCTACTACTACGTGAATCCCGAAGCGACAAAGGAGCTCCAGCAATGGCTGAGATGAAGCCTCACCTCGCAATCACGGTGTCGGACGTGGACCGGTCCGTACCGTTCTACCGTGCCCTCCTCGACCACGATCCCGCCAAGCTGAGGCCCGGCTATGCAAAGTTCGAGCCGGCCAACCCGCCGATCGTGCTGACGCTGATCGAGGGGAAGCGCGGCGACGAGCTGGGCGCCTTCAACCACGGCGGCATCAAGGTGACCTCGACCGACGCCGTGCTCGCGACCCGGCTGCGACTCCAGGAGGCCGGCCTGGCGACCTTCGACGAGATGGACACCGAGTGCTGCTACGCGCGCCAGGACAAGATCTGGGTTCGCGACCCCGACGGCACGCCATGGGAGGTCTTCACCGTCCTCGAGGACGTGGAACACGAAACCCGCCGGCCGGCCGGCGCCTGCTGCGCATGAGCGCCGCGACCGCCCACGGCAGGCTGCGACGCCCCAGGAGCTGTACGAGGACTGGGAGCGCGCCCACTGGGCCGCGCAGGACGTCGAGCTCGAGCGTGACCGGGCGGACTGGGAGGCGCTCGACGAGCGCGAGCGCTCGCTCCTCTACTGGGTGCTGAGCTCGCTGATCGTTGCCGAGGAGCGGATCTCGACCCAGTTCTGCGGCCTCGTGCTGGCCCAGGACGACGAGGAGGAGGGCAGCTACCTCTCGACGCAGCTCGTCGACGAGGTGCGCCACATGCAGTTCTACGCTCGCTTCCAGAACGAGGTGATCGCCGACCCAGCCGCGATCGGGTCTCATGTCGGGCGGGCGCGCGAGGTACTCGGTGAGCCGTTCGAAAAGGTCTTCGACGAGGCGCTCGTGGACGCTCACGAGCGCCTTTGCCGCGAGCCGCGAAACCGCGCGGCGAAAGTCGACTTCGTGACGATCTACCACATGGTGATCGAGGGCACGTTGGGACTCACCGCGTCGCAGTTCCTGCTCGACTTCCTCGGCCGACGCGGAATCCTGCCGGGGTTCGTGGAGGGCTACGGCCGGATCTCCGCCGACGAGCAGCGCCACATCGCCTACGGCACCGAGTTCCTGCAGCGTGCAGTGCGCGACGACGCATCGATCGCGCTGGTGGTCCGGGAACGGCTCGTCGACCTGCTGCCGGCGGTCGCGCAGTCGGTCTCTCCCCCGAGTGAGGGTGCCTGGGACGTGCTGGGCGTCGAGGACGGCGCGCTCGCCGAGTTCGGGCTGAACGCGCTCACGCGGCGGCTGAAGATCGTCGGCGTCTCACTCGAGCAGCCCGTGTGAGCGCACCACGGCCACGGGAGGCCTGATGGCGCACGTGCTCTTCGTCTGCTTGCACAACGCCGGCCGCTCGCAGATGAGCGAGGCGCTCTTCACGCGGGCGGCGGCCGGCCGCCACGAGGCGCGCTCGGCCGGCACCAAGCCCGGCGACCGTGTGCATCCCGAGGTGGTGGCCGCGATGCGCGAGCTCGGCATCGACCTTGCCGACCGGCATCCCCGGGGCCTCACCACCGAGCTCGCGGAGTGGGCTGACGTGATCGTGACGATGGGATGCGGCGACGAATGCCCGTACATCCCGGGCAAGCGCTACCTCGACTGGGACCTGCCTGATCCGAGGCGGCTGCCGGTCGAGCACGTTCGCGTGATCCGGGACGAGATCGCCGACCGCGTGCAGGCGCTCGCGGACGAGCTCGGGACTTCGCCTGCCTAGGGTGACAGCACGATTTTGAGGGCTTCCCTGTTCGCGTAGGCCGCGTAGGCCTCGGGCGCGTCGTCGAGCGTCATGTGACGGCTCACGAGCGGCGTCGGGTCGAGCACGCCCGCGGCCATCATGCCGAGCACGGCGTCGACGTGGGCGATCACGTTGGCGCGTCCGGAGCGCAGCGAGAGCGCCTTGATCCAGATGATCCCCATGTGCACCTCGACGCGCTCGGCGTAGACGCCGATCGCGGAGATGGTGCCGGCCTTGCGCGTCATCCGGGCCGCCATCTCCAGTACCTCGGGGTGGCCGACCGCGTCCACGCAGACGTCAGCGCCTCGGTTCTCGCTGGCCTCGTTCACCGCCGCGCGGGGGTTCTCCTCGGTCAGGTGGACGGCCTCGGCGCCGAACCCCCGCGCCACCTCCAGCCGATCGGCGACGGTGTCGATCGCCACCACGCGAGCGGCGCCCGCCGCCCTTGCGACCTGCACCGCGCACAGGCCGACGGGGCCAAGCCCGAGCACCGCGACGACGTCGCCCGGCCGCACCCCCGCTTCCACGACCGCGTGGTAGCCGGTTCCCATGACGTCGCCGGCGAAGAGCGCGACGTCGTCGGAGATTCCCTCGGGCACCCGCCGCAGCGTGAGGTTGGCGCGCGGGACCAGCACCTGCTCGGCCTGCGCGCCCTGCAGCGATCCGAGCGTCGCACCGTGCCCGAACACGCGTGCCTCTTCGCAGGCGTGGTACGCGCCCCGCATGCAGAAGAAGCACGACCCGCAGGCGGTATGGAAGCAGCCGAGCACACGGTCGCCGGTGCTCACCCGTGTGACCGCGTCGCCCACCGCGAGCACCGTGCCGACGAACTCATGCCCGATCACGAATCCGGGCTCTACCTTCACGCGGCCGTGGTAGATGTGGAGGTCCGAGCCGCAGATGCCGGTTGCCTCGACACGCACGATTGCGTCGTCGAGCGCGATCAGCTCCGGCTCGGGGCGGTCCTCCAGCGCGACGCGGCCGGGCTCCTGGAACGTGACCGCGCGCAAGTCAGCGTCGCTGTCCGGCGGGCCGCACGAGGACCTCGTTCACGGCGACACGATCCGGCGACGCGACCGCGTAGAGGATTGCCTGTGCGATGTCGCCCGCCTCGAGCGGCTCCCCGATCTCCTTGCGCATGTTGTCGATTGCGTCCACCACCATTGGGTGGGTGTTGTGACCCTGGAGCTCGGTCGTGACGAACCCGGGCTCGACCACCGTGACCTTCACGTTCGCGGCGGCGACCTCCTGGCGCAACGCCTCCGAGAACGCGTTCACGCCGAACTTGGTGAGGTTGTAAACGGCGGACCCGAAGTTAGCGAAGCGGCCGGCGACCGAGGAGATGTTCACGATCTGGCCGCTGCCCTGCTCCCCCATGATCGGCAGCGTGGCGTGCGTGCAGTACAGGAGCCCGAGGAGGTTCACCTCGATCATCTGCCGCCACTCGCTCGTGTCTGCGCCGATCACCGGGCCGAGCAACATCACGCCGGCGTTGTTCACGAGGATGTCGAGCCTGCCGAGCTGCTCCTTCGTCTCCCGGATGAAACGGTTTGCCTGCTCCTCGTCGGTGACGTCGGTCTCGATCGCGATCGCCTTGCCGCCGGCGTCGGCGATGCGCTTGGCGAGCTGCTCGATGCGCTCCGAGCGCCGTGCTGCAAGGGACACCGCAGCGCCCGCCTCCGCCAACGTGAGCGCGGTCGCCTCGCCGATTCCGGAAGATGCGCCCGTGATTGCGGCCACCTTCCCCGAGAGATCGGTGGTTCCGTTCATGTCGGTCTCCCTTCGAGTGTTTGCCTGAGCCCGGTGTCCATGTCGCGCCGCGCGTAGCCGAGCTCGCGGCGCGCCTTCTCGTCAGTCGCCCAATACGTGACGCCGTCCGAGCTGCGGATCAGCTCGCGCAGGTTCGGCGGGAACCCGAGCACCTTTCCGACCACGGGCCCGATCGGGATCGCCATCTTCATCAGCGGCGCGGGCAGCGCGTGGCTCGGCGCCTTGCGGTCGGACAGACCCGCAACCTTCCTGATCAGGTCACCCATCGTCGAGAGCTCCCCGCCGAGCACGTACGACTGGCCCGACTCGCCCTTGTCGTAGGCCAGCAGGATCCCGTCGGCGACGTCGTCCACGTGCACGAGGTTGAACCCGGCCTCGGGGAACATGAGCATCTTCAGCTTGCCGGTGCGCGTCTGGTCGATGATGTTCCCGAGCTCGGAGTGGTCGCCGGGCCCGTATACGCCCCCGGGCTGCACGATCACGATCGGCGCGCCCTTCGCGATGCGGTCCAGGGCGACCTCGTGGGACAGAAACTTGGTCTCCTCGTACCAGGACAGGAAGTCTTCGCCGTTGCGCCGGTAGGTCTCGTCGACCACCTGGCCGTGCGTGTTGCCGAACACGCCCACGGTCGAGACGTAGACGGTCCGCCTGACGTTCGCCTCGGTCGCGGCGTCGAGCACGCGCTCGGTGCCGCGCACGTTGGACTCGTACATCGCATCGTGCTCGGAGGCCGGGATCCCGACCTTGTAGACGGCGGCCACATGGAAGACCGCGTCGCAGCCCTGCATCCCTCTTCGAATCGCGTCGGTCGCGGACAGGTCGCCCTCGACGATCTCGCAGCCGCGCTCCGCAAGTTCGCCCGCGCGCCCCGCCGACCTGACGAGCGCGACGACCTCGTCGCGCCGCGCGCGCAGCCTCTGCACGAGCCGGCCACCGATGAAACCGGTGCCGCCCGTCACGAAAGCCCTCATCTCGCTCCCTTCGGTGTCCGGAACGCCCCTCGTGTCGCAGGCGCGCCGATCGCGCCTCCCGCGATCACGGCGCGGATACTAGTCCGCCGCATCCCTAAGCTTCGCGACGTGGCCCACGCCGGACAGATCCTTCGCAATCCCGTCCCGGGCCACGGGTCGCGGACGTGAAGGCCCCGTGGCGACGGGCAGCCCGCGCGGGGTCGCCGCGCGATCACCTGCACGTCGGCGATCCGAGCTTCGACGAGTGGGACGTGGTCCACGACTTCGAAGACGTGCAGACCGCGCGGGCCTGGCGACAGCACCTGGAGGAAGCGGGCGTCGAGGCGGCGATCACCGCGGACTGGCCGCTCGACCATTTCGGCCGTGGGGATATCGCCCTGCGGGTCCCACCCGGCCGCTGGAGCGAGGCAGAGGACTTCTTGAGCGGTTTGGCCGACGACGATGACTATTGATTAGGGCAATGCCTCGCCGCACGAAGATCGTTGCCACGCTGGGACCGGCCACGCGGAATCCGGAGATCCTCGCCGGCGTGATCTCGGTCGGCGCAGACGTGCTTCGCCTCAACTTCTCGCACGGCACGCGCGAGTCCCATGTCGAGCTGATCGAGATCGCGCGTGGCGCGGCCGAGCGGGCGGGGCGCGAGATCGCGCTGCTCGGGGACCTGCCGGGGCCGAAGCTGAGGCTCGGCGACATCGACGGCGACGTAATCCAGCTGCGGCACGGGCAGTCGCTGGTGCTCACCACCGGTGATGCCCAGGGGCGCCGCGACGCGATTCCCGTGGCGTGGGCCGGACTCCCCCAGGCCGTCAGCGCGAACGACGTGATCTATCTCGCGGACGGCTCGATCAGGCTGCGGGTACGGGAGACCGACGGGAGCGACGTCCTCACCAAGGTCGAGACCGGCGGCACCGTCACGTCCCATCAGGGCATGAACCTACCCGGTGCCGAGGCCGTGCCCTCGGCGCTGGGGCAGGCGGACTTCGACTGGATCGACTTCTGCTGCGGACGAGGCGTCGACCTGATCGCGGTCTCCTTCGTACGCAGCGCCGCGGACATCGAGGGCGTCACCGCACGGCTCGCCGAGCGCGGCGCCGACATCCCAGTGATCGCGAAGATCGAGAAGCGCGAGGCCACCGAGGCAGCGGAGGAGATCATCGCGGCCGCCACCGGCGGGATCATGGTCGCGCGCGGCGACCTCGGGATCGAGCTGCCGATCGAGAGGATCCCGATCATGCAGAAGCGGCTGCTCGCGATCGCTGGCCGCCAGGCGAAACCCTCGATCACGGCCACGCAGATGCTCGCCTCGATGGTCCGCTCGACGCGTCCCACCCGGGCCGAGGCGACCGACGTCGCTAATGCGATCTTCGACGGCACCGACGCGCTGATGCTCTCGGAGGAGACCGCGGTCGGCCAGCACCCCGTCAAGGCGGTCCAGATGATGGCGCGGATCGCGGAGGAGACCGAGCAGGAGCTGCCGTATGCCGACTGGCTTGCCCGCCGCACCGAGCGTGCCCCCGGCGACGTGGCCGACACCGTGTCGTACAACGCGGTCCGGGCGGCGTACCAGCTCGGCCTTGCCGCGCTCGTGGTCCCGACCCGCTCGGGCCGCACGGCGAGGCTCGTGTCCGCGAACCGGCCCAGCGTGCCCGTGCTCGCGTTGTGCCCCCGTCGCGAGACCGTTCGCCGGCTCAACCTCCTCTTCGGCGTGCACTCCGCCTACAACGAGGAGCCCGACACTCTCGACCAGCTGCTTACCGAGTGCGCCGAGCGTGCCAAGCAGGAAAAGCTCGCCAAGTCGGGGGACCTGATCGGGATCACCGCAGGCCTCGGGGGGCAGCGGCTCGGCACGAACCTCTTCGAGGTTCACCGGGTCCCCTGACCCGCCCGGGTCTTGCTACGGCTCGATCCGCGTGACGGTCGAGTCGGCGACGTTCGCGACCCAGACCGAGCCGACGGCGACCGTGTTCGTGCGGGGATCGATCCGCTCCACGGTGCCGCCGGCCTGATCGACGACCCAGACCAGCCCGAAGCCGGCCGCGACCGCGACAGGCCTGCCCCCGACCGGGATCGTCGCGGCCACATGCGGGGTCGCGGCTGCGCTCGCCGCCGGCGTCAGCACCACGGCGAGACTCGCCAGCAAGACACGCAAGCCCCTGCCCACCAGACCGAGCCTAGACGCGATGTGGCGCGAAATCCGGGCGCTGGCCCGGGAGCTCGAAGCGGATCCGCGCGCCGCCGCCGGGCTGTGCCTCGGCCCAGATCCGGCCGCCATGGGCCTCCACGATCGCACGCGCGATCGGGAGGCCCAGCCCGCTTCCGCCGTGGTCGCGGTCACGTCCCTCGTCGGTTCGGTGGAAGCGGTCGAAGATGCGCTCGAGCTGCTCAGGTGGGATGCCCGGGCCGGTGTCGCCGACCGAGAACTCGATCCACCCGGTGCGCGCGCCGACCGAGAGCGTGATGCGATCGCCCGGCACGGTGTGGCGGATCGCGTTGCGCACGAGGTTCCGGAACACCTGCGTGAGCCGCTCGGGGTCGGCGTAGAGGGTGCCCTCGTGGAGACCCTCGAGCCGGTAGTCACGCTCGCCGAGCAGCGGCAGGTCGCGCTCGAGGTCCTGCAGGTACTCGTCGAGGTCGAGCGGCCTGGGGCGCACCAGCTCGCCGGATTCCGCCTTCGCGAGCGAGAGCATGTCGTCGACAAGCCGGTTCATCTGGTCGAGCTCGCGCAGGAGCATGTCGGTCACGCGCCGGCGCTCCTCTGGATCTTGGCCCACCCGGCGCAGGAGCTCGGTCTGGCCGCGCAGCACGGTGAGCGGGGTGCGCAGCTCGTGCGAAGCGTCGGAGACGAACTCGCGCTGGCGCCGGAAGGCGGCTTCGAGCCGGTCGAGCATGTGGTCGAAGGACTCCCCGAGGACGTTCACCTCGTCGGCGGAGTGAACCTCGCCGATCCGGTGGGACAGGTCACCGGCGTCGACCGCGGAGGCGACCGACGCCATCCGCCTCAGTGGCCGCGTGATCAGTGTCGCAAGCCATGCCGCGACCGCAAGCGCGACCACGAGCGCGATCGCGCCCACCAGCAGCAACGTGTTCCTGAGCACGGACTGGGCGCGGGTGATCGGCGCGCGCGGGTCAGCGACGCGGAAAGTGCCGATCCGCTTTCCGTGCGCTTCGATCGGGCGGCTGTAGGCGCGGAGCGCCCCCGTCTCCTCGGTGTCGACGTCGGCGAAGCCGGTCGGAGCAACGATCAGGCTGACTCTGCCGGCGTCGTCCTTCCGCGCGCCCAACTCCTTGTCGGACCCGGCGTGCTCGCGCTCGACCTCGCGCTGGACCACCTGCTTCTCGTTGGTGATGTCGGCGCCCCCGCTCACCTCGATGACGAAGATGCGCGACTCGGGGTGGTATGTCTGGGACGAGATGAACTTACGCGCGGCACGGTTCAGCGCGGCAGGACTGCCGGCGTTGTCCAGCGCTTCCTGCCGGAACTCCGCGAACTGCTCCCTGAGGTTCGAGTCGATCCGGTTCTGGAGGTCCGAGCCGGTGCGCTGGTGCAGGGCGAAGAAGCTTCCGGCCAGAGACCCGATCGTGACGAGCGCGATCGCCGCTGCCAGCCGGGACCGCATGCTGCCGAAGAGCCGCCTACGCACGCGGCGCCACGAGTCGGTACCCAGCCGAGCGCACGGTCTCGATCGGCACCGGCCCTTCGCCTCCCTCGAGCTTCTTTCGCAGGTACCCGATGTAGACCTCGAGCACGTTCGTGCCGGGGTCGTAGTCGTAGCCCCAGACAGCATTGAGGATCTGGCTGCGCGACAGCACCTGGTTGGGATGACGCATGAGGTAGGCGAGCAGCTCGAACTCCCGCGCGGTGAGCCGCACCTCGCGGCCCGCCCGCTCGACGGCGCGGGTCCTGAAGTCGAGTTTGATGTCGGCCGCTTCGAGCACGGCCGCCTCGCGCTGGCCGGGGCGCCGCAGGTGCGCCCTGATGCGCGCGAGCAGCTCGTCGAACGAGAAGGGCTTCACCACGTAGTCGTTCGCGCCCATGTCGAGGCCGTGAACCTTCTGGTCGGTCTCGCCCACCGCGGTGAGCATGATCACGGGCAGCTCCGAGTCGCGGGCGCGAAGCTCCTCGAGCACCTCCAGCCCGTTCTTCGCCGGAAGCAGGACGTCGAGCAGCACGAGCCCGTAGTCGCCGGTGAGGGCCTCGACGAGGCCTGATGCGCCATCGTGCTTGGAGGTGACCGCATAGCCCTCGGCGCGCAGGCCGCGCTCGATGAAATCGGCGATCGAGCGCTCGTCTTCGACGATCAGGATTCGCATTCGGTCCAGCAATGCTAGGACGCCGGACGGTCCTCGCGGGATATCTAAGCAACCTCTCACCCACGAGATCGGCATACTGTCGGCCGGAACCGCACTGGAACGCTCGAGCAGTCACGTGGAGGAGAGAACCGAGGAAACGTTGCGCGAGCTCGTCTCGACGATGAGACGATCCGCCGCGCGACGTTCCGGGGCACCGGGCCGGGCCGAGCTGGTGGAGAGCTTCGGCAAGGCGCGCGTGGCGCTCGAATCCGCAGCGCGCGAGATCACGGCGCTGCGCGAGCGGGTCACCCCGCCACGGCGAAGCGTCCGCGACTAGCCCGGTAGCGCCTCCGCTAGGGCTTGATCCGGGCGAGCTGGTTCGAGTGAGCCAGCGGGGCCCACACCGACCCGAAGCCCACCGCGACGTCGGCCGGCGCGTATGCCTTGGTGTCGATCTCGTCGGTCTGCTTGTTGTCCTTGGGATCGATGCGCCCGACCGAGTTGCTGTTGGTCTCCGACACCCACACCGCACCGAAGCCGGTGGCTACGTCCGAGGGAGCCTGTCCCTTGACCTTGATCGTCGCGACCACCTTGTTCGTGGCCGGGTCGATGCGCGAAACCGTGTCGTCGTTTGCATTCGTGACCCAGACGCCGCCCTCACCGACGGCCACGTCCGTCGGATTCGCGCCAACCTTGATCGTGGCAACGACCTTGTTGGCCTTCGCGTCGACGCGCGTAACGGTGCTGTCGGCCTGGTTCGACACCCACACCGAGCCATTCGCAGCCGTGAGCCCGGCGGGCTGCTGGCCCACCTTGACCGGCCGGCCGGCAATCCGGCGCTTCACGGGGTCGATGCGCTGGATCGTTCCGGCGCCCGCCTGCGTGAGCCACACCGCGCCGTCGCCGAAGGTGATCTCGGAGCCGGCGATCCCCCCGATGCGCTTGACGATCCTGTTGCGGGAGGGGTCGATCACGTCCACCTCGTTCGAGAGGTTGGCCGCCACCCAGAGCGCGTTTTCGCCCGCCGCGATGCTGCCGGCGCCCTGACCGGCGATGATGAACTTCTTCAGCGCGAGCGCGTTCGTCTTCGGGTCGACCCGCCCGACCGCGTCGTCGTTGACCACCCAGACCGCGTTGTATGCCGCGACCACGTCGGATGGATCCTGGCCCACCGTGATCTTCTTCTGGACCTTCGGGCCGTTGCTTCCGCAGCCCGCCCCGATCAGGGCGAGCGCCGCCACGGCGAGCACGCTGAAGACGATCCTGCGTTTCACGGCTCGGGAGCATATGTGACCCTGACGCCGGTGGTTCCGCTCCCGCGGCCCTCCGGGGCGAGCCTTGCGCATGCCCTTACGCCAATCCGCTCAGGCCTCGCTCGATCAGCACCGCACCGATCAGCGTGAAGAGCACCGCGAGGATGCGCCGGTTGTGCCTCAGCAGCCACGCCCGGGCCGCGCCGAGCGTCGCGGCGGAGCGTTGCGGCGACGCCGCGTACACGGCGATCGGGGCAAGCACGCCGAGCAGGAGCAGGAATCCGAACACGCCGAGCGCGACGACGCTCTGCCTGGCCGTCACATCCGAGCGGCTGATCTCGCTGAGGCCGGCCAGGTAGATCGCGAGCCGCTTTATGTTCGTGGCCTCGACGAGCAGGCCGAACGCGTAGGCGCGCGCCGGTCCGAGCCGCTCGATCACGGCCATCCATCCGGGCGGCGGCGCATCCGGGTCAGGCTCGCCGAGCGCCTGCTTGACGCCTACCAGCACGAGCAGCACGCCGAGCGTCAGCTCGAGGGTGTTGACGATCTGCGACGACTCCGCGTCGGCGACCGAGCCCGGGCCGAAGACCACGAGCGCGACCGCGCCGACGGCGGCGAGCACCGACGCGATCCCCGCGACGTAGGCTAGAGCGTTCGCGAGGGGCCGTCGCGAGAACAGCAGCGCGATGCAGGCCACGATCGCAACCGGCGAGATCGCGCCCGCGAGCCCCAGCGGGATCAGCCTGGCAAGTAGGTCGGCGACCGAGAGAGGCTATACAGCCGGTGTCGACCAACCGAAGGGGGCACGATGGACTACGAGACCTTGATCTACGATCAGCACGACCACGTCGTCACGCTGACCTACAACCGGCCGGATCAGCACAACGCGATCAGCCGCCTGATGAACGACGAGCTGCACCACGCATGGCAGCGCTTCCGCGACGACGACGAGGCGTTCGTGCTCGTGATCACCGGCGCGGGCGACACCACGTTCTCGGCCGGCTGGGATCTCCAGGATGCCTCGCAGCTCGAGGAGCTCGGCGACTGGGACGAGTTCCGTGTCCATGTTTTCAACTCGCCCGGTGAGTGCGGCTACACCCGCCGCGTCGACGTGTTCAAGCCGGTGATCGCCGCCGTGAACGGCTACGCGTTTGCGGCGGGCCTCGAGACGGCGCTGCTCGCGGACATCCGGATCGCCGCCGAGAACGCCGAGTTCGGCGCGCTCGAGCGGCGGTGGAACATCGTCGGGGGCGACGGCATGACCGTGCGGCTCCCCCTGGTGGTCGGCTTCGCTCGCGCGATGGAGCTGATCATCACGGGGCGGCGCATCGACGTCCGCGAGGCGGAGCGCATCGGGCTCGTGAACGAGGTCGTGCCGGCCGGGATGGCGCTGGCGCGCGCCCAAAAGCTCGCCCACCAGATCGCCGCGCTGCCCCAGGGCGCGATTCGCTCCGACAAGGAGAGCGTGATCCGGGGTGTCGGGCGGACCTACGAGGAGCGGCTGCGGATCGAGGCGGAGCTGACGATGTCGATGTTCATGCGCCGGGACTCGCACACGATCGGCGCAGGCGCGTTCAAGCGGGGCGAGCGTCCCGAGTGGCCGAATCACGGCCTGTAGCGAGCCACTCCCGCGGCAGGAACGGCGGAACTTCGATCGGCCAATGCGGAAGCAGCCGGCGCGCCAGGCGCTCGGCGGGACGGCCCTCGATCTCCGGCTTGAGGTCGTCGAAGGACAGCAGGACGCGCACCGTCGTGCCGATCTGGCAGTCGGCGGCGTTCGGCTCGTCGGTGCCGATCACGCCGGCGTCGATCAGAGCGTCGACGTGGTCGAGCTTGCCCGCGAGCTCGCGGGCGTCGCGCTCGACCGTCGCGTCGTCGGCGCCGATCATCGCCGCAAAGAGGCGCGCGAGGGGCAGGTTCGCCCTCGCCTGCAGCCCTGGCGCGGGCATCGGCGAGAGCTCCGCCAGCTGCCGTCGCAGCGCCGCCTGACGCCCGAGACCCCAGCGATACATGCGGCGCGGCACGGGCTGCAGGTCCCGCTCGCCCCAGGCCTCTGCCTGCTCGACCGCGGCTCGCCTGTCCGCCGGAAACAACGCCGGCTCCGGGCGGAGCCGATCGAGCGCGCGGGAGATCCGAATTGATCCCTGGACGCGCCGGCCGTCGATCCGAAGGGCCGGCACCGTGCCTCCGTGAAAGCCGGCCAGCCGCAGGAGCACCGGATGCAGTCCCGGCTGGAGGTCGACGACGCGATGCTCGATGCCCTTCCGCTCCAGCATCAGTCGCGCGGCATGTCCGGGGTGGGACACCGACAGCGAATAGAGCTTTGCCGCGGCCATCAGGCCGTCAGCACCTTCACGTTGACCGCCGCCGGTGCTCAGTACTCCGATCCGTCATCGCAACTCCTCTCCCGCTGGCCCGGTCTCGAGATGACACATGCCCGATGGACAAGAGAGGGCGACCGTGGCCGCCCTCTCGATCCGCGCTGTCCGGGCCGCTCTAGTCGCCGTTGCCGTGGTGCTTGCCGTGGTGCTTTCGGTGGTGTGTGCGGTGGCCCTTGCGATCGTGATCGCCGCCCTCGCCACCGTGGTGGCCCTGACCGGCTCCTCCGTGCCGCTCGCTGCAGAGGCCGTCCGGATTGGACCTGTCGCAACGGTTTCCGAAGAAGTCGTTCGTCCCGTTCCCGTCCCAGAGGATGTCGACGGGCGAGTTGCCGAACGCGCGGTTGAACCTGATCGTGTTGCCCTCGGCGACGAGATCACCTGCGGGGCCGGGGACTGCGCTGATCACGATTCCGGCCGAGGCGGATGTGTCGCCGGAGGGTTGATTGTCGTTGGCCGTGTTGCCGGCCAGATCGATCTTGCCGGCACCCAGGATCGCGATGCCGATGCCCGACACCGGCGCTCCGTCCTCTCCCGGGCAGGCGGCATTGTTGTGGTTGGCGGAGTTGTGCTCCACCGTCCAGTCCTCGTTGCCGGCACCGGTGTTCAGGAAGAGGACGCCGATGCAGTTGTCGGCGACCTCGTTGTCCCTGATCGTCCCGTGCGAGGCGTCACGCACGAAGATCCCCATGCCGGCGTTCCCGGTCGAGAGGTTGTCCCGCACGAGCGCGTTCGCCTGCGGCGAGTCACCCACGTAGATGCCTGCCTCTCCGTTGCCGTCCGTGAAGTTGTGCCAGTACCGGCCGCCGGTCGTGTTGAACGCGACGATGCCGTACTCCGGGTTGTTCTGTGCGTGCACGTCGCTCACGCGCTGGTCCTGCGTGCCGAAGAAGAACACGCCGCCGCCGGTGAAATTGCGCACGGTCAGGTCCTTCACCCGCACGTCGGCGACATGGTTGTTGACCACCGGAGGGTCATTCGGGTTGGCCGGCAGGGTCGCGTCGGTGACGCAGACGCCGCTCACGCCCTGGCCGCCGCAGATCGGGTCGACCGAGCCCGAGCCGCTCCCAGGCTCGATGATCGTCTCGTCCGCGCCCGCGCCCTTCAGGGTGATGCCATCCTTCTTGATCTGGACGTTCTCCTGATATGTCCCCGGGGCAAGCTTGATCGTGTCATAGGTCCCGGCACTGTCGATCGCGGCCTGGATCGACTCGCCCGGCGACACCTTGATCACGTCGGCCGCGGCCGGACCGGAGAAGATCGCCGATACGAACGCTGCGAGCACGGCTGCCGCGAGAATCTTCCTGACTCTCATTCCTAGCGCCTCCTGTGGGTTGCGTTCCCTTGCAGGGCGCACCCTACTCCGGCTGAGCGCGTGTCATCCCCTCAGCGGAGCTCGACAGCCGGCAGGCCGTCGAGGCTCTCCGCGTTCTTCTCGCGCTGGTAGGCGACGAGTGCCTCTGCCCCGCCCGTGCGGACCTTTTTCGAAGCCCAGGCACGCTGGTGCGGCCGCTCGCCTTCGTAGGACATGAGCGGAACTCCGTACCCGCACGAGTCCGCGACTCTCGTCACCTCGACCACGACGATTGCGCGCCGGGACTCCGGCACCTCGGGCTCGTCGAACCGGCAACGCCGGGCGAGGCCCTCGAAGCGGGGATCTACCTGCAGGACGACCTCACCGCGGCCGTGGAGGCGCAAGATCCGCGGCGGGCCTTCGAAGGCACAGAGCATCACGACGATCCGGCCGTTCTCACGCAGATGGGCGATCGTCTCCGCGCCGCTCCCGATCAGGTCGAGATAGGCGATCTCCGTCGGCCCCAGCACGCGCAGCGTGCCGATCGGGCCCTTCGGCGAGACGTTCACGTGGCCGCTCTCCGAGCGCGGCGCGGTCCCGACGAAGAAAAGCGACTGCCGCGCGATCCAGTCGCCGAGCTGCTCGTCGATCTGGTCGTAGATGCTGGCCATCAGGTCGAGCTTACCGGCGGGCGCACGTCCATCCGGTCGACCAGGCCGTCGCGGAACCCGTAGAGATGGTCGACCAGCACGTCGCTGGTGACATTCCCGTCCAGGTCGCGCACGACCTGGTGGACCTCGACTTTGACCCGTCCCTCCGCGTCCTCGTTGAACCGGATCGGGTCGACGTGCGAGTCGACCACCTCGAATTGGCGGGTCCAGTGGTCGCGCACGGCGCCGTGGCCGTGAGCGCGGGTCTCGTCCATCATGTTCGGCCAATCGACCTCGGGATGCATGAGCGACAGCACGGCCTCGACGTCACGCGCGTTGAATGCAGCATAGGCACGCCGCAGCATCTGCTCGCGCTCAGGAGAAGTCGACGGCATAGACCTCCAGCTCCTTCGGCGCGCCCTTTGCGCGAAAGCGCCGGCGCTTCAGCTGGAATGTGGCTGGGCCGAGCCGCTCTCCCGCCGGCCCGGACACGAGCACCTCTCCCCCGGAGGCGGCCTCCGCGATGCGCGCCGCGATGTTCACGTCGACGCCCAGATAGTCGCCACCGAGCTTCCGCGGCCGGCCGATGTGAACGCCGGCCCGGAGCTGCGGCGCGTACCCGTCGACGCCCATCCCACCGACCGCGCCGCGCGTCTCGAGCGCGGCCTCGACTGCCGCCCCGGCGTCATCGAAGACGGCCATGAGACCGTCGCCGAGACGCTTCACGACCCGGCCGCCGTGGTCGCAGATCGCCGCCTCACCAGCGGTGCCGACCTTCCGAAGCAGCTCGAGCACCGCCTCGTCGCCCGCCTCCAGCGCCCAGGACGAGAAGCCCACGAGGTCGGTGAACAGGATCGCGAGCTCACGCTCGCCGCGGCCGCGCCCCTGCGCCTCCGACAGCGCCTGGAAGACCTGAAGGGCGCCGAGCCCGACCTCCCGCGCGACGCTCGGGCGCCTGTCGCCGGCCTCGGCAATCGTGCGGGCGACCAGCTGCGACGGCTCGGCTCCCGCCGTCGAGAGCGGATCGCCCAGCTCGCTGTCGCCGGGCAGCAGCTCGCGCAGCCGGCGCGTGGCCCGCAGCCAGCGCGATGACGAGTCAGCGTCGCGCAGGCGGGCGAGGCGCGCCTCGGTTCGTCCGTCCAGTGGCATCGCGAGATGTCTACCGAACCGCGCCGGCGACGTGTGGAGCGGGCTCCGCTCCCGTCGAGATGGGTTGCGGAGCGGCTTCCAGGATCACGCGCGCGCCGTGCCTCGGCACGATCGTGACGCCCTTCCGAAGGGCTCGCTCCGGCCGCCGCCCGACCGGCGCGAGCTGCGCCCGCTCGAGGACACGGCGGATCACGACCTTCATCTCGAAGGTCGCAAAGCTTCCGCCGAGGCAGCGGCGCGTGCTGCCTCCGAAGGGCAGCCAGGTGTAGGTGTCCGGCGCATCCTCACCCAGGAACCGCTCGGGCCTGAAGGCCTCTGGCTCCGGGTAGCAGTCGCCTCGCCGGTGGATCGCGGAGATCGACGGGTTGATCTCGACGCCGGTCGGAATCAGGTACTCGCCGAGCGGAAAGGGCTCTCCGCGAACGACGCGGCCGACGCCCGGCACGACCGTCCGCCGCCTGAGAACCTCCTTCACGACCGCGTCGAGGTAGCGGTCGTCGCCGTCGGCGATCGCTGCGCGTGTGCGGTCGAGCGTCGCCCGGTCGCGCAGCAGCAGGTCGAACGCCCACGCGAGACCGGTCGCGGTGGTCTCGTGTCCCGCCACGAGCAGCGTCACGAGCTGATCGCGTAGCTCGCCGTCCGTGAGCGCGTCTCCCTCCTCGTCGCGGGCCAGCAGGAGCAACGAGAGCACATCCGTGCGGTGGTCCAGGTCGGTCGCCATCCGGCGGCGGGCGATCTCGTCGTAGACGAGCTCGTCGACCTGGCGGCGCTGCTCCGCGAACCGGCGCATCCGCGAAGCGCCGAACCGTCCGGCCGAGAGCACCATCATGAGGACGCCGACCCGGGTGCCGACGGGGTCCAGCATCTGCCGCACCCGCCGCTTGAGCTCCTCCTGCCGCGGACCTGCCTCGACACCGAAGACCGCCTGCATGATCACGTCGAGGGTCAGCGACTGCATCGAGGGCAGGATCGGGAACGGCTCGCCGACGGACCACGAGTCGATTGTGCGGTCGGCCGCGTCGAGCATCGCGGTCTCGTACTCCCGCATCCGCTCGCCGTGGAAAGGCGGGAGCATGAGGCGCCGCTGGCGAAGGTGCTCGGCGCCGTCGAGCAGCAGCACCGAGCGCGCCCCGAGCACCGGCCCGAGCGGCGCGTTCGCCTCCCCCGCCCGGAGCTGCTCGGGAGAACCGCGAAACACCTGCTTCACGTGGTCGGGATGGAACACCATCACGAACCCGGGGTCGAAGAGGGTGCTGAACGTGACGAGGTCTCCGTAGCGGCGCCGGCACCCGTCCACGAATCGCGGCCCGACCAGCATGAAGCCGAGTGTCTGGAGGACCCGTGGCAGGCGCGGCCCGGGCGGCATCGACCCCGGCGCGGTGCGGGCGGTGCTCACGACAGCGTCGGCCGCAGGCCCGACGTCGCGAGCCGCCGCCAGCCGCGCGGACGCTTGAGGATCTCGATGAGGAACCTCCGGGTATCGAAGTAGTTGACCCGCTCGGCGGCGAGACCCTCACGCAGCAGAAAGCGATCGACGGCGGGCCAGCTCAACTCGCGCCCTCCGAAGGTGGCCGCGAGCGTGAACTCTATGAAGACGACGTCGCCGCGCGCCGCCCATCGGTGCACGATCGCGTGAAGGTCCGGGAACGCGCGGAAGAGACGCGTGAACGCCTCGCGGGCGGCGGCCTTGCCGTGCGTGTCGGGAAGCGCGGGCTGCCTCAAGACGATGTCGTCCGTCAGCAGCGCGAGCAGCCGCTCCACCTCGGAGCTGGCCCACGCGGCCGCAAACCGGTCGACGAATGCGGCGGCCTCGCTTGCCCCCGCGGTCTCCGTGAGTGACTCCAGACCAGTCGCCATGATCCCCTTCTGTCGAGTCTTGCGCTGTGAGCGTACCGCCATGGTCCCTTAGGGTTGAGCCGAGATGCGTGACGGAAGTCCGGAGCAGGCGCCGCCGTTCGAGCGGCTCGACTTCCTGTACATGCCGAGCGACGACGTCGCCCGCGACGTCGAGTACTTCACAAGCGTGCTCGGCGCCCAGGTCGTCTTCACGATCGAGGCGTTCGACACCCGCGTCGCGATGGTCAAGCTGAGCAACGAGGCACCGGACGTCCTGCTCGCGGGTCACCTGGAAGGGGATCGCCCCGTGCTGGTCTACCGCGTCGCCGGACTGGACGCCGCGATCGCCGAGCTCGAGCGCCGCGGCTGGGAACGACAGGCGGTGTTCGGCATTCCTCACGGGCCGTGCTGCGAGTTCAGGACGCCGGGCGGCCACCGCATCGCGATCTACGAGCTGACGCGGCCGGAGGCGACGGAGCGCTTCACCGGCCGCCGCGACTTCTGAGCGATCCGCTCCTCGCGGCAGGCGGTTCGTGTAGGTTCGCGCTCAGAGCTGAGCCACCCGGCGCGGCCACGTCGATCGGAGACTCGCATGTACGCATCGGTCCGCAAGTATCGCGCCACGGACATCCAGCAGATCGCCCGTCGCATCGAAGAAGACTTCCTTACCCGCGTGCGTGACGTGCCGGGCTTCTCTTCCTACGCCGTGGTCGACGGTGGTGACGGGACGCTCGTCACAATCACGTTCGCCGACGACCAGGCCGGCGCGCAGGCTTCCGCCGATGCCGCCGCCTCGTGGATCCGTGAGAACGATGACATCGCAACGCTCATCGAAGGTGCGCCCGACGTGACCAACGGCGAGGTGCTGGCCCAGGCATAGGCCCGTGCAGCGCGTGCTGCCTGGATAGAGTTGCCCCGATGCGAATCGGGATGAAGCCCGAGAGCGCGGTCGAGCGAGCGGTCGCGCGACTCGGCCTCGTGCCCCAGCCGCTGATCGAGACGCAGATGGCCTTCACGCTGGCACGCGTGGTGATGGCGGCCACGAAGCTGGGCCTGTTCGAGGCGCTCTCCGCGGGCCCGGCGACCGCCGCGTCGGTCGCGGAGCGGGCCGGCACGGACCCGGAGGCGACGGGGAAGATCCTGTTCGCGCTGGCGGCCGGCGACTATCTGAAGGCCGACGCCGACCGGTACTCCCTCACGCCGATGAGCCGTAAATGGCTGCTGCCTGACAGCGAGACGTCGCTCGTCGACAAGCTGCTTTTCCAGTTCGACGAGTGGGAGTGGCTCGAGCGAACAGAGGACTACGTCCGAACTGGCCAGCCGATCGATATCCACGACGTGATGGCCGGCGATCAGTGGGACAGCTATCAGCGCGGGATGAGGTCACTCGCGGCCGGATTCGCCGCCGAGGCGGTGCGCAAGTTTCCGGTGCCGGCGGGGGCCAGGGACCTGCTCGATATCGGCGGCTCGCATGGCTACTACTCGGTCATGCTGTGCCGGCGCCACGAGCACCTGCGGGCCGTCGTCCTCGACCTCCCGGAGGCGGTCGAGCACGCTGCTCCGCTGCTGGCGGCCGAGGGCATGGGGGACCGCGTGGTCCATCGCACCGGCAACGCGCTGACTGAGGACCTGGGGACCGAAACCTACGATGTCGTGTTCACGGCCTCGCTCGTGCATCACCTGAGCGACGCCGAGAACCGCGACCTGGCCGCGCGTGTCGCCCGGGCGCTGCGCCCGGGCGGCGTCTACGCGATCCTCGACGCGTTCCGCCCCGAGAACCCGCGGGACGCGGGCCAGCTCGGCGCGCTGCTCGAGTTCTACTTCGCCCTCACCAGCCAGTCGGGCACGTGGACGCCGGACGAGATGGCCGGCTGGCAGCGGGAGGCGGGGCTCAAGCCGCGGCGCCCGACCAAACTTCGAAGCGCGCCGGGCGGCGGCATCCAGGCCGCCACGAAGCCAAAGTAGCTCCCGCACGAGCCCATGCCGATCAATCCCGACTCCGATCAGCTCGCCGAGATCGGCGAGGGAAGCGACCGCTACGACGAGGTCATCGCGGTGTTCTATCCCAGCCTGCAGGCATTCCTCGGGCTCGCGCTCGACCCCGCGATCCTCGCGCCGATCGCCCACCGTAGCGCCGGGCTCGAGCGTGCGGCGCTGATCCGCTGCGAGGCCGGCCTGGAGACACTGGTCCCCGCTACGGGGCCTTGAGATCTCGAACAGCAGCGACGCTTATCGTGCTTGCGCTGGCCGGGTGCCTCGCCCCGGGCCGGGCAACCGCAGACGCCACCCCCTGCGCGTGGCAGGGCGGCTACCCTGGCGACGCCGCGGCGAAAGCCGAGCTCACCGCCTGGATGGCGGCCGGCGCGATCGCACGCGGGCTGCCCGCAGAGCTGCCGGTGATGGGCGCGCTGGTCGAATCGGAGATCACGAACGCACCCGCCGCCGGCCAGGACTCGGTGGGCTTCTTCCAGATGAGGGCGTCGATCTGGGATCAGGGTGAGTACGCCGGCTTCCCGGACCACCCCGAGCTTCAGCTCAAGTGGTTTGCCGACCAGTCGATCTCGGTGAATCAGCGGCGGGCGGCGGGCGGCCAGGCGCCCTACGGAGAGGACTCGACGACCTGGGGCATGTGGGTGGCAGACGTGCTTCGACCGCCGGAGCAGTACCGCGGCCGGTACCAGCTCCGGCTGACCGACGCGCGCGTGCTGATCGCAGCCGGCTGCGGACCGTCGGGTCCGACGCCCGGCGTCGATTCCACCCCGCCGGCCGTGACCGTGTCCGGTAGTCGCGTCCAGCACCCCCTCAGGAGCAGCCGCATCGTCGTCGAGGTCGCGTGTCCGCTGGAGGCGTGCGTGGCACGGGCGCAGAGCAGGCTGTTGCTCCCGGGCGCCGCCCGGACCTACAGGATCCGGTCGTCGGCTCGCCGGATATCCGAGGGCCGCAGCGTGAAGCTGGTGCTTCGGCTCGGCCCGCGAATCCGGCGGTCCCTCCGTCGCAGGCTGACAGGGCACGGCGCACTGAGGGCAAGCCTGGCGATCAAGGCCAGGGACGCCGCCGGGAACACCACCGCAGCGCGGCGCATCATCAAGTTGAAGCGCTGACGAGAATACGCTCCGCCGGTCCCACGAACCGGAGGAGGAAGATGGCCGAGACCCCGACGCTCTACGTTTGCCACGGCGATGACGGCGGCCCGCGGGTGCATCCGTGTCGCCGCGTACAGGAGGCGCTCCGGTCCGCAGGCATCGAGTACGACAAGGTGATCGCCGCGCACGGCAGCCCGATCCCCTTCCTGCGCAAGGGCTCCCGTGACGAGCTCCGCGACGCGACCGGAGCGACGAAGCTGCCGGCGCTCGAGCTGCCCGGCGGGACGGTCATCACCCACTCCCGCGCGATCCTCTCCTGGGTCGCACAGCAGAACTGATCTGATCTCGACCTGAGCTTCGGCTCCTGCGTGAAGCAGCCCCTCAGTCCCGCGGCCCGAGCGGCGGGCCGACGGTCACCTGGCCGTGGTCACGAAAGATCCGATCGAGCTCATCCGGTCCGGGGCGCGGCGCGTCGGGCGGAGGCAGCGTGGCCGCGCCGGCAGGCACTCCGCCGTCGCGGACCATGCGCTCGAGGCCGGCGGGCGTGCTGAGCACCAGTACGCGCGCCGTGTCGCTGTCCACCCTGAAGGTATGCGGCACCCCAATCGGGACAGCGGCCGTCGCGCCCGCCTCGACCTCGAAGCGCTGCTCGCCGGCCTGAACCGTCAGCCGCCCTTCGAGCACGATGTAGCTCTCGTCCTGCGGATGGGTGTGAAGCGGTGGCGAGGCATTTCGGGGAAAGAGGAACTCGATCAGGGCAAACCGTCCCGCGACCGCCTCGCCAGGCACCCGGATCGTCGCCAGCGTTCCCACGAACCAGATCTGCTCGCCGTCTCCCGGGCCGGACCAGGTCGCCGCCGCGCGCTCGCCCTCCATTGCCGGAGCGTATCCACACGCGGCAGCGGAGCACTTGACACGTGACCAAACGGTCACATATCCTCTGGGACATGGACGACGTGTTCAAGGCTCTCGCCGACCCGACGCGCCGCAGCCTGCTCGACGCGCTCTTCGAAGCAGACGGGCAGACCCTCAGCGCACTCGAGCAGCGATTGCCGTTGTCGCGCTTCGGCGTGATGAAGCATTTGAGGCTGCTCGAGGAGGCAGGCCTCATCACCACGCAGCGGCGCGGCCGGGAGAAGCTGCACTTCCTGAACCCCGTCCCGATCAGGCTCGTCCACGACCGGTGGGTGAGCAAGTACGCCGCGCCTTGGGCGGCAGCGCTCAGCGGGCTAAAAAGACAGATCGAGGAGGAAACGATGGAGAAGGTGTTCGAGATCTACATCAAGACGACCCCGGAGCGCCTCTGGGAGGCGATCACCGATCCCGACATGAGGAGCAAGTACAACTTCGGCGCGCGGGTCAGCTCGGACTGGACCCCCGGCTCGCGCTACGAGATGGGCCACTCCGCCGCCAACGGGCTCTTGGGGGAAGGCGAGAACCTCGAGGTCGACCCGCCGCGGCGGCTGGTCCAGAGCATGGTGGCGCTCTGGAGCGACGACGTCAAGAACGAGGGAACATCGCGGGTCACCTGGGAAATCGAGCCGGTCGGCGACTCCTGCCGCCTGACCGTGACCCACGACGAGCTTCGCGAGGGCGCGAACGCCGAGCTCTACGGCGGCTGGCCGATGATCCTGTCCGGCCTCAAGACGCTGCTGGAAACCGGCGAGTCGCTCACTACTCCCGGCTCGCTGCGCTACGCTGACGCGTCGAAATCGGCTGCTTGAGCTCCTGACGGACCCGATCGAGGCGCCGCAGCATCTCGGCAGCGGCGCCTAGCTCAACGCACCCAGGGCTTCGAGGGCCTTCGTGATGGCTCACTTCACGACGCGGTAGGTGAGGTGGGTGACGCCGGGGGCCCCGACCGCGCGGGTGCACTCGAGCGCGATCTCGGCGCCCCCGAGGTTGTCGAACAGACGAGCGCCGTCTCCCAGGAGGACGGGGGCGACATGGATCTGCATCTGGTCGATCAGCCCTGCCTTCAAATACTGCTGCGCGATGTTCGCGCCGCCGCTCAAGCCGACGTCCTTGCCGCCGGCCGCTTCCTTGGCCTGCTCCAGGGCGGACTCGATCCCGTCGGTCACGAACGTGAAGGTCGTGCCTCCCTCCTTCGCGACCGGCTCTCGGGCGTGGTGGGTGACGATGAAGACCGGCACGTGAAAAGGCGGGTCGTCTCCCCACCAGCCGTCCCAGGGGTCATCTCCCCATGGGCCCCTGCCGCCGAACATGTTCCTGCCCATCACAACCGCTCCGAGGTTCTCGAGGGATTCCTCGACAACCTTGGTGGAGGCGTTGACTTCACCACCCTCCTGGCCGTGGGGCGCGCGCCAAGCCGCAAGCTCGAAGGCCCACTGGTGGAGCTGCATGCCGCCCTCGCCCAGCGGGTCCTCCTCGCTCTGGTTCGGCCCGGCAACGAAGCCGTCCAGTGACATCGAAATGTCGAGTCTCAGTCTTGGCACGGCGCCTCCCTGGTGGTCGTTTCCATGAATCAGACCGCTCGCCTCAGGCCTCGTCGCCGGCCTGTCAGGTCGCCCCGTCGGCCGCGCTGTGCAGCGCCGCGATGTCGAGCTTGCGCATCCCGAGCATCGCCTGCATCGCGCGCTCGGCCCGCTCCGGATCCGGATCGGCGAACAGCTCTTCCATTCCGGCCGGTACCACCTGCCAGGACAGGCCGTACCTGCCCTTGAGCCAGCCGCACGGCCCTTCCTCCCCGCCCGCGGACAGCCGCTCCCAGTAGTAGTCGACCTCGCCCTGGATCTCGCAGTTGATCTGGAAGGAGACGGCCTCGTCGAACGCGAACTGGGGGCCGCCGTTGATCGCGACGAGCCGCTGACCGTCCAACTCGAACTCCACGGTCATCACCATGCCGGCCGGTCGCGGCCCGGCCTCGGTGTCGAACCACAGGTTCGGCGTGATCTTCTGTCGCATGACGTTGCGGCCTCTCATTACGGCGGGACAGGTTCCCGCGGGTGAAGAGTTGGTCGTACGCGCTACTTCACGGTCACTTCATTCGCCCGCCGCAAGCTTCGTCGCGATCATGTCAACCAATAAAGGAGGAAAACAATGAGTGGCTGAGCCCAGGTCGACGACGGCCTACGGCGTCATCACGACGCGACCGAAGGCCTTGCGGCTTTCGATGTATGTGTGCGCAGCGGCAGCCTCGGCGAGCGGGAACGTCCTGTCGATCTCGACGCGCACGTCGCCCGCCACGACCCGCTCGAATAAGTCAGCGATCATCGCGTGGACACGGGGATACTCGGTCAGCAGCGCCCCGCCGAGGAAGACACCGCGCAGCGTGTTGTTCTGCGTCCACAGATCCCTCGCCTCGACGCTGGAGCCGGCTCGGCCCGCCACCCCCACGCTCACGAGCGTCCCGTGATAGGCGAGCGCGCCGATGCTGTCGACCAGGTTCTGGCCGCCGACCGAATCGAGGATCACGTCAACGCCGCGACCGTCGGTCAGCTCACGCGTTCGTTCTACGAAGCTCTCGCTGGCGTAGTTGATGCCGTGGTCGAGCCCGAACTCACGCAGGCGCTCGAGCTTCCCGTCGTCGGACGCGGTCGAGATCACGGTCGCACCCGCCTGCTTGGCGAGCTGGATCGCGGCCATCCCGACGCCGCCCGCTCCCGCGTGGATCAGGACTGTCTGCCCAGCCTCGAGATTTCCGGCCGTGAACAGGCACTCTTGGGCGGTCCCGAGCGCGACCGGGACGCACGCGGCGGGAGCGGCGTCCAACCCGGCGGGGATCGGCCACGTGGACATCGCCGGAGTGACCCGTTTAGAGGCGTGCGAGCCCGCAGTGTTGAGGGTCACCAGGCGGTCGCCGACAGCGCGGTCCTCGACGCCGGCGCCGACCTCGACGACAGTGCCCGCGGCAAGGTATCCCACGATGTGGGGAACGGCCGGCGGCGGCGACCCGGCGCGGGACAGCAAGTCCCCGCCCTCGATGCTGATCGCCTCGACGTCGATCAGCAAGCAGCCGTTTGGGCATTCGGGATCGGGTACGTCCTCGTACCGCAGAACGTCCGGGCCGCCGTTCTCGTAGATCGCCGCCGCCTTCATGGGGCACGACTCTATTCGAGGGCCAGACTTTCGCTCAGGATCGTGCAAGGCTAGTGTCGATGGGAGCGAGAGGAGGCGGTCGTGGAGCAGGCAGATGTCGTTGTCGTCGGGGGGCGCCTCGCCGGATGTGCGGTGGCGGCGCCGCTTGCCCGCGCGGGCCGCAAGGTGGTCGTGCTGGACAAGATGAGCTTCCCGTCGGATCAGCTCTCCACCCATGTGCTCACACCCGGCGGCACCAGCGAGCTCGCAAAGCTCGGCGCGCTTCCGCGAATCCTGGCCCTGAACCCGTCGAAGATCCGGTGGGTCACAATCGTGGCCGAGGGCATCGTGTGCACCGAGCGCCTGCGCCCGGCGCCCGACGGAACCGACTTCGGGCTCTGCGTACCTCGCGACCTGCAGGACATATGCCTCGTCGAAGCCGCCCGCGAGCAGGGCGCCGAGGTCCGCGAGCGCTGCACGGTCTCGTCGCTGCACTGGCGCACCGGCCGCGTGGCGGGCGTTCGCTACACCGACGAACACGGAGTCGAGCGCGACATCTCCGCCACGCTTGTCGTAGGGGCCGACGGCCGCCGCTCGAGCGTCGCCGCGGAGGTCGGCGCCTGGAGCCCCTATCGGGTCTCGCGCAACGGCCGCGGCCTGGTCTTCCGCTACCTCGACGATCCCCAGGCGGGGACCCGCGCGGCGGAGACGTATATCCAGTGGCGCGAGGGAGACTCGTTCGCATTCGCCTTCCCGACTGCTCCCGAGGGCAGGCTGCTGATCCTTCTCATGGGCCATCGCGACGAGGTCGCCGACGCGCGCAAGGATCCCGAGGGCCACTGGCAGCGCAAGCTCCACGAGCACCGCGGCCTCGCCCAGCGGATCGACGGCCTGGACAAGAGCACCTGCACGAAACTGCGGTCGACGGGCGAGACGCCGGCCTTCTTCCGTGCCTCGTCCGGGCCGGGCTGGGCGCTGGCCGGCGACGCCGGGCACTTCAAGGACCCCGTGACCGGACAGGGCATGCGCGATGCGTTGTGGATGGGACGCACGCTCGCCGAGCACGTGCTGCCGGTGCTTGACGACCCGGCCGCGATCGACGGAGCGACGCGCATCTGGGAGGCCGAGCGCGACCGCGACTGCTTGCACGCCTACCACTCCGCCAACCTCGACACACGGGTGGAGCGACAGTCCCCGGCCCTCTGCGAGCTTGTGCGTGACGCCGGGCGGACCACGGAGCCCGACCTCAGCGATCTTTTCGGCCGTGCGCGCACGTTTTACGAGATTGCCCCGCTGCCACGCCTGACCCGCGCCCTTGTCGCCGCCCTTTGGCGCGGCGAGCGGCCGCGCAGGGAGACGCTGAGGTACGCCGTCCGCGACATCCGTACCGACCTCGAGATGCGGCGGGAGCGCTCCGCTGATCGCTTCCGGGCCACCCGCACGGTCACGGGCTCGGACCATCCGGGTGCCGTGTGGCCGCCACCACCCCCCGGCGTCAGAGCCGCACCCGCCGCGACTCCCGCCGTCCATCAGGAGGCACCGGCATGACCCGCATCGCCGTCGTCCAGCCCGCCCTCGCCCTGGGAGAGGTCGAGGCCAACCTGATCCGCATCGAGGACCTCATCCGCGACGCCCATCGGGAGCACAACGCTGAAGTTGTGCTCGTCCCCGAGGCCTGCACGTCGCCGAACGTGTACGCCAAGGTCCTGCTCGGCACCGCGCGGCCGATCGACGGCCAGCCCTTCCAGCTCTTGACGCGCCTGGCACGCGAGCTCGATTGCGTGATCGGCGGCGGCTTCGTCGCGGTGCGCGGCAAGCACACCTACGGCACCTACGTCCTCGCCGAGCCCAACGGCGCGGTACACCTCCACGACAAGGACATCCCAACCGCTTGGGAGCGGAACTACTACAAGGGCGGGGACGACGACGGCGTCGTGCGATGCGAGACGCTCGGCACCAGCGTCGGTCTGATGTCCGGATGGGAATGGGCCCGCAACCGCACGTCCGGCCGCGTGCGTGCCGGCGGCGCGCAGCTTGTGTTGGGCGGCATGTGCTGGCCGTCGATGCCGACCAACTGGCCCGGTCCGCTGCGGTGGCTGACCAAGCGAGAGCACGGAATCTGGCGTAGGCAGGCGCGTGCGCTGCCCGGCCAGGTCGCACGGCTGACGGGCGTGCCCGTTGCGCACGCCTCGCACGTGGGCCCGATCACGGGAGAGACGCCGATGGGCCCGGGCATCCCGTGGCCGACCGAGATGATCGGCGAGTCGCAGATCTGCGACCGCGACGGCACGATCCTGGCTCGCATGACGCTCGAGGACGGCGAGGGCCACGTAGGTGCCGACGTGCAGATCAGCCCGCCGGCACCCTTGGAACCGATCGGCGAACGCTTTTGGATTCCGAAGTTCACGATCGTCACGCATGCGGCGTGGCACGGGATGAACGCCCATGGAGCGCTCAACTACAGGCTGCGTCACGCCCGCAAGGGCTTTGAGTGGCAGCGCTGGCCGGCTGGCGATCTACCGGACGAGATCGGACCCCGGAGCGCGGCGGATGTGCCGCACGCGACGACAAGCTGACGGCTCGATATCTACGGGCATCGGGACGGAACTATCTGGCGCTGCAAGCGAAAAAGTGGAGACGGCGGGAATCGAACCCGCGTCCGCGATCGCGTTGGAGAGGGCGTCTACAAGCTTAGTCGGCGCTTGAATCTCGCCTTCCGGCGTCCGCACCGACGGGCACGTCCGGAAGGCCAGCTCCCTTGATGTCCCCTAAGCGGCGGGAGCGACCCGCTTCGGGCTAGCCCGTTTCTGAAGCCGGTGCCCCTCCCCACGGGCCGAGGGAGGACCGACTCCTCACTGCCTACCGATTAGGCAGCAGCGAGGGCGTACTCGTGAGAGTCCGCATCTGTATGTTTCCCGGTTTTTTTACGAGGCCAACCGGGGACCTCGGCTTGCGGCTGTCTCCACGGACCGATCACGTCGAAACCAATCGTCCCCGTGTGCTGTCTCAATTCTAGCCACGGCCCGCCGGAGGCCCGTCCAGAAGGGCAGGCAAAAGAGGTTTCCGCGGCTAACCTCGTATAGAGACGCTGAACATGGAATCGAGCCAGCACACCGCCCCGCACCCGCTCCCCGAGGGCCCGATCCATCCCGGCGGCGGTCGGCGGATCGACTGGCGGCGCTACTTCGCGCCCGTGGGCGCGGTGCTGCTCGCGATCGCCAAGCTCGGCGCGAAGGCGAAGGCGCTGATCTTCCTGCTGCCGAAGCTGAAGCTTTTCACGACCGCCGGCACGATGCTCGTCTCCGTCGGCGCCTATTCCCTGATCTGGGGCTGGCGGTTCGCGGCGGGGTTCGTGCTGTTGCTGCTGGTGCACGAGATGGGCCACGTGATCCAGCTGCGGCGCGAAGGCGTCAAGGCATCGGCACCGATGTTCATCCCGTTCCTCGGCGCAGTGATCGCCGCTCGGTCATTTGGCGGCAACGCGCTCGCGGAGGCACGCGTGGGCCTTGCCGGCCCGGTGCTAGGCAGCCTCGGCGCCGCGGCAGTCGCTGCGCTCGCGTTCGCGACCGGCAGCGACCTGCTGCGCGCGCTCGCCTTCACCGGCTTCCTCCTGAACCTCTTCAACCTCCTCCCCGTGGTACCGCTCGACGGCGGCCGAGCGATGGCGGCGCTGTCGCCCTGGATGTGGATCGTGGGCTTCGCGGGGCTCGTGGCACTGACGGTGCTCCTGCCGAACCCGATCATGGTCCTGATCCTGCTGTTCGCGGGCCTCGAGACCTGGCGGCGGTGGCAGGTGCGCAAGTCGCCGGAGCAGCAGGCCTACTACCGCGTCTCCCCGCACGCGCGCATCCTCGTCGCGGCCACCTACCTGGTGATGATCGGCCTGCTCGCGCTGGGAATGACGGCCACGCATCTGCCGCGGACCTTCGGCGACGCGTAGCCGTTCCAGCACGAACGTCCAGCTCAGCGGCTGCGGTGCCGCAGCGCCCGCTCCATTTCGCGCTTCTGCTCGCGCTCACGGATCGACTCGCGCTTGTCACGCAGATCCTTGCCGCGCGCGAGCGCAAGCTCGACCTTCGCGCGCGGACCTGAGAAGTAGATCCGCGTCGGCACGAGCGTCAGGCCGCGCTCCTGGGTCTTGCCGATCAGCCGCTCGATCTCGTTCCTGTGCATCAGCAGCTTACGCGGCCGCTCGGGGTCGTGGCCGTCGCCCGCGGCCGGCCCGTAGGGGGCGATGTGCATGTTGTGGAGCCACACCTCGCCGTCGCGCACGAGCGCATATGCGTCCTTGAGGTTGGCCTGGCCGTCGCGGAGCGACTTCACCTCGGAGCCCTCGAGGGCGATCCCCGTCTCCCAGGTCTCGAGCAGGTCGTAACGGAACCGGGCCTGCCGGTTGGTGGCGATGTCGGGACCGCCCGGCTTGCGCCCTTTCGATCGCTTGCTCATTGTGCCGCGGCGGCCGCGCTCGCCGCCGGGTCGAGGTCTACGCGCCCGCGCGCCGCGTCTATCGAGCGCACGACGACGTCGATCGGGTCGGCCAGCCGGAGCCGACGCCCCGTGCTGCGGCCGACCAGTGCCGTCTGCTCCTCGTTCAGGTCGTACCAGTCACCTCCGAGCCGGCGCACCGGCAAGAAGCCCTCGCACGCAGCGCCTCCCTCGACGCCTGGGAAGCTGACGAATGCCCCGGCGCCGATGATGCCCGACACCTCCCCTTCGAACGGGCGGTCCCAACCCGAGCCACCGAGGTCTCGCTCGAGCAGGAAGGCGAAGCAGATGTCGTCGGCGTCGCGCTCGAGCGACATCGCCTCACGCTCGGTCGCGCTCGTGTGCGTGGCGATCGCGTCGAGCTCGTGTGCCGGCGGCGGATGCTCCTCCTCCCCGGCCGCGGCGAGCAGTGCCCGGTGGACGCACAGGTCGGGGTAGCGGCGGATCGGCGAGGTGAAGTGGCAGTAGGCGGCGCTCGCAAGCCCCGCGTGGCCGATGTTGTGCGGCGAGTAGACCGCCTGCTTCAGAGAGCGCAGGATCAGCGAGGTGAGCGCGTCGCCGCGCCTGCCCGTCGCGTCGAGGTACTCGCGCAGCTTCACGCTGATCTCGCCGACGAGCCGGCCCGCCTCCCGCGGCCCGAGATGCGGAGGTAGCGGCGGCGTCGGCACGTCGAGGCTCTCGAGCCGCCTGACGAGGTTCTCGACGGCAGAGGGATCGGGCTGGTCGTGAACCCTGAAGATCGCAGGCCTGCGTGCCGCCTCGAACCGCTCGGCGACCCGCTCGTTCGCGGCGATCATGAGCTGCTCGATCACGCTGTGCGACTCCGTCTGCACGATGTCACGCGCCGCCACCACGTGTCCTCGGTCGTCGAAGTCGAACTCGGGCTCGGAGGTCTCCACCCCGAGCGCGCCACGCGCCAGACGCGCGTTTCGGAGCCCGGCCGCAACTGCGCGCGCACGCATGAGCGGCTCCGTCACCGACTCGGGCGCCCTGCGTCTGCCGGCGAAGATCTCGTCCACCTGCTCGTACGTGAAGCGGACATCCGACCGGATCAGGCTGCGATAGAACGCCGTCCGCCCGATTCCGCCATCTGGTCCGACCGTGAACTCGACCGTGACCGCACGGCGCGGGGCGCCCGGCACGAGCGAGCAGGCGAGCGTCGAAAGCGCCCCCGGAAGCATCGGCTCGGCCGTTCCCGGGAGATACACGCTGTTGCCGCGATCGGCGGCTTCGACGTCGATCGCCGAGCCGGCGGGCACGAACGCGCAGACATCGGCGATGTGCACGTAGACGGACACCGAGTCGCCCTGGGACTCTGCCGAGATCGCGTCGTCGAAGTCGAGCGCGCTCACCGGGTCGATCGTGAAGGTGGGCATCCCGGTCAGGTCGCGACGGGCCGCGTGGTCCTCGGACTGCGAGGCCTCTTGGGCTTCTTGCTCGACCCGCTTCGGAAAGCCCCGGTCATAGCCGCGGTCTGCCAGCAACGCCTCCATCACGTCGCGCGGGACATCCGGGCGCCCGAGCGAGCGCACCACCTGTGCGCGCCCGTTGCGCATGAATCGCACGAGCACCAGGTCGCCGACCGAGAAGTCGCCGCGGCGAACGTCAAGCGTGACCCGCCGGCCCCGCTCGAAGAACGGCTCGACCACCGTGAAGCGGCCGCGCCGCTCCACGATCCCGACACGCCCCCCACCGGCAGGGCTCGCAGGCGTCATCAGCCGGCGGGTCGGTTGACGCGGCGCACGAGCGTCCGGAACGCCCGGTCGAGCGCCTCGTCGCGCTTCGTGGCGGGCAGGTCCTTCGCCCGCACGTCGGGGGCAATCCCCTTCCCGTTGATGTTCTCACCGCGCGGCGTGTAGTAGCTGCCCACGATGAGGTCCAGCGCACCGCCGTTGGAGAGCTCGAACACCTGACCGAAGACGCCCTTGCCAAACGTGCGCTGCCCGACGACCGGCGCTCCGATCCGCTCGTGCAGGGCGGCGGTCGTGATCTCCGACGCGCTCGCGGTGCCGCGGTCGACGAGCACCACCACCGGCTTGCGGGTGATCGCGTCGCCGGTCGCTTCGAACACGCGCCTGGGACGCGTGCGCCCCTTGGTCGTCACGATCGTCCCGTTGGGGACGAACAGGCTGGAGATCAGGACGGCCTCGTCGAGCAGCCCGCCTCCGTTCGAGCGAAGATCCAGCACGAACCCGTCAGCGCCGCGCGCAAGCTGCTTGCGCACGGCCGCTGCCAGCTCGGCGTGGGCGCCCGAGGTGAAGGACGAAAGCCTGACAACGCCAAGCTCGTGGCCGCCGAGCGTGCGAAGGCGCGAGGTCACGACGGGGACCTTGATCCGCTCCCGCCTCACCCGGAGGTTGCGCGCCTTGCCGTTTCGCTCGATCGTGAGATTCACGTAGGTCCCCGGCTTGCCCTTGATCCGGGCCGTGGACACATCGCTCGATTCGCCCGCGATCGGGCGGCCGTTGACCTTCGTGATCACGTCGCCGGGACGAATCCCGGTCAGCTTCGCGGGCGAGCCCTTGAAGACGCCAACCACCTCGAGCCCGTGCTTTCGCTCGACCACCGTCATCCCGACGCCCGAGAACTCCCCGTTCGTGGCCTGCTCGAAAAGCTTGTTCTGCGTGGGCGTGAAGTAGTGCGAAAAGCGATTGTGGAGCGAGCGCACCATGCCGGCCAAAGAGCTGTTCTCGAGCTGCGGCTGCGGTACCGGCCGGATGAAGTTGTCCTCGATCAGGTTCACGGCCTCGGAGTTCAGCGAGGCGGTCTCGTCCACGAAAGCGTCCTGCAGGAAGCCGGGCAGGTCGGCTGGATGGCCGCCGAGATACATGCCGAGGCAGAGGGTCGCGACGATGGCGGCAAGCGCCGCGAGCGCTCGAATCACAGACGAGATCGTAGCGGCGCCCGCTTTCCGGGCCGCCGCAGGGCGAGCCGGCCGATCAGACCTTGAGGAAGCGCCGTAGCGTCAGGCCAGAGCCGAGCGACGAGACCGCCATGCCGGCCGCCAGCAGCACGAGCACCAGCACGGTGAAGCTGATCGTCCGGGGCGCCGCGATCAGCGCGAACCGGTCCGACCAGGGGTCCACGACGGTCACTTTCGCGACCCAGAGCAGCGCGATCGCGATTGCCGCGCCGAAGAAGCCGACCACGAGGCCTTCGATCACGAAGGGCCAGCGGATGAACCAGTTCGTGGCGCCGACGAGCCTCATCACCTCGACCTCGCGGCGGCGGGCGAAGATCGACAGGCGGATCGTGTTCGCGACGAGCAGGATCGAGGCCAGCACGAGCAGCGCGGCCAGCACCGCCAGCAGCAGCTTGATCGTGCTGGTCGCGGAGAGGATCTTCTTGGTGTCGTCCTCGCGGTCCTGAACGTCGTTGATCGCCCCGCTGATGTATCGCGGCCGGCCGTCGGTGCCGCGCGGCGCGAGGCTGTTCTTGACGAGGCCGACGTTGGACGGATCGTCCAGGTGGATCCGGTACGACGCCGGCAGCGGGTTGCTCTGCAGCAGCCCCTGCGTGATCGGGTCGGACTTCGAGCCGAGCCGGTGCTTCAGGATCTTGAGCGCCTGGTTCTTGCTGATGTACTGGACACTGTCGACATGGCCGATGTCGCGGATCATGTTGCCGAGCTCGGCGACCTGCGCCTTGCTCGCCGTGTCCTGGATGTAGACCTCGAGCTCGATCTTGTTGCGGACCTCGTTCGTCTTGGCGGTCGCCGCCCGGACCACGGGGATGAATACGCCCAGCACGAGCGTCGTGATCAGCACGGTGGCAAACGCGGCGAGGCTCGGCGCGGCGTTCCGCCTGAGCGCCCGAAGCGCCTCCTTGAGGAAGAAGACCCTCATCAGATTCCGGTCGTGGAAGCGTCCGCGGTGTCGGGGAAGCGGGCCTCGAACTCGGCGGTGCCCGCGTCGGTCCGGTACTGGCCGCCGCGCTGGTCGCGCACGATCCGGCCCTTGTCCAGCTCCACCACGCGGCGCCGCATCCGGTCGACCATGTCGCTGTCGTGCGTCGCGACGATCACGGTCGTGCCGGTGCGGTTGATCCGGTAGAGCAGCTGCATGATGCCGATCGAGGTCTCGGGATCGAGGTTCCCGGTGGGCTCGTCCGCGAGCAGCAGTGGCGGGTGGTTCACGAACGCGCGCGCCAGCGAGACGCGCTGCTGCTCGCCGCCGGAGAGCTCGTCCGGGTAGTCGTGGAGCTTCGTCGAGAGCCCCACGAGCCGCAGGATCTCCGGAACCTTGGAGCGGATGCTGGAGCGGGCCTCGCCGATCACCTGAAGGCTGTAGGCGACGTTGTCGTAGACCGTCCGGTTCGGCAGCAGCTTGAAGTCCTGGAAGACGACCCCGATGTTCCGCCGCAGTTTGGGCACGCGCTTGCGGGGCATCGCGCCGATGTCGGTGCCGGCGACGAGCACCTGCCCCCGCGCGGGATCGACCTCGCGCATGAGCAGGCGGATGAAGGTGCTCTTCCCACACCCGGTGGCTCCCACGAGGAAGGCGAACTCGCCGCGGTCCACGGACAGCGAGACCCCGTCCAGGCCGACGTTGCCGCCGGGATAGACGACCGTCGCGTCGCGCATCTGGACCACCGGGGCGACCCCCCCGCCGGCTCCGCGCCGGGCCTGAGGAGCGTGTGTGCTGTCTTCGATTAGCGCCATGAGCAGGGCATTTTTACAGGCCGAGGCCGCAAAGTGCCCCTTTGTGACGTTTTTGGGCGGCTGCTGTCCCTAATCGTCGGGGTCGAGCACCGGTGAATGGCGCACGACAGGCTTCAGCACGAGCGCCTGGCGGACCGCGTCGGCGATGCCGGCCGCGGTCAGGCCGAAGCGCTCCATCACGGCCTCGCCGGTGCCCGACATGCCGAAGGTGTCGTCCACGCCGACGGCCAGGATAGGGATCGGATACTGCTCGGCCGCCACGGTCCGGATCGCATCCGCCAGGCCGCCGGCCTTGCGATGCTCCTCGGCCGTCACGGCGACGCCCGTGCGCGCGATCGACGCCATCACGCGCTCGGAGTCCAGCGGCTTGATGATCGCGACGTTCACGACCTCGGCGTCGACGCCCTCCTCGCGCGCAAGCTCTTCAGCAGCCTCCAGCGCACGCCACACCATGTGGCCGCAGGCGAAGATCGAGATGTCCCCGCCCTCGCGCAGGACGTCCACCCCGCCCCCCAGCGACTCCGGGACCTCGTCGTATACGAACGGGGTCGCCGGACGGCCGAAACGCATGTAGATGGGGCCTTCGCGGTCGTAGCTCTCGAGCACCGCGCGGAAGGCCTGGTGGTAGTCGGCGGGCACGATCACCTGCATCTTCGGCATCGCCCGCATGAGCGCGATGTCCTCGATCATCTGGTGCGAGGCGCCGTCCTCGCCGAGCGAAAGGCCTCCGTGCGAGGCGCACACCCGCACCTTGAGCTCGTTGTGGGCGATCCCGAGGCGCACCTGGTCGTACGCGCGGCCGGTCGCGAAGATCGCAAACGTCGACGCGTACGGCACCTTGCCCGTGGCGGCAAGGCCGCAGGCCATCGACATCATGTTGGCCTCGGCCGCGCCGACGTTGAAGAAGCGCTCGGGAAAGCGCTTCCCGAACTCGATGCTCTGCGTCGAGACGGCCAGGTCCGCGTCGAGCGCGACGACCCCTTCGTGGCGCTCGCCCAGCTCGACCAGCGCGGCGCCGTAGGCCTTGCGCGTGGGCTGTGGGTCGAGTGCCGCCCGGCTCACCGGGACAGCACCTCGGTCTGGCGCGCGAGCGTCTCCTCGAGCTCGATCAGCGCCTGGTCGGCCTGCTCGGGCGTGGGCGGCTTGCCGTGGAAGCCGAACGTGTCCTCCATCAGCGACACGCCGCAGCCCTTCTTGGTCTGGCAGACGATCGCGGCAGGATGCTCCCGCTCGCGGCTCCACTCGAGCGCCTCGACGACGGCGCCCATGTCGTGGCCGTCGATCTCGACCGCGTCCCACTCGAAGGCGTCGAACTTCTTCCGGAGGTCCTTGATGTCCATGATCTGCTCGGTGGTGCCGTCGGTCTGGAGGTGGTTGTAGTCGAGCACCGCGGTCAGGTTGGAGATCCCGAAATGCGGGGCCGCGGTCGCAGCCTCCCAGGTCTGCCCCTCCTGGCAATCGCCGTCGGACAGGAGCGCGAACACGTGCGCGTCGTCGATGTGATCAAGCCGCAGTGCGAGCGCGATTCCGATCGACATCGACAGCCCCTGCCCGAGCGAGCCCGTCGAGACCTCGACACCGGGAGTGCGCGTCATGTCGGGATGGCCCTGAAGGTGCGCGTCGAGCTTGCGCAGGCCCATCAGGTCCTCCATCGGGAAGTAGCCATGCCGGGCCAGCGCGGCGTACTGGATCGGCGCCGCATGTCCTTTCGAGAGCACGAAACGGTTGCGGCCCGGCCACTGCGGCCGATCGGAGTCGTGCCGCAAGACCCGCCAGTAGAGCGCCGTGACGATGTCTGCCGCGGACAGGGAGCTGTCGAGGTGGCCCGACTTGGCCACCGCCAGCATCCGGACGCAGTCGATCCGCAGGAGCGTCGCGTAGCGCTCCAGCTCGGCGATCGAGGGCTTCGCGCGGTCGACGTGCCGCACGTTGCCGGTGCCGCCGCTTCCATCCTCCACCGCGGTCAGGTGCGGTGCCTTCTTGCCCTTCGACATCGTGAGCTCGGCCTGCTGGACCGCGAACCAATCGCCGGTTAGCCGCCCAGGTTGACCGACCCGCATGATGCCAGGTTAGGTCGGGCCACGGACAGAAGTCATCGCGGGCTTGCAGGCATCCCGCTTGACACCGACGCGCAAGACGTCCAAATTGTCGTCTGTGCAGCTTCCGCGGGAGCTCAGCCGCATGACGGTCGCAACGGCCCTCGGGGGCGGCGGCGTGGTCACGATCACGACCGATCAAACCCTCGAGGAGGCCGCGCGCACTATGCGTGACCGCGGCGTCACCGCGCTGGCCGTGATCGACGTCGACGCCAGACGCGATCCCGGGATCATCACCGAGGCCGACGTCGGGCGTGCGATGGCTGAAGAAGCCGATCCGCGCAAGCACACGGTGCGCGACTACCTGACCCTCGACGTGATCGCGGCGACATCGGACTGGACGCTCGAGCGTGCCTCCCGGACGATGGTCGCCGGCCACTTCCGCCACCTGATGGTGGTCGAGCGGCACAAGGTGATCGGCATCCTCTCGATGGCCGACATCGTCGCGGCCTGGGCCCGTGACAGCGACGAGGCGGCCGCGGTTGTCTCGGAGGACACCGGCGAGCTGCCGCAGCTCGGTCCTGCGCACGACTACCTCTACAACCTCCGGCGCAGCGCGAAGCAGCATCTGGTCGCCGCGAAGTGCCCTTGCCAGTGGGACTGGCTGCAGGTCCTGCACGGCCAGCTTGAGGACCGCCCCGACCTCGGCCGCGAGACGCTCGAGCATCTCTGGGACCGGCGCGAGCCGTGCCCGGCGCTCCACGCCGAGGGCGGCGGAGCCGACTAGAACCGCCGTCCAGCGCACCTCATCAAACCCGTCCGGCGGCCGATAAAAGTCGTCGGGCGCGACTTTTCTCGCGCCTCTGTTTGAACTGAGCTGCGTGGATCCAACGGTCAAAGAGCACGGACGCCGTTTCGACCGAGCGTTTTCGGGCGCCGCGCTCGAACGCGCGAGCGACGAGCGACTCGTCGCGCTGACGCGTGAAGGGGTCGATCCGGCATTCGAGGTGATCGTGCGCCGGTACAGGCCGGCGCTGGTCCGCTACGGATCGAGGTTCCTCGACGCCGATCGCGCCGAGGACGTCGTCCAGCAGTCGCTGGTCAAGGCGCTCGCGGCGCTGCGCGAGGACCGCCGGCGCATGCAGCTGAGGCCGTGGCTCTACCGGATCGTCCACAACGAAGCCCTGAATGCCTCGCGGCGCAAGGAGCTGGCGACCGAGCAGCTCGACGAGAACTTCGACGGCGTCCCGCAGCCGCCCGACGTCGTAGCCCGGTCCGAGCGCATGCGCGACGTCGTGGCAAAGATCTCCGGGCTTCCGGCACGCCAGCGATCGGCGGTCGTCCTCCGAGAGCTGGAGGGACGCAGTTACACCGACATCGCGACCAGGCTAGGCGTCACCACTCCGGTGGTCCGCCAGCTGCTCCACCGTGCCCGCACCCGACTGCGCGACACCTGCGGCGCGATCCTGCCGCTGCAGGCGTTCCGTGTCTGGATCGAGGCGCTCACCTCGCCAACCGGCGCGAGTGCCGTCAAGATCGGCACCGCCGCGGTCGTCACGGGCGTGATCGCGAGTGGGGCAGTGGTGGGCGCGTCGTCGCGGCACGTCGGTAGCCACGATGCACCCGGCGCCGGCGCGTCATCCTCCCCGCCCGCCCAGGTTGCGGCCCCGCGCAGCACGGGTGCCGTCCCCACGCGGAGGGCGGCGCCGATCCCGGCTCACGCGCCTGCCCGCGCGACCGTCGACAGGGCCGGCATCGTGCGGAAGCCAGACCTCGCCACGGGACCCGGGCTGTTCTCGGACGGACAGGCCGGAGAGCGCTCCCCAGGCCGGCACGGAGGCAAGTCGGGGCAGGGAAAGGACGGGCCCTCGCGTGAGACGAATCGACCCAAGGATGCCCAACCCACCTCCGCCGAGCCGGTCGTGGTGAGCGGCGATGAGCACCGTGGGCCCGGTGGGCCCCAGGGCACCACAGGGCCGGTTGACCCCTCCTCCGATGGCTCCGGCGGCGCCAGCGACGGCACACCGTGATTGTTGGCGTCCCCGGCTGTTCCAAGGTCTGAACCAACTCGAGGAGGAGCTCATGCGTCATTTGAAGGTAATCGCCTTCGGAGTGCTGGCAGTGCTGGTACTCGCCGCCCCCGCGTCCGCGTCGGCGCGGCACAGGGACCGCAACCACGACCGGATCTCCGATCGCTGGGAGAAGTCTCACAAGCTCTCGCTCAGGGTCAACCAGGCGAGGCGTGACCAGGACCACGACGGCCTCAGGAACAGGGCAGAGTTTCGGGCCCACACGGACCCGCGCGACGCCGATTCCGACAACGACGGCACCGAAGACGGCCAGGAGCACTCAGGCAGTGTGGTCTCCTTCGACCGCACCACGCTGGTCGTGAACGTCTTCGGCTCGAGCCCGCTGACCGGCAAGGTCACGAGCGACACCGAGATCGAGTGCGACCCGGGCGACGACAACGGCGAGGGCGCGGTCGAGACCCACGCCTGGCGCGACGAGGGCGGCGACCAGGGTGACGACCAGTCCGGCGACGGCGAGCAGGGCGGCGGCGACGGGACCGACCAGGGCGACGACCAGGGCGACGACCACGAGTCCGACGACCAGTCCTGCCCCGACGGCGCACTCGCACCCGGCGCGATCGTCCAGGAGGCCGAGCTGAAGCTCACGTCAGCTGGCCTCGTGTTCGAGAAAATTGAGCTCGTCAGCTAGGCGGAGTCAGCTGACGGATAACTGGCCGGCGGGGCTGCAAGCAGCCCCGCCGGGTTAGGTCAAGGACGAACTCGGAAGGGACGACTAGCCGATCCCTACCATCCGCTCGATCGGCACCCGCGCACGCCGCGCCAGCTCCGGGTCCACGCGCACCTCGGGCTTCAGCTCTCGCAGGGCGTCACGAAGCTTCGGCAGCGTGATCATCTTCATGAACCTGCAGACCGCGGCGGAGTTGGCCGGGATGAAGCGCTTGTCGGGGCTCTCCAGCTCCATCCGGTGAAGGATGCCGGTCTCGGTCGCGACGATCATGGTGTCCTTGTCGGAGCCGCGCGCGTGGCGCATCATGCCCTCGGTCGAGAGGAAGAAGGTCTCGTCTGCCGCGACGTCGCCCGCCGCGACGTACTCCATCACCTGGGTCGTGCATCCGCATTCCGGATGCACCAGGAAGTCGGCCTCGGGCTCACTCAGGCGGAGCGCGTTGATGTCGGCCGGCCGGATACCCGCGTGGACGTGGCACTCGCCGTCCCAGACCTGCAGGTCGCGGCCGGTCTCGCGCGCGACGTAAGCGCCGAGCCACATGTCGGGGCCGAACAGGATCTCGGTCTCGTCGCCGTGCTCGCGGAAGATGTGCTCCACGACCATCACCGCGTTCGAGGACGTGCAACAGTAGTCGGTCTCGGCCTTGACCTCGGCCGAGGTGTTCACGTACATCACGACGACTGCGCCCGGATGGCGGCCCTTCCATTCCCGAAGCTGATCGGCCGTGATCGAGTCGGCCAGCGAGCATCCGGCATCGAGGTCCGGCAGCAGCACCTTCTTGTCGGGCGAGAGGATGCAGGCGGTCTCGGCCATGAAGTGCACGCCGCAAAAGGCGATCACCTCCGCTTCGGTCTCGGCCGCCTGACGCGAAAGACCGAGTGAGTCGCCAACGAAATGGGCTACGTCCTGGACCTCCGGCCGCTGGTAGTTGTGGGCGATGATCACCGCATTGCGCTCGGCGGCCAGCGCCCTCACCTCTTCCTGCATCGCGCCGATGTCGTCGATCGCGAGCGGAGCCACCGGCGGCGACTGCGGCTGAATGGTCGGGAGTAGCTCCACTTTGCCTCCTTAAGGGAGAGGCTCGACGCTCATCGAGAGGTCCAGGGCCGGCGCTGAATGGGTCAGGTAGCCCAATGACACGAATTGTAGCCCCGCCTCTCCGAGCCCCCGGAGCGAAGCCGGCGTGATGCCGCCCGAAGCCTCCAGGGTGACCCCATCCCCCGCAAGCGCCCGTGCCTCGCGCATCTGGCCGAGCGTCATGTTGTCGAGCAACAGATGCGTTGCGCCCGCCGCGATCGCGGTGCGCACGTCCTCGAGCGTCGCGCACTCGACCTCGACGGGCATCCCGGCCGGCGCGCGCTCGACTGCCCGCCGCACGGCCTCCCCGATGCCTCCGGCGAGCGCGATGTGGTTGTCCTTCACCAACACCGCGTCGTAGAGGCCCATCCTGTGGTTTCGCCCCCCGCCCGCGGCGACCGCCTGCTTCTCGAGCTCGCGCAGGCCAGGCGTGGTCTTGCGCGTGTCGAGCACCTTCACGCCGGTCCCCTGGAGGAGGTGGACGCTCGACGCGGCCGCGGTCGCGATGCCAGACAGCCGCTGCAGGAAGTTGAGCGCCACGCGCTCCCCGGTCAGGAGCGCCCGTCCATCACCCTCCAGTTCGGCGACGGTCGCCGGCGGCTCCTCCAGCCATTCCCCCTCTCCCCGGACCGCGCGCCACTCGACGAGCGGATCGAGCCGGCGGAACACCGCCTCGGCGATCTCGAGCCCGAACACCACCCCCGGCGCCTTCTGCTCGATCCGCCCGCGCGCCCGTCTTCCGGTCTCCACCACCGCCTCGGTGGTCACATCCCGCAGCCCGATGTCCTCCGCGAGCGCGCGGTCGATCAGGTCCTGCGTGGCCTCGGAAAGCACGCCGCTGATCGTATTGCGAACGCTACGCTTGCCCCTTGCCAGAAGCGAAGTCGACAGCTCGCCTGCCGCGCTCCGCCCGGCCTCCGTTCAGGGTGTTCGTGAACGGAGTGGAGCAGCGGGAGGGCACCGACTACGCGCTCAAGGGTGACCGCCTGGTGTTCAACCGCTCGCTCGCGCAGGAGGGACGGCTCGGATTCTGGCGCTGGGCGCTGATCGTTTTCGGGATCGCGGGCACGTACCGCAAGCACGAGACCGTCGACATCCAGTACGCCGTGAACGGCAAGCCCACGGTCGCGACGGGGGTGCCCGTCGAGACGGCCGAGAGCAGCTAGGGGAAAGGCTCAGGTCAGCGAGGGCGGCCGTTGCCGGCGCTCTGCACGAGGTACTCGTGCACGAATCCGTCCAGGTCGCCGTCGAGCACGCGGCTGGTGTCGCCGACCTCATAGCCGGTGCGGTGGTCCTTGACCATCGAGTAGGGGTGGAGCACGTACGACCTGATCTGCGAGCCCCAGGCCACATCCTGCGCCTCGCCCTTCTCGCGCGCGATCTCCTCGCGGCGGCGACGCTCCTCCAGCTCGACCAGCTTGGAGCGCAGCAGCTTCATCGCGGTCTGCTTGTTCGATGACTGCGATCGCTCGTTCTGGCACTGGACCACGATCTTGCTGGGGATGTGCGTGATGCGGACTGCGGAGTCGGTCTTGTTGACGTGCTGGCCGCCGGCGCCCGAAGCTCGGTACGTCTCGATCCGCAGGTCGCCGTCGTCGATCTCGATTGCTACGTCGTCCTCCACGAGCGGGCTCACCTCGACGAGCGCGAAGCTCGTGTGCCGCCGGTGCGCGGCGTCGAACGGCGACTGGCGCACGAGCCGATGCACGCCCTTCTCGGCCGAGAACAGCCCGTAGGCGTTCTCGCCACGGGCGAGGAAGGTGGCGGACTTGATGCCGGCCTCCTCGCCGGGAGACACCTCCGTCAGCTCGACCTCGAAGCCGCGGCGCTCCGCCCACCGCAGATACATGCGCAGGAGCATCTCGGCCCAGTCCTGGGAGTCGGTCCCGCCTGCGCCGCTGTGCACCGACCCGACCGCCCCGCCCGCGTCGTACGAGCCCTGGAAGAGGCGCTCCTCCTCGAGCTGGTCGAGGCGCCGCTCGAGGTCGTCCAGCTGCGAGGACAGCTCGGCGTCGAGCGACGGGTCATCCGAGGCAAGCTCGGCAAGACCATCCAGGTCGGCGATCTCGGACTCGAGCACGCGAAACGCGCCGAGCTTCCGGGTCGCACGGCTGTGCTCGGCGGAGACCGAGGCGGCCCGTTTCTGGTCGTCCCAGAAACCTGGCTCCTGCATCTGCGCCTCCAGCGCGGAGGCTCGGCGCTCTAGCGCGGGCGGGTCAAAGATAGTCCGCGAGCAGCGCAAGCTGGTCGCGGAGCTTGGCGACACGCGGGGCGGGCTCGGTGTGCTGGACCTCCGCCATTACGCGCCGTGGCACTTCTTGTACTTCTTGCCCGACCCGCACCAGCAGGGGTCGTTGCGGCCGATCCGCTCGCGGTCGTCGACCTGGCGAGTCTCGACCTCGGGGAGGGGCGCATATTCGCCGTCCTCCTCCGCGACCGCGACGCCGGCCTGCTCGGCCGCGTCGTAGAGCGCGGAGGGCTGTTCCGGGCCACCGCCCGAGTAGGAGATGTTCCGGGTCGAGCTCGAGCGGGACGAGGGCGCAAAGGCCATCTCCGCCTCGGCCGGCTCGATCTCGAGCTCGACGTGAAAGATGTAGCGCGCGAAGTCCTCCCAGATGGAGTTCATCAGCTCCTCGAACAGGAGGAAGCCGTCGTTCTTGTACTCGATCAGCGGGTCCTTCTGGGCGAAGCCGCGGAGGTGGATGCCCTCGCGCAGGTAGTCCATGTCGAGCAGGTGCTCGCGCCAGCGTGTGTCGATGATCTGAAGCAGGACGAACCGCTCCAGGTTCCGCATCAGGTCCTCGCCGAGCTCCTCCTCGTGACGCGCATAGATGTCGAGCGCGTCCTTGTGCAGGCGATCCGACAGCTCGCCGCGGTCGACCGCCTCGGCCTGCATGTCGGTGGCCGAGAGGGTCGGCTCGTAGATCTGCTCGACCTGCGCGAAGAGGCCCGCGATGTCCCAATCCTCGACGAAGTCGCCGGGTGTGTACTCCGCGACGATTCGCTCGAACACCCCGTGCAGCTCGCCCTTCGCGGCGTCGGACATGTCGCGGCCCTCGAGGATCTCGCGGCGGTAGCGGTAGACCACCTCGCGCTGCTGGTTCAAAACGTCGTCGTACTCGAGCACGCGCTTGCGGATCAGGAAGTTCTGTTGCTCGACCTTCTTCTGTGCGTTCTCGATCGTCCGCGACAGCATCTTCGCCTCGATCGGCTGCTCCCGGCCCTCGTCGTCGACAGGGCCGAGGCGGTCGAGGATCCGGTAGATCCGGTCACCCGCGAACAGGCGGACGAGCTCGTCCTCGGCGGAGAGGAAGAAGCGGGATTCCCCGGGGTCGCCCTGGCGGCCGGACCGGCCGCGAAGCTGGTTGTCGATGCGGCGGGACTCGTGGCGCTCCGTACCGAGGATGAAGAGCCCGCCCAGCTCCTTCACCTTCTCCTCGTCGACCGCGATCTGCTCCTGTACGCGGGGATAGATCTGGTCGTAGGTCTCCTGATAGGACTCGTCGCCGGGCGTGACGCCCAGCTTGCGAAGCTCCATGTCCGTCATGTGCTCGGGGTTGCCGCCGAGCTTGATGTCGACGCCGCGCCCCGCCATGTTGGTCGCGATCGTGACCGCACCGGGGCGCCCGGCCTCGGCGATCGTCTCGCCCTCGCGCTCCGCGTGCTCCGGCTTGGCGTTCAGCACGACGTGCTTTACGCCCGCCTTCTTCAGCTTGTCCGACAGCATCTCCGAGACCTCGACCGAGATCGTCCCGACCAGCGCCGGCTGACCCGACTCGTGGCGCTGCTTTATCTCCTCCAGGACGGCCTCCCACTTGCCGTCCCTGGTCTTGTAGATCTGGTCGTTGTGATCGCCCCGGACCATCGGCTGGTTGGTCGGGATCTCGACCACGGCGAGCTTGTAGATCTTCAGGAACTCGTTCGCCTCGGTGAGCGCGGTGCCGGTCATGCCGGCGAGCTTCTCGTACATCCGGAAGTAGTTCTGCAGCGTGATCGTCGCGAGCGTCTGGTTCTCCTCGCGGACGGACACGCCCTCCTTCGCCTCGACCGCCTGGTGCAGGCCCTCGGACCAGCGGCGGCCCTCGAGGATGCGCCCCGTGAACTCGTCGATGATCATGACCTCGCCGTCGATCACGGCGTAGTCCTTGTCGCGCTTGTAGAGCGACTGGGCCTTCAGCGACTGGACGAGGTGGTTGACGAGGTTGCCGTGCTCGGCCAGATAGAGGTTCTCGACGCCGATGAACTTCTCCGCCTTCGCGATCCCGCGCTCGGTCGGCGACACGGTCTTGTGCTTCTCGTCGTACTCGTAGTCCCACTCGGGGTTGCGTTCGGCTTCCCGCTCGGCCTTGGTCGTCTCCATGCGGGGAACGCCTTCGAACTGGCGCGCGAGCCGCGCGAAGGTGCGGTAGTGGTCGGCCGCCTCCTCAGGGGCGCCGGAGATGATCAGCGGCGTGCGAGCCTCGTCGATCAGGATGTTGTCGACTTCGTCGACGATCCCGAACGGATGGCCGCGCTGGACGACCTCCTCGAGGGCGCCCGCCATGTTGTCGCGCAGATAGTCAAACCCGAATTCGGAGTTGGTCCCGTAGGTCACGTCCGCCTGGTAGGCAAGCCGCTTCTCCTCGTAGGGCTGCATGTTCTGGATCACGCCGACGTTCACGCCGAGGGCGTCGTAGATCGGGCGCATCCAGTCGGCGTCGCGGCGCGCGAGGTAGTCGTTCACCGTCACGAGGTGGACGCTCCCGCCGCCGAGCGAGTTCAGGAAGATCGGCAGCGTCGCGGCGAGCGTCTTGCCCTCGCCGGTCCTCATCTCGGCGATCGAGCCCTCGTGGAGCGCCATGCCGCCGATCAGCTGGACGTCGAAGTGGCGCATCTTGAGCGTGCGACGGCCAGCCTCGCGACAGAGCGCGAACGCGTCCGGCAGCAGGGCGTCGAGCGGCTCGCCGTTGCGAGCGTGCTCGCGCAGCGCGTCTGACTCTTCGCGAAGCTCGGCGTCGGTCAGCTCCTGCATCTCCGACTCGAGCTCGGTGATGCGTCCGACGCGGTCGCGATAGCGCTTGAACTGCCCCGCCTCGCCCATCCGCAGGGCACGATCGATCAGCTTTCTGGACACGGAAATTGATCGTAGCAGTGGGGATAGAGCGCTCCGACGGGCGCTCCCGGCCTTTAGAGGTTCCCCGTCAGGGCGTCGCTTCCGCGGTCCTCTCGCGCCGTCCGCGGCGCTTGTCGCGATGGCGCTTGACCTGGCGCCCCAGCTTTTCCGCGACGAGGTCGACCGAGTGCTGGAGGTCGGACGACGACTCCCGGGCACGAAGCGTCACGCCCTTGAGGCGAAGCGTCGCCTCGGCGACCCGGGCATCCGCGATCGAGGGATTCTGCTCCTCGGCCAGCAGGAGGTCGAGCTCGGCCAGCTCCGAGACCTGCTTCGAGATCTTCACAAAGCTTTTCTCGACGTGGGCTCGGAGGTTGTCGGTGACCGTCGTGTTGCGGGCCCTGATCTCGATCTTCACTCGGCAACCCTCCTCGGCTCGATTCCTTTCAATGCTAGTGGCTCGTCATCGCGTCGCCCGCGCGAAGGTGACCGCCACGACGTCCTCGCCGCCGGCCTCCACGAGCGACCTCGCGCAGGCGTCGAGCGTCGCGCCCGTCGTGTAGACGTCGTCCACCAGCACCAGCCGCCCCGCCGGGGGGGCCTGTCGCATGCTCACAGACCCGCGCGCATTGGCGAGCCGCTCGCCGCGAGCGAGTCCCACCTGCGGCCTGCTTCCCGGCGCGCGGCGCAGCGCCCGGGCGACCGGCAGCTTCGCCTCGCAGCCGAGCGCGGCTGCCAGGCAGGATGCTTGGTTCATGCCGTGGCGACGCTTGCGCTCGGGGTGCGCGGGCACGGGCACGAGCGTTCCTGCGAGCAGCCCGGCCGGCGCCCGCGAGACGATCGCGGCGGCCATCAGGCGTGCCGCCGGCGTTGCGCCGCGCGCCTTGAGCGCGGCCACGACGCCGCGCGCCGCCGACTCGTAGGCGTAGGGCGACCAGGCGGCCCGGAAACCGAGCGGACGCCCCCGGCATTCGGGGCATCGCGACACGCGCGTCACGACCGGGGCGCCGCAGCGCTCGCAGCGCGGGTCGGGCAGCGCCACGAGGCCGCGCCGGCATGCCGGGCAGACGGCGTCCCCGGACCACTCGGGCTCACGGCACACCACGCAGAGGGGCGGCACGACGAGGGAGACGAGCTTTTCCAGAAGCGGCATCGCGATCATGGGCAAGGCTCGCGCCCAACGCGCGACGGCTCCACCCCCGGCTGCAACAATTCGGCGCCGCATGACTTACACGGCCGTCGACTACCGCTGGTCGTTCCAACCCGTTGTGATCGCGGCGCTCGTGCTGGCCGCGGCGGTCTACTGGTGGCGGATTCGCGACCTGCGTCGCGACAAGCCGCCGACCCGCCGGGACCGGGCCCGCGTGGCCGCATTCGGCGCCGGGCTGGCGGTCGTGTTCGTGGCGCTCTGCTCGCCGATCGACACGCTCGGCGAGGAGCGTCTCTTCAGCCTCCACATGGCGCAGCACCTGTTGCTCGCGGACATCGCCCCGGTGCTGCTCCTGCTCGGCCTCACGCGCGCGTTCCTGAGGCCCGCGGTTCGCCGGATGCGGCCGGTCGAGGAGGCGCTCGGCCCGCTCGCCCACCCCGCCGTGGCGCTCGTCCTCCTGGTCGCGACGATGTGGGGCTGGCACCTGCCCGCGATGTACGAGCTCGCGCTCCACCATCCGTGGGCGCACGCCCTCGAGCACGCGATGTTCTTCACGACCGGGATCACGTTCTGGTGGTTCGTGATCGAGCCGGTGCCGCCGCGCCACCGGCTCACCGGCCCGGCCTCGGTTGCCTACATCGGCGCCGCCAAGCTGCTGATGGGGGCGCTCGGCGTCGTGCTTGCATTCTCCCCGAGCGCGATCTACGACACCTACGAGCAGGTCCCCGAAACGTGGGGCATGTCGGCCGTCACCGACCTGAACGTCGGCGGTCTCGAGATGATGCTCGAGCAGTCACTGGTGCTGCTCGTCTTCTTCGCGATCGCGCTGGGGAAGATGCTCGACCGCTCGGAGCGCGACCAGCAGCGCCGCGAGCGTCTCGAAGCGATGCGCTAGCTGTACTTCCCGACCACGTGAGGACGCTGGGCCTTCTCCGGCAGCGGCCCCGACGCCGCGACCGCGCCGATCAGCACGCCGTGCGCGGCCACCTCTGTGCCGGGCCACAGGATGCTGTCACGGATCGACGCGCGCTCGCCCAGCTTGCAGCCGTCGCCGAGCACGACGGGGCCGATCAGCCTCACCCCGGGCCCAATCTCGCAGCCTTCGCCGACGTACACCGGCGGCTCCTCGACCCAGTCGACATCGGGGTTCACACGGCCCCCCTCGAGCTCGACCCGAACCTCCCCCGACAGGGCATCGAAGTTGCCCTGTCGGAACTCTTTGATGTTCCCGATGTCGTTCCAGTAGTCGGAGATCTCGTGGCCGTAGAAGGCGACGTCCTGCTCCAGCAGCGCCGGGAACACGTCCTGCGCCCAGTCCACGAAGGGCTGGTCGGGGAAGTAGTCGAAGATCTCGGGCTCCATCACGTAGATGCCGCAGCTGCCGAGGTTGGACAGCGCCTCGGCGCGGTCGGGCTTCTCCTGGAAGCCCTGGATGCGCCCGTCCTGGGCCACGATCACGACGCCCAGCTGGCTCGGGTCCTCGACCTGCTTGAGCGCCAGCGTGGCGATCCCGCCCTTGGCCTTGTGCGCCTCCCAGAGCGCGGTCAGGTCGATGTCGGTGAGCGCGTCGCCCGAGATGATGAGAAACGTCTCGTCGCCGAAGTGGTCGCGCACGTTGCGCACGCCGCCGGCCGTGCCGAGCAGCTCGCGCTCGTGCGAGTAGCTGAGCCTGACGCCCCACGCGGAGCCGTCCCCGAAGCGGCGTTCGATCTGCTCCGGGAAATAGTGCAGGTTCGAGATCACGTTGTCGAACCCGTGGCGGCCCAGCAGCCGCAGGATGTGCTCCATCACGGGGTGTCCGAGCACGGGCACCAGCGGCTTCGGAACCTCGTACGTGATGGGGCGGAGCCTCGTGCCGAGGCCCGCCGCGAGGAGCATCGCGTTGCTCAGGTGCCCTGGTCCCAGCTTGTGAGGTACTTCGCCTGCTCGGCCGTGAGCTCGTCGATCGCGATCCCCATCGTCTCGAGCTTCAGCTTCGCGATCTGCTGGTCGATCTCCGGCGGCAGCACGTGCACCTTGCGCTCGAGCGAGCCCGCGTTCTTCGCGAGGTGCTCTGCTGCGAGCGCCTGGTTGGCGAAGCTCATGTCCATGACCGCGGCCGGGTGGCCCTCGGCCGCGGCGAGGTTGATCAGACGCCCCTCGCCGAGCAGGAAGATCTGCCGGCCGTCGCCCATCTCGAACTCCTCCACGAGCGGCCTGGCCTCGCGCCGGGCAACCGCCATCTCCTCGAGCGCGGGGATGTCGATCTCGACGTTGAAGTGCCCCGAGTTCGCGACGATCGCGCCGCTCTTCATGACGCCGAAGTGCTGGCCGCCGAGCGTATGCATGTCGCCGGTCACGGTCACGAAGATGTCGCCCTCGCGGGCGGCGTCGATCGACGGCATCACCTCGTAGCCGTCCATCACGGCCTCGAGCGCCTTGAGCGGGTCGACCTCGCAGACGATCACATGGGCGCCCATGCCCTTCGCGCGCAGGGCGACGCCACGGCCGCACCAGCCGTAGCCGATCACGACGAACCGCTTGCCCGCGATCAGGACGTTGGTCGCGCGAATGATCCCGTCGAGGGTCGACTGGCCGGTGCCGTAACGGTTGTCGAAGTGGTGCTTGGTCTGCGACTCGTTCACCGCGACGATCGGGAAGCCGAGCTTGCCCTCGCGCTCGAGCGCCTGGAGGCGGATCACCCCGGTGGTGGTCTCCTCGGTGCCGCCGATCACCTCGTTGATCAGATCGGTGCGCTCGCTGTGCAGCACGCTGATCACGTCGGCGCCGTCGTCCATCGTGATCTTCGGGTGCTTGTCGCAGACGGCGTTGATGTGGGCGTAGTAGGAGTCGTTGTCCTCGCCCCTGATCGCGTAGACCTCGGTGCCATGACGGTCGACCAGCGCGGCCGCCACGTCATCCTGGGTCGAAAGCGGGTTCGACGCGCAGAGCGCGACGTCCGCGCCGCCCGCGGTCAGCGTGCGGACGAGGTTCGCCGTCTCGGTCGTGACGTGCAGGCAGAGGCCGAGTTGGATCCCGTCGAGCGGCTTCTCTCGCGCGAAGCGCTCCCGGATCGAAGCCAGGACCTGCATGTGGCGGTCGGCCCACTCGATCCGCGCCTGGCCGGCATCGGCAAGCGCCAGATCGGCGACGTCGTGGTTCTTGGCGGCGGTCGTCATCGGTTCTCCTATTTGATTGCGCGACAAGCTCCCCACGTACGGCGGGGAAGGCGACCAGTATAAGGAGCGGCGCCGGTCAGACGGTCTCGCGCGCCTCGAGCTTCTCCTGCAGGCGTTCGATCGCCTCCACCGGAGTCGGATCTGTGCCTCTCAGCACCGCCAGGTAGATCGAGACCAGGTCACCGAGCATCACGAGCGACATGACACGCTCGACCGCAGTCGAGCCGCGGCTTTCGAGCCTGACGGTGCCGGCTGCCTCCGGCTCGATCAGCGCCGCCGTGAGCGCAATCCGTTGCCGGACGCGCGGATGCTGGTCGGAGTCCTCGAGGAACACCGCCAGGAAGCTGCCGAGCGAGCTCGCGCTCTCCCAGCCGACGATCTCGTTGTGGTCGGCCTCGGGCAGCTCGCCGGCGAAGGCCGGAACCTTGGCGTTCTCGTTGATCTGCGTCTTCCACCGTGACGCGACCGGCGCCGTCGGACCGGCGCCGTAGACGCAGACGGTCGTGCGATGGCCGCGCTGGGCGACGCGTTTCGCGAGGCAGTCGGAGTCAGCCGTGGGGCCCCAGTCCCCGGCAAGCTCGGTCAGCGACGCGCTGGCCGCGTCGATCTCCGTGCGCAGGGCCGGCCCCGACTCCACGTAGGCCGCGACCTCGAGCACCGACACGACCATGTAGGCGACAGCGGAGCGAGGCTGGAGCCCGCCCGGCAGCGGGATCACCGGCACACCGTCGGCCCGCGCCGCCTCGGCCAGGCGCCCGCCGGTCGTGACCGCGATCCGCGGCGCGCCGAGCGCTCCCGCCGCCTCGTAGCAGGCGAGCGTCTCCTCGGTGTTGCCGGAATAGCTCACGCAGACGACGTACGAGCCGGGCATTGCCCACGACGGAAGCTCGTAGCCGCGAATCGTCCGCAGGGGAGCCATCAGGCGATCGCCCAAGATCGCGGTCGCGAGGTCGCCTCCGATCGCGCTTCCCCCCATCCCGCAGACGAGCAGCGGTGTCGGCCCTTCGAGCCGCCGAAGCGAGTTCTCCAGCGAGGCCGACTGTACGCGCCACAGTGCGTCCTCGAGGTGCGAGGGCATCGCCAGCACGTCTGCGACCTGCCCGGCCTTGTCGACGCGCGCGATGTCCTCTTTGTTGAGGCCCGGCATGCCGCGGGGAGTCTAGTGCTGGAGCCGACGCTCCATCATGCGCCCGGGTTCGACCGCACGAAACCCGTACCGGGCATAGAGCGAGTGCGCGTCGGCGGTGCCGAGGAAGAAACGCCGAAGGCCCTGGAGGTCGGGGTGCGCGAGCACCGTCTCGACGAGCCACGTCCCGAGCCCTCGGCCCCGGTGTGCGGACAGCACGAACACGTCGGCGAGGTACGCGACCGCGGCACGGTCCGTGACGACCCGCGCGAACCCGGCCTGCTCGCCGCCGTGATACAGCCCGAAGCAGATCGAGTTCTCGATCGAGCGCTCGACCAGGTCGCGCTGGACCCCGGGCGACCAATACGCCTCCTCGCTGAGGAACCGGTGCACGAGGCCCACGTCGAGCCGCGCCGGATCGGTCGAGATCGAGTACGGGCCCCGGCGCAACTCCACGTCAGCCCTCCACCCGGGCGCCGGCAAGCGTCGCTCCGGGCGCGACACGGGCACCATGGCCGACGATCGTCTCGCGCTCGAGCCTGCTGCCTGCGCCGACCACCGCGTCCTTGCCGACGATGCTGTCGCGCACGATCGCCTCGCGCTCGACGCGCGCGCCCTCGAAGAGCACCGCGCGCTCCAGGACCGCCCCGGCCTCGACACGGCAGCGATCGCCGAGCACCGCCACCGGCCCGAGCCGCGCACCAGGGGCGACTTCGCAGCCGTCGCCCACCAGCACCAGGTCCGGCGAGTGCTGCTCCAGCAGGTGGCGCGTCGCGTCGAGGTAGCGCTCCGGCGTCCCGATGTCGAGCCAGTAGCCCTGGACCGGGCAGCCGCAGAGACCGTTCCCGACCAGCTGTGGGAAGACCTCGCGCTCGAGCGACACGGGCCGCCCGTCGGGCACCAGGTCGATCACCTCACGCTCGAGCACGTACGCGCCCGCGTTCACGAAGGCTCCTCCTTGCGGCTTCTCGGTGGGCTTCTCGAGGAACTCGGTCACCAGGCCGTCGGCATCACGCATCACGAGGCCGTATGCGGAAGGGTCCTCGACCTCGATCAGGGCGATCGTGGCGCGCGCGCCCTTGCGCTCGTGGGCGCGGCACAGGGCCGACATGTCGAAGTCGGTGAGGATGTCGCCGTTCAGCACGGCGAAGCGGCCTTCCAGGAGACCCTCCGCGACCGCGAACCTGACCGCGCCGGCCGTGCCCCTCGGCTCCGGCTCCTGGACGTATCGGATGCGCGTGCCGTTCCATTTGCCGTCGCCGAGCACCCGCCGGACGTCGTCCGCGAGAAACCCGCACGCGATCACGACCTCGTCGAACCCATGGCTCGCGAGCCACTCGACCATGTAGGTGATGAAGGGCCGGTTGGCCAGCGGCAGCACCGGCTTCGGGACGGTCGTCGTGAGCGGCCTGAGCCTCGTCCCCTCGCCTCCCGCGAGGACGAGCGCCTGCACTAGAAGACGACTGCCTGCATCAAGTCCGCCCGATCCCCTCGTAGACGAGGCCGGCCGCGCGCACCGCCTCGTTGTCCAGCAGGTTGCGGCCGTCCACGACCACGGGATCGGCCATGCGCCTGCTGACCTCGGCGAGGTCCAGCTCGCCGAACTCGGGCCACTCGGTGACGATCACGAGCGCGTTCGCCCCGTCGATCGCGTCCATCGCCGAGTTGCACATCTCGACCCCGGTCAGGAGCTTCGCGGCAGCCTCCTCGGCGACGGGATCGTAGGCGCGCACGATCGCGCCCTCCGCCTGCAGCCGCGCGGCCAGCACGACGCTCGAGGCCTCGCGCATGTCGTCGGTGTTCGGCTTGAATGCGAGCCCGAGCAGCGCGATGCGCTTCCCGACCAGCGAGCCCAGGTGACGCTTGAGCTTGTTGACGACCCGCCGCTTCTGCAGCTCGTTGACCTCGACAACCGCGGTCAGCAGCTGGAAGTGGTAGCCGGTGTTGCCGGCGAGCTGCTTCAAGGCGGATACGTCCTTGGGGAAGCAGGAACCGCCGAAGCCGATGCCCGGCCGCAGGAAGCTCTGGCCGATGCGAGGGTCGAGGCCCATGCCGGCGGCCACCTCGGAGACATCGGCGCCAACCTCCTCGCAGACATTCGCGATCTCGTTGATGAATGAGATCTTGGTGGCGAGGAAGGCGTTCGAGGCGAGCTTGATCATCTCCGCGGAAGCGACGTCGGTGCGGATGATCGGAGCCTCGAGCGGCTCGTACAGCGCGGCGACATCGTCGGCGAACCCCGCGGCACCGTCCTCCGAGCCGATCACGACGCGATCGGGGTGCGTGAAGTCGTCGACCGCCGAGCCCTCCTTGAGGAACTCGGGGTTGGAGACGTAGCCGAGGCTGCGCTTGCCGAGTTCGTCGAGGCGGCGGCGCAGAGCCGTTCCCGTGCCGGAGGGCACGGTGCTCTTCATCACGATCGCGTGCTCGGCGGAATCGGGCAGCTCCTCGACGACGGCGCCAACGCTCGACAGGTCGGCGTCACCGGAGTAGGTCGGAGGAGTGTCGACGCATACGAACAGCAGCCGCGCGTGCTCGAGCACCGGCGCGAGCTCGCCGCCGAAGTGCAGTCGCTCCGAATTGCGCGCGACCAGCTCCTGCAGGCCAGGCTCGAACATCGGCACGGAGCCCCCGCGCAGGCTTGCGATCTTGGCCGCGTCGATGTCGCGGCACCACACGTCGTGGCCCAGTTCGGCGAAGCAGGCTCCTGTCACGAGCCCGACCCAACCGACCCCGATAACTCCGATCGGCGGCTTCTCAGGCATGGCCAAAGCTTATGGAAGGTGCTTCAACGACCGCACGACGCCGATCATCTCGCGGGCCGAGAGCGTCTGGAGGAGGGTGTTGGAGACCCAGTAGGACCCGCGCTTCGTCTTCCACCCGACGAGCCTGACGCGGTCCCCGTTGTAGTAGAGCAACAGCTCACGCCGGCCGATCTTGCGCGTCTCCGACGGCGCGTCGAGGATCGGCGGGTCGTGCCACGAGGTGCCCATCACGCCGTAGTACTCGCCGATGTAGCCGGTGAAAACGACCATCTTGTAGGCGCGGTAGCGGCGCTTGTCGTTGGCGTCGATCGTGTAGGTGCGCGGCGCGTCCTCCGTGAAGGACGACCCCCGCACGAGCTTCGCCGGGTAGTAAACCGGGAAGCCCACGTGCGGCTGGGCGATCCGGGCCTGCGCCTTGCTCGTCGACGTGACGTCCATGAGGTTCACTCCCGAGGTTCCCTTGTGCCGCCCCTTGCGGGCATACGGCGCGCGCTTGCGCTGCTTTGCCAGCGGGCCCTTCTCGGACTTCACGTAGAGGAACTGCCTGACCGCGGCCTGGATCTGGCTCTGCGACGCGTAGACATAGCTCGGCCCGAGCCGACCGTGGAACTTGACCTGCTTGATCGGCTTGCTGACCACGCCGAGCATGATCTGTACCAAGCGCCGGAGCGCGCTGGTCGAGTGGATGTCCGAGGCGGTGTTGTCGGCGAAGATGTTGATCAGCTTGTTGGTCTTGCCGAGCAGCTTGCGGGCGCTCAGCTGAGCGCGCACCTGGCGCAGGAAGTCCTGCTGGCGAGCCGATCGCACGAGGTCGTTGTCGGTGTGGCGGTAGCGCACGTACGCGAGCGCCTTGTTCCCGCACATCTTCTGATAGCCGGGTTGGACGTTGATGACCGCGTAGTTCTGGCCGTAGCCGGCGCCCGCGTTGTCGTTGAAGTACCGGCGGTCGACGTCGACATAGACGCAGCCGAGCGCGTCGACGCCCTGCCCGAAGCCCCTGAAGCTGACGTCCACGTAGTGGTTGATCGCGAGCCCGGTGAGCTGCTTCACGGTCTTGATCGTGAGCTTCGGGCCGCCGATCTCGTACGCGGCGTTGATCTTGTCGGTGCCGTGCCCCGGGATCGCGACCTTGAGATCGCGCGGCAGTGACATCAGGGCGACCCCTTTGCCGGGATCGACGCGCATCAGCATGATCGTGTCGGAGCGCGGCTTGAGGCCGAGCTTCTTGTCGCCGTGCCGGCGATCCGAGCCCGCGATCAGGATCGTCTGCGCCTTGCCGCTGACGACCGCCGTGAGCTCGTGCCCCGTGTTCACGCGCGTGAACTTCTGGACGGTCTTGTCGAAGAAGAGCAGTGCGCTCGAGGTGGTCGCCATCGCCGACACGGCCACGATCACGGACGCGGCGATGAGTGAGCGCTTCAGCATCGAAATCCGGTGCTCAAGCTATGCGGAGGTGGGGCTCGCCTGCAAGACGCTTGGGCACCAGGCGCGCGAACTCGACAAGCGCCTCCCGGTAGCTCGCCAGAGAAGACAGCGAGACCCATTCCGCGGGGCCGTGATGGCCGGCGCCGCGAGGCCCGTACTCAACCGCCGGGACGCCCGCCTCGAGGAAGCAGATCGCGTCCGAGGCGCCATCCCGGCCGACGCTGATCGTCTCCGTGTCGACGAGCTTGGCCGCACACTCGCTCAACACCTGCACGAACGGGTTGGTGCGCTCCACGATCGCCGGCATCCGGTGAAACTGCGCGATCACCTCGACGTCCGAGAGCTCGCCCACCTGGGCTTTGATCGCAGCCGGGTCCTGACCGGGCAGGTAGCGGATGTCGACGTCGATGAAGCACGAGTCGGGCACCTTGTTGAGCGCGTCGCCGCCGAGGATCCGGCCGAGGTTGATCGAGGGCCGGTCGAAGAGGTCCGAGCTCTCGCGCGCGAACGGCAGCGACTCGATCGCGCGGAACACGTCGAGCGCCTTGAGGATCGCGTTGTCGCCGAGCCACGGCGTCGAGCCGTGCGCGGCGGTGCCGCTGACCTCCAGCCGCAGCGCCAGCACGCCCTTCGCCTGCACGCCGATGTGGAGGTCGGTCGGCTCCCCCGTGATCGCGAAGTCGCCGGTGATCCCGTTACGGATCAGCACGTGAGTCCCGCGGTCGACCTCCTCCTCGGACTCCTCGTCGGGGACAACCACGAAGACGACCTGCACGTCGGGGGCCTCGCGCAGCTCCTGAACGGCGCCCATCATCGACGCGAGCGCGCCCTTCATGTCGTAGGCGCCGCGGCCGTAGAGGCGATCGCCTTCGAGCCTGGGCTGGAACTGCTCCTCGCGCGCCGGGACTACGTCGAGGTGCCCGTGGAGCACGAGCCGTGGAGTGCCCTTCGTCCCGGCGGATGCGGCCAGCAGCGGCATGCCCCGCACATCGAGCTCTTCCACCGCGATGTCGCGCGACTCGAGCCAGCCCTTGATGAACCCGGCGGCTTTCTTGATGCCTTCCGGGTTCGAGGTGTCGTAGCCGATCAGGCGCTCGGTAAGGGCTCGCTCGTCCAAAGCTTGCTGGGCAGCATTTCGTCGCGCGCAGCCAGGAGCCTTGCGCGCGAGGCAGCCTGAAGCACGAGTTTACCGGCGGGCCGGGCGGTTCACGACGTGCTCGCTGCCGTACCCTCTGAGGGGTACGCGAAAGACTCCAGGAGGGACCCGCCGACATGCCGACCCCCGTATCGTGATGGAAGTGAGCGCTGCCGCCCCCGCGACTCCAGACCTTTCCGAGGTCAGGTCCGGCCTCGAAGGCGTGGTCGCCTTCGCGACCCAGATCGCGGAGCCGGACAAGGAGGGAAGCGCGCTCAGGTATCGGGGCGTGGACATCGAGGACCTCGTCGGCAACGTGCCCTTCGAGGAAGTCTGGGGGCTGCTGGTCGACGGCGCGTTCCTCCCTGGCCTGCCCCCCGCCGAGCCGCATCCCCTCACGGTCCGCAGCGGCGACCCGCGGGCGGACGTCCAGGCGGCGCTCGCGCTGCTGGCACCCGAATGGGGCCTCAAGCAGCTGATCGACATCAGCGACGAGCAGGCACGCGCCGATCTCGCGCGCGCCTCGGTGATGGCGCTGTCCTTCGTCGCTCAGTCGGCACGCGGCCCCGGCCACCCACCGGTCCCGCAGTCCGAGATCGACAGGGCGAACTCGATTCCAGAGCGCTTTTTGATCAGGTGGCGCGGCGAGTCCAACCCCCGGCACGCAAAGGCGATCGACGCCTACTGGATCTCGGCCGCCGAGCACGGAATGAACGCTTCCACCTTCGTCGCCAGGATCGTCGCCTCCACCGGCGCCGACGGCGCCGCTGCGCTGTCGGCGGGAGTCGGCGCCCTCTCGGGCCCGCTCCACGGCGGCGCTCCCTCACGCGTGCTCCAGATGCTCGATGACGTCGACCGGACCGGCGACGCCGAGGCCTACGTCAAGCAGGTGCTCGACCGCGGCGACCGGCTGATGGGCTTCGGCCACCGGGTATACCGCGCGGAGGACCCCCGCGCGCGTGTGCTGCGCCGTACCTGCCGCGAGCTCGGGTCCCCTCGCCTGGAGGCTGCGGAGGCACTGGAGCAGGCTGCACTGGCCGAGCTCAAGGCCCGCAAGCCCGACCGGGTACTCGCCACGAACGTCGAGTTCTGGTCCGCGGTCGTGCTCGATTACGCCCAGGTCCCTCCCGAGCTGTTCACCCCGCTGTTCACCTGCGCCCGCGTCGCGGGCTGGTCGGCGCACATCCTCGAGCAGAAGCGTGAGGGGCGGCTGATCCGCCCCACCGCCAAGTACATCGGCCCGGGACCACGGCCGGTGTCCGCGGTGGCGCGGCACGTCGGCGAACTGGGCTAGCACCTTTTCAATGCGCTGACCCGGTGGTAGGTTTCTGCCATGGGGAGAGCGATGCGCACGATGGGCGCGATCGCGGCGGTTTGCCTGCTGTTGCCGGCGCAGGCACTCGCGACCTACCCCGGCCTGAACGGGAAGATCGCGTTCGATCACGGCAGCGGCGTTTGGACGATGAACCCGGACGGGTCCAGTCAGGCCCCGCTCGTGCCGGGCTTCGAGCCGGCGTGGACCTCGGACGGCCGCAGGCTGGCGATGGTATGCACGTCGCCGGCCTCGATCTGCGTCGCGAACGCGGACGGCAGTGGCCAGACCCCGGTGGGCAACGGCGGTCGGGACCGCGGGCCGACCTGGTCGCCGGACGGCGCCTACCTCGCCTTCGGCGTGATCCCGTTCTGCGAGCACGGGTTCTGCAGCGGCCCGGCGGAGGTGTGGCGGATGGACGCCGACGGCACGGACCGGCTCCACTTCCGTGACGGCTTCCGCCCCGACTGGTCGCCGGACGGCAAGAACATCCTCTACGACGAGACCGTGAGCGGCATCGAGCAGGTCTCGATCGTGGGTTCCAACAACACCACGGGGCCGCGGCTCACGACCGGCTCGGCGAACAACTTCGACCCGAACTGGTCCCCGGACGGCAGGGTCGCCTTCACGAGCGACCGTGACGGCAACTACGAGATCTACACGATGGACCGGGACGGAACCAATCAGACGCGGCTGACGACGAACGCCGCCGACGACGAGTTCCCGGAGTGGTCGCCCGACGGCGAGCAGATCGCCTTCGCCAGCAACCGGGACGGGAACTACGAGATCTACACGATGAACTCCGACGGAACCGGCGTCACGCGCCTCACGAACGACCCCGCCTTCGACAGCGAGCCCGACTGGCAGCCGATCCGCACGGATGCGGCACGCCCCAAGGGCGCGACGCCGCTGCGCGCCTCTTTGGTGCCTGCCTTCCGGGAGTGCACGGCACCGGACAGGCAACACGGCGCGCCGTTGTCGTTCGGGTCCTGCTCGTCTCCCGCTTTGAAAGCGGGGTTCGGCACGCTCGGGCCGAAATCGATCGGATCGGTGCGCCTGGACGTGGTCGTCGGCAGTCAAGACCCGTACGTCCAAGCGGACGTCAACGTGGTGGTCAGCCTCACGGACGTGCGGCGGGGATTCGACCTCGCCGACCTGCCGGGCGACCTCGACCTTCCGTTGCCGGTGCGCATCACCGACAACTTCAACGGGCGCGGCAGCGGCAATTACATCTGGCCGGCGACGGTAAGGGATCTCAGCTACTTCGAGAACCCGCTCCACTTCGACGTGCCCTGCACGGAGACCGCGGACACCTCGATCGGCTCCGCCTGCTCGCTGCGGAGCTCCGTGAACGCGCTGGTGCCCTCGGTGGGCGGAGCGCCTCTGTTCGCCGGCGAGCGCTCGATCTGGCAGCTCGGCCAGATCGCGCTGTACGACGGCGGCGAGGACGGCTGGGTGAGAAGCCGCGACGACAACACGCCGCTCGCCGTGCAGGGCGTGTTCGTGCCCTAGCTCCTACTGGGTGCGGTCGCCGGCGACGCGCAGGAACGTCTCCGCCCGCCGCTTGTCGCGCACGGCCTGCTGGTGACGCGCGCTCGACTCTTCCTCGCCGGTGCGGTGGTCGGTGGTGTCCGAGATCGCCCGCTCGGCACGCTCGAGTCGCTCACGCTGGGCCGACTCGTCGACCCGCTCCGGCTCGATGCAGTCCTCGACGAGCACGAGCGCCCGGTTCGAGTGCACCTGCAGGTAGCCCTCGCCCTGCGCGAAGCGCTTCACCTCGTCGCCGCCGACGTGCAGCCGGAGCTCGGCCGGGGCGAGCAGCGCGAGCAGAGGCGCGTGGTTGGCGAGCACGCCGACCTCGCCGACCTCGGTCCGCGTCGAGACCATCTCGACGTCTCCGCTGAAGACGAGGCCCTCGGGCGTGAGAACCTCGACGGGAAAGGGAGTACGGGCCATCAGCTTTCTTTGGCCTCCTCGACCACCTGGTCGATCGAGCCCTTCATGAAGAAGGCGCGCTCCGGGACTTCGTCGTGGCGGCCCTCGATGATCTCCTTGAAGCCCCGGATCGTCTCGGCGATCGGCACGTACTCGCCGGAGCGGCCCGTGAAGACCTCCGCGACGAAGAACGGCTGCGACAGGAAGCGCTCGACCTTCCGCGCGCGTTGCACGGTGAGCTTGTCCTCGTCGGAGAGCTCGTCGATCCCGAGGATCGCGATGATGTCCTGGAGCTCGCGGTACCGCTGGAGGATCTCCTTCACCGCATTCGCGACGTCGTAGTGCTCCTCGCCCAGCACGTCTGCCTTCAGGATCGTCGAGGTCGAGTCGAGCGGGTCGACGGCCGGGTAGATCCCCTTCTCGGAGATCGCCCGCGAAAGCGTCGTGGTCGCGTTCAGGTGTGCGAATACCGAGGCCGGCGCCGGGTCCGTGAGGTCGTCGGCGGGCACGTAGATCGCCTGCACCGACGTCACCGAGCCCTGCCGCGTCGACGTGATCCGCTCCTGGAGCTGGCCCATCTCGGTCTCGAGCGTGGGCTGGTAGCCGACCTGCGAGGGCATCCGCCCGAGCAGCGCGGACACCTCGGAGCCGGCCTGGACGAAGCGGAAGATGTTGTCGATGAAGAGCAGCACGTCCTGGCCGCCCTCCTCGCGGAAGTACTCCGCCATCGTGAGGCCCGAAAGCGCCACACGCATCCTGGCGCCGGGCGGCTCGTTCATCTGCCCGAAGACCAGCATCGTCTTGTCCAGCACGCCGGACTCGGTCATCTCGAGCCAGAGCTGGTTGCCCTCCCGCGTGCGCTCGCCCACGCCGCAGAATGCCGAAAGGCCTCCGTGCTGCTTGGCGATGTTGTTGATCAACTCCATGATGATCACGGTCTTGCCGACGCCGGCACCGCCGAACAGGCCCACCTTCCCGCCCTTGGCGTAAGGCGCGAGCAGGTCGACGACCTTGATGCCCGTCTCGAGCATCTCGGTCGTCGGTACGAGGTCCTCGACCTTGGGCGCGTCACGGTGGATCGGCCAGCGCTCGTCGGCCTCGACCGGCGGCCCGAGGTCGATCGGGTCCCCGAGCAGGTTGAAGATGCGGCCGAGCGTCGCGCGGCCGACGGGCACCGTGATCGGGCCGCCGGTGTCGGTCACCTCGACTCCGCGCGCGAGGCCGTCGGTGGTGTCCATCGCGACCGCGCGCACGCGGTCGTCGCCGAGGTGCTGCTGCACCTCGCACACGAGCACGCCGTCGTCGCCGCGGTCCACCGTGATCGCGTGGTTGATCTCGGGCAGCGCGTCCGGGAACACGGCCTCGATCACGACGCCCTGGATCTCCTCGATGCGGCCTTTGTTCGCTGTTTGGGTTGCGGCTTCCATTTATCT